>JAZKYJ010000017.1:0-50977 GCA_045612045.1 Paludibacteraceae bacterium | reverse complement strand
CAATACGGTGGTAAATTGCCAGACGCAGTAGGTATTCCAGAGGAGCAACTCCGCAAGGCTTCTGAGAGCGCAGTTTGCAAGATCAACATCGACTCTGATAGCCGTTTGGCTTTCACCGCTGCTGTTCGCAAAGTGTTCGCTACCAACCCAGGTGAGTTCGACCCACGTAAATACTGCGGCCCAGCTCGTGACCTCATGACCGAGCTCTACAAGCACAAAATTATCAACGTGTTGGGTTCAAACGGTAAAGCTGAGTAATCATGGCATTACCTTTTATGACTGCTGCTGAAGCAGCGCAACTTGTACCTCACGGAGCAATATGCGGCATGGGTGGTTTCACCCCTGCCGGCGCTCCTAAGGAAGTTCCTTCTGCTATCGCAGCGATGGCTGAGGCACTCCACGCTGAGGGCAAACCATATAAGATTGGCATGTATACCGGTGCTTCTACTGGTGACAGCTGCGATGGTGCTTTGGCACGCGCACACGCCATCGAGTTTCGTACCCCATATCAAGGTAGCAAAGACCTCCGTGCTGAGCTAAACGCACAAGGTGCACACTACTTCGATATGCACCTCAGCGAACTCGCACAAGATCTTCGCTACGGCTTTATGCAAAAACCTGACTTTGCTATCGTAGAGGCATGTCAGGTAGTAGAGAAAGGTGACGAAGTAGAAATCGTACTCACAGCAGGTGTGGGTAATATACCTACTTTCTGCCGCTTGGCTGACAAGGTGATCGTAGAGCTTAACGAAGCTATGCCAGCTTCTATGCGTGGTATGCACGATATATACGAGCCAGCTGACCCACCTGTACGCCGCGAGATTCCTATCTACAGCGTAGCTGATCGTATCGGTAGTGACTGCGTGACTATCCCAGCTGAGAAATTAGTGGCTGTAGTAAAAACCAACCGTCCTAACGAGGTAGGTGGTTTTACTCCACTTGATGAGACTACTGCTAAGATTGGTGCTAACGTAGCTTCTTTCCTCGAGAACGAGATGAAAGAGGGTCGTATTCCAGCATCTTTCTTGCCAATCCAATCTGGTGTAGGTAACATCGCTAACGCGGTACTCTATGCGTTGGGTGATAACAAGAACATCCCTGCCTTTGAGATGTATACTGAGGTGATCCAAGACTCAGTAGTAGAGTTGATGAACGCTGGTCGCGTTAAGTTCGCTAGTGGTTGCTCACTCACTATTGGTGCTGACAAGCTCCAAGAGATCATTGACAACTTGGATTTCTTCCGTGATAAGATCGTGCTTCGTCCACAAGAGATTAGTAACAACCCCGAGGTTGCTCGTCGTCTTGGTTTGATTACTATCAACACCGCACTCGAGGCAGATATCTTTGGTAACATCAACTCTACCCACGTATGTGGTACCAAGATGATGAACGGTATCGGTGGTTCTGGTGACTTTACTCGTAACGCATATATCAGCATCTATACTACTCCTTCTACCGCTAAGGGTGGTGCTATCTCAGCATTCTTGCCTATGGTAAGCCACCACGACCACAGCGAACACTCTGTGAAGATCATCATCACAGAGCACGGTATTGCTGACTTGCGTGGTAAGAGCCCTATCCAACGCGCTCACGAGATCATCAACAACTGTGTGGATCCACAATACCGCCCATTGTTGAACGAGTACTTGGAGATGTCTAAGACCGCTCATACCCCTCACACCTTGAGCTGCGCATTGGCTATGCACGAGGAGTTCCTCAAGTCAGGCGACATGCGTAACACCAAGTGGGAGAACTATAAGAGATAATAGATTCTTCACTGAAGATTTATAGGATACACGAAACAAGCGGGAAGTGATTATACAACACTTCCCGCTAGTTTAATTTTTTAGACAGTAGTTAACTTTTAATATTTACCTATCTTTTGCATCCCTTACTATACTTCAGTATATGATAGGTTCTATTAGTTAAGGCTTCTTAATCATCATATTGTGAAAAACTCCGAATCGTAGATTAAGTCGAACACTCGCTCTACAATATCTCCTCGCATACCAACATATAGGTTCTTCTGCTCTTTCTCGGAATAGTTGTCCATGCTCCAATCTTCTTCTATATTATAGAGTGATTCACACACTTCTGGAGCAATCAAACGCAAGTCATATAGAGAAATCATGCGCGTATGATGGGCATACATGTGCTGTATCAACGCAGGGATAGAATCCTCTGTTAAGGTCATTTGAAAACACATGAATTCCTCTTCTTTCCAAGAACTGTCACTATTGCGAGAATACAAACTAATTGCCTCTAATTCGCGGTCATAGACATCTGGAATATCTACATCAGGGAATGGCTTTGTTTGCATGATTTCTTGTTCGCCGTTGGTGTTGATTACATACTCGTCAGTCGGCATTCTGTCTAATGCATCTTCCAGCACATGATCCTTGACTGCAAGGTCAAAGTTTCTGAGATCAAAAGGACTAAGTATGCGGACATCTGGTCCATACTCTTCGTCAGTGTTTTCCATGCTTTCAAAGAGTTCAGGTTCATGCTCTTGCAAGTAGAGCATAGGGATTGCACGTGTTCGATGTTCTACGACATACTGGCTCAAGCGTTGTTCTGCTTCCTCACTTGTTAGAAAAAACACCTCATCGCCTCGAATCTCGAAATTCTCAATAATTTCCCACGTGTGATCAATTTCAGCTAATTCAAATGGATTCATATATTTTTAGTTAAAAAAGTTGTTCTTGTTCATCTAAATCTTCCCAATCACCATAGTAGAAGCCCAAATGATTTTCGTCGATTATTTCCCACTCCTCATCTTCAGGATCTACATCTGCCAAACCCTCTCCGTCCTCTTCGTTAATCCAATGGTTGTCTAAGTAAAAACATCAAAATGCATCATCAGCGACTTCAATTTCTTGATCTTCGGGCAATTCGTATTGCAAGAAATAGCAGCACTTAAATGCTTCGCTCTCAATAGATTCTAATGTTTGTGGCCAAGTCACGGATTGCAAACGGTAGCAGTTTTCAAAGAGGAACGTGACCTACGACGATCAATCTCTTCGCGTGAAAGACTACCCGCTGTGTAAAGCGTATCCAGCAACCAAATATATCGGTTGAGCAATACGGCCATATTTTGTTTCGACATAGAATTTATGTTTTAGACTGCAAAAGTACATGTTTTTAAGCAAATTTGCAAATTTATTGGCATTTTTTGGCAGTTAAAAGGATAAAATAATAATTCTTGATTAGTTTCTATGAGTTTTTATATATTTGCTGCAAAGGTATTACTCTATAATGCCAAATTACGGCAGAGAGATACTTTTTTAAGAAAAAACAACAAAAAGTTGGTAATTTTTTAATTTTTTTGTACCTTTGCAGAAATTATACACTATATTATCATTCCAAATAACGAGAATTATGGAAAAAGAACCTATTATCAAATTTATCGAAAAAAAATATGCGGCATTTGAAGATGCTTGTAATAAAGAAGCCTCTCCTTTTTTGCTCTTACAACTAGCGAATGCCAATGAGAATGCTCATACACGTATTCTCAAATATTTATTGAGCATCCATCATGATAAAAACCAATATTATATTCTTGATTCGTTTCTTGATTGTTTTGATTTGCCAAAACGAGCTAGTGATAACGACCCCACCATCTCCGATCAAGAAGTAGCTATTGGGAATAAGGGAACAGGATTTATAGATTTGTACATAGGATATAAAGATGAGGGTGGTCAGCCAATACAAGTTATTTTAGAAAACAAGATTAAAGGTGCAGGCGATACAGATAAGCAATTAGCACGTTATATTGCAACTATAGCTGGAATAAAAACCACAGAAGAATTCAAGACTTGGTATGGTAGTTGGAATGATTCTAAATTAAGACATATCTATGTACTCTATCTTACGCGGGAAGGAGGTTCTCCTGCAGGAGAAAGTCTACCAGAGAAACTCAAAGAAGCATTGGGAGATCAATACATCGAATGTAATTATATGGACAATTTAAGTGAATGGTTTGATAATATATTACCCACACTTCCTATCGGTGTAAATCATTCTATTTCTACTGGTATGCATCAATACATGCTATACTTAGAATCACTGCGTAATCCAATGAAAAATATAGACTTTAGTTTGGTTTCAGAATTAAGGAAGGAGTATAGTGACCAGGAAATAAGTGACCAGAAAATATATGAAGAGATTGGAGAATATATTAAAATTAAAGATAAGAACAATCAAAATGCAACATGGATAGCCTACCTTGAGGAAGAACGCGAGAACATCTACGCACTTGATTTTATTGATATGGCTGGTTTTGCAGATTGGAGATTGCATGTTACACCATCATTTATTATTCTTTACAAAAAATCTTGGGCGGATTTAGATACACGGAAATATGTAATACCCTCTTTAAACCTTTGTCTATCAATGGATTATTTTCAAGCTACTAAACCTTCTACTATAATTTGGAAACTACAAGTGGACCATGTGCAACCGGATGCATTGATACGAGAGAAATCAGAAAAAATGCCTGACAAGTTGTATTGTGCACTCAAAGAAGCATTAGGGAAGGACGGTAAAGGAAGCAATCATGGTAAGACAATGTTGATGGAAGAGATTACACAAGACATAAGAGAGAAATCATATTTTGCTAGTGATCGAGAAACTCGTCAAGGAATGTATGAGGAATTGCTAAATGATTCTAAATCACTTATTGAAACAATTGATAAGGTAGTTAAAGATCTCAGTAATCCAACTACATCTAAAGATAACTAATCTTAGATTAGAAATGACCTACTAGACAATAAGAACTTATGATGCTAGCATATGAGAAACTAAAAAACGTGACGATATTGTCACGGTTTTTAGTTTTAAGACATAACTATGTGATCGCTTACAAGTTATTATATAGATATTAGATGTATTTAAGGCAATGTAAAATGAAAAAAGCAATGCAAAAGTATCACTTTTATTTGCATATATGCAATAATTGTTGTAATTTTGCGGCATAAAATTATAAATACTCAGTTCGTATGAAGAAGAAGTGGTATCAGGTTATAAAAGTGATCATGAATAGTGCAAGTTTTGCGTTTGTCTTGTCGATAGCATTTTTTGCGTATGAGACATGGGAGAGTAAGCGCGAGACTCGAGAAGTGGTAAATAACTTAGTGGAGATCCAAAACTCATTGAGTACGCGATATTTGGGTCTATTCCCTGAGTATATAAGTAATATAAATGTCTTATTGGAGCATGCGATAGCATCACAAAATCGTTCAAAGGAACAAGACTCGATTATTATTTTTCAGGATGTGCTATACTATGGCATATTGAGTGACCCTGATGGTTTTTGTAATCTGAATAAGAATCTTCTGAAGTTATCGGATGATGGTTGTCATATTACAATAGCCTATTACGGATTGCAGAGTGATCCCTTTAAACGCATGCTAAAAGATGCTTTGATAGATTCGAGATATTATGGTGCGTATCAGGAGAGTTTGCTAGCACATCGAAGTAATATGCAACATTTGAATGGTGAATTGGCAGCTTTACAGTATGCTCCGAATACGGTAGAATATCAAGCTGCATTATTGGAGAAGGTGAAGCAATATTTTCCGGAGATTTATGATCGTTTGTCTAAGCAATACGCTGGCGAAAATAGTGGGCGACGCATCATGCGCAAACTAAATGATAGGTTATATGTTGATTCGATTGTTTGTGAACGATATTTTGATTCTACGAAAGTGGTATTAAAGGAAGAGTTAACCAAGAAACGTAAACGCTACCTAAAAAATATTCCGTTGGATAGAAAATCAAAGGATACGCTAAGTTTAGAGGTTAATCAAATGTGTAAGGAATTGGATAGGATAAAAGATGTGCATATGGGTAAGAGGTATGAGGATATTCAATTTGCTGATTACCAAAAGATGTATGTAGAAATGTCAGAGACTATTCTAGAAATGTATGCTTCTCATCCTAATATAGAATTACTACCATTGTCAGAAACTCTATTGATGAGTTGTTGGTTGACGAAAGTGGGTGGAGAGGAGCGAGCGATATTTGCATTCCCAAGTAAATATTCTACGGACGAGATAGGTTTTATCTCGCAGGATAAGGCTATTTCTGACTATATTCATAAGATGTTGAGTGGAATACAAAGTGGCAAGGTGCATAGTGAGACACACCATTAATTGTGCAGTTGGATTTTACTATATATATAATAAGGTATGTTGAAAAAATATTTTATCAGTTTATTTGTGCTATGTGTATTGGCATCATGTGGTCGCCCAACACAATCGAACAATGAGGGTAGTTCTAGTTCGTCAGAGGAGGCAGTTAGAAGTGAAAGTGGAGTTTCGGTGACAGATGTAGAGGAAGTATCAGACCTTAGTCGTGTAGAGATTCCAGAGTTGCTCTCAGAACAACCCCAACAGGTGATTTTGCATTTAGGCTATACCGTTAGTCATAATCCAGATTGGAATATCCCGAACTGGGTAGCCTATTCGCTTACGAAGGAAGAAGTGGGAGGTGATATTCCTCGTGCAAAGAAGTTTAATCCTGATCCAGATGTGGATGGTGTAGCAGTAGTGACGAGCGATTATACTCATTCGGGTTATGATCGTGGTCATATGGCCCCAGCAGCAGATATGAAATGGAGTGAACAGGCGATGTATGAGAGTTTCTATATGACAAATATTTGTCCACAGAATCAGAGTCTGAATCGTGGTGATTGGAATGATTTGGAAGAATTGGCCAGAGATTGGGCTGTGAAGTTCGGAGAGGTGCATATCGTTTGTGGTCCGATAGTAGCAGAGCAGTATAGTACGATAGGTCAGCAAACCCAAGTGGCAGTTCCTGAGGCTTTTTTCAAGGTGTTTTTGCGTCAGAAGGGTGAGGAATGGACTGCAATAGGTTTTGTGATGCCCAATGAAGCAGTAAACCGTCCGATGATGACGTATATGTTGTCTGTGGATGAGGTGGAAGCTATGAGCGGAATAGACTTCTTCTATAACTTGCCCAATAGTATAGAAGATGTTGTAGAGAAAGATTATTTGATTAGTGATTGGACTTTGTAGGTCTTTTCGTCTGATTGTATTGTTCTTTTGTTATATCCAGACGTTTGAATTTTCCAAACGTTTGGATTTTTTATGTGGTTACACAAAAATACCATACTTTTGCACAAAAATTGTTAGCAAACGCATATAGTATAACAATAACAAATAAAAAAAACATACTAAATTATAGAAATTAGAAATTATGAGAAAATTTCTTAAAGAAGCATTACTCAACTCTTCTCCGGAGGTGATTAATGGTAAAGGAAAAAATGTGATTCCTCCTCCAGAGAAGGTGTCTTGGTGGAGATTATATTTAGAGAAGTTTCAGGATCCTATTGTGATAGTTCTGTTGGTGGTATTTATCTTATCTATGGGTATCGCTGCTTACGAAGTATTTGCATTGGATTTTGGATGGACCGTTTTCATAGAACCTATGGGTGTGTTGTTGGCCTTGTTGCTATCGACTCTGATAGGTTTTGTTTTTGAGCAGAAGGCGAATAATGAGTTTCAGTTGCTTAATAAGGTGAAGGATTCTCGTCCAGTGAAAGTATATCGCTATATGCATGCAGGTGCTAGGGTAAAGTTGATAGAGATTCCTCGGTGCGATGTGGTGGTAGGTGATATAGTACGTTTGGATGCCGGTGATGAGGTTCCAGGAGATGGCAAAGTGCTGTATAGCGAGAATCTGAGTGTTGACGAGTCGATATTCACGGGTGAGTTGTATGCGCACAAGAGTGCAGAGGACTTACATTTACCTTCTGCGACATATCCTAGCAATTTCTTGTTGCGTGGTTCTACCGTTATTGATGGCAATGCTCTTTGCGAAATAACAGCAGTAGGATTGCAGTCTCAGGAAGGTCAAGGAATCATGTTGGAGCGCGAGGGTCGTGAAGTGGAAACTCCGCTTAACAAACAGTTGGCCTATTTAGGCAAGGCTATTTCAATCGCAAGTTTTGTGGTTGCGTCATTGATAGTAGTAGGTCGATTGATATATTTCTTTGTTGTTCTATTTCCCGAGGGAGTTTTGCAATGGGTGGATATCTTGGCGTATATAGTGAATACGTTTATGATAGCAGTAACGTTGATCGTGGTGGCGGTTCCTGAAGGTTTGCCCATGAGTGTGACTGTTAGTTTGGCACTTAGTATGCGCAAGATGTTGAAAGCTAATAACCTTGTCCGCAAGTTGCATGCGTGTGAGACGATGGGTGCTACGACTGTGATTTGTACAGATAAGACAGGCACCTTGACCCAAAACAAGATGGAGGTGATGGACTATCGTTTCTACGATGAAAGTTTGCAAGATATAGTGGTGTTGAATGTAGCCCTGAATTCTACTGCGGAGTTGGATGAGCAGGAAGATGGTTCGTATGCCATCGTAGGTAATCCTACAGAGGGAGCTCTCTTGCGATGGATTACTGCGGATGGTTATAGTTATCAAAGTTTGCGTGATAGCTATGATATTTTACGTCAACACCCTTTCTCCACAGATACCAAGCAGATGACTACGACGATTATGTATGATGGTCATCCGTTGGTGTTGGTGAAGGGCGCTCCTGAGATAGTGTTAGCTCAGTGTACAGTAATTGCTAATGACACGCCAGTATCCGAGGTAGAGGATCAAATCCGAGCGTTCCAGAGTCATGCGATGCGCACGTTGGGATTTGCTATGCAGCAGGATGGAGGGGAAATGACGTTTATGGGTGTGGTAGCCATAGCCGATCCTATTCGTCCGGATGTGCCAGAAGCGATACGTGTTTGTACGAAGGATGCGCATGTGCGTGTGATTATTGTGACGGGTGATAATAAAGATACAGCAGGTGAGATTGCTCGTCAGATCGGTCTTTTGCAGGATGATGGTCCATATCAGCAATTGGATGGGGTACAGTTTGCTGAGATGTCAGATGATGAGTTGTTGGAACATTGGATTCCTAATTTGAAGATTCTGTCTCGTGCTAAGCCAGAGGATAAGGCTCGACTGGTGGGCTTGTTGCAGCGTGACCAGCAGGTAGTTGCGGTAACAGGTGATGGAACGAATGATGCGTTGGCATTGTCGAAGGCCGAGGTAGGAATATCGATGGGTAGTGGAACTAGTAGAGCAAAGGAGGCAAGTGATATAACGATTATTGATAACTCGTTTGCATCGATCAATAATGCAATTTTGTGGGGTAGGTCGTTGTATTTGAATATCAAGCGTTTTATATTGTTCCAGATGACTATCAACTTGTGTGCTTGTTTGATCGTATTAGTAGGCGCATTTTTAGGCATGGACTCTCCATTGACAGTGACTCAGATGCTGTGGGTGAACCTGATTATGGATACTTTTGCGGCGATGGCTTTGTCCTCGTTGCCGGCAGATAGAAATGTGATGTACGATGCTCCGCGCAATCCAAAAAGTCATATTATAGACCGCCATATGGTAAGGCGAATTCTCTTAGTGGGTGCAAGTATGTTTGTGCTATTGTTTGGTCTCTGGCAACTGATGTGGCATATGAATATTAATGCGGCAAGTGATATTTTTACATGGAAATATTTCACGGAGATGTTTAATTTTACGCATACAAAGTTGCATATTGGTGGTAAGGAGTTGAGTATATTCTTCTCGATGTTTGTGTTGTTGCAGTTCTGGAATATTTTCAATGTCAAATATTTCCGTACGGATCGTGGTTTGTTCCTAGATGTAGTGGATGCCATTCGTGGCAAGTTGAAGGATAATACATTTAGCAAAGGATTTATATTTATCTCTCTGGCCATTCTTTTGGGTCAGATAGTGATTGTTCAGTGTGCAGGTTCGTTGTTTAACGTGGTTCCTCTGACGGTTCAAGATTGGTTGGTGATTATAGCTGTTACTTCTCCCGTATTACTTGTACCAGAATTGTGGCGTACAGTGAAATATTTGATCAAGAAATAAGAAAATAGACTTCTATTTTCTCTACTATACGTTAAAGAGAGTAGTATTTACCTAACACAAACTCCGCATAATCGACTCAATATAAGTGATTATGCGGAGTTGGTGTTTTGTATCTCGTTTTTCGAGCAAGGGTTGCGCAGTTTTCTTTATTTGCCAAAAAATTACGAGTGCAAAGATACGAAAAAATCGCATATGCACAAGGGCAATGCGATTTTTTGGGGTGTAAAGTGTAGGGTGTAGAGGCGGGGATTACTCGGCATGTACGCCGAGGACTGAACCAAATGCGAGAAATTGGCTCGGCGAACTACCGCCGAGAACTGGACAGGTGGCGGGGATACTAGAATACTCAACTTTTAAAGTCGAGGCAATAGAAGAATATATACTTGAAGCTAAATTACAAAGATAATTGGCCCTTTAGTTGGTGGTAGAGCATGGCGCGGATGAAGGCAGGGAGTTGGGTATATTGCTTGCTTTTGCGAGTCTCTGGGTCAATAGGCGCTTGTGCGTCGGGTTGTTTACCACGCGTGTTGGGGATTTGAGCCTCAAAACGACGTCGGAAATCCTCTAACAATGTACGGGATTCTTCTAAAGTGTAATAGTCAGGGATTTGATTGATACGACGTTCGAAGAGTTGTTGCTCGGTTGGGCCGTCTGGTTGAGCGGCTTGCAAGATTTGGGCAGTACGGCGGCAAGCCTCTTGCCAAGCCATTTGATTGGCGAGTTCGACTCCTTGGGCAGGAGTTTTCTTCCAATCACGAGGGTTTACGATAGCATAAGACTCTTGCTTGCCTTCGTGGATAACACGGCCGTTGATACGGTATTTCTTCTGGCGATTGACAATGTTGCTGCGCTTGCTGAGGGCGCCATGGATCTCCGCAATGGGATGGTTGAGGGTAATTTGTGCCATAGTTGGATGAGTTTAAAAGGTTTTAAGAGTTTTAAAAGTTTTAAGGGTATATTATGCTTATTTTATAGTGAAAGTTGCTTAATCACCTAAGAATAACCTATAAATCACCTATGAATAACCTAAGAATCACCTAAGATTTACAAGTGTATTTCGGGTGCAAAGGTACAACAAAAATTGTAGATTTGCAAGAAAAATTGCAGTAAAATGCGATTTTTCTGGTGTAGAGTGTAAGGTGTAGGGTGTAAAGGCGGGCGCTTGCAGCGCGGTTTAGAGGACGCTTCGCTACTGTTTAGGGTTTAGAGGCGGGGGATTAGGGAGTCGCGACACGCGAGACGGGATACCGTCGAGCGCTGGCAGCGCAGTTTAGAGGCAAGAAAAAAGAGCATTTCGGGTGGAAATGCTCTTTTTAGGCTATAGGCAAGAGGCGTGATTAACGCACTTGGGTAAGGGACTTCACGTGGGCGTTGAAAGCGTCCTTCTTCAGGAGCTCCTCGAGAGTGAGGTGCATGCGGTAGTTCCAGAAATGCTCTGGGTTAGAAGGCAAGTTGATACGCTCAGCGTGTTGGTCAGCCAAACGAATATCACCATCAATAGCAAACCAGTCTTGCAATGGAAGAATCACCCACATAGCAGGGCTATACATGTGCTGATTAACGATGAATTCGGCAATTTCTGGTGACATCTCCTTTGGAGCTTCACCCCACCAGCCCATCTGTTCGTTGTAGAACTTCTGAGTGACTTGGCGGTCCTCCTCCCACCAAGCACGAACAGGGTTCATGTCGTGGGTACCGATGGTACAAACGCTATGGTAAGGAGCATCCGCTGGGTGAGCGAAAGCTACGGTTGGGTCCTTAGGCATTCGTTGGATCTCGAGCGAGAGGATCTGCAATTGGTTCATGACATCAGGCACACAGGTAGGCACCATACCGAGGTCCTCGCCGCAGCAGAGCATGTCGGTAGAAGCGATGAGTGTAGGCAACTTCTTGAGTGCAGACTCGCGCCAGAAAGAAGTGTGGCGGTGGTAGAAGTAGTCGTTGTGGATGTCAGCCAAGAGTTGGCGTTGGTCTGCATAGAGCTCTTGGTAGTTGTGTGACTGGTAGAGCGCAATGCGTGGGTGGAGCATCGATGGGTTCTTCTGGTCACGCACGAAGAGCACCTCGCAATGGAGATACAAGAGTCCGTTGAGGACATTGTCGATATTGCAGTTGTTCTCGTGAGCAGCACGGTTCTCAGGGTTGAGGAAGAACTGTTGCACCTTGCGTTGGGTGTCGAGATGCTCAGGGAAGAAGTAGATATATCCGTCGTTGGTAAGGAGGAAATTGTTCTTCACATACTCGGTATCGTAGCCGAAGGTGTCACCCAAGAAGTTAGCACGGATATATGGCTTGGTGAGGCGATCCTCGTCGAGTTTCACGCCCATGTTCCAGAGGTCTTGGAGCGAATAAGGCATAGCAGGAGAGAAGTGACCGCAGAGGCCCCAAACATCCGATTTGCGCATTTGCCAGATACGGAAGAAGCCAAGGATATGGTCCACACGATATGCGTCGAAGTAGTCTGCCATCTTGGTGAAGCGGAACTTCCACCATTGGTAGTCGTCTTGAGCCATGACATCCCAGTTGTAGGTAGGGAAGCCCCAGTTCTGACCACGTGCGTCGAAGTCATCGGGTGGCGCACCTGCCGAAGCAGAGAGGTTGAAGAGGTGTGGGTCGGTGGAAGCGTCCACAGAGTCAGGAGAGATACCGATAGGAATATCACCCTTGAATGCCACGCCTACAGAGTGTGCGTAGTCCACTGCCTCGCGGAGCTGTTTGTCCGCATGGAACTGGAGGTAGCAGTAGAAGTCCTTAGGTTGTTTGTCGCGCTTAGAGAGGAACTCTGCGTAAGGCAAGAGCCAGCCTTCGTTGGCAGCGAGGAAAGTCTTATATTCGTCTGAAGCGAAGAGAGTAGCTTTGTCGGCCTTGTAGAGGGACTTGAAGTACTTCATCTTCTCATCGTACACGCATTGGTAGTCTGCGATGGTCTTGGCGTTGAACTCCTCCTGTGTCTTGCGATAACGTTTGAGTTGGGTAGGAGTGAGGGTGCCCATCTTCTCGATATTGAGGTAGATTGGGTGGAGCGCAAAGACGCTAACTGCGTTGTAAGGATATGAGTCGAGGTTGTTGTGACGAAGGGTAGTGTCGTTGATTGGGAGGGTTTGGATCATCTTTTGACCTGTGAGTACAGCCCAATCAGCGAGGAGCTTGAGGTCTTGGAACTCACCAATACCGAAGCCGTTCTCTGAGCGGAGAGAGAAGACTGGCACAGCCACGCCAGCGCCTTTCCAGTTGGCTTGGGTGTAGCGGAAAGGAGAGTCGGAGATGACATAGTGCTTAGCGCGTTGTACATCCCAGATCTTGCGATTCTCGCCCCACTCCATATCCACGATATCACCAGACTTGAGGTCGTAGATGACATACTTGTACTCCACTACGGAGCCGAGTTTAGCGTGGAAAGTGACGGTCCAAATAGGGTTATAGGACGCTTCGCTATTGGCTATTGGATATTGGGTATTGGTGAGAGGGAGTTTTTTGGTGCGATCCCACTCGCCGAGGGCGGCGATGTTACCCATGATAGCCACACCCTGATGACGCTCGAGGCGAGGTACAGAGACCTTGAGGGTGATGTTGCCCGTAGCTTTCTTAGCCGCTACAGGAGCACGGTGTGCGAAGAGCACCTGACTGAAGACCTTAGAAGCGAAGAGGGATTGAGATTTGTCTTGCCAGAGGTCGTGTAGCACGATATTGCCAGGTTGGCACTCGAGGAGGTGAGACACGGACTCGCGACGGAGGATATTGCCTTGTTCGTCGAGGACTACATAGCAGTAAGAGATGTACTTATGGATGTCGCTGAGGGTGACTTGAGCCGACCACTCAGAGTTGCCGTGGCAGTCCATAGGGAGAGTCACAGGCGATGCGGTAGTGATGTCCGCATCCGCAGCGTAGAGAACAGCGAGTTGTTGTCCCCATTGCGCTTGGTAGTTGATTGTGAAATGAAGTGTCATATTATTATATTTGTTTAGAAGTTCAGAAGTTTAGAAGTTTAGAAGTTATTTGGTTTTGCCGTTGCGGTAGAGAATGGAACCAATGAGCATAGGCAGGACGGTGTTGATGATCCATATCAGCAGTACGGCAAATGCTATGCCAGCCGTGTTTTGGCTGAATACCCCGAAGATGATGAGTGACCAACTTCCACGAATGGCAATATTGAGCGCAGGTAGTGAAGGGAAGATAGCTACGACCATGTAGTAAAAAGGAATGGCTATCATGTATTGGATAGGCGTCATATCTACTCCGCAGAAATGGAGCACCAATGCCAATTGTAAGGTCCAAATGGCATATCTCAACATGGACCAAGCGATGGTTTTCATGAAGAGTGGGTAGGACATATGCGCTAGCGCTGCAGAGAGTTGCTGCATCTGTATATTCTTCCATTGTCGTCGAGATAGTGCTCTGACAATGTGAGGGAGGAAACTGAGCATTAAAACCAAGACTATGAATGCCACAGCGAAATACTGCATAGGAATATTAGGATTGTAGCTGATAAACAGCCATGTAGCGGGAATTCCGAAAATGAGTTCGACAACGAGCAGAGCTACAGTACCCACAAGCCCGAGTCCAACGGCTGCGGAGAAATTGCTCTTGTCCTTGAGGAGCATTGCTCTCGCGGGATAGTCACCAGCATGGTATGGCGTGATGAATGCTCCTACATAGCCATAATAGACCTGGCGCTGAGCTCCCCAGATGGTCATGGTTTCAGTTTTGCGCAGCAGCAAGCGCCATTTACCGGCCTCTGCCATTACATTGATAGGCATGAGCACTAGTGCCGCGGCAAGCGTGAGCCACAGCCCAATATCCGTGGTCTGAAAAGCCGTAAGGAAGGATGAATAATCATCGAAAATAGTTAGACGATAGACTAAATACCCATATGCTGCTAAGATGAGCAGAACGTTGAAAATCCGTAGATATGGTTTATTAGGTTGCATCTATAAGGTGAATTTTGCCTGCAAAGGTAATAAAAAAATATAACAATAGCAAATTTTTATGGAATTGGTTCGTATATTTCCATATTTTTTACTACTTTTGCGGTCTAAATGATGAATATAAGGTATATACTGATTATTTTGTGTTCGTGTGTAACGCTTTCGATTCCAGCTCAAGAGGTTGGTTTGGACGACGTATTGGAAGATATCTATAATCAGTTGTCAGAGGAAAGTGAAACGTCTTGGTCGGATTTGCAAGAGGAACTGATGGAGATAGCCGCGCATCCTATAGATCTAAATGAAACGACGGCGGAAGAGTTGTCTCGATTGCGTTTTTTAAGTGATGAGCAAATAGATGCTATATTGATGTATCAATATCAACATCGGTTTCAAGATATATATGAGTTGCAATTGATTCCTTGTTTGAAGGATTATGAGATACGTAATTTGTTATCGTTTGTGAAGGTGGATAGTTTAGGAGTAAAGGAGTTTAGGGGTTCAGGAGGTAAGAAAATGTATCTTCGGGAGGTGTTTCATGATGCTAAGCATGAAATGACGCTAAGGGTGGATGCACGGAATATGGAGGATTTTGAGGGGGATCCGATGTATGGAAAATTTAGGTATCGATTTAATTATTGCAATCGTGTTCAGGCGGGTGTGAATGTGGTAAGGCAGATAGGTGATAAGGCGATAGGGCGAGAAGGCGAGAGATGGGATTATGGCGGGTATATACAACTGAAGGATATAGGTCCGATGAGAACTATTGTGGCAGGTAATTATCAGGCGAGTTTTGGTTATGGATTGGTGGTTGGTAGTCCGTTCAAGCGAGGGAAGTCAGCCTATATTCAGTCGACAGCAATAACGGATGAGGGGTTGAAGAAATATAGTTCGGTAGGTGATAGTTATCAGTATTTTCATGGTTTGGGTGCTACGGCACGAGTGGGTTGGGCAGATGTGAGTGCGTTTTATTCTTTGCGCAATACGGATGATTCTTGGCAGCATGTGGTGGGTGCGAATGCAACCGGTCGCTGGGGCAACCTGAAAGTAGGTATGACCGTTGTGGAGACGATAGGGCATCCTACTTCTGCCCCCTCCCCAAAAGGGAGTGAGAATAGCATAGGAGCGATGGGAGTGAATGTACGATATAATTGGGGAAAGGTGGATGTATGGGGCGAGGTGGCTACTTCGCATTTTGGGCAATGGGGATGGGGAACGATTGTAGGAGTTCGCTATAGACCGATAGGTGATCTGAATTTGCTGGGAATTTATCGGTATTACTCCCCTGAATATGCCAATCCTTATGCGAATGTGTTGTGCTCGAAAAGCCGTATAACAGATGAGCATGGTGGGTATTTAGGCGTGGAGTATAATAGATTGACAAACTGGCAGTTATCGCTCTTTGGTGACGTTTGGAAAGATGGATACGAGACCATGGCACAAGCGGATTATCTTTCTGCTAGAGGCTACAAGATGCATATTCGTTTGCGAGCCAGAAGCAAGAACGAGATAGATACGTATTCAGCGCGTTGGAATGGTGTGTGGGAGTTAGGACAATGGAAATTGAAGACTCAGTTGGATGCGAATATGGTGTATTCGAAGGAGCATTGGAGTTATGGTTGCTCGGTATTTCAAGATGTAGAGTATCGTTTTTCGAAGGTGCCTATTGTGTTGCAATTTCGTGCTCAGGCGTTTGATGCGCGTGCGTGGAATAATAGGGTGTATATTTACGAGAACGATGTGCTATATGCATATTCGATGCCATTTGTATATGGTTTAGGAGGCCGTTTTTGGTTGAATGCTCGCTATAAAATTAATGATACTTTTTCGCTGTACATACGAGTTAGCGAAACAATATATCAAGCAAAACGGGCATTGGAACACGACAAAGAGTCAACACGTACGGATATACATGCGTTGTTGCGTGTGAAATTGTAGTTAGTTTATTAAGTGTGTGGTTAGTTGTCGGTTTCTAGTCGTTTGATTAATTGTTCGCATCCTATCATGATATCAGAGTAGGTGGTTTCGAAGTCTCCGGTGTACCAAGGATCAGCCACGTCGTGTTGTAGTAATAGTTGGATTTTAGGTTGTGCAGATGTGGCATCCATTTGGAGTATGCTTTCCCCTAAGGCGTATCGAAGGTTGCGTACGTTGTATTGCTCCATGCAGATGATGAGATCGAAATTGTGATAATCTGTGGTGGTGATTTGTCTAGCTGCGTGGTGTGTGAATGGAATTTTGTGTGCAGTCAAGCAATGTTTGGCAGGTGGGTAGATATCGTTTCCAATTTCTTCTCGGGATGTGGCGCATGAGTCAATGATTATGTCTTGAAGTGCTGGCTTTTGTGCAACTAAGTGTCGCATGATCATCTCTGCCATGACGCTGCGGCAGATATTACCATGACAAACGAAAAGAATCTTTTTCATATATGTAGTTACGATTTTATTTGAATCCAAAAACGAAATATACCGCAGCAACTAGGCATATACCCGCCATGATGTGGTTCCATTTGATTTGCATATGAAAAGCAATGGCCGAGAAAATGATGAATACGACAAGTGTGATTACCTCTTGCAGTATTTTGAGTTGCATGATAGAGAAAGGTCCTCCATTTCCTTCAAATCCAATGCGATTGGCAGGAACTTGTAGACAGTATTCGAAGAAAGCGATTCCCCATGATAGTGCGATGATGGCAATCATTGGCCATTTCTGGAACCAAGTTAACTCGCCCAATTTGAGGTGTCCATACCATGCAAGAGTCATAAAGACATTGGATGCAATCAGTAGCAAGATAGTGATAAAACTTGACATATGTGTTGTATTTCAATTATTTGATAGTTCGTGGTAGATATTCTGTTTTGATGTTTTCCATAGCTCCCCAGATGGAGTTTCGGATATTAGGGTTTAATTGTTGTAGTTGTTGTAGTAAAAGTTTGATTTGGGCTCTGCTACTGACTTTCTCGAAAGGGCAAAGTTTTGTGGGTTTCTCATAGTGTGAGAGTAGTGCATAGTGTTCAAGCTCTTGCTCCGTTATTAAGCATAGTGGTCGAATCATTTGTATAGGCATGTTTTCCATTTGTAGTAGTGGTGGAATGGTGCCGATGTGTCCTTGGAAAATAAGATTCATAAGTAGTGTTTCTATGATATCATCCATATGATGTCCAAGTGCAATTTTGTTGCATCCTAATTCTTGTGCAGTATCAAAGAGTTGTTTTCTTCTGAACCACGAGCAGAGGAAACAAGGGTCTTTTTTTTCTTCCGCTCCAATTTGTGTATCTCTTATAATGAAAGGTACTTTTAGGTGTTTGCAGAAGTCTTGTAAGTAATTCAGGTCGGATTGGTAGTTGCGTTCTTTGATTCGTACGTGTACAGCCGTGACTTTGAATTGTGGAACATGTATTTGTGCTCGACGTCCTAAGAACTCGACTAGTGCGAGTGAGTCTTTTCCTCCGCTCAGTCCGATGAGTATATGGTCGCCGTCGTCAATAAGCCTATAGTCCGCGCAAGCTTTGTGAAAACGTTTGGTAAGTCGTTTTTGTAGACGTATGAATTCTATTTCTTCAGCAGAGCGTTGCATATTTGTAATTTTGATAAATCGGGTGCAAAGTTAGTAAAAAAATGGCAAAAAAAGCATAAAAACGAATAAAAATACATTTTTTTATCATTTTTTTTGAAAAATATTTGGTCATATAAAAAAAAAGCAGTACCTTTGCACCCGCTTTCGAATGAGAGCGATGTTCTTTAAGATTTTGCGGCAATAGCTCAGTTGGTAGAGCACAACCTTGCCAAGGTTGGGGTCGCGAGTTCGAGTCTCGTTTGCCGCTCTATAGAAGAGAGCAGGACATGGTTCCTGCTTTTTTTCTAGAAATGGTCTTTGTAAACATTCGTAAGAAGCGCCCAAATGGCGGAATTGGTAGACGCGCTCGTTTCAGGTGCGAGTGTTGAGAGACGTGCAGGTTCGAGTCCTGTTTTGGGCACAATCTGTTACCGTTGAGCGCAGGTGGTGAAATTGGTATACACGCTACTTTGAGGGGGTAGTGGTCGCAAGACCGTGTGAGTTCGAGTCTCATCCTGCGCACGAAGAAAGAAGGATTTTCGTAAGAAGATCCTTCTTTTTTTGTCTAAGAGTTCGTGGAGATTAGAATTTATAGTATGCTGGATTGTGCTGGATTGGCTAGTTTCTTCCAAAGTTTGCTTTCTGTAATAGGAATAGCTGTTTGGTCGTCAATGACTCGTACCCATGTGTGACTTAGTTGTAAAAGGTAAGAGTCGGTATCTTTGTTATACTTTACTAGGTATAGTTCTTTGTTGGCCAATTCTTCAACAAGTGCAAATGCAGAATTGATGTAGTTTTTGAGTGAACTGCGGTGGCAAAGTATGCTGCGCACATATTCCAGCATTCTGTCTGGTTCGCTGTTTTTGTTCGCTATGGTTTCGTATATGATGATTGTATTGTAGATTAAAGTTGCTTGTTCGCTTTTGTGCTGCAGTAGATATTGCTTAAGTTCTACAACGTCTACCATGTTCTGTTGTTGCAAGTCTTCGCATAGTAATTGTGCCATTTCGCACAAAGTTTGAGGTAATCCTCTTTTGGCGTAGAAGAGCAGTAGTAAGTAGAAGGTTTTTGCTTGTGGTGCAGATTTGAAAACGACTTCCAGTTGGTCAATATCCTGCAAGATAAAGTTGTAGTTTCGTTTGAGTAGGATGGTACTCATGATAGGTGTTCGTGAGTTGAGGAAGTCGAAAAGGATTCGATAGTATCCGTGGTAACTGATCGCGAGCAGGTTTTTCTGCATGTGTTCAACGAAAAGCGCGATAAGCGTTTTCGGTTCGCGTGTCACATCAATGCAAAGGAAATCTCGATTTCGATGGGAGATGTTGTCATCGTCAAAGGTGGATGAATCTTGCACCATAATCATGAGAAATGCATTCATATTGATGGTACCAGGATGGATGTGAAGTTGTGTTTCCACCAGTTTGGTAAATCCGACCACATCCATTTGTTGAAGTGCAAAATTGAGGCGGTCTAATCCCGTAGTGTTGAGCGAAGGTACGATATAATTGATGGACTGTTGTAGTGTTTTTAAGAACGATTCAGATGTGATATAATTGCTTCGAATTTGCTCTAGAACGCGAGGTAAGTAGAATAGTTGTATTTGGCTCTTCGCGAGTGCATTGGTGAGCATCATGTTGTGGTATGGGTCCTCAAAGAACGTTCTAGTAGGTGTGCATTGTTCGTGTTCGAGGTATACCATTTGGTGAAAATCACAATCGATGCTTGCGTCTTGTGTGGAAATGATTTTGAATTGATTGGGGTGTTGTAGGCTTAGTTTGATGGCCCCAAGCATTAGGTTTTCTCGATAGTCGATATCGTTGTCAACGGATACGATGTTGCTGAGTATCTCGATGATTTGATTTTTTTCTTCTATTTGGAGTGTAGATAGTGTCTCTATAGCATCTTGTATAGTAATGTAGTGAATCAGTTCGATCTCCTCGGTTTGGATATTGCATTGCTGTTGGAGTTGATGCAATGTGGTCATCTCCTCGTAATGTATTTGGTCATCAGCTTTGACCAGATCAACTGCGAGTTTGAAAAGTGCCCTATTTTGTACAGGGGTGAGGAGCATGTAGTATGATTGCTATATGAAATAGAGATAATGGTTTGCTACGACAACGGGAGCGATTATGGTAATTACAAACAATACCGCGTAGTACAGCCACATGAGTAAATCTGCTCCTAACCCTTTTGCTTCCTCTAAGACGACATTCCAAAACTCTTTGTAGGCGGCGTAGAGGAATGTGCCAATTACGAGTGAAGAAACAAGTAAAATGATGATGGAACCGGAGCAAGAAGCAGCCGTTTGAATTAGTAAACAGATGCCAAACCTTTTGAGTGGCAAGATGAGTGTTTGTTTTGTAGGCATTTGGAAACGTTTAGCATATGCCTTCCAATCTCCGTTGATTTCAGTTTTCATACATATTTGGTTTTAATAGGCTGCAAAATTACAATTTTTTTTTCAAAAAACCAAATATGCGTATGTTTTATTTTCAAATTATTCAAATTAGTTAGTTTATTTGAGAATTTACTACGTAAAATACGATATTAATCAAAAAAATTTGCACAATTCAAAATAAAGATGTACTTTTGCAAGAATTTTGCATATAAATGATAATGGAAGTAATACTGGAGTTGAATGATGCTTTAGATACAGCTACGTTCTATGGTGTAAACAATATCAATATTCTTTGCTTGAAGAACCAACACCCAGATGTTCGTGTAGTGGCTCGTGGTTATCAGGTGAAAGTTATTGGTTCGGAGTCCTCAATAGCTCGTTTTGAGCAGAACATGCGTAAGTGTGAGGCGTTTTGCATCAAGAACAATACGTTGCAGGAATCGCAAATATTACAATTGATTCATGGTGAGACTCCTAGTGAGTTATTGCAAGATAATTTGATTTTGCATGGAGTTAATGGTAAGTCCATCGTAGCACGCAGTGTGAATCAGCAGCGTTTGGTGGATGCATATGAAGAAAATGATTTGCTGTTTGCGGTAGGTCCTGCAGGTAGTGGTAAGACTTATACGGCGATAGCGCTAGCCGTTCGCGCTCTAAAAAATCGTGAAGTGAAGCGTATCATATTGTCTCGTCCAGCAGTAGAGGCAGGAGAGAAATTAGGTTTCTTGCCGGGCGATATGAAAGAGAAAATAGACCCCTATCTCCAACCCTTGTATGATGCTTTGCAGGATATGATTCCAGGTGCTAAACTTAATGAATATATGGAGCGTGGAGTGATTCAGATAGCTCCTTTGGCGTTTATGCGTGGTCGTACATTGGCAGATGCAATTGTGATTTTGGATGAAGCACAGAACACAACGTCTGCGCAGTTGAAGATGTTTTTGACTCGTTTGGGTGTACATGGAAAAATGATTGTGACAGGGGATTTGACACAGATTGATTTGCCAGCCACTCAGAAATCGGGCTTGAAGGATGCCTTGGAGCGCTTGCGTGATATTCGTGGGATAGCAGTAGTGGAATTTTCGCAAAAAGATATTGTCCGCCACCACTTAGTACAACATATTGTGGCAGCATATCAAGAATAATAACAGAGTATTCAATTAGAATCGCTGGCATATATGCGTTTGAAAAGTGATGTAAATATCAAGAATCGTCGTGCCTCATTTGACTATGAGATATTAGATCGTTATGTGGCAGGTATTCAACTATATGGTACAGAGATAAAGTCGATACGTGAGAGCAAGGCATCTTTGGTAGATACCTATTGTCAGTTTGTAGGTCGTGAGTTGTGGGTTAGACAGATGCATATTGCCGAGTATCGTTTCGGAAGTTATGCCAATCATGATGCCAGACGTGATCGGAAATTATTGCTGACGAAGAAGGAGTTGCGTAAGTTGGAGCGCCAAGTGCGTGATACAGGTAAGACTATCATTCCTCTTCGAATGTTTATTAACGATCGTGGTTTAGCCAAGGTGGAGATTGCGTTGTGCCAGGGTAAGCATAGTTATGACAAACGTCAGGCTCTGCGTGCAGCAGACGATAAGAGAGAATTGCAACGTGCCATGCGTTCAGCGCAGGCACGCTAACGACATAAGAAAAATGTTACCAATAGAATTCATAGAATCATTGCATGAGCAGTTGCCCGCGCCAGAAGTGCAGTCATTGTGTCAAGCACTAGCGGGTGATCCGGTTGTATCTATTCGACTGAACGATAAGATAGATTGCCTAACTTTTGAGTGTGATACGGAGGAGGTACCATGGCATGAGGATGGTTATTATTTGAGTGAGCGTCCGCAGTTTACTTTGGATCCTCTGTTTCATGCAGGTTGCTATTATGTACAAGAGGCTAGTAGCATGTTTTTGGGAGAGGTGCTTCGTCAGTATGTAGTACCTGATAGTGTAGTGCTGGATATGTGTGCAGCTCCGGGTGGTAAATCTACCCTTATTAGTCAATATCTAGGGATGCAGGGATTGTTGGTAAGTAATGAGGTAGTTCGTCAGCGTGTCTTTGTTTTATCCGAAAATATCCAGAAATGGGGTAATGGTAATACGGTAGTTACCCATAACCCCGCTTGTGATTTTGGTACAAAGTTACCTGGTCTGTTTGATTGTATTTTGGTAGATGCTCCTTGTTCGGGTGAAGGTATGTTTCGCAAAGATGCGGGTGCAATAGCCGAGTGGAGCAGGAAGAATGTGCAGGATTGTGTAGATCGTCAAGTAAGCATACTAGATGGAGTGTGGGATGCTTTGAAACCAGGTGGTGTATTGATATATTCTACCTGTACTTTCAACAAAGAGGAGAATGAAGATAATGTAGCATGGATCGTAGAGGAGTTGGGTGCGGAGGTTTTGCCAATAGTTTATGATCCCTCATGGGGCATAGTGGAAGGGAAAGTAGGTTATCATTTTTATCCCCATAGGGTAAAAGGTGAAGGATTGTATATGTGTGTATTGCGCAAGTTGGATAAGTCTGTCTCTGCATTCCGTATCCCTAAGAGTAGGTCGTCATCCGCATTAGGAAAGGTGGAGGGAGAGGCGCAAATGCGTACTTGGTTGAAACACCCTGAACAATGGGTATTGCGTCAGCAGGATAGATTTGTGTCGGCTTATCCCACGAAATTTAAGGAGTTGATTGAGTATCTTTCATCTCAGTTTATTTGTATTAGTACCGGTTTTGGCATTGGTGAAATACGTGGAAAGAATATTGTTCCTCAACATTCACTTGCTATGCTAAAAGATGTCAATATGGCTAGTTTTGCTCAGGTTAATTTAAATTTAGATCAGGCGCTGAGTTATTTGCGCAACGAGGCTCTCAATTTGGGTGATTCTCCAGTTGGTGTACTGATGGTAACGTATGACCATGTGCCTTTGGGGTTTGTGAAGAATGTAGGAAATCATTGTAATAATCTATATCCCAAAGAATGGCGTATCAGAAAACTTTAGTAAAATTTGTATGATGCGTATATGGATGATATTGCTGTGTATACTGCTGGTGAGCCCATTGGTTTCTCAGCAATATTTTTTTACGATAGAGGAATATCATGATGCAGCAAATAGTGCATTGAACGATGTTCATAGTGTGTTGGTAGTGAATAATGCTTTGGTACAACCAGAAGATTTTGGACATACTATTATGGTAGATGGGGAACAGCGAGGTAGTGCAAGCGTTAATCTAGATAAGTCGCTATTATATGGTATGTTTTCTGTGGCAGAAACATTGGATAGGAGTTCCGAGTTTGTACGAGTAGAGTTGCTAGATAAGTCGCAGAATCATTTTGACAACTATTATTCGCGTAGTACATTGGGAAATAGCCAAGCGAACCAATTGTTAGTCGACTATGATGTGGATGCATTGTTGGTACTCAACCAACTAGTTATTTACGATGTACTAGATAATTTTTTGACAACTGGTGGCGGTTATTATGCATTTTTGCAAGCATATATTCAATCCCATTGGACAGTCTATTATGCTGAATCCTCTAGAACTTCAGTCAGTTTTACTACAGCTGATACATTGGTATGGGAAAGTAAGGAGGAATCTACACGTGAGCGAGCATTGGCATATCTCCCTAATCGTCAAGAGGCCTTGTTGTATTTATCAAGTGTTTTGGGAGAACATGTTGCGCAGAGTTTGTTGCCTTATTGGCAATCTACAAGAAGGTATCTATATGAGCAAGATGATGTTCATATAAAAGCAGGACTAGAGCATTTTCGTTATCAGCATTGGCAGGAAGCTATTAATAGTTGGACAACAGCTTTGGATGGTAAGAATAAAAAAGCCGCTGCGGTTGCAGCGGCAAATATAGCTATTGCTTATGAGATGCTTGGCGATGAGGTTTCTGCTTACGCCTATGCTGAAAAGGCTTGCCGTTTTTTCGGCGCTTGGAAGAGCGCTTATGGTCGTCAGCAACAAGCGAACATTCGCTACTATCAGGTCCAGCTCCAAGAGAAGATGGCAAGGTGATTCTTTCTACGTTTTTTTGAAGAAATCTCTCAATCTTATTAAAGAAGTGTTTGTCCTCAGGGCAAACTAAGGTGATTGCTTCACCTTTGTTTTCAGCACGTGCAGTACGTCCTATTCGGTGCACGTAGTCTTCTGCATCATGCGGAACATCATAATTGATAACTAGTGGTATGTCGTCAACATCTATACCGCGTGATACGATGTCTGTGGCTACTAGTACATCTACTTTTCCGTTTCGAAAGTCCAGCATGACTTCGTCACGTTCTTTCTGTTCGAGATCGCTATGCATGGCACGTGCATCAATACCAATAGCACGAAGTTCTCGGGCAAGGTCTTTTACTCGTTGTTTTTTACCTACAAATACAATTACTTTTTTCAGTTTGCGTTCTTTGAGTAGCAATTTGAGGTATTCTGTTTTTTGTGCTTCGAATATGTCTATCGCTTGTTGTTGTATGCTCTCTGGCGGACGTGATATAGCAATTTGTACTTCTGCTGGTTGGTTCATGATTGCTTTGGCCATCTTGCGTATGTTAGCAGGCATAGTGGCCGAGAACATGATTGTTTGTCTCTCTTTGGGTAGTTTGCTGACGATGGTCATTATATCGTCGTAGAATCCCATGTCTAGCATTCTATCGGCTTCATCAAGAATGAAGTATTTTACGCCAGAGAAGTCAATGTCATATATATTCATCAGGGCGAGCAGTCGTCCTGGTGTAGCAATTACTATGTCGGCTCCTCGTTGTAATCCCGTTGATTGTGTACCCCATGCTTGTCCATTGTTGCCTCCATAGATGGCAACAGATGAAAATGGCACATAGAACCCAAATCCTTCCATTTGTTGGTCAATTTGTTGTGCCAACTCGCGCGTAGGTGCCATGATAATGGCATTTAGTTTGTTTGGATCATGGTTGTCATATAGTAGGTTGGTTAGTAATGGCAAGATGAATGCTGCCGTTTTTCCTGTGCCAGTCTGGGCACAAGAGATCACGTCTTTTCCCTCTAGTATAACAGGAATGGTGTATTCTTGTACTGGAGTGCATTCGTCAAAATGCATGTCCCATAGAGCATCTAATACTTCGTCTGCTAAAGGTAGTTCATCAAAATACATAGGCTTATTTATCGTTATCTAGCAACCATGCATTGTAATCTGTGATTGTGAAGTGTGATTGTAGAAGTTCGTAGTTGATTTCTGATATGCAAATCACTTGTACGTTGTTGGTTTGTAGGGATTGTTGGATATCGGTGTTTTTTTGCAAAAGATTGTAGTACCATTCGGCCTCATCCATTTTCTCAAATCCAGCTATGATGATAGCGCTTTTGTCAGCATTAAAGTTTGCCAATTGTTTGATGTCAAAATCTTTGATCATGAATTGTGAGAAGTTGAATAGAGCAATCTCATATAACATTTGATTGAATTGGCTATCGTCTTGTTGCATCACTAATAACACGAGTGATGGTGTTTGACGTGTAGGATCAAAGTGTATGGTGTCGTTTGCAATAGTGTCTGTTGTGTATGTATCGTTTGCTCGTCTTGCTTGTAGCGAACTGAGGTATCCAGTTTGGCTTTCAGCTCCTTGTCCCATAAGTGCTAACATATCTTTGGCCATTGAAGATAGTTCGCTTTGTGGGTGTTGTGCCAGCATTTCTTGTAGTTGCAAAGCAAATGCTTCTTGACCTTCTGTTTTTGCTACTGCAATGGCATTTAAGAATAGGAATCGTGGCATGAGAGGAGATAATGGGTAATACTCCTGGGCATAGACCTTGTTGTTTTTTACAGTGCTAAAATCACCGTTGGTGTAGGCATTATATGTTTGCTCATATAATGAATCTTGCTCTTGAGTCATACGGCGTAACTGGTTGAAATAATCTGGTTGGCGTACAATTTGAGCTTCCTTTGAATCGGGAAATAGTCGTATAATATCTTGACGATATTTTTCGGCTAGTTGTGTATCGTTGACTTTAAGTGCAGTAAGGTATTGCATGTAATAGAGATCTATCAATAGTGCATGATTGGGGAATCTTCTGCAGAAGTCATGGAAGGTTTCGTCGCTGAGTGACTGATCGCCTACGTGATCGCGATAGATGTATACCATGTTATATAATGCCTGAGCAATCATTTCGTTAGACTGTTCGATGTCAGCTTGCGTCTTGGGAATTTGTTGCAAATAGAACTCGGGTTTGTGATTATCTGTTTCAAGCGGTGTAACATCAGCTAAATTGAGTGAGTCATTTTGTGTAGAATCAGCGCTCATCTCTGTCTCAGAATCTTCTTCTATATTTGAACTAGTCATGGTTTTGCTAATTCGCCTCCAGTTGTCTTCTAATGTGCGGTTTCCCCAATTGCTGCGGAAGGTTTGTTGACCAGAACGTAGCAATTGTGTGTTATAGAAGTACCAACTACCGGAATTTCCTCCGCCTCCAAGCATATTGGCTGTGTTGACGCTTCGTGGACCATTGTTGTTCGCGGCTTCTCTAGCAGCTTGTGCCTCTTTTTCTGCTTGTTCTTCCTCTGTACGGATGAGTCGCGCAATAATGCTATCTACCACTACACGTTGTTGTTCTGGTGTTAGTAATGCGAGTCGTTGAAGAGAATCTTGCAATTGTACGGTAGAGTACTCTACTACTAATTCGTCAAGTGTCTCTGAACGACGCTGTATACGATCATATTCTTCGTTGTCAGCAGACAAAAGTTGAATGGCTTCTTGATAACAAGGGCTAGATTGGATGTAGTTGCGTTGTTGATAATAAATGTCGCCCGCAATAATTAATACATTCGCTTTCTCAATTCCATTTTGTGTACTACTTTCAATGGCTTTTACATAGTATTCCATTGCTTTTGTTGTATCCCTGTCCATTAGGTATATGTTACCTATAGCGCCATAAATCTGGTCTAGTGCATCTTTGTTTTTGTCCAGTTTGGCCATTTTTTGTAGGATTTTTAGTCCTTCTTTGGTGCTACTCTCTAATTGTGCAATGCGCAAACGAATGTTAAAGTCCATTTCATTAGATGGTTGCATCTTTAGGACTTTTTGATAGGATTCACGTGCTTGTTTTATGTCGCCCTGCAGTTGATATAGTTGCCCCAATACGAATTGGAATCTAGGGCGATACATTTTTTTTGTCTCGCTAGGAAGTGCTATCTTGATAAATGGAATAGCCTCTTTGTATTGTTTGTTTTTCAGTAGGATGTCAGCATTGGTTGCTGCGTATAGGGCAGCATGTTGGCGGTTTAGATCGTCTACTTGAACTTTCTTTAGTATATCTTCTGCTTCGTATAGCCATCCCATTTCTGCATATGCTCGTGCTGCCCACAGTTGGCATTGAGCTACCATATCTGCATCGTGAGAGTAATGTCTAGCAATATAATTGAAGGTGCTGACACTTCCTAAAAAATCTCCTTTATGAAATTCTGCCCTTGCTAGCATCATCCATGCATTGCCCATTTGGCTGTTGAACTCTTCTTGTTCTAACCAAGCTGCATACTTAGGATCTTTGCGCTTTCGGTCGTAGTCAATTTTTGGTCTCGCTTTGATGCTATGTAGTTTGATACATTTTCTGCATTTTTCGATGGTGCGATCCATTTGTGATGTTGCAGCTTGCGCTGCTTCGTGATTAGATACGGGATATAGATGTATGATGGATGAGAAATCGTCTTTGTTGGCATCCATGATAGCTTCTTCTCCTTCTAGGAAGGAAATTGCCCCATTGTGGTAGATGTTGTATTTGGTTTTCATTTGGTGAAAAGCACGCGAAGCTCGTGTGTTCTTTTGCGTAGAACAAGATAATAGCAAGGTGCTGATTACAGCCAAAAATATAAGATGAATCCTGATGTTCATATTTAAGTATGTTATTTCGTTTCTAATCCTTTGATATGGCTAGGTGCTGCTACAAACTCCTTTAGATAGAATGGTTCATAGTATGCTAATTGTTTGATATCTAAGCTTGTGGTAGTATGTGATTTGACTATGATTCCCATGTATTGAGCATGTGGTAGAATGTTGTCTATAAATATGGCGTTGGGTGCCGTAATAGTATTCTTGCATTTCTCTGCTCCGTTACCAAAAAAGTATAGTGTGTTCTTACTGAGTTCTTGGAGAAATGATTGCTCATTGATTATTTTAGCTTCTATGTCGCGTGTGCGCGTGGCATTGGTTGAGTATATGGATGTGTACACTTCCATGCGTCGTGCATCTAACATTGGGCATAATTGTGCACCTTCTGCAAGAGTGATCCTATTTTGATTCATTTGTGCTAACATACTCATGCATATCACTTGCAAAGTATCTATGGGTATTAAAGGGATGTTCAGCCCGTAGCACAATCCTTTGGCAGTACTAGCTCCGATACGTAAACCAGTATAACTGCCGGGTCCTTGAGATAATGCTATAGCATCTAATTTCCAGTTGTGCTCTTTGCATTTGTCTAATAGTTGTTGTATGAATATAGGCAACTCACTCGCATGGTTGGCTCTATCCATGTTAGCCGCTACTGCTACTGCTCTTCCATCTATGGTAACAGCTACTGAGCAGCAATTTGTTGATGTCTCTATGCAAAGTATTGTCATGGTTCTTAGCTATTAATAAATTTAAATTTTCTCATGTCTCGATTGATAACGATAGCAGCTATAATTACTGATAATGCATCGCTAATTGGCCAACTCCACCATATACCCCATATAGGTGCCCATCCTATTTGTTGAAATAGTAATGGTAAACATATTATTAATGGAATCAAAAATATCACTTGGCGTGTTAAACTAAGAAAGATAGCTTTAGGTGCCATTCCTATAGATGTATAGAAGTTACCCGCAATCATAGGGAATCCTATGGCAAACATTATGCACAGCATCACTCTGGCTGGAAGTATTGATTGTGCCACTAAGACTTCGTCGTGGGTGAAAAGTCGGATGAATCCCTCTGGCCAGATTTCGCCAAATAGAAATAGGCAACTCATAACGCATGTAGCACAATAGACAGATAGTTTGAATGTTCGCAACATTCTATCATATAGTTTTGCACCATAGTTGTATCCAACTATTGGCTGCATGCCTTGTTGGACACCCATCACAATCATTACAAAGAAAAATATGAATCGATTGGTTATGCCAAAGGTGGCAATTGCCATGTCGTCTCCATAGCGTTTTAATTGATTATTGAGAATAATCACAACGAAGCATGCCGCTAAGTGCATTAAAAATGGCGCTGTACCAATGTTGAGGGCTCGCATGGTGATATCTTTCCTTAATCGCCATATTCCGCGATGAAAGTGGATGACCTCTTTAGGGTTTAAGAAAATGACCAACTCTACCATTACAGCCACTAACTGTGACAGGATGGTCGCCAATGCAGCACCGCGCACACCCATGTCTAATACAAAAATAAAGATAGGGTCAAGTATTACGTTGAGTGAAACTGCTAGTATAGTTGCGTACATTGATATCTTAGGGTGTCCCATTGACCGTAACATACTATTAAGTCCATAGTATATATGCGTTAGAATGTTACCCCAAAGGATTATTTCCATATACTCTCGCGCATACGTTATTGTGACATCGCTTGCTCCAAAAGCATATAGTATAGGATCTAAAAAATATAATCCAATCACCATGATTAGTGAGCCCAACATCACATTTAGTAGTACTACATTCGCAAGCACATCATTTGCAGAACGATAGTCTTTTTCTCCTAGTTTAATCGCCACTAATGATGAGGCTCCGATACCGACTAAGGTCCCAAAAGCTGCGCAGATATCCATGAAGGGTTTTGCAACAGTGAGTCCAGATAGTGCCATTGCGCCTACACCATGACCAATAAAGATTGAGTCGACCATGTTATATAAAGACATGGCGGTCATCGCTATGATACCTGGCATAGCGTACCTAAGTAGTAGTTTGCGAACAGATTCGGTTCCTAGTTCTGCTATCTTTTGTGCACCCATTATTTAGTTATGATAGTTTGACAAATGTCGGTGAAAAAAACTGCTGCAGGGTGTCCATTTTGCATCGCGATAGGTAATCCTTGGTCACCACCTTCTCGGATGGATTGCACCAATGGTATTTGCCCTAATAATGGAATATCCAATTCTTCCGCTAGTTGTTTGCCTCCATCTTGACCGAAGATATAGTATCTGTTGTTAGGAAGTTCAGCAGGAGTGAACCAAGCCATGTTTTCAATCAATCCTAATACTTGAACATCGATTTTCTCGTTGCGGAACATGTCTACTCCTTTACGAGCATCAATCAATGCTACAGGTTGTGGTGTAGAAACTACTATTGCTCCTGTAAGTTTTATGTGTTGTACCAATGTTAGATGTATGTCGCTAGTGCCAGGCGGTAGATCTATGAGGAAAAAGTCTAGTTCGCCCCAATTGGCGTCTTGAATCAACTGTTTGATGGCATTGCTAGCCATGCCTCCTCGCCATACTACGGCTTGTGTAGGGTCTACAAAGAAACCTATTGATAGCATTTTTACACCATATTGCTCAATTGGTTCTATGAGGTTACGACCATTGACAGGTGTAGAAATTGGGCGACAATTTTCAGTATGAAACATCTTTGGGATGGATGGGCCGTGTATATCTGCATCTAATAGACCTACACGATATCCCATATTAGCGAGTGTGATGGCAAGGTTGACTGATATTGTGGATTTCCCTACACCGCCTTTCCCAGAATGGATGGCAATGGCATGCTTTGCTCGCAAATTAGGTATTTTGTCGGTTTCAATGGGTGAGTGTTGCCTGCGGAACTTTGGGTGGATATGTACGACTACATTGGTGTCAATGTATGTTTTAATAGCAGCTTCTGCGGCTTTTAGAACAGAACGCATAAAGGGGTCATTGTCTTTGTCGAAAATTAAAGAGAATGATACTTCTAAACCTGAGATTCGTATATCATCTTCTAACATTCCGCTTTCTAGCAGGTTTTTTCCAGTTCCTGGATAGCGAACATGCTGCAGGGCATCAATTATTTGTTGAGGATACATAATTTCTTCCGTATGAACGATAACTGTCTTTTTCTATTTCAATATTTGGTTCTATGAAGCTAGGTGTTTCGGGTAGTTCCCAACAGATGTATTTGATAGTCAGACCTCTATCTAGCCATTGTTTTTCGTAATGTGTTTGTAGGCATCGAGCTTTCTCTATATTGGCAGAAGGTATGGTGTGATAAAGGTCATTTGTATCTACCAATATGTTGTATCGATTTTCTCTTACCATGATTTGTGTATATGTGTACAAAAATTGACTATCGGTCTTGAGATGAATAAGTCCATTAGGGCGAAGTACTTGACGGTAGCGTTGCATGAAGAAAGTTGATGTTAATCGCTTCGAGGCTTTTTTCATTTGCGGATCCGGAAAGGTGATCCAAATCTCATCCACTTCATTTTCTGCGAAGAAATTACATAGCATTTCGATGTTGCATCTAAGGAAGGCTACGTTCTTCATGCCATCTAATTCTGCTTGTTTAGCTCCAGCCCACATTCGTGCACCCTTGATATCTATTCCGATGTAATTTTTCTCTGGATCTCGTTGTGCTAGTCCCACTGTATATTCTCCACGACCGCAACCTAGTTCTAATACGATAGGGTTAGAGTTTTTAAAATATAATTCACGCCATCTACCTGCCATCTGTGTTACTGGATGCTCTTCTGCCATTTCACGTGCTCCGCATTGAAACACATTGTGAAATGTCTCCATTTCAGCGAATTTTTTCAGTTTATTTTTGCTCATTGCTTATAATTTTTACACCTATTGATGTTATTCCTACTAGTTGTTCGATGCGCATACCTTGTTCTATGGTGATGTGGTAGATACCACTGCGTTCGAAACGATAGTTGTTTTCGTAGATCATTGGCAACTCATATTGGCTGATACCACCTCCTAACCATTCTCCGCGTTCGTTAGCTAAGTAGCATTCTATGGTATCTGTTAGAATAAATGTCGAGTCATGTTTGATTCCAATGAACATCCACATGTTTTGGTATGGATATTGGTCGTTATGGCGTAATATGAATTGTAACTGATAGTCAGTTAAGGTGTCTATGATAGTAGGGGTAAAAGTTATGGTCTTCTTGGAGTCCCATCCCTGCAAAGGCAATTCAACAAATTGTGTGTAGACTACCTCTCGTTGGCAACTGGCCAATAGTATACTACACAGAATGATTACTAGATTTTTTTTCATTGCCATGATGTCTGCGGCTACGATTCTTGCCGTTATGATGGTTGCCATTACTTTTGTTTTTCTTTCTGTCGAATCGGGTCAAATCATCTTGACCTACCACGTTTTGATAATCTATCTCCACAGGAGCGATTGTGGATTGTTTTCCCCCTAGATCGGTTGGCTTTTCCCCTCGACGATTCATCTCGATAATTTCTCTCGCGCGTTGACTAGAGATGGTTTGCAAGTTTACCGGTTTATGGGGGTCGGTGGAGTATGTGACTTCTTCCTTGAGCGGATCAGTGGAGAAAAGATAGTATGTCGAGTCCTGGGTTTCTAACTGAATATTGCGTGGAGGCATTTTCTTTACAGCCTCCTCATATATAGGCATTTCGTAATTGAGACAGCATTTGAGTTTTGCACATTGACCCGCTAATTTTTGTGGGTTGAGTGATAAATTTTGTACTCTTGCAGCTCCTGTTCCAACCGATGTGAATTGTGTCATCCATGTTGAGCAGCATAGCTCTCTTCCGCAAGGACCTGTTCCTCCTATTCGCCCGGCCTCTTGTCGAGCACCGATTTGCTTCATTTCGATACGAATACGGAAGGTTTCTGCATATACTTTAATCAGCTGTCGAAAATCTACGCGTCCCTCAGCGATGTAGTAGAATATGGCTTTTGTGCCATCTCCTTGATATTCCACATCTCCAATTTTCATTTCTAAACCGAGCGATTTGGCCAATTGGCGTGCTTGAATCATTGTTGACTGTTCTTTGGCCTGAGCCTCGGCAGCTTTTATTTTATCCTCTTCGTTTGCTATGCGAATAATGTTGCGTATCTCGTAGCGTTCAAGGTTAATGTTGTTCTTTTTTATTTGAAGTGGTACTAAACGACCCGTGAGGGTTATTTCACCCATGTCATATCCTGGATTAGCTTCAACAATCACGATGCTACCTTTCTCTAGCGGCAAGTTAAGAGAGTTGTGGTAATATCCTTTGCGTGTGTTCTTGAATTGCACCTCTACGAGGTCGCTATCGTCACCTGCATAAGGAATATCACTCGTCCAATCCATCACGGGTAACATGTGGTGTGAATTGCGCCTACATGATTTTTCAGTGATATGGCATGAACCACTATTGATTACAAAATCTTCTTTCATATACATTGTTCAGTTCAATTGTGTACTTATTTTTTGATTAGGATTATCATTTGCAAACAAAGGTCGAAGAATACAATTCTAGCATTCGCATTTTGTGTTATCTGCATTTCTGCTTTTCCTAACTCATTCATCATTTGCTCTACATTTCCATCGTGAATGAATGGCGCAAAGCGAGTTGAGAATTGTTGTTCTGCTTCAGTTTGAAAATTCATTTCACTGAATCCAAAGTTGTAGATATAGTTTTCTCTAATCTGTCGTTGTGCATATTGTAGGAATGCTTTTTGTCTTTCTTTTCCTACTGATTTATCAGCTATTTCTATACTCCATTTCCGTAGTTGTATCAATGCGCTGTAGTCTTTTTTTTGTCCGACTAGCCATGCGTTGCGCATAAGGGCGACAAAATCATCAAAGTATTTGTGGTTATCTTCGCTAGTGCTAATGAATTCTAATGCTCGCAGATAACTACCATTGGCCATACGGCTGATGCGTTTCGTGTCTTCTGTGCTGAGGTTTATTGTTGCGTGTAATTTAGCAGAAAGTGCTTCATCTGTAATGTGTGGAACTCGTATTTCTTGTGTGCGAGAGATGATTGTACTAAGTAATTCCTCAGGATGCTCACTAATAAGTATGAAGAGGGTTTGAGTCGGTGGTTCTTCCAACATTTTAAGGAGCTTGTTGGCGCAGAAAACGTTCATTTTTTCAGCATGCCATATAATCATTACTTTGTATCCGTTGCTAAAGCTTTTTAGCGATAATTTGCGCAAGATTTCACTACTTTCTTTTTCGTATATCATTCCTTGTTTGGTCTCAATACCCATGGTGTTGTACCAATCTTCGATAGAAATATACGTTTTCTTTAGGAGTAGGTCACGAAATTCTTGTACAAATTCATCACAAATATCTTTTTTTTCGTCTTTTACGATTGGAAAGGTAAAATGCAGATCAGGATGTTGCAATTTCTGGTATTGTATACAACTAGGGCAACTGCCACATGAATCCTTGTCAGTTCTATTAGGGCATGCAATGTATTGAGCGTATGCTAAAGCCAATTGTAACTTGCCCACCCCTCTGTCACCCACAAATAATTGCGCGTGAGCAATGCGTTCATCTTTTACAGATTGACGCAATAGATTTTTTACTTCTTCTTGGCCGATTATTTCACAAAATCGCATACGTATTCAATTTAGTTTGCAAAGGTACAATAAAAAATGCGAATATGCAAGTAAAACTCCTATTATTTTTAAATAGATAGATAAAATCTATCACATTTTGATTTTGTGCCTTATTAAGATAGTGTTTATTGTGTTTGGTAGTAATTGAAAAATAGAGATATGCCGGATGACATATCTCTATTTTAGTGTAGCGGGACCCAGGATTGAACTGGGGACCTCATGATTATGAATCATGCGCTCTAACCAGCTGAGCTATCCCGCCGAGCTCAAAAGCGGGTGCAAAGGTACAACAATTTTTTGAAACCACCAAACTTTCTGGTGTTTTTTTGCATTTTTTTTGTTGTTTTTTCTATTTTATTGCTCGTTCGCGTTTAAGGTCAATCTTAATATACGTATTTTTGCATATTCTATCACTCCCATCCGTCAAAGACCTCTGGACCATAGACATTGTCCTCGTTCTCGTTGTGCAACGGAGCCCACAACTGAGCAAAGAAAGGGTTCTTCTTAGCTACCTTATCCCATTGCCATGGACGAGCGTTTGGCTCCTCTTTATATGGATATGGCATGCACTCCTCACACCAGTGACCACCTAGCAAGACAAGGCGTGGACTTGCCGTGAACTTGTGACCCTCTGCGCACATCCATTCTAGCGGAGTATCCCAGTCGCCTTGCACCATTTCGGTTGATATGCATTTGCCACCACGGAAGGCTGCGGCGCGTTGCATATCCTCAAGCGTGAAGAGCTCTTTAGCTTTGTTCTCGTCATATCCGTGATCAAGCAATACATACTCCTCGCTATTGTGCGAGAGGTCGGTGTGTTGCCAGTCTGGGATAGCCTTGTAAGCCTCTAGAGTGCCGTAGTAAGCGCTGATGCGTTGGGTTTGGTTGTGCTTGATCCACCATTGGGTGCCGTGTTCCTTAGACATTGCCATCGCGTACATAGCGAGTTTCACGCAGCGAGGAAAGAGTTTGGCAATCTTGGTCTTGGCTGCAAAGCGAATACTTGCTGGTACAGATGGAGACTGAGCCATCTTCTTGAAGTATTCCTTCACAGGCATGTTCTCGCGGAAGTGGAGGTAGTTCTCCAACTGGTCGCCATCGATATACCACATACCATGGAAATTGCGGGTGGTGAACCAGTTAGCATTAAAGATCTTTTCTGGGCGTGGGCAGCCGATAGCATCTAGGAGCAGGCACTCAAACTCGTAGTTGGAGATACGGTACTCTTTACCAGATCCGATATTGTAGTAGTTTTTCCAGAACTCTTTTGGCACCTCGTCACGGCATACACGTTCCAAGAGGCGTCCGCTATCTTCTACAGTAGCCCATTCCAGTACACCACGGATAGGTACATGGAACATGATAGGATCGTAGTTCTTTAAGATTGCAGGGTAGAGAATACCCGATTGACGTAGGGCTACCCATTGTTTGATAGGCGAGTTGGTGATGATACGCTCTGCTTGCGCTTTGGTTAGACCATAGTGGTCGTACGCTGATACGCAGATAGGGTCGCCCGCACGTCCCCAATGCAATGGCTCGCGGCGGTCACCCATCTGAGCTACACTACCGATATAAACTACTTTAGGTTGTTTGTCTTCTGGTTGAGCGAGAACAGCATCGCGGATATTAGTAGCCGCAGAGATGTTGGTGCGAAGAGTAGCCTTAGGGCGGTAGTCCGCTTGTGGCGAAACCATTCCACCCACATGGAGGACAATATCAGCACCCGTAACACCACGGAGAATATCATCGTAGTTGGTGAGATCGCCCCAAATAATTTCTACTTTGTCTGCTAGAGGCGCAAGTTTTTCTTTATTTTTAGCGCTTGGACGAGCAAGGATGCGAAGTTTGTAGTTGTCAGGGTAGCGCAGTATTTCGGCCATACCTGCAAAACCCATGGTGCCTGTAGCACCAGTTAGGAAAATAGTTTTCATATATTTCAGCGTTTCAGAATTTTAATTTTGAGTCTTTTTATTTTGGGGATGAATGAGTTGTTGCCATTTCTGCTTAGCGAATTCCCAAGTGTTATTGATCAGTTGCACTCCCCAATGTTTGCTTTCTTCCTCTTCGATTTCTTCTCGATATTGAGAAGCGAGCATGGCATCGTTATCTGTGATAATTAATAGTTGATCTCCAATTTCCAATTCGGAATTACCTGTAGGAACAAAGAAATCTTCACCTCGTCGTATCATGATAACCAATGTTTTGTCGGGGAAAATAAGATTTTTGAGCATCTTACCATTTTCGAGCATCTCTTCTTTAACTTCAATTTCAGTAGCAGAAGATTCTATCTCCTCTGGTAGATCAATGTCGAAATGCGTAAGTTTCTTGAGTTCTATAGGTGGTGTGGCTAGTTTGAGTTTTTTTGCTACTACAGATAGTGATGTACCTTGCGTAATGAGTGAAACAATTGTGCAAAGAAAAACTATATTGAAAATTAAATCGGCATGAGGAACCTCGTTTGCTTTGCACATGATGGCGAATATAATAGGTACTGCACCTTTTAATCCTACCCAACTGAGTAATAATTTGTCATTGTTTTTGTATTGCTTGAAGGGCAACATGCAAAGGAAAACAGAAATTGGACGTGATATAAAAATCATCACAATACTGATAATCAAACATGGTAGTAAGACTTCTGATTGAAAAAGTTCATGTGGTCGAACCATTAATCCAAGTACAAGGAAAATTACTAGTTGGCTGAGCCATGTTAGTCCATCGAAGAAACTACGTGTTTGGCGTTTGCGAGTAAATTTGCTATTGCCAATTACTAGACCTCCAATATATACAGCGAGATAGGTGTTACCTTTGAGGAAGTATGTGATGCTGAATATAAATATACATGCAGTAAGTACCATAATTGGATATAGAGATTCGTTCCCAAGATCTGCTTTGCGCATAATGCTAACAATGCCTTTTCCAAATATGAATCCAAGCACTGCGCCCATAATGAGTTGGATAACAATGTCTTGTATTATCGTAAGTGCAGTGATCTGATTCACCGCAGCTGTAACGATGCCGATCATGGTTGTGGTAAGCACATATGCCATAGGATCATTGGCTCCAGACTCGAGTTCTAACAGTGGACGAAGGTTATGTTTTAGTCCAATACTGTTCGTGCGCAGGATAGAAAATACGGATGCGGAATCAGTAGAGGACATCGTGGAAGATACCAATAAGGCTGTAGCGATGCTGATGCTAGCAACAGAATGTAGCCAACCGAATACGTAGTATGTAATTACTCCTGTAATGAGCATAGTGATTAACACTCCAATGGTTGCTAAAGTCAGGCCGGGAGCCATGACGGGACGGATATCTGCGAGTTTGGTATCCATACCACCCGAGAAAAGGATGATACACAATGCGATAGTACCGATTGCTTGTGCAGAGCCCACATTAAGCATGTAGCCAACGCCATCGTCATTGATAAATCGACCTAAACCATCAGGACCAAATAGCATACCAACTGCTAAGAATAGCAATAGGGCTGGCACCCCAAACTTATAGCCTATTTTATCGGTAAAAATGCTCGCGAAAAAGAGCAATGATAGTACGAGGAGAATAAGTTCTACTTGCATGTTTTTAGAGGCCAAAATACTGTTTAATACCTTCTTTCCAGAAGTCTAATTCTCGGTATCCTTGTGCGATGCGTGGTGCACCCTCCATAGGGCAAAAAATAACAGTGGGGTAACTTCTCACTCCGAAGAGTGCTGCAAGTTCGGATTCTTTTTCAGCATCAAGTGTGTATACATAGATTTTTCCTTCATACAGCGAAGCCACCTGCTCAAGGATTGGGTGGAGCTTTTTGCACCATCCGCACCATGTGGTGGAGAAGTCGATAAGACATGGCTTATCGCCGATATATTTCCATTGAGGTTGCTGCCCGGATGTTAGTTCGTAGTAACAAACATTCTTCTTGAAGTCTTCAGTTGAGAGGTATGTTAATCCTTCTGCAGAGATTGGAAGTGATGAAACCACCATCAAAATGATAAAAAATATTCTTTTTTTCATGTTTTTTTTAAATTTGGGTGCAAAGTTACAAAAAAAATCGTAACTTTGCAAACTTTTTCGCTGAATCCATGATAATTTCTAACTTACATATAGATTTAAAACCCTATCTGGATGTAACTCCAGATGGTCAGTTGTTTGTGTTGGTAGATAGTAATACTGCTGAATTTTGTTTGCCGATTTTGTCTGAGTTTATTAAAGTGCCTTATCACAAAATTGAGATATCTTCGGGTGAATGTAACAAGAATTTGTCAGTGGTGGAGCAGGTGTGGTCCTCTTTGTTGGAATGTGGTGCAACGCGTGACTCTTTGTTAATCAATTTGGGTGGCGGTATGGTAACGGATATAGGTGGTTTTGCTGCAGCGACATATATGCGTGGTATACGCTATGTGAATGTACCGACAAGTTTGTTAGCTATGGTCGATGCTTCTTCGGGTGGAAAGACAGGTTTTGATTATTGTGGTGTTAAAAATTTGATAGGAAGTTTCACTTTGCCTGTAGAGACATGGGTTTACTTGCCATTTTTGGATTCTTTGCCAATAGATGAGTGGCTAAGTGGTTATGCTGAGATGTTGAAGCACGGACTGTTGGATAGTGATAAGCATTGGTTTGCTTTGTTGGCGTTAGATGTGAATAGTCCGAAATGTTCGATTTCATCGGGACTGCTTTTAGAAAACTTGGCGATAAAGGACCGAATAGTTGCGGCAGATCCAAAAGAAAAAGGAGCTCGGAAATTGTTGAATTTTGGCCATACGATTGGGCATGCAATTGAGGAGTCTTATGTATCACAAGGACGTATGGTGAAGCATGGGTATTGTGTGTTATGGGGTATGGTAGCAGAATTGTATTTAAGCGTTTTGAAAATGGGGTTAGATCGTACCGTATTGCAACAAATGAGTAGTCTAATGATAACGTATTATGGTCGTCCTGATTGTGGTTGTCGTGAGCGTGATAAACTGATTGAGTGGATGCGGAAGGATAAAAAGAATAGGGTGGTTGGTGAGATAAATTTTACATTGTTGCGTGGAATAGGTGATGGTGTATTTAATCAGACTGTGAATCGTGAAGAGTTGGATGAAGCATTAGAGTATTTATTTAGTCTTTAGAGATGTGTGAACACTATTGCATTTAGTCCTATTTTTTCGCTTGTTCTGACTGGGGCGAAATATCCATGATGGGGGTAGGTTGTTGTATGGATTTTTTTTTGTTTATAAGACCTCAAGTGAAATTTGCTAGAAAAAAGTAAGCTCTAATTTCGCTTCTGAGGCTTTTTTCTTTCGATTTACGCGCATTTCTTGTTTTTTTTGTGTGTAGGTGTTGCGTAAATAAAAAAAAAGCAGTATCTTTGCATACTTTTTCGTGCGCGCGTTGCCCGCGCGTATAATTAGTAAGGAAGTAGTTTTTAATTTTTGCAGAAAATAGATAAAATAACAAATATATGGAAGAATTGAATCAACAACTAGAACAACAAGAAAAGTATGATGGTTCGAGCATTCAGGTGCTTGAGGGTTTGGAAGCTGTGCGTAAGCGTCCTGCGATGTATATTGGTGATATTTCGCAGAAAGGTTTGCATCACTTGGTATATGAGGTGGTGGATAACTCTATTGATGAGGCGTTGGCAGGATTCTGTGATATGATTGAGGTTACGATTAATGAGGATAACTCAATTACGGTGCAAGATAATGGTCGTGGTATCCCTGTGGATATTCATCCTAAGGAGAAGCGAAGTGCGTTGGAGGTGGTGATGACAGTTTTACATGCTGGTGGTAAGTTTAACAAGGATAGCTATAAGGTTTCCGGTGGCTTGCATGGTGTAGGTGTTAGTTGTGTGAATGCATTGTCTACTCATTTGCATGTGGAGGTTCGTCGTGATGGTAAAGTGCATGCACAAGATTATGCGAAGGGTAAACCATTAGCTCCAGTGAGTGTGGTAGGAACTTACGCAGAAGGTGAAGGAACTGGTACTCGTGTTCAGTTCTGGCCTGATGGTAGTATCTTTACAGAGACTGTTTATCAATATAATATCTTAGCCGATCGTATGCGCGAGTTGTCATACTTGAATGCAGGTGTTAGTATATCGTTAACAGATAAGCGCGAGAAGAATGAAGATGGAAGTTATAAGGGTGAGGTGTTTTATTCGAAAGAAGGTTTGAGTGAATTTGTTCGTTATATTGATGGTAATCGTACTTCTTTAATCTCGGAAGTTATTCATTTGAATACGGATAAATATGGAACTCCAGTGGAAGTGGCAATTCTGTATAATACAGATTTTAATGAGAATGTATATTCTTACGTGAATAATATAAATACTCTTGAGGGTGGTAGTCACGTAGCTGGTTTTCGTGCTGCTTTGACTCGTGTTATGAAGCGTTATGCAGAAGATAGCAAGATGTTGGAGAAGGCAAAACTGAAAGATAAGGATGGAAATGCAAATATAGATGCAAATGATTTTCGCGAAGGTTTGACCGCAATCATTAGTGTGAAAGTGGCTGAACCACAATTCGAGGGACAGACGAAGACAAAGTTGGGCAACTCTGAGGTGGCTGGCATGGTTTCTTCTGCAGTCAGTGAGGCTTTGAGTAACTATTTGGAGGAGCACCCAGACGATGCAAAACGTATTGTTGAAAAAGTGATTTTGGCGGCTCAAGCTCGTATAGCGGCTCGTAATGCTCGTCAAAGTGTTATTTCTCGAAAATCTCCGTTAGGTGGCGGCGGTCTGCCAGGCAAGTTGGCAGATTGTGAAAGTAGAGATCCATTAGAATGCGAATTGTTCCTAGTGGAGGGAGACTCTGCCGGTGGAACTGCAAAAACAGGTCGCGATCGTCGTATTCAAGCTATTTTGCCATTGCGAGGTAAGATCTTGAATGTTGAAAAGGCAATGGAGCACAAAGTGTTCGAGAGTGAGGAGGTTCGTAATATCTTTACTGCCTTGGGTATTACTTTTGGTACGGAGGAGGATCCTAAGGCGTTGAACTTGAGCAAACTGCGTTATAATAAAGTTATTATCATGGCAGATGCCGATGTGGATGGAGCACATATTGCAACCTTGATCATGACATTGTTCTTCCGTCATATGAAGGAAGTTATTGAGCAAGGCCACTTGTATATAGCTATGGCTCCACTATATTTGTGTACGAAGGGTAATAACAAGGAATATTGTTGGAACGACCAACAATTGCATAGTTTTATCATGAAGTATGCGAATGGTGATGAGCGTCAAGTGAAGATACAACGTTACAAAGGTCTTGGTGAGATGTCCGATAAACAACTTTGGGAAACGACAATGGATCCAGATGCTCGTTTGTTGAAAAAAGTAACTATCGAGAATGCTGCAGAAGCCGATCGTACTATTGCTATGTTAATGGGAGACGATGTTGCTCCTCGTCGTGAGTTTATAGAGAATAATGCAACATACGCAAATATTGATGCGTAGAGGCAATTTATAAGATGAAAATAGCAGTCTATTGTAGTGCAAAAGATAAGATTCCGGCAGAATATCTTGCTCTAGGTGACGAGCTTGGAATCCAAATTGCAACTTTAGGACATATTCTGGTTTATGGCGGTGCTACTGGTGGGCTAATGACTCGCGTGAGCAATGCAGCGAAATCAGCTGGGGCAGCAGTGATAGGAGTTATACCTATGCAAATCGTTAAGGCCCAACGTATGGCAGATAATTGTGATACACTGTATGTGGTATCCAATATGTCTGAACGCAAGCAGAAAATGCGTGACTTGGCAGATTGTTTTGTATGTCTTCCCGGTAGTTATGGCACTATGGATGAGATGATGGATGTTGTGGCTAGCGGAACAGTTGGAGAACATGCTAAACCTATTTTGGTGCTTAACTATAACGGATTCTTTGAAGGATTGAAACAGCAAGAGCGACATATGCGTGATTTGTCTTTCTTACCTGTGGTAAGTACCTATTCTCCTATCTTTGTAGATACAATGGACGAATTAATAAACATATTGGGAACATTGAATAATAGCAAATAATAATTATGAATACAACAAAAATGCTATCAACTAAAGCTTTTGAGCAGTGGTTGAAAGAGCAGAGTACTATAGCTTCTCGTTATAGAGAAATAGAAAAAAGTGCAATACTTTCGGAATACCAGTCGCTAAAGTTATTGGTGGAGTCAGATGAGTTCCAGAGTAAAAAACATGAATTGACCACCACAAAGTATGCAGATACTAAGGAAGGGAAAACAATGGCTAAGTTGGCCCAGTTAAAGTGGTCTAAGGTGGTGGTGTTGTATAGATTGTTTAAGAAAGAAAAATATAAGAATCAACCTGAAGTATCTGATTATTTATCTTTGTTAGCAGAGGTTTCTACCGAGGTGTTCAAACAATCCAATGCTTTTTGGAAGAATGCTAAGCGTTGGTATACAACGGAAGAAAGTAAGCAAGAACAACGCTTAGAACAATTAGCAAAACATGCTGATATCCTATTTTATCTCTCTCATACTGAAGAGGAAGTGGCTAATTTGGAAATGTATCAATGTGTATGGAGGGATGACTTTGATGGACATGCTTTAAGTCCTCAGTGGCAGTATGGATTCCTTTATCCTTCGGACGATTTTGTGGCGGCACACTCGCATGTGTCTGAGTTACAAGCATACAATAAAGGCAAAAACACGGAGGTTTCAGGTAGCGCTTTGAGAATAAAAACCAAGAAGGAGAAATCTACTGCACCAGCTTGGCATCCCACAAAAGGAATGCTGTTGCATGATTTCACATTTACTAGCGATGTGTGGCATACAACTGATGCCATAGTTCCTACATCGGGTGTATTGCTTGCCAAGGTGCGTTGCAAAGGAGCAGCTAGACATGCTATTTGCCTAACAACTAAAATGGGTCATGATGCTTTATCTGTCTTGCATACCGAGCAAGCATTAAACGATTATGCCATCTTTTCTCTTGCTTGGGATGATAAGGAGGTTATTTCGTATGTGAATAATAAGGAGATTGCTCGTTCCAAGAATACGCTTGCAGGTAATGCCCTTTATATCGTGTTGAGAAGTTATCTGCCAGAAAACCAAAGCGCTGGTGTGGGACAAATGGATATTGATTGGATTTGTTTGTATTCGAAGAAATAAAAGCTTAACGGATATGTTTTTAATAGCAGGACCTTGTGCCATTGAGAGTCGTGATGTGGTAATGCATACAGCAGACCACTTAAAGCAACTGTGTGAGCGTTTGGGCATGCCGTTGTATTTTAAGTCTTCGTATGATAAAGCAAATCGTACAAGTTTATCTGCTAGAGGTATAGGAATAGAAGAGGGACTCAGGATATTACAGGAGGTAAAAACAACATTCTCTCTACCTATTCTTACGGATGTACATGAATCGTGGCAATGCTCCATTGTAGCGGAGGTTGCTGATGTGTTGCAAATCCCAGCATTCCTCTCACGTCAAACAGATTTGTTGGTCGCGGCAGCGCAAACAGGGAGAGTGGTGAATGTGAAAAAAGGTCAATTTATGGCACCTTGGGATATGCGCGGTGCTATTGCTAAGATAGAATCTTCTCAACCTCCTTTGCCTACGAATGCGAAACAAATTTGGCTCACCGAGCGTGGGTCTTCTTTTGGATATGGCAATATCATTGTAGATATGACTTCTTTAGTGCGTATGCGAGAATATGGATATCCAGTGGTTTTCGATGCCACACACTCTGTTCAGCAACCTAGTAGTCTAGCTGGAGTTACAGGAGGAAATCGTGATATGGTTTCCCACTTGCTACGTGCAGCAGTGGCTGTAGGTATTGATGGTTTGTTCCTAGAGGTTCACCCTCAACCCGAGAATGCTATATCTGATGCTGCCAATCAGGTTCGTTTGTGTGATGTGGAAAATATCTTAAGGCAGGCACAATTAATTGAGTCCGCATTACACAATAATTAAGTTTCTATAGTGTATGTACGATAAACGCGCAAGACAAATATTTGACGAAGAAATAAAGGAGTTTAAAAAGCTCAAGTTAAGTATCGATGATGGCTTTAATCAGGTGGTACAGGTGCTATATGAATGTACCGGTAAAGTCGTAATGATGGGTATTGGTAAGACCGGTATCATCGCCCATAAGATTGCAGCTTCGTTTGCATCTACGGGTACCCCTGCTATCTTCGTAAATGCAGTTGAGGCTGTGCATGGCGACTTGGGTATGGTTAGCGGAAATGATGTTGCAGTCTTGGTGAGCAATAGTGGCTCTACTGATGAGATTACCAATATTATCGATCCATTGCATCGTTTGGGTTGTGTAATTGTGGCAATGACTGGCAACCTAAATTCTCCATTGGCACTCAGAGCTGACTATGTGTTATCTATACATGTAGACTCCGAAACATGTCCTCTTGGATTAGCTCCTACTACCTCCACTACGGCCACTTTGCTAATGGGAGATGCACTCATGGTTTGTTTGATGGAGAAGCGTTGTTTTAAGGCGGAGGATTTTGGATTGTATCATCCTGGAGGCGCACTTGGTCGAAAAATTCTTGCTCGTGTGGATAACTGTATGATAAAAGTAGTGCCTCGTGTTCACAAGGACGCTTTACTACGTGATGTGGTACGCGAAATGTCTGATAAGCATCTAGGTATGACAATGGTATATGATTTTGCCGAAAGCAATTGTATTGGCATAATTACTGATGGTGACCTGCGTCGTGCAATAGAAAAATACGATAATTTACAAATTACTGCAGCCGATATTATGACCCTCGGTTATAAGCATATTCATAAAGACGCGTTGTTGTCTGATGCTTTAGCTATGATGGATAAACATAATATTACTACTCTAGCGGTAACAAACACAATCAATTCTAATGAAATAATAGGGGTGATTTCAATACATCATATCATCGATTTTAAATAAATCAAACACTTACAATGATCATTCATCTTCCTAAACATATAGGGCATAATTGCGTTGAATGCTTGGCCCAAAAGTATGGTGCTTTATTTTTTATCCATAATGAGGTCTATGTGATGGTGACTCATCATACAATGACGGAGCTGCCTAGTGAATTGGAACATTTAGCCATTAGTTATTGGGTAATGCCTACCGACATGCAACTTTCATCTCGTCAATACAATCCTGTAACCCATACTGTGGAAATAGGGGATACTTGCATTGGAGGAGAGAGCAACCATCAATTAATGATAGCTGGTCCCTGTGCCATAGAGAGTCGAGAGCAAATCGAACAGTCCTGTCAAATGCTCATTAAACTAGGTATTCGTGTGCTACGCGCAGGTTGTTACAAACCTCGTACTTCTCCTTATACTTTTAGAGGATTAGGAGAGGATGGACTTAAATTGTTGGCTGAGATGCGTGACAAGTATGGACTATTGATAGCCACTGAGATGCGTGACGCTACACATGCAGACAAGGTGGTTGAATATGCAGATATTGTTCAGGTGGGGGCTAAATCTATGTATGACCATGGCTTGTTACAAGCTGCTGGGCAATCTGGAAAACCTATCATTCTAAAACGAGGTTTTGGGTCTACACTCCAAGAATTAGTTCACTCTGCTGATTTTATTATGAGTTGTGGAAATAGTCAAGTTATTCTTTGTGAGAGAGGTATAAGAAGTTTTGAAAATCAAACAAGATTCACATTAGACCTCTGTGGCGTAGCCTGGCTTAAGCAACACTGTAATCTGCCCATCATCTTAGATCCTAGTCATGCAATGGGATATGCTTATGGTATAGCGGATCTAGCGCGAGCATGTACGGCTATGGGTATAGACGGACTTTTGATAGAGACCCATCCTAATCCACCAGTAGCCCAAAGTGATGCTTCACAACAACTTGATCACCAGCAGTTTGAAGATATGTATAAGAGCTTACATGAAGTGGCTCACTCAGTGGGAAAAATTTTAGTATAATATGAAGAACTAAACGATTATTATGAATAAAATTATATCCAAAAGATTTTTTTCAGAGAATGTGGTGGAGATAGTTATAGAAGCTCCACTCATAGCTCGTAGTCGAAAAGCGGGGCATTTTGTGATGGTAAGGGTCGATAAAAACAGTGAACGAATGCCTTTGACTATCGCTAGTGCAGATGTTGAGAAAGGAACTATTACTTTGGTAGTACAAAGGGTAGGAGTATCTTCTGAAAAATTATGTGCGTTAGAGGTCGGGGATTATATAGCTGATTTAGTTGGACCACTTGGAAAAGCTACTGATATTCGCCACTTTGGTACTGTAGTTTGTGCTTGTGGAGGTGTAGGTGCTGCTCCCTTGTTGCCTATCGCACAGGCTTTGAAAATGAGTGGTAATAGGGTGATTACTATTCTAGCCGCACGAAACAAAGACTTAATCATATTGTATGACCTATTGGCGGCTGTCTCAGACGAGGTGATTGTAATGACCGATGATGGTTCTATGGGACAAAAGGGATTGGTTACCGAAGGAGTAGAGCAAGTTATCCTACGCGAGCACGTGGATAAGTGCATTACCATTGGTCCTGCTATTATGATGAAGTTTGTCGCACTAACTACCAAGAAGTATGGTGTGCCTACTGATGCCAGTTTAAATACTATCATGGTAGATGGTACGGGCATGTGTGGAGCCTGCCGGGTAACTGTTGGTGGAAAAACCAAGTTTGTATGTGTTGATGGACCTGAGTTTGATGCGCACCAAGTGGATTTTGATGGTATGTTAAAGCGTCTAGGTCGTTACAAGTCTGAGGAAGTGGCAGCCTACGAGGCATATGTTCATCCTTCTCAAGATCATACACCCCAATGCTCTGGCCCTATCCAACCAGCTCCTAACATCTCCGTTCCAGTTGCTCCTTTCGTAGGCACAGCAAAAGATCGTGTGGCTATACCACGTGTGAAAATGAATGAGGTAGACCCCAATGAGAGATTGCAATCTTTATATACCGAAGTCAATCTAGGATTAACGTTTGAACAAGCCGTAACAGAAGCACATCGTTGCCTTAATTGTAAGTCTCCTACTTGTGTAAATGCTTGTCCTGTGAATATCAATATTCCTGGATTTATCAAGCAATTAGAAATAGGAAATATATTGAGTGCTAATCAAATCATTAGTGAAAGTAGTAGTTTACCTGCTGTTTGTGGACGTGTTTGTCCACAGGAAAAGCAATGCGAAGCACAATGTATCCACCTCAAAATGGGCCATGAAGCAGTAGCTATTGGTTATTTGGAACGTTTTGTGGCAGACTCTGCTGCAATTTTAAACCATAGTAGTTCACAAGAGAAGACTATAGAAGATTCATCGATATCTACCGATAAAAAGAGTAAAATTGCTGTTGTGGGAAGCGGTCCTGCTGGTTTAACTTTTGCGGGAGATATGGCTAAGTTGGGATATCATGTCACCGTATTTGAGGCATTGCATGAGATAGGTGGTGTACTCAAGTATGGTATTCCTGAATTTCGTTTGCCCAATCGAATAGTGGATAGAGAAATTGATGGTCTACGTCTTTTAGGTGTGGAGTTCCAAACGGATACAATTATAGGCAAGACCATCAGCATTGAGGATCTTCTGAATAGTGGATTTAAAGGGATTTTTGTGGGAAGTGGTGCCGGCTTACCAAAATTTATGAATATACCAGGGGAGAATTTAAATGGGATAATGTCCTGCAACGAATATCTTACCCGTGTAAATCTGATGAATGCTGCTTCTAAAGACTCCGATACTCCTATTATGTCCGCGCGTAATGTGGCGGTAATAGGTGGTGGTAATACTGCAATGGATGCTGTGCGTACTGCTAAGCGGTTAGGGGCTGAACGTGCGATAGTGATTTATCGTCGCAGTGAAGAAGAGATGCCTGCAAGACTTGAGGAAGTTCGTCATGCCAAAGAGGAAGGGGTCGAGTTTCTAACTTTGCACAACCCTATAGAGTATCATTCTGATTCCAATGGCAGGGTTTGTGAGGTGGTGCTACAAGTCATGGAGCTAGGTGAACCAGATGAAACGGGAAGACGCAGTCCCATGCCAATAGAAGGAAAGACTATCACACTACTAGTCGACCAGGTCATTGTGAGTGTAGGCGTTAGTCCCAATCCGCTCATTCCATCCTCTGTTGAGAACCTCGATATTTCTCAGCGAGGGACCATTGTAGTGAATAGTCAGATGCAATCATCTATTCCTACTTTGTTTGCCGGAGGTGATATTGTTCGAGGCGGTGCTACTGTCATCCTTGCCATGGCTGATGGAAAGAAAGCAGCGAAATCCATGCATGAGTATCTTGTGGAAAATACGCAATAGAAAAGGTGCTACTTCAGCTTAAGTAGATAAAAAAGAAGGTATGGGCTAAAGTCCATACCTTCTTTTTTTATTGTTTTGTTAAGAAATTAGATCCAACGAACGTAGCAGAAGTCCATGCGGTGTGGCAACAAGTCGTTCTTAGGATACATACGCAAACCGAACTTCATGCCGCCAGCGTAGTCCAAACGATAGTCCACCTCGTAGAATAAGTGACTTCCCTCTGCCTTCACCAGGTTCAATTGCTTAACCTCATAGAGCTTGTCGTTGTTGTGAGTAGAGGTGCGGATTGCCACCAACTCAACACCGATACCCTTATCGTTCAAGCCCTTGGTATCCAACTCTACTGCCACCTTGCACTTGCCACCTACGTTAGCTGGCAACTCAGTTGGCTCAAAGATAGAACTTACTACCTCGATGTTATCCCAGTGAGCTACGATATTTTGCTTCCAAGCCACGATCTCCTTAGCAATCTTGTAGTTGTCTGCACCGAGCAATGCGTGACGCTTAGCGAGCTTGTTGTAGAACTTCTCGAAGTAGTCATCCATCATACGCTTGGTAGTGAAGCGAGGGGTAATCTTAGTCACAGAGTTCTTAATGGTTTGAATCCATGCTGGAGAGTAACCCTTGCTGTTCTTAGCGTAGTACATAGGGATAATCTCGTTCTCCAACATTTGGTAGATAGTAGCTGCATCCAATTGGTCTTGGTGAGCTTGGTTCTCGTAGGTACGCTTGTCGGTCAATGCCCAACCAGCACCCTCTACGTAACCCTCTTTCCACCAACCATCGAGCACAGAGAAGTTGAGTACACCATTCATTTGTGCCTTCTCACCAGATGTACCAGATGCCTCGAGAGGACGAGTAGGAGTGTTCAACCAAATATCCACACCAGAGATCAATCGTTTAGCGAGACGCATGTCATAGTTCTCTAGGAAGATGATCTTTCCGAGGAATTGTGGCATACGGCTGATCTCGATGATACGCTTGATGAGGCCTTGACCACCACCATCAGCTGGGTGAGCCTTACCGGTAAACAAGAATTGTACTGGACGGTTAGGGTTATTTACGAGTTTATCCAAACGCTCCAAGTCGGTGAAGAGCAAGTGAGCACGTTTGTATGTTGCGAAACGACGACCGAAACCGATGATGAGGTTGTCTGCGTTCATCTCGTTCAATGCGCGAACGATACGAGCAGGATCACCTTGGCTCTTCATCCAGTTGTCGCGGAATTGCTCCTTCAAATAGTCGATGAGTTTCTTCTTCAAGCTCATACGAGTAGCCCAGATTTTCTCCTCTGGCATATCGTTGTATGGCGCCCACATTGCGAGGTTAGATTGGTCTTTGATCCACTCTTTTGGGAAGATCTCTTTGTAGATTGCTTTCCACTCGCTAGCAGCCCATGTAGGCATGTGTACACCGTTGGTCACGTAATCT
>JAZKYJ010000016.1:0-115216 GCA_045612045.1 Paludibacteraceae bacterium | reverse complement strand
ACGTCAGCAACCTTTAAACGTAGTGGTACATCCGTGTACTATTATTGGGGAAATGGGACTTATCATCGTACTGATATGAGTAGTGATGCTTGTAGAAAACACAATAGCAAGAACCTGCTCAGTGATATGGGAAGAATTATTAGAGTAGAAAAACTTTTTGAAGACAAATGGTTGCCTGTGTGGACTAAAACCGATGGTTTTATAGATACTGATTATCAATCGTTTGTATATATCCGTGGGAGATATTACACCTTTAAGGAAATAGAGGTAATGATTGATGAGGTCAAATCCATCAAAGAGAAAGTGGCAAGCCTAAAAGTGTATTAATATATATACAGTTATCAAAGAACCTTTTATATTTTTAGGTATGCAAAACAGTGCTTGTTCGGAAATTTCCGAACAAACATTGTTTGTAGTGTACCTACTTCCAAGTAGGCAGCGGCATTAATTTTTCTTAGCGTTGTAGGACTCAATGGTATTGGATTGGAGGATAACGGCTGTGTCGCCGCGGGTGAGCGAACGGCTCTCGGTGGTGATGGTGCGGGTGACATTGCATGAGGCTAGTCCGAGCGCGAGCGCCTCGACAGTCTGCTCTCCAACTACGAGAGAGAACGCCTAGGAAAAATCGAGATCGACAACACGAAGCGCATCCTTAAAATCACTACCAAACAATAAGCCAAACTATGCAAATAACTCGTTCATCCCTACTGCGTTGCCCCCATTGCGGCACACTAAAAGAAGTTCTCCGCCTCTCCTCAGGCAATACCATTGGAGCCACCCTTTGGTCCGATTCCAAACATAGAGCCCCAATGCTCCCCCGTGTATCATATATCCAACGCTGCCCTAGCTGTGGTAAATACTTCTTCCGAACGGAAGATGTAGAGGTAGGCCGAAGTAACAGATATGGAGGCGGCACTGGCAATCTGCCCTTAGAATACCTGAAGCAGGCGCTCGAGCAACTGCAACCTACAGATGACGACGAGTACACCTTGCGAATCTATATCCTATGGGCATTCAATGACCACTACGGCGAAATGGAACAATCAGAAATCCCGGCGGAAGAATGGGAATATCATGTGGACAATGTTTACCACCTTGTGCAGATGGATATCGAAGATCTTCTGAAAGCCGAACTCTACCGTGAGATCGGCGAGTTTGAACTAGCCATTCAGTTTCTCAAATCGCTCGAGGTGACGGAAGAGACGAAGGAGCTTTACTGCAAAATCCTTCAGCAAGCCAAGCAGCACAACCGCAAAGTGTTCGTCCTATATGGCAAGATCCCACGCAGCGCCCTTACACTAGACGACTACCAAGAAGAGCCCTATACCCCATCCCAAGATGATGATGAGGCATTCACCTCTGAACTGCAATAAAAATTCATTTCACAGATGAAAGCTCGTATATTCTATCAACTAGTCGCTGTCGTTGGCATCATGATTAGCGTTCTTATCATTGCGGCTATATGTATCAAGATGGGATTTTTTAGCAACCTAGGCAACCATTCTACCATCGGCGATTTGCCAACGCCAAGGGGGTATACTCGTGTGGAGTGTCCCCAAGGTAGTATGGGGGAATATCTGCGAGGGTTACCCCTTAAGCCACGTGGCACTCCGGTACATCTCTACACGGGTGGTGTAGCACGTTTTCAGAGTATGAATTATGCAGTTGTAGATCTGCCTCTATTCTCCAATGCAGAACAATGTGCCGATGTCTGTATGCGCTTGCGTGCGGAGTATTTATACCATCAAGGCAAGTATAGTCAAATCCGTTTTACTACAGTCCAAGGCGATCAGTTGCAGTATGCGGGTGGCAATGATCGTTTGGCTTTCAAGGCGTTTATGCGTACGGTCTATGAGACATGCAATACGGCATCTATGTGCCAGTCGCTTCGATTGCGTGAGCGAGAAGACTTGCAACCCGGAGATGTGTTTGTGTATAAAGCTCGAGCCGGTCGTCAATATGGTCATGCAGTGATGGTAGTGGATATGGCAGTTAATAAAAAAGGCGAGAAGATTTTTCTTGCCGTGCAAGGTAACACTCCCGCTCGTAACATGCATGTCATGCGCAACGGTTCCAGCCTACGTTACACACCATGGTTCAAACTCAACACCGATGGCGATGTGCAGTATATTTCTCCGTTTGTCTTCTACGAAAAGGAACAACGCCATTGGTAAATTATTTTGCTCTAACCCGAATTTTCCCCTCTGTGTCTGAAACACGGAGGGGATTTTTTTGTTCTCTCTTTTGGCTCGTTCTACTTTGAAAAATGAATTATTGGACATTTTTCTCCAACAAGATGTTAATTTTTTGCTTATCTTTGCAGCGTAAACAAAAAAAATGCAAAAAATGCGCACACTTTTTTGATTTTTCGGTATAATATGGGCAGAAAGAGATTGCTATCTACCATACAAAGTCATTCACGAAAAACAACAAAGTCATTCACAGACTATTTGGAAATTCACTTTTCTCTGTATAATTATCGTGTAGGGCTTAACATTTTTAGATTTATCGGTATAATAGGGGTAAGAGCGAACTCTAGGGTACCTATTGAGAGGTACTGTTTAGAGGACGCTTCGCTATAGGACGCACGCAAGCGAGCTATAGGCTATAGGCGAGATATTAACTAATTATTTATTAACTATTAACTAAATTTTAACCATGAAACAAATCCTTTCTTCCGAGGGTGCAGACACCCTCATCACCAGTCATTTACGCCAAGGACAACTCCCTTGGCAAGTCGAGAAAGCCATTAGCATTGCCCCTGAGGGCGAGATGCGTGACATGCTATTGCTTTCGTTATTAACCAATTATGCCTACGCCCTGCCCGCTATGCGTATGTATCACGGCTTTCCGCACCATGTCTATGGTCCCGAACTCATGACCATGGTTTTGGCTCCTGCGGCATCCGGCAAAGGCATTATGAACTACGCCAAACAATTGCTGCAAGGCATTGAGAATGAGCATGGTGAGTTTATCTTCCTGCCGGCCAACACCTCCTCGGCTGCCCTGATGAGCTACCTGCAAATGCTCAAGGGACGAGGTATCATGATGGCCACGGAGATTGACACCCTCAGCAAAGCCCTGAGCAGCACTACGGGCGGTTTTTCTGACACGCTTCGCTGTATGTTTGAGCATGAGACCATCAGCAAGCTTCGTAAAAATCAAGAAGAGCTTATCGAGATTCCCGACCCGCACTTTGCTGTCTTGCTCTCGGGTACGTTCAATCAGCTTAAACCCTTGATTAAGAGCCGCGAGAATGGTTTGATGAGCCGTTTTGCCTGCTATGTAGTCAAGCAGACACAAGATTTTGATGATCGCGTTTGGGAGGATGCGGACGCAGAGGCTGTTCCTCAAGAAATCGCTTTGTATGAGCAGTTGGGGCGCGAGTTGAGCAAGCGTTATGGTTGGATGAAGAAAGCCAAACACAGCTGCTACTTCTATCTGACGGACTCCCAACGCAAGACGATCACTCGTATGTTTAGAGCCATGTATGAGACGCAGCGCCATGCTTTTGGCAATGAGTTTGATTCTATTCTGAAGCGTATGCCTGTGATTATGAAGCGCATAGGTATGATTCTTACGGGCCTCAGAATGGACATGAGCCAAGCGCTGCCTGAGCGTGTGGTATGTTCAGAGGATGACTTTGAGACGATGATTTTGATTGGTCACAAGTTGCTGATGCATGCCGCAATGATGTTCCAGATGTTGCCTGAAAACAAGGACGCTGCTCCTGGAGAAATTGGTCATACGCTGATCCAAAAACAGTTCTTTGAGATGCTTCCTACGGACTTCACCAAGCAAGACGCCGTGAAGCAGGCAGAAGTCCTTGGAGTGAGTGTAAGGACTATGGAGAAATGGATTGATAAATTTGTACAATCGGCAGATATTGTGCGTGTTACGCATGGGCAATATCAGAAGAGAGACTGTAAAATTGCATAAGGGTAAATTGGGTATTTAGGGTAAATAGGGTAAATGTGGAAATACCCAAAATACCCTAAAAACCCTAAATACCCAACGCAGTTTTGTATCGGACATTCCGGAATGAACGGAGTGACGGGAATGAGTGATTGACGAGTAATGAAGAGTCAGAAATGTGACAGTGCTCTTCTGGTTTTTGCTCGGTATGAACCCGTCATGAACCCGTAATTTCTAAGGGATTGATAGTAACAAATATTATAAACTATTTAAAATTTTGGAAGTATATACGAGTAGACAGTGATTTTATTTTAAACGACAATTTAGGTCAATTTGGATGTCAATGATTGTCAATTTTTTTAAACAAAAATACGCCCTCTATGAGGACTACAAAAATAAATAAAAATCAAGGAGATATTTTGTTTTTGCTCTAATGAAATGCAGCTATGCCGCATTTGGAGAGCAAAACAAAACTGATAAAGACTACAAGTGTCAACTGGTAAGTAAATCCCTAAAATTTTTCTACATTATGTCTAAAGTAACTTATAATCCAATTATCAAGAGTGCCCATGGCAAGCTCCACAGCAAGAGCGATATGTGGTTCATGGAGCGCCATGGCACTCAGTTCACCGGTCGCAGAAACAACCCTCGTGACTACAGTCAGAAACCTCAATCCGAAGCGGAAAAGGCAGGCACCTTGCGTCTGACGGCCGCCACAAAGGCATATAACGAGCTTGTCAAAGGTTCGACGGAGTGGCTAGCACTGGAGCAGGAATATCTGGCTCAACGCTCGCAGCCCGATGCAAAGAAAACCATCCGTGGTTACTTCATCTCCAAACACATGAAAGGCGGGTCATAATCCCGCCTTTTTCTTCGCCATTTGTGTTCACAACGAGCATTAGTGGCGAATTTCTTTTATCTTTCTTGTCAGTTCGCATACCACTTCCCGCTTCCGCTTAAAATCCTTCTCTAAACCCTAAACAGTAGCTCGCTTGCGAACGTCCTCTTAACTGAAAAAACTAAAAACATGCTTCATTTTGCATTTTTTTAGTTTTTTTTCTTGCGTACATCAAAAAATAGCACTATCTTTGCAGGCGTAATGACGAAAATGATCAAAAAACACAAAACTCGTCAGTAGAACTCCAAAGTAAAAGAATATGATATTACGCACTTCTTATCTAAATCAACTTATTCAGTTGCGTGACCAAGACCTCATCAAAGTGGTAACTGGTATTCGTCGTTGTGGTAAGTCCACATTATTGCAGGCATTCAAACAACATCTCTTATCAACAGGAGTTGCGATGGAAGCTATTATATTCCTGAACTTTGAGGAGCGCGAAAATGCCCGATTTACCACATGGGAAGATGTGTATGACCACATCATAGCGACACTCCAACATGCTGAAAAACGCTATGTATTCTTAGACGAAGTGCAGTTGGTTCCACATTTTGAGAAGTTGGTAGATGCGCTCTATGTCAAGAAAGATATAGACTTATACATCACAGGATCAAATGCTTATTTGCTTTCTAGCGAGTTAAGCACATTGCTTTCAGGTCGTTATATCGCTATTAACCTGCATCCTTTTTCCTTTGCAGAATATGTCAGTGCCTTCCCTAATGAGAATGATAGGGGGCGTTTGTTCCGCCAGTATATGAATGGATCCTGCTTCCCAGAGGCGGTGACACTTTCTAAGGTTGCGCCACAACAAGAAAATATGTACCTACAATCACTCTACGATACGGTAGTCGTGAAAGATATTGTGCAGCGTAATAAATTGAGAAAATTTGACACGTTGCAGCAGGTCCTGAATTTTGTATATGATAGTGTTGGCAGTGTGGTTTCGCCCAATAATATTGCAGCCACGATGCGTACAAACACCCAAGAACCTTTGTCGCATAATACTATTTTGAAGTACCTGCGCTTTTTCTCTGAATCATATCTCATATATCCAGTACGTCTATTTAATATCAAAGGAAAGCGCTTACTAGCAAGCAATTACAAATATTATGTGGTGGATCTAGGGTTGAAGAATATCTTAAACACCAATACTCCAACTGCCGATTTGGGACACAAATTAGAGAATGTTATCTATTTTGAATTGCTTCGCCGAGGAGGCGTAGTGTATGCAGGGCGAACGGATAATGGCGAAGTGGATTTTGTGGTGCAGCACCACAATGGTACCCGCGCATATTATCAAGTGGCATATACCGCTAATGACGAAAAAACACTAAAACGAGAAATTTCGTCACTAAGGAATATTCGTGATTCCTATCCTAAGTATTTATTAACGTTGGATTATGACACATCCAATATTGACGGTATTCAACGGTTGAATGTGATAGATTGGTTATTATCTGCAGAATAGTCAACAGCACTTTCCTTTCTTATTTTGGGGTACCCTTTGGCGTTCTAAAGTCCTTTCCTTTAGGAGAGGATTTAGGAGAGGCTTCCCTCGCCTTTACACTTTACACTCTACACCCTACACAGCAGCTATGCTGCCTTCCTCCACACCCGCCGGAGGCGCACAACCTGCGCATCGCGCACTCCACCTCGCGCAGCGACTCAACTGCGGCTTGGCCGCCACTCTTTACACCTAAAATCGCAGAATCTTAACAATTTCTGCGATTTTTCTTGTCCATATCCAAAAAATGTTGTATATTTGCAGTTGTAATTCGATCATTGATATATTTCCATTCAATGTGATATTGAAATTTACTACATGATTGTGCTCGATTTATCCAAAAATTGCATCTTTTGTAATTTTCCAGAATTCTAAATAAGGTACGTTTTTTTGGACAAAATCTTGATCTCTCAACGTCTAAGTCTTTGACATACAACCACTTTAATAGGGGGCTATCAGGAACCATCTTCCATTCAAACAAGGATTAAGACCGGTGATTCTCTGGTTTTTTATGCGTAAGATTTTCGTCAGAGACCATCTTCCATTCAAACAAGGATTAAGACAAGATACCAGCACCACCATTCCAGCCGCAGGATTGTCAGAGACCATCTTCCATTCAAACAAGGATTAAGACGTCATCACGGGTACACGGATGTCGCGCATAATCGCGAGGTCAGAGACCATCTTCCATTCAAACAAAGATAATGTAGTAAATTTCAATACACTGAATACAAATCAATAAAAGCACAAACCATGAATCAACTGCATAAAATACCTATCTTAGTGATTCGTTTCGCTAACGAAATCACATCTGCGGAACTTCCCTTCTTCCGAGGTGCTATCATTAGCAAGGTACCTACCGAATATACCCTATTTCATAACCATGTAGACACAGGGTTCCGCTATAGCTACCCACTGATTCAATACAAACGCATCAATGGCAAAGCAGCTATCGTATGCATTGGTGAAGGAACCGAAGCCATCGGTAACTTCTTTGCCTCGGCCGACTTCAATTTGCAAATAGGCAATCGCCAAGCCACTTTTCAAATAAAGAACATGCAGGCATCCCAATGGTTATTGCAGCCATGGGAGGATACTTTCACTTACACGATTACCCGTTGGTTGCCCTTCAATTCGGAGAACTACGCCAAGTACAAGCAACTCAACGGCATGGTGGAGCGCGTGCAGATGTTGGAGCAACTTTTAGTGGGTAATATCCTATCTATGTGTACAGGATTAGGAGTGCATATTGAATCCGCCATCAGATGCCAAGTGCAGGACATCTCTCGCGAGTATATCTGCGAGTACAAAGGTGTCAAGATGCAGGCACTGAACCTCACCTTCCGCACGAATGTCTATCTGCAAAACTTCATCGCCCTCGGCAAAGGCGTCAGCCAGGGCTTCGGAATTATAGAACAATTTAATACCAAATAATATGTCCAAGAAATTTCTTTATGGAGCTGCCGTTCAAGGCATCCAGGGTTTTATTTTTCAAACCAACGAATTGCGCGAAATCATAGGCGCAAGCGAAATAGTGGAGCAGATTTGTACTACCAGTTTTGATGAGTATGTACAAACAGGAGAAGTGCTTCTGCGCGCAGCAGGAAACATCAAATGCGTGTATTCTGAGCAACATGAATGTGAAAATACCGTACTGGAGTTCCCTCGCAAAGTAATGACCTTTGCACCTGGAATAACCATTAGTCAAGCGGTAGAGGTATATGAGAAGGACGAGGATTATGCTATTGCCAGTCAACATTTAGAGCAAAAGCTTCGACAACAACGCAACAAACCTATGCGTTCACAAACATTAGGTATGCTGGGTTGTTGGCGTGCCGCAGCAAGCGGTATGCCCATTGTATCTGTAGAAAAAGGACAGCGTTTAGATGCCGCTTCTAAACAGAAAACAGAGTATTGTCAAAAGAAGTCACTATGCAAAAAGGCCTTTGGCATAGAAGTGCCAGCGGTTAAGTTCCCCTATGATCTAAAAGACATTACTCTTCATAATGATTGGATTGCTATCATTCACATTGACGGCAACGGATTGGGCAAAGTAGTACAAAAAATAGGAGAAAAGAAAACAGATTTTAAAGAGTTTTCAATCAACCTAAACCAAGCCACTTGCACGGCAGCCCAAGAGACCTATCAAACATTAAACGAAACATACCACTTAGATAATCTACCGAAACTTCCTATTCGCCCTGTTGTATTGGGAGGTGATGACCTTACTATCATCTGTAGAGGTGATTTGGCCATAGATTATGCCGATACATTCATGCGCTACTTTGAGCAAAAAACAGAGCAATTACTCGGATTCAAATTAACCGCTTGTGCTGGTATTGCATATATCAAGGCATCTTATCCTTTCTACTATGGATACGAATTAGCAGAGCAACTCTGCCAATATGCCAAGGAGCATGCGCGAGAACTCAACTCCGACCTTACACCTTCTTGCTTGATGTTCCATAAAGTACAAGATTCGTATATCAATGATTATGAGAATGACATTATCCCTCGAGAACTAACAATAGGAAATGCAGAAGCGCCAACTCTATCGTGGGTCTTTGGTCCTTATTTCATAGACGCTCAATCTCAATATTGGACAATTGACAAGCTCAAAGACATGGCAGCTAACTTAGACAGCAAAGAGGATATAGACAACAATGCCCTCAAGTCGCACTTGCGCCAATGGATGACCCTTATGCACGACAACCCAGGTTTATCCGCACAACACACCGAGCGCATGTATGATATTTTCAAAAATAAGAAACTACTTTTAAGCAGCCTATTGAGTGCCCTTAAACGCTCTAATGACGGCACTCCAGCTTGTCCTGTATATGATATTATGACATACTTAACCATTAAAAACCAAACCACTAAATAATATGGCTACACTCCAATATAGCATCACCTTCCATGGTGATTGGCATTGCGGCTCTGGTATGGCAGCTGGAGCAGAATTAGATGCCTTAGTAATCAAAGACGGCAGAGGATTTCCATATATCCCAGGCAAAACCATCAAAGGCCTTCTAAGAGAGCAAGCAGAAATGCTGGTTAGTCACATATACCAAGAGATGGAACAACAATTTATCACTTGCATGGGTAATAGAGTAACTATTGACAACGAGGATAAGATTCCTGATGAAATGGGCACCTTATTCTTTTCTAATGCGACATTCAATGAGCAAACCGCTTTAGAAATAGAAAATAAGCAACTGCTACCATTATTATTTCATACCATAGCATCAACAAGGATTGATGAGAATGGCGTAGCTGAAGATCACTCTTTACGTTCCATTCAAGTGGTAGTACCATGTACACTATATGGACAGATAGCTAATATTCCTGCTGAACTCTTACCAATCATAGAGCAAGGACTAAAACTTATCAAGCATCTTGGCACCCATCGCCATCGCGGTTTAGGAAGATGCGAATTTAACATTATAAAATAGGAGGATATACTATGCATAACAAACAATTTATTTGCACTTTACTCTCTGATGTAATCCTCAGTATGCACTCATCCGCAACAGGTATCAAAGAGACATTGGATTTTATACCTGGCAACAACTTTTTAGGTATAGTTGCTAAGCAATTGTACAACAAGCTCAAACAAGAAGAGCAGCTCGCTCTTTTCCATAGTACTGAGGTGTACTTTGGCGATGCACATCCATATATCCATGGTCAGCGCGCTATCCGAGTTCCTGCTGCCTTCTATCATCCTAAATATGATGAGAACACTTTGTATATTCACCATTTGGTTGATCACGCCCAATTACATCGCGAGCATCCACAATTGCAGTTGAAGCAATGTCGCAAAGGATTCTACGTCATAGAGGATAATATTCTAAAGAAGGTCAACATTAATACTAACATATCTGTTAAATCCGCATACGACAGCGAAAATCGTCGCTCGCAAGACGAACAGATGTATACGTATCAGTCTATGCAACAAGGTGCTCAATTTGCATTTGAAGTGCGAGCGAACAATGCTGAACTTCTCGAGCGAATTACTAACGCATTGTGTGGTACCCACTCCATAGGACGCTCCCGCACCGCTCAATACGGAAGGGTCGAAATTGCAGTTGGTAATTTCCAAGAACCGGAAAGTCAAGCAATCACTTCAACGGAGGTAGTTGTTTATGCTGACTCCCGATTAATCTTTATAGACCAATATGGTCTGCCAACAATGCAACCTGCCGCCGAAGATTTAGGAGTAAAGGGTAAAATCCTATGGGATAAATCACAAATTCGAACCTTCCAATATGCTCCATGGAATGGCAAACGCCAAGAGTGGGATATAGATCGTTGTGGTATAGAAAAAGGTAGTGTATTCGTAGTAGAATGCACCGAAGCTATAGAGAAGCTACCTTCGTTGGTAGGTGCATACACCAATGAAGGATTTGGCAAAGTGATTATCAATCCTGCTTTTTTACAACCAAGACCAGACACCAACGGACAATCTCTTTACCAACTTGGCAAACTAACTAGCAACGAGCAATATGCAATCCGCTATCACCATATAGGCGAATGCGACCGAGCACTTGTCCAAATGCTTGAAATGAAGCAGGCGAAATTTGCACTTGAACAGAAGATTTACCTAGCAGCTAAAGACTTTGTAGAGAAGCACAAAAACATCTACAAACAAGCAAAATTCAAATCACAATGGGGTCAAATTCGCTCTATAGCCATGAGTACCACCTGTTCTGGCATCAAAGATACTGTACTTGAATACCTGAAGAATGGTGTTAAGAAAACAGATTGGGTAGGAAAACCACTCATGATTTTAGAAAACGCTATGGAAGATATGCAGAAACTATCCCCAGAAGCATTGCAGTTGTTCCTTGTCAATGTAGCATCTCGCATTACTAAATTACTAAATCAATGACCGATATGAAAGCAACACCATTTACATATAGATTTGTAGCCCGTATAGAAATCAAAGCGGTTACTCCATTGGCTGTAGGTACAGGCAGGAAAGACATAATGACTGATGCATTGGTTGCTACCGATTGCAACAATCTGCCATACATACCTGCTACTTCCATTGCGGGTATCTTACGCCACGAATTGGATGAGCAGACAGCAAATGATATTTTCGGAAATCAAAACGAACAGGTCAATCACGGCTCGCACATTATCTTCACTGATGCTAAGATGATTGGCGAAGATGGTTTGGCAATAGATGGTATATGCCCCATAGATTTTACCCGTCCATACTATCAACCATACCGCTATTTGCCTATTCGCCAACACAACTCCATAAACGATAAGGGCGTAACCAATAAGGGCGCAAAATTTGATAATCAGGTTGTTATTGCAGGTACTCGTTTCTGCTTCGAAGTAGAAATGGTAGCTACAAGTTCTGACCGTGAAGACGCTTTTAAAAGTATACTCAACAAACTCCAACTACATCATCTACGTCTTGGCGGCGGTACACGCAAAGGGTATGGCGAGATTAAGGTGTGTCAATGCCTTTACAAAAAATATGATTTGACTAATCCAGCGGACTTGCAAGCCTACACGGACAAGTCATCCTCACTCGCTGCTCCATTTGCAGGAGATACCATTCAATTAGAAGCACCCTCTAATAACGGTTGGGAGTTCTATGAACTCAATCTAAAAGCAGACGATTTCTTTATATTCGGTTCTGGTTTTGGCGATAATGATGTAGATGACACTCCATTGACCGAGCAAGTCAATGTTCATCCACAACATCAAACCATCATACCTGCATCTTCCATCAAAGGTGCTATCTCCCATCGCGTAGCTTACTATTACAACAAATTGAATAATCATTTTGTGGACAATAATACCCATGGCATTCCACAAGTAGGCACAAAGAATAAAGCTGTCGCTGCATTATTCGGTGAGGACACCAAAGGTATCAGCGGAGATATTAGACGTGGTAATGTTATTATATCTGATATAATCTTAGATCAACTTCCAACCAAAGTATTCAAACATGTCAAAATCGACCGCTTCACTGGCGGCGCCTTCGCTGGAGCGCTATACGATGAGAAAGTTAATTACGGCGGTGAGTTCCAACTGAAGATTCTTGTCAATAAGCAGGCATTTGCAGATGCTACCATCCGCACAGCATTTGAGAAAGCATTACTTGACTTAACTACTGGCATGCTCCCACTCGGAGGTATGACCAACAGAGGACATGGTTGCTTCTCTGGTACTATTAATCGTAATGGACAACCTTTAAACCAAGCATAAAACAATGAAAACATTAGAAACTGCTATTTATACTGGCTACCTTTGGTATAGCGACCAACAGCAACCTGAAGTATATAACAACGAGGAGACTGCCTTTACATTCGACGAGCAGAGAAATCCATTCGTCGTAGAGGGCTATCTCACAGATGGCCAAACATCTTACTCCATTAAGTACATCGGAGGTAAGTATCATATCAATGAATATACATTATCTCATCTCGAGAATGTAGTATATGATGATATTGTTATCTACACACATCGTATGGAGAATGTACAAAAGATGAAGTTCCGCCAATATTGGCGTCCACAACTTGATCCGTTGTGCAGTAACGGCATAGATGAGGAAGGTATGAATGTACTCACCCCTGCAGAATTAGTATTCATCGGATTTGAAAAATAAGGAGGAAGCATCATGATTACAGCACCATACAGATTTGTTCCACTGAACAAAACAGTTGTTATCCCAAATTTTGAACCTGTCAGCCACGACAAGCCCTACAAAGATGGCGAAGATGGTATTATCGTTGTAAAGTGTTGCAACGAAACACCAATGTTCATCCGCAATGGGGAGGGGATTTTAGACTCCAACCAATATCTCTATCCAGAGCACGTTGTCATTAATGGACAAAAACAATACTTTATACCATCTACCTCATGGCAAGGTATGATTCGCTCCGTGATGGAAATCATGGCGTTTGCACGATTATCTGACGAGCAATACAACAATCGTACATATTCAGAAAGAGAAGTTAACAAAGAAGCTTATCGCAAAAAAATGAACAACCTAGTTTGTGGTTGGTTATATATCGGTAAAGATGGTTCTTACCATATGATGTATTGTGGAGATATCAAAACCATTAAGATTGATGATATTCCTACGCTAAATAATGTTTGCTATAAATCTATAGAATCATGCAATATCATAGGCAAATTATCTGCATACGGCATGAGTTATCCTGTAATTGAATCTTCAAAAGAGGTACTAGTTTTTACAGGAGGTATGAACGGCAAAAAAAACGAATATCTATTTCCTATCTTTAATGCAAGTGATTCTGACATTTGTATTGAGGAAGCGGTCGTTAATAATTTCTTTGAGGCTTATAAAGACTCCCCATATAACGCTGAAAACGACAAGAATTATCCTAGATTTATCGAAAATTGGTTAAAACAAGGACGCGCACTTCCGGTCTTCTATCTAGGCGACAAGAAATCCGTAAAACGAATTGGTTTCACCAAGATGCACCGACTTCTTAAACCTTATAGCATTTCACATGGCGTACATAATGCCCAAGAGGATGAAACTGGACTTGATTTAGTTGAGCGAATCATGGGATATGTTAACGGAGATGATGCACTCAAAGGACGCGTGCAATTCTCACATTCGCAGATTGGAATGATTTCAGATAACCGACTTATTCCTGCAGAAGGTATATTAGGCGAGCCTAAGGCTTCCTACTATCCATTATATATAGCTAATCAAAAGAATTACGATGACCCTAATTTTATCATTGCAGGTAGGAAGCGTTATGTAATTCACGAAAATGGATACCAAGTAGGTTTTCCGCCAACTGATCAGTTGTCAGACAATACAGACGTAAGAACTAAGATGCTCCTCTTACCAAGTCATCTTAATATAGAATTGCGCATTCGATTCCACAATTTACTCCCAGAAGAATTAGGCGCTATACTTTCTGCTCTAACATTCCATAATACACATGGTCTATATCATAGTATTGGAATGGCTAAAGCATACGGTTATGGTAAACTACGAATTGATAGTGTTGAATTGCGAGGCACGACAAATGCCGATATCAATCATTATATGTTACGTTTTGAAAAGTTAATGAATAATGCCCTTAAACCTCTAAAATGGGCTCAAACGGAACAAATTATTGAGTTAGCAAGGTGTTCTACTCCCCAATCTTCAGGACTAAAAGTTATGGAGTTAGGAGAGTTTAACAAAGAGAAAAGTACATTTGTGGCTGAACTTAAGAATATTATACCAATAGAAACTCTATATACAAGGAAATCCAACTCAGCAGAATCAGAGAATAGTACTCTACCAGAACCTTTAGTACTGACCTCTGCAGGTGCATTCCTAAGCTCAATCAAGCGAATCAAGGGAGCACAAGACGGAATAATCACAGATGAACAATTCGCAGAAATTAAGGCAAGTCTAAATGACTATTCTGAATGGACAGATCTCGACAAAAAGATTAAAGATATTAGGAAACAGCTTGGCGAAGAACGTACTCGCGAATTGTTTGGTTAACTCAAAATTCAGTTAAAGATTATGACACGAAAAATTCAGATTGCATTCGTAGGTAAAGAATTTACATAAACTAAGTAAAATTAATTCAATTTGAGATTTAGAGAGTACTCATTGGTGTATCACTACGCGTTCCTTGACATATTTTCATTCAATACTGGTGTGCAAGCATCAAACAAGCAAACTATGTACCTTATTCCACTAAAACAAGGATTAAGACGTTTTTGCAAGACACAGTTTTCACAATCGAGCCAGATGAGTCAGAGACCATCTTCCATTAAAATAAGGATTAAGACTCTCCATAGAATACAAATTCGTGGAACTTGCCTTATCAGAGACCATCTTCCATTCAAACAAGGATTATTTATTGAGCTTATATGGTTAGCTGAAGAGACAAGTATTGAATGAAATAGTCATCGCACAAAATACGCCACACATTAAGGTTAACGAAGCACTACTATACAACTGAAATACTATTCTAAAAAACACACTAACATATGGCAAAAGTACTGATATCCTTTCTCGGAACGGGACCTATTAAAAACGTAGGAAAACCTCAAGCTACAAGAGAATACAAGCAAGCTACTTATCAAATAGATACCACCAACTATCCGCAAACCTCCTTTGTGGCAGACGCTATTGCACGCCACTACAATATCGACAAGATTATCCTTATCGGTACTGCCAAGTCCATGTGGGAGCGTGTGTACGAAGTATTTGCTCAGCGCAACCAAATCGAATTAGATACGGAATACTGGGTGCAACTTTCTACTTTTTGCGATACTGCTACGCATCAGACTCCATTAGATAGCATGCCACCACTTAACCTACTTGAGCAGGCACTAGGAAAAGATTCTAAAATTTTACCCATACACTATGGTCTCACTGCACAAGAGCAAACCATCAATGCTGCATTGATCATGGGAATAGAGAACTACCTCAACAAGGGCGACGAACTAATCGTAGATATCACCCATAGCTTCCGATCATTACCGCTATATGTGATGAACCTCATCATCTACCTGCAAAACGTCAGCAAAAAGCAAATCAACATCTCACACGTGCTTTACGGAATGCTTGATATAACCGACGAGGTGGGTTACACCCCCGTAGTCGAACTCAACGATGTGCTCAAGCAAAACGATTGGATCACTGGCGCATATAGTTTTCTCGAGTTTGGTAATGCTTATAAGATAGCCCAACTCCTCCTAGACGAAGGCGGAGAAGCCAAATCCGCAGCCAAGCGATTACAAGATTTCTCCGACACGATGAATCTCAATTATCTAGACAGCATCAAACTACAGATGAACAACCTCTCTAGTATAAAGAATATAGCTTTCTCGCCTATTCCAACGGTGGTGCTACCTGAGACCATCAGTGAGTATCTAAAAACCTTTGACACTCGACATACGGACTCTGTTTTCCAATATAGAATAGCAAAATGGCACTTCCAACATCGCCACTATGGTGCTGCATTTATGGTATTGCTAGAAGCTATCTTAACCTATGTGCGTGAACAATGTGGAATAGATTCTGGCTCTGCTCTAGATGATAGCGAAATGGCAAAAATCATTCTTGGTAAAACAAATAGCAGTCTGCTAATTATTCCAGAAGAAATAAAGTACCATCAAACCGTAACCCTACAATCAGTCTATGATGATTTAAAAACTGCATACAGAAATATCAATTCTATTCGTAATGCCATTGCGCATCAACAATCATCTGCAATACGCAAGTCAGCTGAGTTAATTAAAACCTTAGAGAAGGCTATTAATCTATTAGCGCGTATATTTAAATCGGACAAATTACCAAATCGGATAGATGCACCAACAAACCACCAACAATTGATCAACCTCTCTAATCATCCAGCAGACAAATGGTCTGAAGCGCAAACCGAAGCTGCGATGTCCCAATTTGGCGAGATTGTGGACTTGCCATTTCCACAAATCGCACCAGATGCCACAAAAGCCGATATCGCTAAAATTGCGCAACACTATCTCATACGGGTACAACAAATAGGTCAGCCAAACGACACTGCCATCCATATCATGGGCGAGATGACACTTACCTATCAGTTGGTTGCTTTGCTCAAAGATGCGGGCTATCGTTGCTATGCGTCTACCACTATGCGTGAAGTTTATGAACAAGAGCCAGGCAAGAAGACCGTCATCTTCCAGTTTGTAAACTTTAGAGAGTACTGATTGTACTCATTTGCATTATCACGCGTTCCTTGACATATTTTCATTCAATACTTGTGTATTTGAAATAATTTTGCTACCTTTGCAACGATTTTGAGTGAAAAAGTGCCATTTATAATTTTTCTAAATTCTAAATAAGGTACACTTTTTCGGATAAAAATCGAGCGGTCTTTAATATAAGTCTCTGTTTGACAGCAACTTTAATAGGGTGCTGTCAGAGACCATCTTCCATTCAAACAAGGATTAAGACGGCTCCTAAAACCTCAGGCTCGAGAACTATTACCTCATGTCAGAGACCATCTTCCATTCAAACAAGGATTTAATATGGAATAAAAGTAATTTATCCATAAAGAAAGCAACGTTGCCAAGTATTTAACAAGGTTTATGTTAAATATCTTAGCAACGTTGTTGTTTTTTGCCTAATATCCGTAGAAATAGTACCTTTGCAACAATAATTAAAAAACTCATACAAATATGAAACGAAAGAATTCCAAGTATTTGATTTTTGCTATCGGCAGTCTATTCGGTTTGCTAGTTTATTTATGCCTGCGCAAGACCGCTAGCGATGAACAACAAACACCCACCGAAACATGGACAACATCTGATTATGTAGATACTTCATCTATGGCAGATGTTGAATATGAGTACGTAGAACCACCATTGGACTCGTTAACAGTAGCTTTTATCCATGAATTGACCAAAAACATTTGCCAAGACAACCGCAAGGCGGTGACTCAAATGATTAGCTATCCTCTCTATCAACCTTATCCACTAAAAAACATAAAAAATGCAACAGAACTGCTGCAACATTACGATCGAGTATTTCCTAGATCGCTGCGTGCGAAATTAGATACATCAAGTCTGGAGGATTGGAGTCAAGTAGGATGGCGAGGAGTAATGTTTGATCGTGGAGATATATGGATAGACCGATATGACGTAGATATGGTGCTTGTTCGTGCCGTGAATTCGAATATAGTAACGAATAAGCTTATGAACAAGGAGATAGAACAAGCCTGCGAAGTAGATAGAAAAATAATAGGACTCGCTTCCCACTATATACCCTATGCTAGTTATTTGACTAACGATTCAACGACTCTGATTCATTTTACAAGCGATAGCATTGCTGAAAGATTCTATGCAATTATATACCATAACCAATCTAAAATAGACAAGGATCTACGCAAAAACTCAAGATTGCAATTGGAGTGCAATTATAGTATACAAGGTTCGTGTGCCAATGAATTTTACGATGCTATACTGGGAAATGACACCATTGAACTTTGGGAGATGAATTGCGGTAGTTATGATATGATGGAGAAATATGCCTCTGGTTTTCATGTCAAGGCGGACACTACGTCTCAAGAAAAGAACCTACTAGATACAATCGGAAGCATGTACAATGCAGATATGGAAATGTATGGCTACTTTGCTATGCGCCCCGTATATCTGTCAGATATCGTAGAATAAGTAACTTGTTTTTTCTATATTACAAAATCAAATGAGAAAACTGAAATTCTATCATTGGACACTACTAGGAGTAGGAGTACTGATTGGCTGGGTAATATGGGCTATTGCCACTCTACCTATCATGACAATCAATGGCGTATGCGTAAATATTGAATACGATGTGCTCAAAAAGGAGTTATTGGCACGACCTAATGTGGAAGCAAGTGCTGAAGGTGCACCTGTTGTATATATGGGCGATTATAAGTTTGTTTTGGATAGGACTTGGTCTTCAGTTATATTAAAATCTGTAGACAGCCTATCGTGTAAAGATTTTCAGGAAGTAGTTGACTACATAGCCAATGAGTATAAGGTCAAACCAATTATCGAGGGACGCGCTAGCTTTTGTAGTTTATATAATAAAGAGCGTGACCTTATAAGGGACTATAATCAAAATACGGAAGCTTTTTCGTCTATTATTGGAATCGCAACAGACTATGGTGATGGAGTATTGTTTGAAATAGACAAACACAATTATATATTTGTTGGCTACACTTCAGATTCGACATTGCCATGCTGGCACACAAATCATGTTCATATATGCTATTATGTTTTTTGACAAATAATTAAAGATATGCCATACGACATCCAATGTTTCCTATCTGCGCAAGCGGGCATTGGAGTACCGACAAAAGCATAGTCAATATCAAACAAAAGAAAGATTTGTGCCCCATTACTCCATCTTCATAAGTTACGCTCACAAGGATTATATGGATGAATATATTCTAGCAAACATCTAATAAAACTATCCAAGTATGTGAGCACATAGTATCGATTCTAAACAAAAAAGAGAGTTCCCAATGAGAACTCTCTTTTGTGATTCAGCTGGGGCTCGAACCCAGGACCCCATCCTTAAAAGGGATGTGCTCTACCTGCTGAGCTACTGAATCGCGCGTAAAGCGCACTAAAAACACACTTCCTTACGAAAGCGGGTGCAAAGGTACTGCTTTTTTTTGATATGACCAAATATTTAGACAAAAAAGTGTAAAAATAAGCATTTTTTATTGCTCAGACCAAAATATTTGCGTAACTTTGCACCAAATTCGTGCTTTATGGACATACAATTGACATATCATCGTCGTCATACGACTACCACCAAGGTGGGTGAAATAGAAATAGGTAGCGAGCATCCTGTTCGTATTCAAACCATGGCGAACACCTCGACCAACGACATCGAAAGTAGCGTGGCACAAGCTAAGCGCTGCGTAGAGGCCGGCGCAGAACTGCTTCGCTATACTACGCAAGGTCAGCGCGAAGTGGAATCATTGGCGCAGATACATGAAAAAGTTCAGGAGTTGAGGAGTGCAGGGGTGATTCCTCTGGTTGCCGATGTGCATTTTCAGTCGGATGTGGCCGATGCCGCAGCCAAAGTAGTAGAGAAAGTACGCATCAATCCAGGCAACTACATCGATCCTGCACGTAAATTTAAGCAGATAGATTACACCGATGAGGAATATCAAACTGAACTAGCGCGTTTGCGCCAGCGGTTTGTACAGTTGCTAGATATCTGTAAAGCCCATAAGACGGCGTTGCGTATAGGAGTGAATCATGGTAGTCTGAGTGACCGTATCATGTCGCGCTATGGCGACACGCCAGAAGGAATGGTAGAGAGTTGTATGGAGTTTTTACGTGTAGCTGTGGCAGAAGACTTCAAAGATATTGTACTCTCCATCAAAGCTAGCAACACCCGCGTGATGGTGACCACCGTTCGTCTGCTAGTATGGCAAATGGCAGAAGAAGGCATGGCTTTCCCACTGCATTTAGGTGTGACTGAGGCAGGTGAAGGCGAAGATGGTCGTATAAAATCGGCAGTTGGTATAGGTGCATTGCTCGCCGACGGCATAGGCGATACTATCCGAGTAAGCCTGAGCGAAGCCCCAGAAAAAGAACTACCTGTAGCTCGCGCATTGGTGGATTATTTTGCAGATGAGCAAAGCATACGCTATGCAAAAAGCACTCAGGTGAAGGTGGAAAACAATACCGTATATTACTCCAACGAGGATGAGGATTGGAGTGATTTTCAATTACACGCTGCCGCCGAATGTGGACGACTATTATGGGACTACAATGCTACAGAACTCATACTGAATAACACACATTTTTCGGCAGAAGACCTAGTACGTCTGAGCAAAGATATCCTGCAAGCAGCGCGGGTACGAATGTACAAAACAGAGTATATCTCATGTCCAGGTTGCGGTCGCACATTGTTTGACCTAGAACAAACGATTGCCAAAGTAAAAGCAGCAACCACTCATTTGCAAGGACTGAAAATTGGCATCATGGGATGCATAGTGAATGGTCCAGGAGAGATGGCAGATGCTGACTATGGATACGTGGGTGCAGGTCGCGGAAAAGTAAGTCTATACAAAGGGAAAGAGTGCGTACTGAAGAACATCCCACAAGAAGAAGCCGTAGAACAACTACTGGAGTTAATAAAAAAAGAGAGCGTGTAACTCTCTTTTTTTATGCTAGGTATGCTAGTGGGGCTAGTTGTACAGTTATACTAGTTGTACTAGTTCTTCTAGGGATACGAGTTGCTGTTCGCCAGTGGTCATATTCTTGAGCATCACCTTGCCAGCAGCCATCTCGTCGGAACCTACGATAGCCACGAATGGGATCTTTTTGCTATCGGCATAGCCCATTTGCTTTTTCATCTTGGTTGGTTCAGGAAAAACCTCTACGCTTAAGCCCGTCTGGCGCAATGCTTTTGCCCAACTGAGCGCATAGAGCAACTCCTGCTCACCAAAAGTAGCAAACAGCACCTGAGTGGTGGATTGCAAATTCTCAGGATAGAGATTGAGTTCTGCTAGCACGTCATAAATACGGTCCGCACCAAATGAAATACCTACGCCCGATACATTAGATAGTCCAAAGATGCCAGTCAGGTTGTCGTAGCGGCCACCACCCGTAATACTACCAATCTGTGCATCCAGGGCTTTCACCTCGAAGATTGCGCCGGTATAATAGTTGAGTCCACGTGCTAAGCAGAGATCTAATTCAACTTGTAAGTTGCTAGGAGAGTAAGTGGCCAAATCACCATCTTGTGTGCTAGCAGCATATAGTGCAAAGATAGTACGTAGTTCCTCGATACCCTTGAGACCGGTTTCAGAAGCACGTAAGACTTGCTCTAACTGATCTAATTTCTCTGAGTTCGTACCTGTGAGGTTAAGAATAGGTTGCAAAGCATCCACAGCATCCTGTGGTAGACCTTTATCCAGAAGTTCATTGTTGACATTATCTATACCGATCTTATCGAGTTTGTCAATTGCCACAGTGATATCAATGATACGCTCAGGTTGACCGATGACTTCGGCTATACCTGCAAGTATCTTGCGGTTGTTGATATGCAATGAGACACGAATACCCAATCGACGGTACACCTCCTCTACGATCTGAATAAGCTCTACCTCGCTGAGCAGGGAATTAGTACCTACGACATCCACATCGCACTGATAGAACTCGCGATAGCGACCTTTCTGTGGGCGATCTGCGCGCCATACGGGTTGAATCTGGTAACGCTTGAATGGGAACTGAATCTCATCTCTGTGTTGCACCACGAAACGTGCAAAAGGCACAGTAAGGTCATATCTTAGTCCTTTCTCGCTAACTTGGGTAGTCAAGGCTCCAATAGAAGCATTATCGAGAGCCTCGTGCGAGATAGCCCCTTTCCAATCGCCAGAATTAAGGATCTTGAAAAGAAGTTTATCGCCCTCTTCGCCATATTTACCCATCAGGGTAGAAAGGTTCTCCATTGCAGGAGTCTCAATCTGCTGAAAGCCATACAAAGCAAAAACAGATTTGATAGTGTCAAAAATATAATTACGACGGGCCATCTCGATAGGTCCGAAGTCGCGTGTTCCTTTTGGAATACTAGGTTTTTGTGCCATAAGTATAGAAGTTGAAAAGTTTCAGAGTTTTAACGTATTGAGTATAGTTTCCGTAGCGCCAAGTTCGCTTTGGACATAATCATGGGCCTTTTGCCCCATAGCTTGTTGTTGGTCAAATGCAAAATCCAAAGCAGCCGCTAGTTGCTTATAGTTTTTCACACTGATAGCCGCGCCGGCCTGGATGAGTCCGTGTGCCTCACGGAACTTCTGCCACTTCGGTCCGAATACCACAGGCATCCCATAGACAGCCGCCTCGAGGGTATTATGAATACCCGCTCCAAATCCACCCCCAATGTATGCCACTTGACCATAATGATAGATGGATGATAATAGTCCCATGGTATCTACAAGCAAGATTGAGGAGTGATGCAGATCCGTGATTTTGGCCTCGGTATAACGCAGATATCTGCCTTCAAAGAGCTGATATAGCAATTTGAAATGCTGGTCATGCAATTCGTGTGGTACGAGCACTAATCGGATATCGCCACGCTCGCGTACATATCGCGCGAGCATCTCTTCTTCGATAGGCCATGTACTACCAGCGACCAAAATCTTGGAAAAGCCATCAGAAGCAAATGCCTCCAAAGCAGGCAGTGGGGTAAGCGATTGCTTGACCTCTAGCACCCTATCAAATCGGGTATCGCCAGCAACTGTAACATCAGTAATCTTGTAACGGAAAAGGATCTGCGCAGAGGCTTGATCCTGCACAAAAATATGATTGAAACAAAGCAACAACTTCCTATACCACCTTCCCCATGGTTTGAAGAAGAGTTGACTAGGTCGGAAAATAGCAGAAATGAGATAGGTAGGGATATTGTTTTTCTTGAGTGCCTTAAGGTAAGCAGGCCAAAACTCATACTTCACAAAGATAGCCATCTCAGGTTGCAGAGCCGCCAACCAATTGCGGGCATTCCTTCTGGTAGCGAAAGGCAAATAGAGCACGAGGTCGACTAGAGGATAGTTCTTTCTCATCTCATATCCCGATGGAGAAAAGAAAGTAAGGAGAATCTTACGTTGATCCCCCTTTTTGCGCAATCGCTCAATAATCGGTCTAACCTGCTCAAACTCCCCGACAGAAGCCACATGTATCCAAAGGACATGCTCTGTGGCGGAGATACTCTGACGCCATTCACGCACAGCCTGAAGGGCTTTGGCTTGGCCTTCGACTAAGCGTTTAGCCTTACGATGACCAAACAAAGCAGCCAATCTGAGTATAAGAAAATAGATAAACATTACACTGAATCTATGTCTTTAACAGGAAGAGTAAAGCCGCAATGACCTTATCACCAGCTCCCCATGAAGCCAATGGGGGAATCCGGTAGACTCTTTACTAAGTTATTTTATCTCCGCAGCAATGGCAGAAGCTATCTCCTCCATTTCTTCGGAAGAAAGCGTTAGCTTAGGATTGGCGAACGACATATCCCCCTCCTTATTAATAGGAATAAGGTGCATATGCACATGTGGTACTTCCAATCCAATCACAGCCACTCCCACACGTTTACAATGAGTAACCGCCTTGATAGCAGTAGCTACTTGCTTAGAGAAAACGAGCATTTGACTTAATATATCCTCGTCTAAATCAAAGATATAATCAGCCTCAGGCTCTTGCAACTTAGGAACCACCAAGACATGTCCTTTTTGCAAAGGATTAATATCTAAGAAGGCATAGAAGGTATCATTTTCTGCTACCTTAAAACTTGGTATTTCCCCCTTTATAATTTTAGTAAAGATAGTCATAAACGTAATATTACAAACTAATTTCCAAGACCTTAAATTGCAATTTACCGGCAGGCACCATTACCTCAGCCACATCTCCCACCTTCTTGCCGAGCAGTCCCTTAGCAATAGGTGCTGTGGTAGATAGTTTACCCTCCAAGACATTCGCCTCGCTCTCTGGAACCAATTGATATACCTTCTCCTGATTGGTTTTGAGATTTAGTACCTTCACCTTGGTTAGAATTTGCACTTCATCCGTGCTAATAGAGGTTTCATCAATGATACGCGCTTCTACGATTTTGCTCTTCAGCATAGCAATCTTGCTTTCCAATTGCCCTTGTTCTTCTTTCGCAGCATCGTATTCCGCGTTCTCACTCAAATCACCCTTCTCACGTGCTTCACCAATAGCAGCAATCACACGAGGGCGTTCTACAGACTCCAAAAACAGGAGTTCATCTTTCAACTTCTGCAGTCCTTCTGCAGTCAAATAAGTAATAGCCATATATCAAATTAATATTTACGATTTAAAATCTCGTTAGCAATAAAGGCCTTGCGAACCTCATCTATATCCGTGAAATCAGGTAGGAGTTCGCTGGTCTCCTGCTCCAATTCATTGAGTGGTAATTTATTATCTTGCATATTTAAATATCTTATAGGACCTCATACAAAGGTCCTAGATTACTACAAAACTTTACAAGGTTATTTATAGACATCATCTATAGAATAACCTCACAACGAACCAGTTATAGCCATCCTTCTCCAAAGGAGACTGTCGCATGGCAGTATATTTTTTAAAGTTAGTTTAAGAAACAACGAGAAACTTCCCAGCCTCCCGTTGCCATTAAACCTAAACCTTAACTATGAAAATTTATTGTTTTCGAGTGCAAAGGTACTGCTTTTTTTCGGACCGACCAAATTTTTAGTAAAAAAAATGCACTTTTAAGGCAAAAAAGTAACATTATTCAACAATTTCACCTTTTAAAGTAGCAGCCGTAGCCTCCAGAACTCTGACATTGACCAATTGTCCGATATGTTTGTTTCCTCTAGGAAAGACAACCGTCTTATACTGACTAGTACGTCCGTACATGTCATCATGACTACGTTTAGAGAATCCCTCGATCAAGACTTCCACCGTTTTTCCCACTTCACGCAGGTTGCTCTCAAGCGAAAGTTGGGTTTGCAATTCGATGATTTGATTCAGACGACGAATCTTTTCTTCCTCAGAGATATTATCTGGCAAATGCTTTTGCGCATGCGTACCTGGGCGTTCGCTATATTTAAACATGAACGCGGAATCAAACCCCACCTCTCTCATTAAAGAAAGCGTTTCTTGGTGCTCCTCTAGGGTTTCGCTATGAAAACCACAGAAAACATCCGTACTAATGGCCGCCTCTGGCAGGATACGGCGAATAGCCGCAATACGTTCTAGATACCACTCACGCGTATACTTACGATTCATCAGTTTAAGGATTCTATTCGAACCACTCTGAACAGGAAGATGTATAAACTTGCACAAGTTGTCATACTTAGCAATCACCTCCAGGGTAGAATCAGACATATCTTTAGGATGAGAAGTAGTAAAGCGAATGCGCATATGAGGTACTAGTTGCGCAATAATTTCTAGCAACGCAGGGAAATCCACCACCATTTCATTGCCAGATTCATCCACATAAGCATATCGATAAGAGTTCACATTTTGTCCTAACAGAGTGACTTCCTTATAGCCTTTTTCCTGAAGATCAAGCACTTCTCTCTTGATACTCTCGACATCTCTACTTCGTTCACGCCCACGAGTGTAAGGCACCACGCAATACGAACAGAAATTGTTGCAACCACGCATGATACTTACAAAGCCAGATATTTGCTTACCGATTCGGGCAGGCATCACCTCCCGGTATGTCTCTGTAGTGCTAAGTTGGACATTCACCGCAGGAAAACCTTGCTCGCACTGAGCTAGCAGATTAGGGATGTCCATATAGGCATCAGGGCCCGCCACAAAATCTACCGACCAATCGCGTACGAGTTCCTCACCCATACGCTCTGCCATACAACCGATCACACCAATGATGCGGTTGTCTCTCTTTCGATTGCGTCCTCCCCTGAGTTCGACCAGCTTGTGCTGGACTTTCTGCTCTGCATTGTCGCGGATAGAGCATGTATTCAATATGATAATATCCGCACTATCGATGGAATCAGTGATCTCGCAATCAGTTGTTTGCATGATTGCTGCTACCACTTCGCTATCTGCCACGTTCATCTGGCAGCCATATGTCTCTATATAAAACTTTTTCATGCTGCAAAATTACTACTAATATTTGAAATACACAAATTTTAATGCACTTAAACTACAAAAACTTATAACCACTTAGCCAATGAATCATAATACTTAGGGGAAACTGGTATAGACTTCTGATTGGCCACATCTAATTCTGCAACGATAACCCCCTCCTTATCGCGACGCAACACCTTCACATGCAAAGGATTGATATAATAACTGCGTTGACAACGAATCAATCCATGCTTGAGCATGAGTTGCTCTAGGGATTTCATAGAAGCACGCAGTGGATAATCCTTGACGCGCTCACCCTCCAAATAACGAACATGTACATAATTCTCATCCGCCTCTACGTAAAGTACTGCAGAAGAAGCAATCATCAACTTAAGTTTTTGCGTGTTATCCACAAAACGCATCAAGGACTCATCCTCCGCTGACATACTCTCAGATTGCGCAAGATACGCAAACATCAAATTGAAAATTACATACGGAAAAATCAGGATGAGAATCAACCAATAGAAGCATTGTCCAACAACGTAAAAATACGCCAACTCACCGTGATACATCAGAGTAACGAAAAGCGCAGCGAACATACTCATGACAATGAGTTCGCATAGTTCCCATGCCACAAAACGCAACCAAGTCAGTCTATAGACCGAAGAGACAATCATCAATATGCCGCGGGATAGTAGCATGACCCCAAACAAAATGCACATAATAATGGTTGAACTGAAATTTAACCAGTCGCCGCCCATATCAAGCAACGAGACAAATGATACAGGACGATACAACAGAACAAACAGCAAGCAGAACAACGGCAACCCCAATACAAAAGTAAGATTGCTGCGCCAAGATGTCAACAAAGCAGGTATTTTCATCATGATTTTGTCATTTAATTTGATGTGACGAATTCTTTTTTTAGTGAATTTTGTCACTAATACGATAATTTTATCACCATATAAGCATTTACGACAAAAACTATGCCGTATTATCACTATTATTTTCTCATATGAAAAAATGGCAGTAATTTTGCAGCGAATTTACAGCAAAACAGATTATTAACAATAACACATAAGATCAGAATGAGCAAGAAAAAAATTGTAGCATTGGGTGATTCTATCACCAAAGGAATACTATTCGCAAATGAAGGCGAAAAGAAATTCAACTACACACTGTGCGATAACCCCTTTATACGTCAAGTGGCTAATCAACTAGACGCAGAAGAAATAAATCTGGGTAAAATGGGTTGTACCATCGTAGTAGGAGAACAGATTCTAGATCGCAACATGGCCAAAATTGTCGGTGCAGAATATGCAGTAGTATGTTTTGGAGGGAACGATAGCGACTATAATTGGAAGCAAATCGCAGCAGATAGAACAAAAAATCATGCTCCCAAAACAAATCTTGAGATATTCGTAGCTACCTATATTCGCATCATTGAAAAATTAAAAGATGCCCAAATCACACCGATCCTATTGTCATTGCCACCTATTGACGCACAACGATATTTTGATTTCTTTACATGTAACTTAAGCACCGAAGGCAACAGGAATATCATCGAGTGGCTAAATGGCAGCATACAGACGATTAAAAAAGGTCATGACCTATACAATGATGCCGTCAAGAATATTGCATGCAGTACAAAAACCAAGCTAATCGACATCACACAGGTATTAGGGATCGGGCAAGACTATCTCTGCATGGACGGCATACATCCTACCTCAGTTGCACATAGTAAAATAGCAGAACAAATCAACCTAGCGTTATCATAAAAAAAATAAGGTGTACCGAAACGGCACACCTTGTTTTTGCATTGGATAGTAATTACTTACGGATACCCAACTCTTTGATAATAGCACGATAACGCTCGATGTCTTTCGCCTTCAAGTAATCCAAAAGACGACGACGTTTACCTACCAACATAGTCAAAGCACGCTCAGTAGCGAAGTCCTTGTGGTTCTTCTTAAGGTGCTCAGTGAGGTGGTTGATACGGAATGTAAACAGAGCGATTTGGCTCTCTGCAGAACCAGTGTTCTTAGCGTCATTGCCATACTTAGCAAAGAGTTCTGCTTTCTTTTCAGATGTTAAATACATTTTGTAAATGAATTTAAATAAGTTAAACAATCATAACCTCGTCCGATATTCCATCAAAACGATGTTACATCTATATGCTTTCACACGAAAGCGGCTGCAAAATTACTGCTTTTTTCTGACATACGCAAATTTTTCTAGTAAAACTTGCTGTAATTCAGAGAAAAACAACAAAATTACTTCTTTATTTCAAATGGATAATTAGCAATATGCGCACCATCCACAAAGAAATCAGCATTATAAATACCGGTTTGTAGGATCTCCTCAACCTGCCAATACATGGTACCAGAGATCTCATCTCCTTCATATTCAAAATCTTTGGCAATCGAATATTCCAACTGTCCATTCTCATAGTTGAAGATATTATTCATACTCTTCAGCATGACCTCGCCATCAGGACGTACAATTCGCAGATAAATCGTCTTAAGCCCCCGACTCGTAGTAATATTAGGTGCAATTGTATAGTCAAATTGTAACTTTTGGATATGGGAGTAATTTTTAGTTTTTTTATCATTTTTATTGAGACAAGTCATTTGAAAATCACTCATACTCAAGATAGACGCAATCGACACCACCTCAGCGAGTTGCGAACGTTCCTGTTCTAGTTGCTCGGCTTGACGAGCCACTTCTTGATATTGTTGTTTGACCTGCTTATTTTCAGCAACAAGCATCTTGTTGGTGCGATCCAACGAATCAATCTGCTGCACATAGCCCACCATCACCTTACGAACGGTTGCCAACTCCTTTTTGAGTTCTGCAATACGACGGGCATTCGTCACCTTCGTAATGCGCAATTCTTCTAGAAGATCTTGTACACGCTGCTTCTCTTGCGACAGGAGTTCAATCAAGGAATCATTTTGAATGTCAGGAGTTTGGTATCCGTCAAACTGGACAGCGAGTTCTTCGTATTCATCTTCTAATTGCTCTTTTTCGAACTCCATCTGTTCGACGATTTCCTTGATCTCGGTGCGCTGTTGCAGGTTCATAAACACCAACCCCAAAACAACCAAGACTAGGGCAACGATAACTGATATTACGATAACTTTTTTATTCATATAAGTAATGATGATTTTATTAACAACAACTTAAATAACTTTATTTCTGCTCTCAACAACACAGCGAGCTGCAAGGGTGTGGTAATTATAGGATATCTAGGAGGGTTTCCATTTTGGTAGAACGGGAGCCCTTCAACAAAATCTTTCTATCACGCAACGGATGTTGCTGCAAATATGCATACAAATCCTCTACCGTATCAAAAATAGGATATGGCGACGTAGTTAAGCGATACTCCTTACCCACCAAGAACACGGTGTCAGCCTTACGCTCAGCCAACATATTCACCACATTCTGGTGTTCGAGATGCGTATAATCGCCCAACTCACGCATCGCGCCCAAGATATAGGTATCGCCATTGAATGCGCAGATAGCCGCTTGCATGGATGTTGGGTTGGCATTGTACGCGTCCACAATCAGTTGGTTGCAGGCAGTTTGCATCGCTTGGGAGCGATTGTTCGTTGGTACATATTGGCGAATAGCCTCCAATGCCTGCTCTGGTGCGATACCGAAATGCTCACCCACACAAATTGCTGCCGACACATTCTCCGCATTGTATGCGCCGATCAGACGGGTACCGTCTGGCATTACACCGGTGGTGTAATCCAGATCGCTGCGCTGTAGATCGGACCCTTGGTCCTGTAGATCGCTGCGCTGTAGATCGCCTGCGGCTTGAAGGGCATTTTGGTACATAGTAGCCAAGTAAGGGTTGTCTGTATTGCGGAAGATGGTGCCGTTGTGGGCAACGAGGTAGTCGTAGAGTTCTTGCTTGGTACGTTGCACGCCCTCGAAAGAGCCAAAGCCCTCTAAATGAGCACGGCCAACATTGGTAATGAGTCCGTAGTTGGGCTCAGCGATATCCACCAATTCCTTGATATCTCCAGGATGTGACGCTCCCATCTCCACGATTGCTAGCTCGTGTGCACGCGTTATTTGTAATAGGGTGAGAGGCACACCAATTTGATTATTGAGATTACCTTGTGTGTTGTGAAGGTGGTATTTGGTAGAAAGAACGGTCGCCAAGAGTTCTTTGGTCGTGGTCTTGCCATTAGTACCGGTGATGCCAATGATTGGCAATCCCAACTCACGACGCCATGCGCGTGCAAGGTCTTGCAGCGCAAGGAGGGTATCCTCAACGAGGAGGAGACGGTTATCAGGCGAAAGGCGATGAGGCGATGAGCTATGGGCAGCGAAAACCTCTGGGTCGTCTATGACGGCGAGAGATGCGCCCTGTTCCAAAGCTTGCAGAGCAAACTTATTGCCATCGAAATTGGCTCCGTGAAGCGCAAAGAACACACAACCTGCGGGAAGATTGCGTGTGTCTGTACTCACGCAGATCGAATCTTTATCTTTTATTAAAAAATCCCAATTCATTCTGTTATATCATTCAACCTACAAAGGTACAACATTTTTTGCAGATATGCAAATTTTGATCAGAAAAAAGTGTTCACCACACACTCTGCACAACATTAAAGTAATGGGAATAGTATATATATTGTGTGTATATTGTGCACAAGGCACTAGATATGCATAGAAATATCGCTATAAAAAAATCGCCATCTATGTCCAAAAACATAAATGGCGATAGGTATATTCCAAAATGGAATAAACTAAACCTTTAGTTGCAAAAGTTATTTTTTGTTTGGCAATTCGAGGCCGTAGCCTTTCTTCTTATCTTCTACCTTGAGAGCGAGGCTGAGCAAGAATGCCAAGACGCCAAAGGAAGCGAAGACAATCATAGGTACCACATAACCATCGGTAGAAACGCGAAGCGTACCAATCAACATTGGCACCAAGCACAGGCCAATATTCTGCACCCAGAAAATCAAGCAATAAGCAGAGCCTAAGATCTTCTCGTCAATAATCTTTGGAACAGATGGCCACATGGACGCTGGCACCAAAGAGAAACTAACACCCAAGACAAGAATGGTACAGAGAGCCAAGGTTTTGCTAGGATATGCAGGCAAGACAAAAGCGAAGATGCCGTGGCAAACCACCATAATAATCGCTCCTACCATCATCATCGAAGCACCTTTACCCTTGTAATCGATAAACATACCGAGGAATGGAGTCAAAACCATGGCCAATATTGGGAACCACTTGAACAATCCAGATGCCTCAGCATTGCTAATCATGAGGGTCTCCTCGAGGAAGTTGGTTGCAAATCGTTGGAATGGGAAGATAGCAGAATAATAGAGTACACAAAGGAGAGCGATGATCCAGAACATCTTGCTAGAGAAAATCTTGCCAAGGTCAGACACATGAAACTCGTCCTCAGGGTCTTTCATATCAGTACTCTCGCCAATTGCCACAAGTTGTTTGTCGAACCTAGTATCCATAATGGTGAAGACAAAGAAGTTGAGCAAACCAACAACAAGCAAGAGAGCAGCGAAGAGCAAAGACGCCACTACAGATGGATTGCCATTAGCTGCAAAATGCTCGCTGATAGCAGGCGAGAACGCCATAGCCGCGAAGACACCAATACGAGCGATAGCCATCTCCAGGCCCATAGCAAGCGCCATCTCTTTGCCTTTGAACCACTTAGCAAGGATCTTACTAACGGTAGTACCCGCCATCTCGCAACCGCATCCGAAGATCATAAAACCGAAAGCAGCCATCTTAGCAGAACCTGGCATAGCAGTCCACCAAGAGTTGAGCCAAACGATATTGTTAGCATCAAACCATTCGGAGATGCCAATATACTTGATAGAAGCACCCAGTACCATTAAGCCAGCAGAGAGCAATCCTGTGAAGCGAACGCCCATCTTATCCAAGATGATTCCTGCGAAAATGAGGAAACCAAAGACGCAAAGTATATATTCCGCAGAAGCATATGTACCAAATACACCTTGGTTCCAACCAAGTGTATCATTAAGAACAGATGCCAAAGGAGAAAGGATATCCACGAACATATAGGCAAAGAACATCATCGATGCCACAAGCACGAGGACTGTCCAACGCGCAAATGCAGAGTCGCGGAGAGTTTGTTGCAAAACTTTTGTCATAATTATGAATTTTGAATTAAGAATTATGAGTATTTATAACGCTTCGTCCTCTGGTTTGGGAGTCAGAGGACGAGGTTGGATTTTTTTCTTTTTTTTGAGCCATGCCGCCTTACGTTGTTCGTATTCGGCATAGTGAGATTCTAGATAGCCATCAGCCATGCTTAAAATCTAAGATTTTAGAGGTTAAAACAGTTTTAGAAGTTCTAAAAGTTTTAAGTGACGGTTCGATTACTTGATTCCAAGTTCAGCTTTCACAGCAGCCGTAAGATCCAACGCATCAGGAGCTACATAGATCATAGAAGCCTTATCCAACACATATGTGCAAGATTGTGCTGCAGCAACTTTATTGATTGCATCTAGCAATTTGTTTTGTATAGGTTGCAAATACTCCACTTGTTTAGTTTGAAGATCTTTTTGGATAGTTTGATAGAACATCTGCATACGTTGCTCCATATCAGCTAGTTCTTGTTGACGGAACTCACGAACTCCCGCACTCATTGTGCTTTGCTCTTGCTGAAACTCAGCCACCTTCTTATTGAACTCAGCTTGCATATTGGCGAGTTGAGTCTCATAAGATGACTGCAAAGAGTCAAGTCTCTCACCCATCTTTTTAGTTTCAGGCATAAGTGTCATGATCTCTTGAGAGTTCACATGTGCAATCTTTTGTGCGCTTGCAACAACAGGAAGGATAATAGCAAGCATTAAAATCAATTTTTTCATTTTCTTATCATTTATTAAATTATATTCTTAAAATAGGTATGGCATTTCAAAGTGGATATTCTGCCGATTCACTAGCCCTATTACTTAGCTCCCAACTTCTCTAGCACCTGATCAGAGATATCTAATTTACTAGACATATAGATCAAACTAGGTTCAGCAGAACGGTCCTTGACGACATCGTATCTTTTCTCATTAGCAATATCCTGTATCGCTGTATAAATCTCATCTTGGATAGGTTTGAGAAGTGCCTCTCGTTTCTTAAACCATTCTCCCTCTTGACCAAAGTACTTACGTTTGAGTTCGAGTACTTCTTGCTCTTTTGCTAGAATTTCTTCCTCTTTTCTTTGCTTCATATCTTCAGAAAGGAAGATTTGTTCCGTTTGATAATTTGCGGCTAGGATTTGTGCTTGCTTTTGAGCCTCATCAATATCCTTCTGCCACCTTTTAGAAATCATATTCAGTTGTTCGTTGGCCGTTTCATACTGTGGTAGATTTTTGAGAATATATTGCATATCCACATATGCGACAGAGAACTTCTGCGCGAGTGTTGGCATTGCAATAATGCAGCCAAAGATAGCCATGAAAGCTATTATTACATATCTTTTCATCATATCAAATGAATTAACATTTATTTTACTTATAACTCCTGTCCAAGCACAAAGTGGAACTGTGAACCACCATATTGTCTTGAGCCATTGATATCATCAAATCCCCATCCCCAGTCAATACCCATAAGTCCGAACATTGGCAAATATAGACGTATACCTAGACCAGCAGAACGCTTCAGATTGAAAGGATTATAGTCCTTAATATCCGCAAAACAGTTGCCGGCTTCTACGAAAGCAAGTGCCCAAATAGTAGCATTCTGCTCTAGAGAAATAGGATAACGCAACTCCATGGTGAACTTATTATACACATATCCCATATTTCGTCCGACAGTTGGGTCGTATGGAGTCAATGATCCAGACTGATATCCACGCATGGAGATATATTCTGTAGAGTAACTAGAATAACTCGACATACCATCACCACCCATATAGAAACTCTCAAAAGGCGATTTGATATTCTTGTTGTAATGTCCTAGATATCCGAATTCAGCACGAGTCATGAGTACTAACTTAGAGTCAGGTGTGAGAGGTGTAAAGATTTTACCCGAAAAACGCCACTTATGATACTCAAGGAGATGATACTTTTCAGACATTGTCATCTGAGCGATCTCAGCGTCTTTCATACCCTTGATAATCGAATAAGGAGGTGTAATCTTGAGTCCTAAGGTAAATTGAGAACCACGACGCGTATAAATAGGATTATCAATACTAGAGCGAGATAATTGCAAATTTAATGCCAAGTTATGACTATTACCATCGGTAAGGATCATGTATGGCCAGTCTTTCATCATATAGAGTTGATAACTAAGTTCTCCATAGAAAGAGAAATAGTCATCCGGCCAGCTTAGGCGCTTACCATATCCTACACTAACGCCGAAAGTTCGCAGATACTTTTCTGGGTCATACTCAGATTCCTGCAATTGTTGGAGATAATCTGAGTTGCCATAATAGTTGTAGTTATAGTAGTAGTTGTTATACAAATCCTCATATGCTTGATAATAGCGATCAGAATATCCAGATTGCGCCGCATAGAAAATACTAGCACTCAACGAATTGGGGCGTTTACCACCCAACCATGGTTCCAAGAAACTGATGGAAGCAGAAGTATAGTATCGTCCGTTCGTACGAGCGTTTATACTAAAGGTTTGACCTTCTCCTTGAGGTACGATACGATAACTTTTAGGATTAAAAAGGTTTTGAATGGCAAAATTGGTAAATTTCAGTCCCAACGAACCAACAAGTCCTGTAGCCCCCCAACCTAGTGAAAATTCTATCTGGTCACTAGACTTAGTCTCTAATTGATAAGTAATGTCCACTGTTCCATCTTCTATATTAGGCTGAATGTCTGGAACTAGTTTTTCCTGATCAAAGTGGCCCATTTGTGCCAATTCTCGCAGAGAACGCATAATATCAGATTGGCTGTACAACTGACCAGGTTTGGTGTAAAGTTCGCGACGTACCACATGCTCGTACACTCGCGTGTTACCAACGATATTTACCTCATTAATGGTAGCAGGTTTTCCTTCATACATTCGCATCTCGAAGTCAATCGTATCATTCTCTACACTCACCTCCACAGGGGTGACACTAAAGAAAAGATAACCTTGATCCGTATACAGCTTGGCTACGGCATCATCATCTTCATTCAAGCGTTTATTAAGTTCTTTTAGATTATAAGTATCGCCTTTCTTGACACCTAAAATTGCATTCAAATACTCATAAGGATAGACCGTATTACCCACCCAAGAGATATCACCAAACACATACTTTCCACCCTCATCTATAGTGAGATAAACATCCACTCTCGTAGAGTCATAAGGAGATTGAATAATACTATCAGCAACGATAATAGCATCACGATATCCAATCTCATTATACTTTTCTATGATCAGCTTTTTGTCATTTTCGAATTCCTCCTCAACAAACTTTTTGGTACGGAAAAGATTAATGATATTGTTGTCATTCGTCTTTTTCATCGCTTGGTTGATTTGATTATCGGACAATGCAGTATTTCCTGAGATAAAGATCTGACCAACTCGTGTCTTCTCTTTTTTATCTACATTAACAGCCACCTTTACATAGCCTGGGTGCGCGGGATCATCAAACTGAAGAACTTGGACTTTGGTATGATAAAAACCTTTCTCTGCTAAGTACTTGCTAATTATCTTCTTAGCACGATCTGCGAGATCCGGAGTCATTTGGCCACCCTTTTGGATACCCACTTTCACCTCTAAATCCTCTTGCTCAGTCTTGCGCAATCCGTTATAGACAATCTCAGAGACACGAGGGCGCTGTTTGAGAGCGATCTCTATCCAGATTTTGTCACCCTCTATCTTGGTAGCTTTGAATTTAACATCAGAAAAAAGACCTTGTTTCCAAAACCTTTTGAGTGACTTAGTGATTTGATCACCAGGTACTTCTATCTTATCACCCACCGCTAAGCCAGAGAAGCCAATAAGCACAAAATCCTCATAACTGTCAGCACCAGAAACGGTTATCCCTGCGATTTCGTATGTCTTGCGTTGGAGAGTATATTCTATGATCGGCAATGGAGCACCATGAGAAGCCAACTCATTATCGTACAACAAGGAATCCGACAAAATATTCGATGTAGAATCTTGCGACACAACACCAACAACATCCGTCTGCGCGATCAAGGGTAGCGCAAACAAGAGAGCAATCAATATATTACTTAATCTGTTCACTGGTTTTTCCAAATCTCCGTTCACGATGTTGATAATCAACTATCGCATGATAAAACTCCTCATTAGAAAACTCTGGCCAAAGACAATCCGTAAAATACAACTCAGAGTAAGCCAATTGCCAAAGCAAGAAATTGCTAATTCTCAGTTCCCCACTAGTTCTAATCAACAAATCAGGGTCTGGTATTTGAGCAGTTGTAAGATAAGATGACAGCACTTCTTCGTTAACATCCTCTGTCAATAACAAACCATCCTTCACTGCCTGAGCAATTTTTTGAGTAGCATGTATCAGTTCCCAACGAGCGCTATAACTAAGCGCTATCACTAGGGTTAGTCCTGTATTTCCGCTTGTTTGTTGAATACACGCCAAAAACTTATCGTATGTCGTCTGCGGCAAACGACTAAGGTCTCCTATCGTTTGCAAACGAACATTATTTTTCATCAATGTAGGTGTTTCTTTGGCAATCGTATCTACTAATAATGCCATAAGAGCATCCACTTCATCTTTAGGACGATTCCAATTCTCAGTAGAAAAAGTGTACAACGTGAGATATTGGATGCCCAATTCAGCGGCCGCCTCGGTGATGTTATGAACGGTTTGCACCCCTTGACGATGCCCAAACATACGCGCCAAACCTTGACGCTTCGCCCAACGACCATTACCATCCATAATAATAGCCACATGACAAGGTATCCTATCTAATTGTATTTGCTCTTTATATCCCATACTTCCAATCTCCTATTCGTTGCAATATGGACAAATCTTTTTGTCAGGAGCAAACTCAAACACGATTCCAACAGTCAAAGTTGACGTCACATCATTATTCAAGATATTTCTCCCATTCATCTCATACGAGTTAGCCAACGGATTATATGGTTGACCGGCTGAGTTTCTAGTATAAATTCCGCCCTCTAGTCCATCCCCCTTCTTGGTAATATACAGTTGATGTTGCCATGCTAACTGCAATTGCCACCTCTCCGCAAATTTCCACTTCAGACCTATTCCTACAGGTATATACAAAGCATAGTCCAAGCGATCATCTTTTACTTCCCACATAGGATAGGCACTTGAGTCGTTAGCATGCTTATTGTACGCAGTAAAACCTATACCCGTAGAAATATAAGGTGTGATTCTACGCATACGGATATCATACTGGTCAAGTCCGAATCTGAAGAAATTATACTCACCAGTAAGATCAAAATGCCACATTGGAGTTCGATACGTACCACCGCGCAATTTCCATTGATTATCCGACTCAATTTTATTTATCACGCGCTGTCTCACACCCTTTACTTGCAATGCCCAACGCTGATCAATCTTACAACGAACCTGCAGACCATAGCTCTCACTAGAGGACATGAATGCATAGGGAGCCAATTCCCCCATGTAGTACGCAGCTCCTGCCATTGCACCCACCTCCACTCGATAGACTTTAGACTGCACTACAGACTCCGCGCAAACCGATATGGACACCAAAAGCATCCACATCAATCCTATAGTTATAACCGTATAACGATTAAAAATCTTCGTCACAAATTAATACGTAATCAAACGATCCTCGTACCACTTACCCAAGTTAAAGATAGCAGTCAGAGAAAACATGCAGTCGTGGTTAGAACCAAACTTCTTAACGAGATCATCAAATTCAGGACTATTTGGTGCATATTTCTTATCATACGAACCGCCCGCAAGATTACCTGGGGTCAAATAGAAGTTGTACTGAAATGTCCCCTTCAACTGAACATTATCACTTGCACGCCATTTAACACCAAAAGCGACAGGGATATACACACCCACTCCAACCTCGGTTGTATTCCACTGAAATTTTGGTGTCTCAGCTGGATTCTTTTCTTGAATAGGCGTATCTAACAATTCAGGCAAAAAGCCAACACGAGGATACATTGGACCAACCAAATCATAATCATTAACTTTGTCGCGATAAGGAATCTTCCTTAAGGTAGCAGTTTTATTAAACATAGTGACACCAAAACCGAAACCAATATATGGAACCACACTATATAGACCTTGCTTTGGCAACATCACATTACCCAAGTTGAGCATATTAAACTCAGCCATAGCATCCACATGCCACATAGCATTATAATAAACATTTCTCAGTTTATCATTGGTTGCATAGGAATACTCTGCAAAGCACAAACGCTGACGGGTAGTTTGCACTTTCAAGTGCCAACGAGCATCAAAACGATAACCCACCATAAAACCAAATGTCTCAATACCAGGCCAACCCCAATCTTCTTTCTCGCCGAAGCCCAAAACATCATAAGTCTGCACACGCAACAAAGTAGAGCCTGCTACTGGATTTTCTTCACCCACATAAAAACCTGCGCCAGCAGACACACCTAACTCAAGGCGGTCAATATGCTCACGGATATCGGCTGCGTTAGATACGGTTGCAAACATTGGTGCAAGAAGCACCATTATCACCAACAAAATTTTACTTTTATTCATAATCATTGTATCTTAAGATAATTATTTTCCAAACACAATTCCTGCAAATATAATATTCAGCCCGCAAAGGTACTACTTTTTTTTGACATATGCAAATTATTTTTTAAATAAAAATTTAAATGCATCAGCAACACGCCCCACTTCTTGCACTTTTATCTGTAACCCTACCGCATTATATTTTTGCCCTTTAGGTACTAAAATTTGTTGAAAACCTAATTTTTCAGCCTCCCGAATACGTTGATCAATCCTATTCACAGGGCGTATTTCTCCCGCCAAGCCAACCTCCCCTGTCATACAAATTTGGCCATCCAAAGCGATATCCATATTTGACGACAAAACTGCCCCTAACACAGCTAGGTCTATCGCAGGATCATTTACACGAATACCACCGGCTATATTGACAAACACGTCTTTCTGCAATAATTTGAATCCAACACGTTTCTCTAGCACAGCTAAGAGCATATTCAATCGTTTTGCATCAAACCCCGTACTACTGCGCTGTGGGGTACCATAAGCAGCGCTAGCAACTAGAGCCTGCACCTCAATCAGTAATGGCCTGACTCCCTCTATTGCTGATGCTATTGATATACCTGATAATCCTTCTCTATTATTCGATAACAAAAGTTCACTTGGATTGAGCACTTCGCGTAAACCATCATGCTGCATCTCGAAGATTCCCAACTCACTCGTACTACCAAAACGATTCTTCTGAGCTCGCAAAATGCGGTAAACATAATGTTGGTCCCCCTCGAATTGCAACACAGTATCCACAATATGTTCAAGCACCTTGGGACCTGCCAATGACCCCTCCTTATTGATATGGCCAACAATAATGAATGGAACATTCTTCTCTTTAGCATACTGCAAAATACGTGCAGCACACTCCTTCACTTGACTCAAGCTTCCGATACTTGCTTCAATTGACTCTGTTCCAATTGTCTGTATACTATCTACCACAACCACTTCCGGCTGAACAGCCGAGACGCTTTCCAATATCCGTTCTAGGGAAGTTTCTGCCATAATATACAGATTATCAGGGGTTCCGCTCAGACGATCTGCACGCAATTTCAATTGTTTTAGACTCTCTTCACCACTGGCATACAAGGCTCGTCTTCCACCCATTTTCATCAACACCTGAAGCGCTAGCGTTGATTTACCTATTCCAGGTTCACCACCTAACAGCACCAAACTTCCAGGCACAAGACCGCCCCCTAATACACGATTCAACTCCGAGGATTGCATATCCAAACGCATTTCCTCCTTCGCCTCCACGTCATGAAGCAATTGTGCTTTTCCTCCACGTCTCAAGCCCACACCTCCCTTTTGGGGAGTCGTAGACACTACCACCTCTTCCTCATAGGTTCCCCACTCGCCACATACTGAGCAACGTCCAAGCATCTGAGGAGATTGAGCCCCACAATTTGAGCACACATATTTCGTACTACTCTTTGCCATTAGATTTTTAAATCTCTATCGTTGATCGTTCTTCCGCCAACACGGTATTCTCAAATACCTCTTTCGCTTCTGCCAAGAACTCCTGATGTTCTTTTACACGCGCAGAGAAATGACCAATAATCAACTTCTTAACTTCGGCCTGCTTAGCTATACTAGCCGCTTGCTTAGCAGTCGAATGTCCTGCTACACTTGCACGCTCGGCATACTGCTCTGTATAGGTAGCCTCATGATACAACGTCTCCACACCATGCAACTGGTCCACCATTTTCAGATTGTACATTGTATCAGAGCAATAAGCATAGCGCTTAACCGGCTCTTGCCCTCTACGTTTCTCTACGAACAAAAAGCCACAAGTTGGAACTCTATGTTTGAGAGGCACTGTTTCAACTGAAATTGTTCGATCCTCGAAAATAATCTCACTCTTACGAGGATTAATCGGATGAAAAATCAGATCAAACAGCATCACATCCTTACAATGATAATCCAACATTGGACGCAACAATTTCTCTAAATCTGCATGCGCATAAACATGCAATGGCTGCGTACGTTTTTTAAGTGCAAACGACGAAATCAAACCTAACAATCCAAAGCAATGGTCACCATGCAAATGAGAGATAAAAACAGCATACAGACGAGAAGTTTTTACCCCCAATCGGCTCATAGTTATCTGCACTCCCTCTCCACAATCCACCAAAAAAGACTTATCACTCAAAGTCACAATTTGGCCAGAAGGAGAATTCTGCACAGTTGGCGTTGCACTACCTGAACCAAGAATCATAACACTATCATTCGGATTCTTGGTCGTTCTCTTGGTTTTAGTAGATTCTGACATCTTTTTTTATTTATCAACGACGCAAACTCAAATATATTCGCGTAAAGACGCTCTTAGTATATTGCGGAAAATCCCCTTGCAAAATCCAACCATAATACCCAGTATCACGACGAAAAACATCCGCAACACGCTGCCCTTTATATTTTCCAAAATTGAAAATCTCCACCCCTGATGCATCATACGCTATACGACCAGCAAAATCAGCGAAACGTACATTTCCGCACGTAAACTCAGCCAATCCATCTACTGTAGAAGGAATATCATACCTATCTAACTGAGCCATCAACACTTCATAAGTAGCCATTGTATCCGCATCAGCGGCATGAGCATTGGTTAAATCCTTACCGCAATAAAACTTATATGCCGCAACTAGATTACGTGGTTCTTGACGTTGGAAGATTGTAAAAACATCTACCATCTTCTTTTGCTTCAAGTCAACCTCAACACCGACACGCAGCATCTCCTCTGCCAATAAGGGCAAATCGAAATGATTCGAATTATATCCTGCCAAATCGGCATCTTCAAGTACTTTCACTATTTCAGGAGCAATATCCTTAAAAGTAGGACAGTTAGCTAGATCTTCATCATAAATTCCATGCACCGCACTTGCCTCTTCACTAATATGCATTTGAACCTCTTGGCCCAAAATAATTTGTGTTGGTTTAACGCGGAAGGTCTTCCCCTCGGAACTACCGTTGGGAAAGACCTTATAATAACTTAACTCTACTATCCTATCGGATGCAATATTCAACCCCGTGGTCTCTAGATCAAAGAACACCAACGGACGTGTCAACTGTAATTTCATTAGTCATTCAATAACATTGGCATCAACAATACGAGCAACTCTTGGCCATCTTCATTATCCGCTGGCAAGATCAATCCTGCACGCGCAGGATCAGCCAACTGCAGCACTACATCCTGAGAAGAGACATTAGACAAGATTTCAATCAAGAAAGGAGCTTTAAAACCTATTGCCATTGGCATGCCTGAATAATCACATACAATGGTTTCTTCTGCCGAAGTTGAGAAATCAATATCTTGAGCCGAAATCTTTATCTGATTCTCACTCAACGCCAATTTTAGCAGACTTGTACCAGTATTCGCAAAGACAGCCACTCGCTTACATGCATTCACAATTGTTTGACGATCCACCACGACTTTATTCGTATTATTTTGAGGAATCACCGCATTGTAATTAGGGAAACGACCCTCAATTTGACGACACACAATCTCGGTAGTATCAAATGTAAACTTCGCATTCTTTTGACCAAACGTCACTGTCACTTCTTCGACACTTTTCTGTAGCACTTGACGAAGCAATTGGGCAGGTTTCTTTGGCAAAATAAAACTTACTGGTTGTGCACCACTAACACTCGCATTAGAGTATCGAACCAAACGATGAGCATCTGTTGCCACCATCGTAATTTTCGTCTCATCCAAATCAAAGAAAATACCATTCATGACAGGACGCAACTCATCATCGGCTGTACAGAAGATTGTCTTATTAATTGCATCCAACAAGACACTAGCTGGTAGAGTAAACGAATTTTCACCATCCTCAACAGGCATCTCTGGATATTCCATACCATTTGCTCCCACAAAACTATAAGTACCATTTGCACTTGTAATATTCAAACCAAAGTTTTGATCATCAATCTGAAAGGTCAATGGTTGCTCTGAGAACTCCTTCAAGGTCTCCAACAACAATTTTCCTGCAACAGCCACTTTTCCTGCCCCTTGAGGATCCTCTACTATCAGAGACGTGCGGATTGTCGTTTCGCTATCTGATGCAGTCAACGTCAACACATCACCATCTAAATCAAACAATACCGCCTCTAAAATCTGCAAACTATTTTTTGCAGCAATCACACGACTCACCGCTTGCAACTGAGCAAACAATTTCGTACTTGATACATTAAATTTCATATTCTGTAAGTTTTAAATTATTCAAATTTTTAAACACATTAGGTTTCATACCCATTTCAGACCGCAAAGATACAAAAAATGTGCGAAATATGCAAATTATTTGCGTAATTTATTATTTTTTTATACCTTTGCAGCACAAAATCGCATATATACCTCATTTTTTTATGATTTCAACACAATGATTGGAATTTTTGATAGCGGATACGGCGGGCTGACGATACTCAATCATATCAGGCAGTTGCTACCACAATACCCCTACATTTATTTAGGAGACAATGCACGTGCACCCTATGGGACACGCTCGTTTGACACCATTTACGAATATACACTACAAGCAGTCCGATTCCTGCACCAACAAGGATGCAACCTCATTATCCTCGCATGTAATACTGCTAGCGCCAAAGCACTTAGAACCATTCAACAAAGAGATATCGATTCTGAATCACTACGAGTGCTTGGCGTCATACGCCCTACAGCAGAAACAGCGCCAACTTACACCCATACGCAACATATTGGTGTACTAGCAACACTAGGAACAGTCACTTCACAAAGCTACGTCATAGAGTTGCAAAAGCAGAATCCCAAACTCCAAATCACACAACAACCATGTCCAATGTGGGTACCACTCATTGAAGCAGGAGAACATCTTAATGACGGAGCTAATTACTTCGTCGATAAGTATCTCACACAACTCCTGCACAAAGATCCTCTCATCGACACCTTAATCCTTGGATGTACACACTACCCCCTCATACTACCTAAAATACAAGAATTTTTTCTAAGAACAAATAGGCAGCAACCACATATCATCTCACAAGGAGAAATCGTAGCAAATAGTTTAAAAGACTACCTACATCGTCATTTAGACATTGCTAATAAAGCATTGTTCATTCCTGAAAAATACATAGGCGAATTCAAGGCTAGTAAATTGCATAACTGCATTTTCCTAACCACAGAATCTGCCAATAAATTCTCAGAGTCGGCATCCATCTTCCTATCAGAGAACGTACAAGCATTACATATTGAGTTATAGAGAACATTTCTCGTCCGCTGAATCATAAGTAAATGTAGCGGGGAAAATTTGACAGTGTCAATTGGGTATATACCCCCCCAAAAAAAAGATGTGTCATTGCCACATCTTTCTTTATCTTAATTTTATATGGAACGCTATATAGAACACGAGCCATACTAGTTTCTTAATGAGCTTCCAACCAATTCTTCCCCACTCCACAATCTGCTATCAATGGTACAGTTAAATGAACCACATTTTCCATTTCCGACACAACTATCTCACGAACTCTATCTACCTCATCCATAGGAACATTGAAATTCAACTCATCATGCACTTGCATAATCATCTCTGCTTTAAGTCCTTCATTCCTCATTCTGCAATGAATAGTTACCATAGCCATCTTTATAATATCTGCAGCAGTCCCTTGAATAGGTGAGTTCACAGCATTACGCTCAGCAAAAGAGCGAACGGTCGCATTATGTGATACAATATCAGGCAGATAGCGTTTGCGTCCGAATAACGTCACCGCATAACCTTGCTGGCGTGCTAATTCTTTTTGACGCGCGATATAGTCTATTACTCCTGGAAATGCAGCGAAATAGCCATCAATCAGCGCTTTAGCTTCAGAGCGAGAACAATCCAACTGTTGTGCTAAACCAAAAGCAGAAATACCATAAATAATTCCAAAGTTTGCGGTTTTGGCCTGACGACGTTGTTCTTTTGTAACCTCATGTATTTCCACTCCAAAAATCTTGGCTGCAGTTGCGGTATGCACATCTTGTCCCGAGCGGAAAGCCTCTAGCATATGAGGATCTTGAGAAAAATGAGCCATCAGACGCAATTCAATCTGAGAATAATCCGCAGACAAGAATACACAACCATCATCAGGAATAACTGCTTGACGAATCAGTTGCCCACGTTCGCTTCGGATAGGAAGATTTTGTAAATTCGGATTAGATGATGACAAGCGACCAGTAGCCGTAACCGTCTGATTATATGTTGTATGGATTCTGCCTGTATTTGGATTAATATAATTAGGTAGTGCAGAAATATACGTAGAAATCAGTTTCTTCAACTCACGATAAGTCAAAATCAAGCCAACCACTTCATGTTTACTCTTAAGCGCAAGCAAGACATCTTCCGCAGTAGAATATTGACCCGTTTTAGATTTTTTCGCCTTTGCATCTAACTGCAAATGTTCAAACAAGATATCCCCAACTTGCTTAGGAGAATTAATATTGAAAACTTCGCCAACACTCGCATATATTTTTTGCTCCAACTGTGCTAATTCTTCAGTCAACTGCAACTCTGCCTTTTTGAGCATATCCACATCAATGCGAACACCAACACGTTCCATGTCTCGTAGTACGTAATACAATGGTAATTCCACTTCATGGTACAAATTCCACAAGGAAGAATCAGATTTCAATTCCTCCCATTGGATAGGTTGTTCTGGATTAAATGCTACTTCTGGATTTAACAGATAGGACACCAAACGAGCCTCTACTTCTGATATCTCATTAAGTGATCTACTCTCTCCCTCCTCCATTTCCTCGTCAACTATAGCGAGTGGTAACGGAGTGGTAACGGTTTCTACCTGAGAAAACAAGTCTAAAGTTGCTTCTTGATGCTTTACTTTCTTAGCAGAGGAAACACGCCTAGTAGTAGGATTGGAGGTTGGCGCAAAAGAGTCAATAGGAGCCTGCTTTAAAAGGGAATTAAATTCCAACTCTCGATACAATGGCACAAGCGCTTCCCAATTTCGCTCACGAAACTCAAAAAGTTTCGGATCAAACTCAATCGGAACATCAGTCTTTATTGTAGCCAAAAAACGTGAAAAACGAATTTCTTCCACGTGTTCTTGCACCTTGCGTTGAAGTGCTCCCTTCAATTTATCTGTATTGGCCAAAAGATTATCTATTGAGCCAAACTGATTCAACAACTGAATAGCCGTCTTCTCCCCCACTCCTTTACATCCTGGAATATTATCACTACTATCTCCCATCAATCCAAGCAAATCTATAACCTGCGACTGATGAGTTAGTCCGTACTTCTCGCAAACCTCCTTAGGTCCCATTTGCTCAAAACCACCCGTATGACGAGGACGATACATGCGCACATGTTCAGTTACCAACTGTCCATAATCTTTATCTGGAGTAGCCATAAAAACTTCAAATCCATCTTGTTCTGCCATATGCGCAATTGTACCAATCACATCATCCGCCTCAAACCCAGGAACTTCTAACACGTGAATATTCATTGCAGTCAGCAGGTTCTTAATACGAGGGACAGCCCAACGAATATCCTCTGGAGTCTCTTGACGCTGTGCTTTATATAGCTCATATGCCTCATGTCTAAAAGTAGGACCAGAAGGATCAAATGCAACAGCCAAATGAGTAGGTTTAACACGTTTAAGCAAATCGTCCAAAGTAACCACAAATCCAAAAACAGCCGAAGTATTCTCACCACGAGAATTCATTCGTGGAGCACGAATAAACGCGTAATACGCGCGATAAATCATCGCATATGCATCTATTAGAAGAAGAGTTTTCATGGAACTTACTTTATCTTTATCATTCATTTAAGGTTAACCTTACCAAACAATAGCCGGTTGATTATGTTGCAACAAATATGCATTTGCCTGTGAAAAATGGGCACAACCCATGAAACCGCGATAGGCACTCAAAGGACTAGGGTGAACAGCTGTTAAAACTAAGTGCTTTTTGCGATTTATGTACTTACCCTTCCGTTGAGCATAACTGCCCCAGAGCATAAAAACAACATTTTCTCGCTGTTCATTAAGAGCCTGTATCGCTGCATCAGTCAATTCTTCCCATCCTTTTCCCTGATGACTACCAGGTTTATGCGCTTCTACAGTCAAAGTTGCATTCAGCAATAATACACCCTGTTCTGCCCAATGAGTAAGATTACCTGATGAGGGAATAGGTACACCTAGATCACGATGCAATTCTTTATATATATTATCCAGAGAAGGTGGAATTCGCACACCATCTTGAACAGAGAAGCACAAACCATGGGCTTGATTAACATCATGATATGGATCTTGTCCAATAATTACAACCCGAACTCTGTCAAATGGACAAAGATCGAACGCACGAAAGATTTGATTTGCAGGCGGAAAACATAGACGTGTACGATAAGCATGGCGCACAAAGTCCGTAAGCAACTCAAAGTAAGGTTTGTCAAACTCTGGTTGCAAGACCTGACGCCAACTTTCATCTATACGTACATTCATAAGAATACTCTTGATGATACAATATACCCAAGGATGATTAGTCCTTCAATATTAACATTGCATCACCGTAGTCACCAAAACGATAACCAGATTTGAGCGCAACATTATAGGCCTTCATTACCATTTCATGTCCGCCAAATGTAGCCACCATGATGAGTTGTGTAGACATTGGCATATAGAAATTCACAAAAAAAGCATCAGCCACCGTAAAATTATACGGCGGATAAATAAACTTATTTGTCCAACCATCGTATGGTTTAAGTTGGCCATTGGTTCCCACCACGTGCTCCATCGCGCGCATGACCTCTGTACCAATAGCGCAAACTCGCTTCCCCTCTGCATGCGCCTTATCTACAGCAGCCACCAATTCTTGAGGAATAAATATCTGTTCACTCTCAACCTTATGTTTAGACAAGTCCTCCACCTCTACAGGTTTGAAGTTACCCAATCCCACATGAGACGTTAGCGTATACGTTTCTACTCCACGAATCTCCAAACGTTTTAGTAAGTTTTTAGAAAAGTGTAAACAAGCAGCAGGTGCAGCTACCGCTCCAATGTACTTAGCAAAAATTGACTGATATCTTTCCTCATCCATCTCATGTACTGGGAGATCAGAGAAGATTTCCTCATATTTCAATAAAGTTTCGTCAGACATAGGTCGACGAATATATTTAGGGAGCGGTGTAACCCCCATTGCATATAGATTCTCCACAAACTCAGCTCCCTCATAATCAGTCAAGAAGCGCAACGTACGGCCACGAGAAGTAGTATTATCAATCACCTCTGCAACGATAGTTGCATCCTCATCAAAGAACAACTTATTACCAATACGAATTTTGCGTGCAGGATCCACCAACACATCCCAATAACGATTCTCATGTTGCAATTCTCTCAACAAGAACACCTCGATATTTGCCAACGTCTTCTCTTTTTGCGCAAACAAACGCGCAGGAAAAACTTTGGTATCATTAGCGACCATAATATCACCTTCATCAAAATACGACGCCAAATCTGTCATCGATTTGTGTTCTATTTCTCCTGTTTTTGCATGAAGAACCAAGAGACGTGCATCATCGCGGAAACGACTTGGAAACTGAGCCACTTGTTCTTCTGGCAATTTGAATTTGAAATTACTTAATCTCATTCTCTATCAAGTTTGTAAATTGTTCAAATGTTATACAATCCTCTACACGTATATCTCCCACTCTTGTACGGCGTAGTGCAATAAGATGCGCGCCACTATTTAGACGTTGCCCGATATCACGTGCCAAAGCACGTATATATGTACCTTTAGAACAAACCACGCGTATAACTAGTTGCATGTTTGTTTCGTCAAAGTTCAAAATCTCTATTTTATCTATTACTAGTAGTTTCGCCTTCAGTTCCACTTCTTCCCCTTTACGAGCCAATTGGTATGCACGCTTCCCATCAACTTTGACGGCAGAATACACAGGAGGCACTTGCCACTGCTCTCCCTCAAAAGTAGGAATCACTTCCTCTAATAGTTGTCTAGTAATATGCGATGTTGGGTATGTAGCATCAATCTCTTTCTCCAAATCAAAACTGGGTGTTGTAGATCCCAATTGTAAAGTTGCTATATATTCCTTCTGATGCGCTTGGAGTTGATCAATAAGTTTGGTTTTTCTACCTGTACAGACAACTACTACGCCTGTGGCCAAAGGATCTAAGGTCCCAGAGTGACCTACTTTCAACTTTTTGACACCCAACTTGTGACATAAGAGCCAACGCGCCTTACCTACGACATCGAAACTTGTCCAACGATATGGTTTATCAAAAGCAATAATCTCACCCTCTACAAAGTTCATATACAATAGAGAATATACCTACCGACATACAATAAATAGCAAAATATATCAATTTTTGTCGGCGTACAATATTAATCATAAAACGGCAAGCTACACATCCAGAAGCAAATGCAGTTACAAACCCTATAAGTAATGGAAGCAACCCGATAGTAGTAGTTGCTACTTCTCCTCCCAAGACATCCCATAGTTCCAATAATGCTTCACCCAATATTGGTACCAACACCATCAAGAAAGAAAATTTTGTAACACTTTCTTTCTTTACTCCACACAACAACCCCGTAGCAATTGTAGTACCACTTCTACTCAAGCCAGGCAGTACTGCTAAGGCTTGCGACAAACCAATAATGATGGCATCTTTATATCCCACTTCATGTCCTATACCTTGACGACGTTTACTGAGCCATTCACTCATATATAGTAACATAGCCGTGCCACACAAACATATACCTACAAGTAGCAATCCACTCCCAAAGAAAGATTGCACGTAGTCTTTGAAGAAAACTCCCACAATAAATACAGGAATCATTGAGACCAATATCATCAACACATAGTTTTTCTCTTGGTTCCAACGAAAAGTAGTAAAAGTTCCCTTAAAGAGTTGTGACACTTCTTTCCATAAAATACATAACGTAGACAACACAGTAGCAGCATGGACGACTATTGCAAAAGTAACATTCTCGTCACTAGCTGTCTCTAATAACTCATGACCTATCTCAAGATGACCAGACGAAGATACAGGAAGGAACTCCGTAAGTCCTTGTACTAATCCTAATATTAAGGCTTCCCACCAAGTCATTTTTTACTAAACTTAAATAATATAGCGACTATCATCAAAACGAACCCTGCAAATGCTATCATTGGGCCAAATGTAATACGGCGGAAAGAAAAAATCTCAGGATTATACTCTGTAGGGCCACTGGGAGCACCCACCATTAAAGCAAAGCCAACTATTACAATAAGAAAACTAATCGCTATCAGTATAGCGTTAGCCTTAGGCATATTAAATTTCATACAATTTATTTGTTTTCATTCGGATATATCGACTAGTTGCAGCTAGCGATGCGAGAAAAGTTATTAACATTCCTGCGAGCAAAACCACAGCCGCTAAGCCCAAAACACGCCAAGTTGTCAGCGGGAACAACATTATACCAAAATGGTGACCACAATAGTAATATGTCAGTGCCAAAAGACCACAAGCAATCGCTGACGCTTCCATTCCTATCCAGATATTGCGTTTGATAAAGGGCCACTTGATTACCCAAGGTGTAGCTCCTACTAGGCGCATTGTGTTAATTATAAAACGCTTTGAATAAATCTGCAACTGTATGGTATTGCTTATCAACACCAAAGCTATCAGCAATAGAGCAACTGCAATCACTAACAACACCAATACCACCTTACTAAGATTCTTATCTAATGCATTGACCACATCTGTTTGATAAATCACCTTACTGACATAAGGCAAGGATGAGAGATGCGCATCAATAGCAGCAATACTATCCGATTGTGCATAATCCTCTAATAGTCGAATCTCAAAAGCGTCTGTCAATGGATTATATCCCAAGAACTTTTGAGGATCCTCTCCTAAGTTTTCAATATGTTCTTGCAACGCATCTTCACGAGAGATATAACGACTATCTAACACATATGGAGCTGCATCTAACATCTTTCCTAAACGCGTAGATTCCACTGCAGTTGCGTCATCGTGCATAACAATGGTTATTACGACATTCTCACGCAACTGTCGAATTAAATCACGTGCTGACATCAAGACTAGGCATTCCAATCCAATAAGAAAGAGAACCAACGATACAGAAATCGTGGTGGTAAAATACATATTAAATATATTGCGTCGCTTCATTATGGAAGAAAGGGCGGTTTCGCTCCGCCCTATATATTATTGAAGTGCAGTTATTAATACTCCCACAGGTCTTGTTCTACATTGAGTAGTTCGTTTTCTATACGCTCTTGCTCTTTACGAATTTCCTCTGGCGTAGTTGCCATTTCAGGAATCATTCGATCATACACATTGTGCATACCGATTAGATATGAGCTATATTTCTTCAACGCGAAGAAATCATCAAAAGTGATTTTTGCAGATTCACTTCCGCGTGGTGTAACATATTGCTGTGCCATATATTTTCTGAAAGAATCAAAAGGCACCCAGAATAGGATTTGACCATACAAGGCTTCCATCACAGGCATCCCCTCATACATAGTAACGTTGTCAGCATTCAATGGTGCAATTGCCATAATCTTTGAATACATTCTAGAATAATGTTTATCAAAGAAAATTACCTCCTGAATAATATATTTCAACTGATTACGTGCAAATCCCTCATAGGAGTAAGAGTTGAAAGTCATCTTATCCGTGATAGAGTCATAGTTGAGCAACATATAGTTACTAGTGGCGATATTGTCATCTCCCATCTCACCAGTACGATCTGTATTCAACACATTAGGAATCTGAGATTTAGGCAATGGATCAAGGTTAAAGTATGGTTTAATATCACCAACTGTATTTGATTTCGCATAAACATCCATACCATTTTCTATCGCACGAAGCATCGTTCTAAACAATGAACTATAGCGTGGATCTTCGGTTGTTAATGGTGTATATAGTTGATAATTTTGTTTGAAACGCATATCAATTACACGATAAACAACAGCCGACCAAACAATATCGTCCGAACGATGGAATACTTTCACTAGGGTATCAGCAGACGCCTTCAACTCTTCAGTCTCTAGACGCATGGTACCTTTGCCGTCAAAAAACGAATTAATCTGATGCTGTGCATAGGTCATCATGTTACCCAAAAGCACAAACATTAAAATACTAATCTTCTTCATATTGTTAATTATCTTAATTCTATTGGAAGTCCACGCAACTGAATTTCTTTGCCATCAGGTCCTTTAGCCTTGATGTACATAATGTTAATAGTATTGCCTTGTTTGAGTTTCTTAATTGCATCTAAAGTTTTCTTATCAAACTTGTCCCCCTTCACAGAGAGTGAAACACCTGTTTGCAATTTTACTTGGAAACCTACGATATCAAACTTGGCTTGTACCAAACCATCCGCCCCATAAGATGCCACAAGTTTGGTACTTGGTTTAATCAATGAACCCAATGGAATACGGTCATCATCTGTTAAAATACCTTCAATTTCTAGGTATGCATTAGGCGGTGGTAAGTTCTTCACACGATATGAATGTGCACCCATTAACACATTATTATTAGCAATTTGAGCATACACTTCAATGGATAGATTGTCCTTGGCAGTTTGGTTAGGACGAATAATCCAACGTCCATCACGCTTAGACACTGTAGCATCTTGACATTTCACAATCAAGGAATTGCTGCTCATGCCTGGCACAGAAATGGAGAACGGATTGTCATAACCACGATACATAATATTCAGTTCTGTATTAGATATCGTAGCACTTGGTTCCATAACGGTATATTCTCGTTCAAATGGGATATACTGTAATTCACCTTGTTGATTCTTATAAGCAATCTGACCAACAAGTTTTTGTACACCAACGTTGTTTGTAACGACCTCGTACACTCCATTGGCATTAATTTTCTGCCCATTCACATAATACTCAGGAGCATTGGTCGAGTCAATGGCTGCTAAAATAATTTGTGCTTTATACTTATTTCCCTTCACCACAAAATCTGAGGAAGGAATAACATAAGCATTAAATTTATTCACACGCAAGTCTGTAGCATCCGTTTGAGTTAACAAATAGCGAATCGCGCGTCCCTCACAGTGGCGAATATCGTGCTGCAATTTCGTCAATACGGTAAGGGATGCACTTATTGGCATCTCCACAAAAACAGTGCTCTCCCAAGAAATTGAGTCGCCCTCAGCATTCACACCATTTGGAGTTGTAAACGTCTGACGAATCTCACCATCTAAAGCAGGACTATCGCCAGTGACTTCTATCATAAAATCACGATAAGCAATGATTTTTTCCTTCAATACTTGAGCATTTCCTTCATTGATGGCATAACGTTGAGGTACATTTGTATCGTCCTGCTTTTTCAGCTCACGCACTTTTGCATTTTGTTTAGCATCTTTACCCTCAGACTGAGCAACCATCTCATCCTTAAACTGTTGTACATAGGTATAGAACTCTGCAGACACATTCTTTATTTCAAGTGCCTTATCATACCAGGTTTGTACTTTTTCTGGATTCTGATCCAATGCTGCCTTAAATTGTGCATAAGTTTCCTTGTTACCCTCATCCATGGTCTGAATAGTTGCATGTAAACTATCATCCACTTGAGCATAACCATTCAATATGGCTGCACTCACGTTGAGAGCCAACATGGCTGTCAACACTAAGTACATCATACTAATCATTTTTTGTCTCGGTGTTTCCGGACAATTCTTTGCTCCACCCATAGTATATAATATATTAGGTATTTACTCTAAATGATCTTTTATACCAGCGCGTTTAACATATTGCCATACACCTTATTCAGATCGGCCACTTGAGCTGCTAATTGCTTAGCACCTGCAGCATAGGATTCATTGCTCTTGAGTGCCTCACCGACAACACCAACCATAGCAGTAACATCCTTGGTTAGCGCTTCAACTTGAGCAGTTTGAACTTTATATGCCTCTGTTTGTGCTTGCAATGCGTTCAGTTGCAACTCATAGACAGCATTTAGACTCTGCAATTGCCCAGCAATAGCATTCACCTTAGCCTCGTATGCTTTGGTTCCTTCTACTACCTTTTGCATCTCTACTGTCACTTGCGTATAAGTTTCACTAAGATGATTAGTTTTTTCACCAATAGTTTGTCCTGCATTCACAAATTGCTCTGCAGCTTGGCTAGCTGCATCCAACTTGCCGACCAAATTTGTGGTTGCGGTAGCTACTGTACCCAACTCATTCAACTGACTAGCAGTTTTAGTCAAATTACTGATACCTGCTTTTAAAGCCTCTAATTCTTTACCATCAAGACTAGGTACATTAGCAGATGAGCTACCTGCGCCGTTCATCAATGTTGGTTTTGGACGGCTCTCCATTTCCTTCAGCAACGCAGGATCTGCGCCATGTTCCAACAATTGAGGGAACACATTATTCCAATGAAACTCTGTATGTGGTTTATCTAAACATCCTAAGGCAAACAAAATAGCCTCAACGCCCATACCTACCATCAACATAGGACCAGCTCCTGGAAGGTGCATAATCTTAAACAACGCACCAATAATTACTACAGAGGCTCCCAATGAATATACTGCACCTACTACTTTCTTGCCTTGGTAAGACTCGTACCAATTCATGAATCCACCTTTGTTTTGATTTTCTGCTTTCATTTTTTATTCTTTTATGCTATTTGTAATTATTCTACTATCTTTATTTACTCACCAATCACAGAACGCACACAGCGGAAACCTATATACGAACGAGACTCATATTGATATTCATACGTACGAACACCACACTGTAAATAATAACTTATATCTTTCCAACTTCCACCTTTTACTACTTTGCGTTTCAACACATCAGACTCATCTTGACGCGCCACATATAGGAACTCAGGATTTAGGTCGTGCACATGCGTGTTAGATATATTAGAATAGGTAGATGCAGTCCACTCTGCCACATTACCAGCCATATCAAACAGACCAAAGTCATTAGGTTTGAACTTTTTCACTGCCATTGTACCTGTACCCGTGTCATCATGATAAGAACCACGATAAGGTTTAAAGTTTGCCATGAAACAACCCTCGCTATCACGTGCATACTTATCTCCCCATGGGTACATTGCTGAGCGACGTCCGCCACGAGCAGCATATTCCCACTCTGCCTCAGTTGGGAGTCGATATTGATGGACTAATTGTTTGCCTTTAGTACGCATCAAGTGAGTACGCCAATGGCAGAAGGCCTGAGCTTGATCCCAAGTAACGCCAACCACTGGATATTCACCATAGCCAGGCATGTTAAAATAGCCATATAACAATGGATCATTGTATGCAAATTCAAAGTCACGAGCCCAAACTGTTGTATCTGGATACACGCAAATAATAGCATTAGTTCTTAAATCCTTAGGTTCACGCAACACGCGCTCCACGGTAGAAGATCGTATCTCATCATCTTCAATCCAAAACGTATCAACACGAATAGTAGCACCCTTAGGATAACTACCCTTGGTTACATCAAAACGCTGACCCACACCCACAGAAGCCTCTATATTGTTCCATGTATAGTTATAGCGCAACATATTCGTTCGCAAGCTACCATAACCATCCTCGTAAAACAATGGAGACAATGCTTCAGCGACTGGATCATCAGCCAGGAAGCGACGCTCCCAAGGAATCTTTTTTGACCAGTCTATCAAGACTGGCATATCCTCATTCATTGTACTAGATTGAAGAGCATATTCGCTCTCAGCTCCATCCTCTTCTATCAAAAGAGTATAAGCAATTGAGTCACGTACCCAATTAACGAATTGACGATATTCGTTATTGGTAATCTCCGTTTCGTCCATCCAAAAAGCATGGACAGTCACCATCACATTGTTGTCATGTTGCGAAAAAAGAGCAGATTGCTCATTTGCACCCATCAAAAACGCTCCCTTACGAATGAAACGCATTCCATAAGGTTCTGCATCTTTTACTGGGCCCAACGTACGAGCACCTACCAACTCGCCTGCCGGTTTATTACATGCCGACAAACCAAGCACCAACATAATAATTGGCAAAAATTTTGCTACTTTCATATAATTAATTTAGTTTATTATTTACAAAAACTATAAGTATCTGATACTCTTGTACTTATTCGTATACTTTGGTTTCAACACATTAAACCCGTACGCCAAATACACCTCATGCGAACCATAACTCTCTTTCATCAGCGCATTTGCAGGCAATTCATACGTATAGCCTAATTGCAGACCATTGATGATATCTATCCCTAATAATACATTCACACTACCAGCTATGCGATAGCCCAAACCAAAACGATAGCGTTTCTGCACCTGTGCTAACATTGTTAAGTTCACATCCCAGCCGGTAAAATCAGTTTGAACCATCAAACTAGGCAACAACATCCAGTTCTTGTTTTTCAACTGCCAATTGTATCCACCCGCAATATACATTACCCCCCCAACAGTTTTCGTCACTTCTTCTTGTCCACCCCAATGCACCCTAGGACTAGTGACATGACTATAACTCACACCTGCCCACCAACGTGGCGATGAATAGTATACGCCCACGGCCATATCAAACACCATACCAGAAGCCCCCTTATCAGTACCACTTCCTGACACAGTAGGCAGTGCATTATCTACATCCACATGGTAATCATCTTGTCCAGCACCAGTATCCGCACTATCAACAGCAAAACTCAAATTTAAAAATCCCAAGTCAGCACCCACACTCAAAAATCCACCACCAAGGCGAAACTTGTATGCATATTCCAAATATAAACTTTGATTTGAAAACAAACCAAAACGATCATTCACAAAGCGAACACCAGCACCATGATGAGTTTTCCCCAAAACAAAAGGAGAAGAAAACGAAAATATAGTAGTCATCGGTGCATCTGAAATTCCAACAAAATCCATTCGATGACTGCCATACACACGCATCAATTCACCATCACCGACCGCCGCAGGGTTATAAGAGGATGGCATATGCATATATTGCCCAAGTTGAAAGTCGAATTGCGCGCGTACGTGCGAGCACATAACCACCAACATCAACAAAATTACAATACGCTTCACCTTCGCCCCCTATTCAACTAATCAATACTCTTCCTCATCAAAGAAAAAGTCATCCTTCGTAGGATAATCTGGCCACAAATCCTCGATGGATTCATACACCTCCTCATCATCCTCTATCTCTTGAAGATTCTCTATAATCTCCATAGGAGCACCTATGCGCAAGGCATAGTCCAACAACTCATCTTTCGTTGCAGGCCACGGTGCATCTTCTATTTTAGAAGCTAATTCTAAAGTCCAATACATATTCGTTATACAGCACATTAATTAACACAATACGTGCTTTTTACTAAAATAATCGTGCAAAAGTAGTACTTTTTTTTCACATACACAAATTTTTTAGACTATTTTCTCTATTTTTCCCAAAGAATGCAACTTATTTCTAAATTCTTTGACAAAAATCTAGACAACACAAAGAAATAATCACTTAATCGATTCACCCAACAAACTACATCATTAGGCAACTCCCTATTCTCACTATCACACCAATCCACCACACTACGTTCAAGACGACGAGTCACCGTTCGACAAACATGACAAACAGACACGACCTCACCGCCTCCTGGCAATATAAAGGCACGCAATTCAGGCAACTCTGACTGCATCACATCTATCCACATTTCCAACTGATTTACAGAAGATTCCTCCACATTCATCTCGGCGCCGGCCAAGATAGCCCCCACTTCAAACAAACGATTTTGAATCCAGTTCAGTTGCACATCTACATCACTCTGCCAGGCATTTTCAGACACTTTTTTCGCCTCCATTGTTTTGATTACGCAAGCCCTCAACCACCCCACAAAACTATTCAGTTCATCAGCTGTCCCATAAGCATTTAAACGTTTATCCGATTTACGAATACGACCTCCGACAGCCAACGAAGTCAAACCTTTGTCTCCTGTTTTAGTGTAAATTTTCATTATTAATTTCTTTTTTTCGTGAGTTTTCACAATATTGTCTAATACTTATTTTCAGTTTATTGCCCACTTCATTTGCCTAAAGTTCATTATGTTTTCCATAAAATCACTTATGTCTATCCCAATGATATAAAAGTTAATAGACATTGACTACACCCTCAAAACATAATTTCTGCGCAAATATCGGGGATCAAAAAACACCAAACCCATTTTATATAAATCCATAGTCGTACTAACAGACTCGTGTTCGCAAATCATGCGCCATGCCGTTTCCATATCCTCACTACAATGAATATCATCTACAACAATTACGCTCTTTTCATGTATAGTTTTGAGCAACATTTCAAAATATTGACAAGTAGCATCACATCTATGATTTGCGTCCATAAAAACAACATCCCAAACTTCATTCTTACCGCACGCATGAATATATAAGGTGTCATCAATGTTTCCAACTTTGCATTTTACATTCTTCAACCCTAATGTTTGCCAGTTCAATTGCGCCACTTCTGCCACAGAAGCACACCCTTCTAATGTCAGCACAAAATCTCTAGAATCAACACTAGCCAAATAGGCAGTCGTTATTCCTAGACTAGTACCTAATTCCAAGATCCTCAACCCATTCCCTTCACTTTTACGTTTTTGATGTCCCAACCAATTGACCAATCTATATAATAATTGCCCATATTTAGCGGGCTCCAAACTGCCACGAGCTACTTCACTCACTAATCGCTCACTCTCAGTCCCGTGTATTGTAGAACCTGTACCATAATCTAAAAAATGTAATACCCGATTATCACGCAACAACACATCACGCAAACCCTCTATTTCATCCCATACATAATAACGATGATTATCATACATCACCATACGTATCCACTCGAACAAATAGGGAGAATGCACTCCTTCACCGCCTGTATTCCAAGCAGTTAAGCGATGCTTCAGCCATGATTGGACACGATATACAATCGTAGATAAATTCATAAATGCGTGCAAAAGTACAATTTTTTTTTGATATGTGCAAAAAAAATCGTACCTTTGCACAGAAATTTTATTATTCGTTTTCATTCTATATGATACTAAACTATATTTGGGTAGCACTCATCCTAATTGCAGTTATCACAGGATGCGTTCAATTCTTTGCATTTGGACAAACAGACATATTCTCACAGATACTCAATTCCACCTTTGCTTCTGCAAAAAATGGATTTGAAATATCCATCGGCTTAACTGGAGTATTAGCATTATGGATGGGAATTCTCAATATCGGACAACAAGGAGGAGTTGTCAACACACTCTCTCGAGGAGTGGCACCATTCTTTAAACGTATTTTCCCTGAGATACCCAACCGACACCCTGTCTATGGCACAATGTTCATGAACTTCGCATCAAACATGCTTGGATTAGATAACGCGGCAACGCCTATGGGATTAAAGGCCATGGAAGAGCTTCAGCAACTCAACCCAGACAAGAAGAACGCATCTAACGCCATGATTATGTTCGTCGTACTTGGAGCAAGTGGACTTACCCTTATCCCCACGACCATTATGGCTTATCGAGCACAATTGGGAGCGGCCAACCCTGCCGACGTATTTCTCCCCTTACTCGTCGCAACATACTTCTCCACCCTTGCAGGGTTATTAACATGTTGTGTAGTCCAAAAAATCAAAATTTGGGATAAAGTAGTATTAGGTGTTATTCTTACTCTTACAACACTGGTTGCCCTTCTTCTGATCTTAGCTAAACACTTGCCAGAAGAAACACTCACTTCCATATCTGCCCTAATCGCATCATGCATACTATTAGGAATCATATCATGGTTTATCTTACAAGCTCTCATCAAAGAAGTGAATGTCTACGAAGCTTTTATTGATGGAGCAAAAGATGGCTTCAAAACAGCTATTGGCATTATCCCATACCTTATTGCCATACTCGTTGCAGTAGGTATGCTTCGTGCAAGTGGAGCGATGGGAATACTAGAACAAGGACTAGCACATTTCTTTTCATGGGTAGGAATCAACCCAGACTTATCCGCAGCCGTCCCTACCGCCATTATGAAACCTTTATCTGGCAGTGGGGCAAGAGGACTAATGATTGAAGCGATGACAACACACGGAGCCGACTCTTTAGTAGGGCGACTCTGCTGTATATTACAAGGCACTACAGATACAACCTTCTACGTACTAGCTTTATACTTTGGTAGTATTGGAATCAAAAACACACGTCATGCCATCACATGTTGCCTTTTCAGCGATTTAATCGGAATTATCGCCGCCTTTACCATCGCCAATATATTCTTCGGATAAAAAAGGTCAAAAACATATAAACAATTAACATCTACAATCGTGATTTCTTTTAATGCAGACAACGTCAACATGCCCGCTATCAACGTTGCGTTGGTAGAACGTTGGATTAAGTCGATAGCAGCTAAGTATGGTTTTTCCATAGGTGAATTAAATTACATTTTCTGCAACGATGAAAGAATCCTTGCAGTCAATCGCCAATTCTTACAGCACGATTATTACACCGACGTTATTACTTTTGATTACACAACACGCACACGGATAAACGGGGATATATTCATCTCGCTAGACACAGTAGCTAGTAACGCCGAACAAATTGGTGTTCCTTTTTTACAGGAACTGTATCGTATCATTATTCATGGGCTACTCCATCTAACAGGACAAGCAGACAAGACCCCTGAAACAAAAGTTCAAATGACCCAAAAAGAAGAATCTGCACTCAGTCTTTTACCGCCAATACTTTTTGAGTAAGTAACCAACATATGAAAGCAATTTACATACACGGATTTGCCGGATCCATTCACTCTGACACCATCACTAACCTTCGCAAATACCATCCACAAATAGAGTGGTACCCCATAGAAGTAAACCACAAAGTGGACGAATCAGTTGCAAAAATCAACGATTTCATCGGTGCTAATCCCGACGTGCAATATCTAATTGGTAGCTCCCTAGGGGGGTTCTACGTACTCTGTGCAGACTTCGAGGGGCACAAACTTGTAATAAACCCTGTCCTTAACCCTATGTCATCACTCAAGAAAGCAATCGGAACTAACAAATACAGAGGGCGTAGAGAAGATGGAGAAAAAGAATTCAAATTCACGATGCAAGACCTTTTCCGCTTCAGAGCATATCACCCGAAAGACACACCTAACACCATTTGCCATTACACACCTCACGATCAAAATCTTGGAGAAGACATCAAACGCGAATACCAGATTTTTTTTGCACACGCAGAGATGACTCCACATTTGCGAAGTCATTTCACCGATGAGCACTATATTAAACACAAACTGGGAGAAATCTTCCAAAAATAACATTTTTTCATTTGCATTTGCTCAATTCAAAAAAAATGAGTACCTTTGCAGACTGTAACCACAATCAATCAATATTCATGTTAGAGATCCTCAAATATTGCATCCCAGCGCTATGTGTATTATTGGCTACATGGCTTATCATGCGTATGTTCTACAAAGGAGAGAGAGAGAAGCGTTTGTGGGAGCTCAAACGTCTAACTCAGAAAGAAATTTCCCCCCTTCGCCTTCGAGCTTATGAAAGACTTGCTCTTTTGCTCGAACGCACTACTCCAGAGCATATACTTCTAGAGGCCAACATTGCAGAAATGACTATTCTGCAATTACAACAACATCTCATACGAACCATACGACAGGAATATGAGCATAATCTTAGTCAGCAAGTTTATGTCAGCGAGGAACTTTGGATACTAATCTGCAACGCCAAAGATCAAACCATTGCGTTCATCAATACTATTATCCAGCAACTTCCCCCCGACGCCAACACTTTGGACTATGCCAAAACACTTATCACAGCATATTCCTCCAACGGAACTACACCTAATGATATTGCACTACAATCACTGAAAAAAGAAGCACAAGCTTTACTATAAATGATTCGCTTTCAATCCATACAAACTTGGCCGTTGCTCCTTATTTTTTCCTCATGGTTCTTTTGCTCATGCGAACCAGATCGTGTGTGTCATCAAGATTTGCAAATTACAGCGCAAATCATCTTATCTGCAGACTCTACTTCTAGCAAAGGGGAACGAATCACGTACAACCATTGGGATAGTATAGCAGTTATTGGAATTGGGAGCACCAAGGGAATAATGGGCAACAAACTCACAAAGATACCACTAGAATTAAGATCAGACACAACCCTCACTAGTTTCCTTTTACTCTATCACGAACAAGTAGATACACTATTTATTGAGCATACACCAAGAATACAATTTATTAGCATGGCTTGCGGATGTGCAGTATATCACACTATTTTACAAGCATGGTCTAGTGATCCAAGAATAGATAGTATATCAATTATCAACTCATCAGTAGAATCAACAACACAGGACAATTTATGTATTTACATGCATGAATAAGCGTTGTATAGTCATATTAATCCTTATTTCGTTCGCTGTTTCTTTATACGCGCGCGAGGGAGAACTAAATAAAAAAACAGACTCTATACCTATCTACCAGGGTATTGCTATCAAATTAGACATAGCAATGCCAATCATAGAAGCAGCACGTTCTGCAGGAAAAATACAAGACTATGAATTTGCTATTAATATACGCCTTAAAAATAGATTCTACCCTACACTTGAAGTTGGCTATGCATTAGCAGATTGGGGTGCAGACGGGGGGCAACACCTCGGACAAGGAGGATTTGGACGAATAGGTATGGACCTTGCCGTCATCAAAAAGGGGCTTTCTGAGAGCAATTTACTTGCCGGATTACGTTTTGGTGGAGCCTACCAGAAATACCAATTAACTGACGTACGAATATATGAAAACCACTGGCAAATTGGTCCTCTTAACTTCTATAACCAAGACCGCTTCGATTGTTGGGGAGAGTTTGTAGTTGGTTGTCAGGTACATTTATGGGAAGGATTGCATATGGGTTGGTACGGAAGAATCAAACTACTCATCACACGCACAGCCAAGGAAGGAGCAGTGATGCCATATTACATACCTGGATTAGGCTTTAGAAATGATTTTAATTGGGGTTTTAATTACTACATCGGCTATCGCTTCTAAATCTCTGAATAATAACAAAAAACAAACATACAATCATGAATTCAAAACAACTAATGACAAAGGCGGCAGATAATATTCGTATTCTAGCTGCTGCCATGGTAGAAAAAGCCAAGAGTGGTCACCCAGGTGGCTCAATGAGTGGCGCAGACTTCGTACAAGTGCTTTACTCAGAGTTTCTTATCCACGATCCAGAGAACCCATGTTGGGAGGCGCGCGACCGCTTCTTCCTCGATCCTGGTCACATGTCACCTATGCTCTATGCACAACTCTGCATGACAGGTCACTTTACCATGGACGAACTCAAGCAACTCCGCCAATGGGGTAGCGTTACACCTGGACACCCAGAGCGCAACGTGGAGCGTGGCATAGAGAACACTTCTGGTCCTCTTGGTCAAGGTCACACTTTCGCAGTGGGTGCAGCTATTGCTGCTAAATGGTTCAACGCTCGATATGGAGAGGTTCACAATCCTACCATCTATGCCTTCATCTCGGATGGTGGTATTCAAGAGGAGATTAGCCAAGGAGCTGGTCGTATGGCAGGTCACCTTAAGCTCGATAACCTCATCATGTACTACGACTCCAACGAGATTCAGCTCTCTACTTCTTGCAACGAGGTAAGTTCTGAGAATGTAGCCATGAAGTATGAGGCGTGGGGTTGGTATGTACAAGACATCGATGGTCACGATCCTGACGCTATTCGCCAAGCTATCATCAACGCACAAAACGAGAAGAACCGTCCTTCACTCATCATTGGTCACACCTCTATGGGTAAGGGTTGCGTGAATGCAGAAGGTGCAAGTTGGGAAGGTAAGACCTCTACCCACGGTCAACCACTCAGCAAGTCTGGTGCAAGCTTTGAGGCAACCGTCAAGAACCTCGGCGGCGACCCAGAGAACCCATTCCAAATCTTCCCTGATGTACAAGCACTCTTCGACAAGCGTGCTGAGGAACTCCGCGAGATCACTAACCAACGCTATGCTGCTTACCACGAATGGAAAGAGGCTAATCCATTAGCGGCCAACGAGTATGAGACCTTTATGAGCGGCGAGACACCTTGCCTTGACTGGAGTTTGCTCCAACAAAAAGACAATGTCGCTACCCGTACTGCTTCTGCTTCTGCCCTCTCCTTCCTCTCTGAGCATGTCGGCAACATGATTGTATCCTCCGCCGACCTTTGCAACTCAGACAAGACCGACGGCTTCCTCAAGCACACTCACGTCATCACAGCAGATGATTTTACTGGTCGTTTCCTCCAATCAGGTGTGAGCGAACTTACTATGGCGTGCGTCTGCATCGGTATGGCACTCCACGGCGGTATCATTCCTGCCTGCGGTACTTTCTTCGTGTTCTCTGACTACATGAAACCTGCTATCCGTATGGCAGCCCTCATGGAGATTCAAATGATGTTCGTTTGGAGCCACGATGCTTTCCGCGTAGGTGAGGATGGTCCAACCCACGAGCCAGTAGAGCAAGAGGCACAAATCCGTCTCATGGAGAAACTCCACAACCACTCTGGCCGTCCAAGTGTGATGGTGCTCCGTCCTGCTGACGCCGAGGAAACTACTGCTGCATGGAAGATGGCGATGGAGAATATCTATACTCCAACTGCCCTTATCCTCTCTCGCCAAGATGTTACCTCTGTACCTAACACCTCAGAAGCTGGCGTGAAGAAAGGTGCGTATATCGTAAGCAAAGATGAGAACCCACAAGTGGTGATGATCGCTTCTGGTAGTGAGGTTTCTACTCTCATGGCAGGTGCCGAACTCCTTCGTGCAAAGGGCATTCGCCTCCAAATCGTGAGCGTGCCTTCAGAGGCTATCTTCCGTCAACAAAGCAAGGAGTATCAAGCAGAGGTATTGCCACAAGGTATTACTCGCTTTGGTTTGACCGCAGGTTTGCCTTGCAACCTCGAAGGTCTTGTAGGCGAACACGGTACCGTTTGGGGACTCAACTCCTTCGGTTTCTCTGCACCATACAAAGTGCTCGATGAGAAACTCGGCTTCACCGCACAAAACGTGTACGACCAAGTGAAGAAGTTGCTCTAATTTTGAATAATTTACTATAATATACTACAATTTTTGGAGCGAAATAAAATAATATTTGTTAATTTTCGGTCTAATTTTGAGTAATTTTTGTTATAAAGTTATGGATTACAATTTCAGTGAAATTGAAAAGAGATGGCAAGCCGAATGGGCTAAGGCGGGTACTTACAAAGTAAGTAACCAAAGCGACAAAAAGCCATTCTATGTGCTCGACATGTTCCCTTATCCATCGGGCGCAGGTTTGCACGTAGGTCACCCTCTGGGTTATATCGCCAGTGATATCTACAGCCGTTACAAACGCCTACAAGGCTTCAATGTCCTCCACCCAATGGGCTTTGACTCTTATGGTTTGCCTGCGGAGCAATATGCTATCCAAACAGGTCAACACCCCGAGAAAACAACTATGGAGAATATCGCTCACTATATTGAGCAACTCCAAAAGATTGGTTTTAACTACGATTGGGATCGCGAGGTAAAGACTTGCAACCCTGACTTCTACAAGTGGACACAATGGGCATTTATCCAAATGTTCAACTCCTACTTCGATACCTCTTTGCAGAAGGCACAACCTATTAGCAAGTTGATAGAGAAGTTTGAGGCTACAGACCCTACATGGGCCACGCTCTCCGAGAAAGAGCAACAAGAGCGCCTCATGAACTACCGTATCGCCTATCTGGCTGATACCAAAGTGAACTGGTGCCCACAACTCGGCTGCGTACTTGCCAACGACGAGGTGAGCGAAGGCCTTTCTGTTCGTGGTGGCTATCCTGTAGAGCAACGTGTCATGCGCCAATGGAACCTCCGCGTGAGTGCCTATGCGCCACGCCTGCTCCAAGGTCTTGACACCGTGGATTGGACTGACTCCCTCAAGGAGACCCAACGCAACTGGATCGGTCGCAGCGAAGGTGCAGAGATGCGCTTTGCTATCAAGGGACAAGACGAACCATTCACTATCTTCACTACCCGCGCAGATACCGTGTATGGTGTGACCTTCATGGTGTTGGCTCCTGAGAGCGAGTATGTAGCGCGTGTGACTACTGAGGAGCAAAAAGCTGAGGTAGAGGCGTACCTCCAAATGGTGAAGAACCGTACCGAGCGCGAGCGTATTGCTGACCGCCGTGTAACAGGTGTCTTCACAGGTTCGTATGCCATTAACCCTCTCACCAAAGCCGAGATACCTATCTATATAAGCGATTATGTTCTAAGCGGTTACGGTACAGGCGCTATCATGGCTGTTCCTGCACACGATAGCCGTGACTATGCGTTTGCGAAGCACTTCAATCTCCCTATCATCCCACTCATCGAGGGGGCAGATGTGAGTGAGCAGAGCTTCGATGCTAAAGAGGGTGTGATGATTAATTCGGGTTTCCTCAATGGCATGCAAGTGAAAGACGCTATCCAAGCGATGAAAGAGCATATCACCAACACAGGCCTCGGTCGTGTGAAAGTGAACTACCGCCTCCGCGATGCGGTCTTCAGCCGCCAACGCTACTGGGGTGAACCATTCCCTGTATATTACAAGGACGGTATGCCATACATGCTCCCAGAAGAGTGCTTGCCACTCCTCTTGCCTGAGGTGTCTGACTTCAAACCTACCACCACAGGCGAGCCTCCTCTCGGCAATGCCGACCTCTGGGCGTGGGACGAGAAGAATAACCAAGTAGTTAGCAAATCGTTGATTAATAATGTATCAGTCTTCCCACTCGAACTCTGTACCATGCCTGGTTTCGCAGGTTCGTCTGCGTACTACCTCCGCTATATGGACAACCACAACGATGCAGCACTTGTAGGCAAAGAGGCCAACGACTACTGGCGTCAAGTCAACCTCTATATCGGTGGTACCGAGCATGCTACGGGTCACTTGATTTATAGCCGCTTCTGGAACAAGTTCCTCTTCGACCTCGGCTATATCTGTGAAGATGAACCATTTAAGAAACTTATCAACCAAGGTATGATCCAAGGTCGCTCCAACTTCGTATATCGCTATATCGGCGAAGGTGCAACGGGCAACCTCTTCATCAGCTACAACCTCATCGACAACCCAGAGTACAAAGATAAGGTGCAACCTATCCATGTAAATGTGAATATCGTGAAGAACGATGTTCTCGATGTGGATGCTTTCCGTAACTGGATGCCAGAGTACAAGAATGCTGAGTTCGTTTATTCAGATGGCACTACAGATGTGGACAACCCTTACATGGGTACTCCTACCGACAAGCAATATATCTGCGGTTGGGCGGTTGAGAAGATGTCTAAGTCTATGTTCAATGTGGTGAACCCAGATGATGTAGTGGCTAAGTATGGCGCAGATACCTTGCGCTTGTACGAGATGTTCCTCGGTCCTTTGGAGATGTCTAAACCTTGGGATACCAACGGTATCGATGGCGTACATCGCTTCTTGCGTAAGTGGTGGAATATGTTCGAGACCCTCTCTAACGACGAGCCAACCGCAGAGGAGTTGCGCAGCTTGCACAAACTCATCAAGAAGATCACTTGGGATATCGAGAACTTCTCGTTCAATACCTCTATCCCTGCCTTCATGATTGCGCAAAACGAGTTGCAAGCTCTCAAATGTAACAAGGTGGAGATTCTCAAGACCTTTGCTATCTTGCTCGCTCCTTATGCTCCTCACATTGCAGAGGAAGCATGGCATCTTTGTGGCGAAACAGGTTCTGTTTGCCACGCAGAATGGCCTGAGTGCAATGAGGCTTATCTGGTAGAGGCAACACAAAAGTACCCTATTCAATTCAATGGCAAGGTTCGTTTTACTATTGAGGTAGCCAAGGACACTCCTCGCGAGGAGGTTGAGAAGATTGTCATGGCTCACGAGCTGACCGCCAAACAATTGAACGGCGCCGCTCCAAAGAAAGTCATCGTCGTCCCAGGCAAGATTGTCAATATCGTAATGTAAGGTTACACCTTATATATAATACAGAAAATGCACTCCCGAAAGAGAGTGCATTTTTGTTTTCAATAAGGAGTCTACTTGTGTTAGTTCCAATAGAATATAGACGTCTCTCCTGCACGAACCATTACCGTTCCTGATTTCACAGTAGGAGATAAAAAATATCCATTTTTTTGTGTAACAGTTATGTAATGCAAACCTGCTTCGTATCCGCCGTATGTTATCATTCTATTTCCTCCTAACGTAAATGTTTCATAACCTGCAACTTCAACGTAGTATGCATCATCAGTTTGATTTTGAAACTGGATATAACCCGTTGTTGAAGGAGGATTAAATCCGCCACCATTACCACTACATCCATTAAAAACTAAAGCTAGCGCCATGAAAGCAAAAAATAAAATCTTTTTCATAATACTAAATATTTACAGCCTACTCTTTGTCGGATTTTCGGCACACTCCGTTATTAATTTATTATATCCAAGACCGTATTACATACAAAAAGCGTGAACTTTCGTTCGCTTCATTTGATTACTTGAGGTCTTCGACTACCTAACACTTCAAATTATGCACAAAAGCCCACGCCGTAGCGTGAGCGCATAGGCTTGTGCTTGAAGTGTTTACATTGAAGTTGTCGAAGTTTCAAGTAATCAAGTTTGGCTTATAACGCTATACAAATATGTCTTTGCACCGACGCTTCAGTGCCTTTATTGGCAGGTTTATCCTTTCCGCTTGCAAAGGTACTATATTTTTCTTACATATGCAACTTCTGAATAAAAAATATTAGAAGCGATCGGTTGAAAAAGAGAAAATGCACTCCCGAAAGAGAGTGCATTTTAATTTATAGAGGTTTCTTTTTGAATGATCGGCGAAATAATTTAGAAGCAGTATCTCACGCTTGCTGCTAAGTGCCAATCAAAGATACTAAGCAATGTTTCTGTTTTGACATTCAGCAACATAGCATAACCAGGACGGAAATCCAATGCGAAAGTCAATGGTAGATCTGCTAACTTGTATCCTGCACCCACCATACCGTTCAAACCAAACTTACCAAATGTAATTGGATCATAACCTGCACGCAAGCCCTGAGCTAAACCAACGCTTGCACCAGCACCAGCGAAAGCGTAAATTCCGTATTTTAGCTCTTTGTTGTACAAGAAGTTTGGGTTGATTACAAAATCAAATAAGTCAGCTGTAGCCGTTATCAACTCGCTATCCCCCAACCAATCAATGGAAGTACGTTGAAGACCCACAGCCAAGTCGGTTTGGATGGCGAAGTTCTCGCTCATCATTTTCTTGTAACTCAAACCGTTAAAGCCGCCGACTACTAAACCGACTTCATTGTTTTGTGCAAAAGCACCTACTGAAAGCCCCAATACCATGAGGCAAAGAAAGATTTTTTTCATTTTTTCTTTTGTTTTGTAAATTATTATTATTTTCTTCACCCTTTCAATAAAAAGGCGTGAACTTTCGTTTGTTTCATTTGATTACTTGAGGTCTTCGACTACCTTATCACGATGAAGTAAAGTGTCAGTTAAGTAACAGCGAGGTTCCGATGAGATTCCGATCAGATTCCGATGAGGTTCCGATGAGGTTCCGATGGCGATAAGTGGCAACCAGGAGGCAATACAGACAATCAAAGAGATTAGAACGTGCAAAGGTACTATATTTTTTTAACATTAGCAAGCAAATCGTAAAATTTGCTCCACATATATAAAGAAAATACCACTTAGTGTATTGAAGCGTGGTTCATTTTACTCGAAGAATATACATAAAATGAAGAGTTCGGCATATAAATATAAACGTGCACATAATCTATACAAATTTTACTTTTCTTTTTATTTATTTTTCTTTTGTAAGTAAAGAAAAATGAAATTTTTATTTACAAAATTTCTTTTAATCAATTTTTTCTTTAATTTGTAAAAAATTCTATATTTTTTTGTACTTTTGAACATTGCCTGTTTGATGCGATGACCAATCTCACGTGATTAACTAGAGCAACGAGATTTGCGAGCATTCTTTTCGTGTTTTATTTAGAGATTCTCAAGTAAAGTTTTAAGAAAATGCTATAATTTGAGTAAAAAAGTAAAATTTCTTAATAAATATTTTGCCGATTCATTTATTTTTACTAACTTTGCAAGCCATTAGAAATTAACGCTTAAAATCTATAGTTTAGAAGAAATTATTCAATCACTATAAAAACACTGATAAGCAATGAAAAAGATCTTCACTTTTCTCCTCTTTTTTGCCATGTTGCCATCGTCTGTGATGATGATGAAAGCACAGTCGCAAAATCCATTGGCCTATTTGCAACAGCAATGCCCTAGGTTAACCCAAATGTACCAAGATGAGTTGGCTGAATGTAAGGCACACTACATTTTTGCTGTAGACGTTTCACTATCTATGGCGAGATACGAGAAGACCGTGTTGGATGCTCTTAAAGCATTTGTAAAAGCGCTCCCTGACGGCGACCGCGTAACCATCATTCCTTTTGCGAAGTATGCATTGGACAACAGAATGGGTTTCAATGTTGAGATTAACAGGAGTACACGCAGTGCTTTGATTCAGATGTTGGATAACCTATATCCACACGGAGCCGAGACACAAGATAAACAATATCACGACACTGATATCTTCGAAGCACAACAAGCTATTGCGAAATCCATCCAGCAGAATTCTGACTATGGCGTAAACTTGGTAGTATTCATTAGTGACCTTCTCCACTGCCCACTCAACAACAGGGATCGCCAATTTACTCCTGAAGAGATGAAAGACATGAAGAACCTCATGCAAGGAGCAAGAAACAGTGCAGAGAATCTCATCTTTGCTTTGGAGTTGCCCCAAAGCGGTAATCCAAAGGGATATGTCCTTCCACAATTGCAAGAGGTATATCAAGAGTGGGGTCTCAAGATCGAGAACCAACGCGTTCCAGTGAACGGTGAGGCATTGATTCGCCAATGGTTTGACCAACAAAAGGATCGCATCATGTTCACCAAATTGCAGACTATCATCCTTCAAGAAAATCGCGCAAACCCTATTGAGGTTAAGCCAGAGATAGATATAGACGGAAACGTAACTGCATATATAAAGTGGAAAGCGACCAAACTATATCCTACTATCAAGTTAGACACCGTCTATCTACAAAACGAAGCATTCCGTTTTATTGCAAACGAAGAATATATTGGATATACAGCAGCAGGTAGTATTGACGAAGAACTAGAATTAGGTCAAATCAAACACAACAAGTGGGGCTTCCACACATTATCCGACAGTCTCTATGTAAAGGTAGAATTGCCAGTACCTTATCAAAACGAGATTAACAAATTGCTCGAAGGTCGCCCAGGCGCATTGGCCAATACGACTATATACGTAGAGCGTCTTATTTGGACATTTATATTCTCGTTCACAACGACCCTTATCTTGCTCGCTCTTCTGATTATCTACATCATTCTTGTATTCAAAGCGATGGCTCGAAATGCTAAGTTACGTTTCAATGCCATAGTCACAGTATATGATAGCAATGAACTAGAGATAGATAGTTTCAACACTGGCAAACAAAGCGCAGGTGCAATAATACGCGTAGGCCAAGGCGGAACAGGACGATGCAATATTGCTGGTGCAGAATGGACATTTGAAATCAAAAAAACCAAAGCAAATCCATTCCTTCTTTTCTCAAAACCTTATTTCACATGGAGACGTACTAGTGGATTTGTAGGATCCGGTAGAGCACAATCAGGAAAGATACTTCCACCTAGCGGAACCATCCAAGTTAGTTGCGGTAAAAGCATGACTGAACACACTCACAGCATTCGAGTAAGACTAATAAAGTAAGAGAATACAACAACAATAAACAACTTTTTTAAAACGTTTAATTATGGCTAACGAAAAGCACATTTTTATCGGTATTGGTGGCCAAGGCGTCAAGACCGTTGCTCAGATCAAGGAGAAAGTGTATGCAAAACGCTTCCCAACAGCTACTGAGTCTAAGAGTCGTCTTCAAGCAATGAACGACAGTTATCGTTTCCTCTTCCTCGACACAGACCAACGTGACATTGACGAGGCAAACAAGCGTAATCGTGCGTCTTTTGAGAATGGTAAGGTTCCTTTTATCTCTCCTCAGACAGACCTCATCAACCTAGGTCGCGCTAATCCTCATGCTATTTACTACGAGGCAAAGCAAGATCCAAATAACCTCATCAACAAACGCATTCTTGAGGCATGTTCACCTGAGTTGGCATCTAAAATTCCAGATCAACCACTATCATTCGGAGCAGGTGCATTCCGTATCAAATCTCGTATTGCATTTGCACATGCATTGGCAGATTTCCAAACCAAGTTGCAATCAGCCATCTCTTCCCTCAACGATGTTAAGACCGTTGGTGGTGGCGACTGCATCATTTACTATTGGTTAGTAAGTAGTTCACTAGGCGGTACAGGTTCAGGTATCTTCAACGATGTGCTTTATCATATCAACCAACTCCACCACCAAGTGGTAGGCAATGGTGATCCACAATTAGTGTACACCATGTACATGCCAAAAGTATTTATTGATTGCAATGCTACAGAGGAGAAATATTCACTCAACGCATTTGGTGTATTCTCTGAGTTGGAGGCATTCAAGGTGATGAGTTACGAGCCAAATCAAAATACAGTAATGCACCGTTTGGCATTCAACAACGACTACAACCTCGTAGATAGCAATAAGCGTTACTGCCCATTCTATTACCTTATTCCAATTGATATTCAAACAGATAAGGGTACAAGCCTTGGTAGTCCTCACGTGATGATTCGTAACACTGCAGAGATGCTTTACCACTTGCACAATGGTCAAGCCGGTGCTACCTTCCGTTCAGATATCGACAACTACATGAATGATATCATGGAGCGCAACCACAAGAACTTCCTCGTTCCTATGGGTTACGTATCATTGCAAAAACCTAACCAATTCTTTAACGAGTACATGCGCACACGCTTGCGCCGCGACATCCTACGTAGTTGGTTACTCTGCGCAGAAGGCAAAGAGAGCAAAGTTACAGAAAATGCGATTCCAGGACTTGTAGAAGCATTGTTTGATCAATTAAATGAAGGACACTCAGACTCAATTGCTCAAAGACTTAGCAAGAGTCCAGTGATCATCAATATCAAGCAGACCTTACAAAGCCAAGACCCTGCATCTGAAGAACTAGATGACATGCTGAAATGGGGTGCCATTGAGTCATCTATTTCCGGCATCGTAAGACTCTTTGAGAATGAAAAGAAGAATGCTGAGCAACGCGACAAATACAAAAAGATCATTATTGACCAAATTTGGTCGAAAGCAGAAGAGTGGATTCGCACCAATGGTCTTACTTTTGCACACGAAGGCGTTGAGCAAGTACGCAACCAATTGATTGAGAATCTTAAGAAATCAGAGGAGAGCGTTAACTCTAAACGTAAACAATTAGCAGAATTGCTCGCCCTATTGCCAGAGCAATCCAACGATGCAGAGGTTCGCGACTTGAAGGAGAAGATCACAAAGACCAATAAGGAGGATATCAACAAGTACTTAGGTAACCTACAAGCGTATGTGAACTTGCTTCTTGAAGTAGAACTTGAAGAATGGAAAAACGATATTCGTAAAGACTTCTGCAACGATGATAAGAATGACGAGCTTGCAAAACTGAGAAAGCACATTGCATCTTTGAAAGACAAAGTGGCAGAAATGAACCGCGATGCTGTAAAAGAGTACAAGAAGCTAGCAGTGAAGATGAGCGAGGCAACCCTAGACGTAACCACCGTTTATCTTCCACAACTCTCTACAATCTGCGACGGCAACGGCTGGGTAATTGACAATATCTTCAGCAAATTGTATGCAACATTCATCAAGGCGCAAACAGATGCAGAGGAAACTCCAGAACGCGCAGACATTGTTAAGTTCATCCAAACTGAAATTTATCTAGCAGTCAACGAAGAGACACGAGGCGAACTTGCAAAAGGCCAATATATTCTTCAAACAAAGAAAGAAGATCCTAAAACTGGCAAAGAGAAAATATCCGATGAAGTACGCTTCTTCTGCAACCCAAATATTGAGCGTAGTAGCGAGAAGATTGTTGATGACTTCATGACAATTCTCCAAACCGTCTTCGAGAAGAAACTCCGCGAGAGCAAAGATATCCAAGAGAAATGGGAGACCAAACGCGTATCTGCATTCTTTGATGATTTAACTAACGATCAAAAGGATATCGTTCGCAACAGTTTGAATCCATCTCTCTTCTTCTCATACAACACAAGTCGTATTGAAGTAACCAAGAAAGAGGAGCATATCGTATTCGTAGCAGGAACAGAGGATCTTGCAGTAGAGATGCTAGGCTTCCAAAAGGGTAATCCAAAACATCGTTACGAGAAAGCTGATAGCGATGATGTAGCATTGGTACTCAAGTCTAAGTATGGTTTGTCACTTGAGGATTATCGTATCTATGACTCTATCAAGGCAGTATATGATCGTGCTACCTTCCGTGAGAAATATCATTTCCACCACGACTTCGCTCAATACCTTGATAAATTGACATTGAACGATCTTCCAGAGGAGGTATTGCCACAACACCGTACTTATGCCAAGATACTACTCCTTGATAGTTTCAAAGAAGAAATGAAACAATTCTTCTACCAAGACGAGTTTGATACCGATCTCTACACTAACTCGATGTTGATTGAAGGCGATTGTACCACTGAGTTCAGGATTGCTCAACCAGAGGCCTTCTACACCGACACTCAATCAGCAAAACTCGCCTTGAAGATAGAGGATAATGGTCGTCCATTGTTCATTACCATTGAGGGTGACAACTTCGTACAACAATTTGCGAAATATTGCCAATTGTATTACAACTATCGCATTGGTGAGACTACAGAAGCTATTCTCCAAGAATTGCTCCGTCAAAAAGGCGAGAAAGAGACAGGTGAGAGAATCTTGAAGACGAAATTCCCTGAGAAACGCCAAGCGTTGCTCAAAATCTTGCACGACAAGAAGAAGAACGCAAGCCTTCCTGCAGAGAGAAGATTGTATAATGTACTCTTTACAATTGTTCGCGAAGAGTTTGAAAACGTTCAAAAGTTCATTAAAAAGTAGTTTTTTTTCTAAATTCCGCAGTTCATTATGCTTCCATTGTGGATTATCGATATTAGAACGAATAGTTCAAGACGCCAATCGTTCTTAGAATTACTTCAACAAGTGGAATATGTTCGTATTCCTGACGAGTTCAAGTTTGCATCCGTTGAGACAGATGCATTAGATTCCTCCTCAACCGATCAGGACTCTATAGTTGCATCCTTCAGCAACAAACAAGAAAATGTCGAGATAAAATCAGATAAATCAGCAGAAGAACTGCGGAAAGAAGAAGAAAGACGCTTAGCGCAGAAGGAATCAATCATCAAAGGCAACTATTGGTACTATAGTGCCTTTGATGATCCTTTCCGCGACATTGATTTGGACAAACATCCCCTTGAAAACCTATACGATGAAAATGGAGAATTGACTCAAGTAGGTATAGCTCAATTGACTTATGATTTGCAAGAGAAGCTTGTAAAAGCTGGCAAAGACTTTATTTGGGAATTACGTCACTCCAATGCCCGCCCCTATCAAACTATCAATATTGTTGTGTTAGGCGATGCTACGGAACAATTCACCCAAATGCTCTTCCCTTCGCTTGCTATTATCCTGCAAAAAGAAAAAGGCAGATACCTACCCGCCCATATTCACCAAGGTATTAGCATCTATGGCGCATTATACATACCATGCGACATCAACACCTATGGCGTAAAACAACGCAACGCACTCCTACATCTAATCGATGAGATAGAAGTGCAAAACCAACTCGGTAAGGCACGTGGCTATGATCACATGATGCTATACCAGAATGTTCAGAACCGTACTGAGTGTCACTACCCACTTCTGAACGACCAGCAATTATCAGAATATCTCCTCCAATGTCTTGTACACCTATTCTTGGCCTGCGACGTCAATCACCCACTTATTAGTGGAACTATGAGTGACGAAATACTCTACTTCAGTATGGGTGCTGCTTCTGTATATTTCGACATGAATGCAGAAGATGCGAAAGAAGCCAATATGGTGGCAAGCGAATTGGTCATGAAATTTAAGAAAAGGACCACAGATGAGGTAGAAGAAAGAACAGAGCTCTGTTTATTGGAAGACAAATACTACAAAGCTTCAGAACTCATTGGAGGCCTTATTACCATAGACAGTCTAGACTTGACATCTGTTGATATGGGTAAACCATCCCCACACCCAATTATCGACATGCTGCATAAGCAACTAAAACGACTATACTACAATACATGGCTGCGATTCTTCCCTCTGCGCATGCTGCAGAAGATCTCAGACTATATTGACAAAAATACATCCGATCGACTTGACAAAGTATCGGCCAAATGCACTAAATATATTAAGGTACTAGAAAAAAGCATTTTGCCAGCTATTCAAAAAGTAATATCAAAGGTAAATGCAGAAGAAGGCGCACTAACTGCGATCGAGAACCTATTCAAAGACGTAGAAAGTGATTTGTCCAAAGAACATGAAAATATCAGCGTACAAATAGAATCAAACCTTTGGGAGAGGATTCGTAATTCTAAACATAATTTCATTCCAAAAAATCAAGAAGACTTCTTCGATGAATATCACGAAGTATATCGCAGCGACGTACAAAGTAAGAACAATGGTAGTGGTCAGGCTGAACTAAAATCACAAGCATTAGAACGACTCACTAACCTTCTCTCTACAGAACCAACAGCATTGGCTGTCATCACACGTAGTACCCTCCTTGGTATCGTAGCAGTATTAGGTTTGATGCCGTTGTTCTATGCTTTGAACATAGGCGAGAGTTTCTATTTAGGCGCACAAGATCATATTGCTATTTGGTCATCGTTCATATTCATCATACCATTTGTAATTAGTCTCATACAGTTCCTCTTATACCAGCGCAAACTTAACCAAGCGCTGCGCGTGCTACGTGCCTACTACACACACGATGCGTACGCACGCCTAGCGAACCGTATAGAAACAGAGGCAAATAAGTTCTACGCACACGTCATTGATTTGTGCAAAGAATATCTCAATCGCTGCAAAAAAATCCGCGATGAGGTTCGTTTTGTAACCCCAGGACCTGACTACAAAGCACGTTTCCCACGTACGATGTTTAACTGCCAATTGAACGGAGGTGACATCAACGATACCGAAATCATCCCATCTAGCGAAGTGGAGAGATGTAGAATAAAAGTAAATTACACTCCGATCTCAATATCTGAATTAAGCGAGGATCACTACTTCCTGCTCATCAATACATTCAAAGAGACTTTTGCATCTCTCTTTGGTGATGTAATGGTACGCAATAAGTCTATACGCCGTATGGATGCAGAAACACAACAAGAAGTATTTGTTTCAAAAGAGCAGTTAGAAAAAGAAGCCGTGATAAATTGGGAAAACATTCGCAGGAGATTCCATACTCAATTGATTAAAGATATTCGCGATGAATTGATGCCTCGTGAGTTCCCAACAGTGGGCGAAAAGTTGCGCCAATACATGCGTAAAACAGAAAATTATCATATGCTAGAGCCATTGTTTGAGTACGCAGCAGTCAATGGTGAGATAGTATGCGATTCTGATGTTGAACTGATTGACGTCAAGATTAATCAATCCGTAGAGGAACTATTCGAGGAGTTGCCTATCGCACGTCGCAATATCCAGGAGATACATTACAACGAACTATACGAGCACTACCTCTTTGTTACCCGTTGGAAATGTTTCGACCATTTCTCATTCAACCGCATCCTTCCAAATGAGGATTTTGATGAAGAGATTCGTCAACAACTCAATTATGAAGCAGAACAACAAGCAAAAGAAGAAGAAAAAAAGAAACAGGAGGAGATGGAAAAACGTCGTGAACAAGCATACAAACAAGCAAAAGATATAGCAGAAACAACTAAAGATTCTGACATGGAGCCTTCTGACGAAACAACAACAGAAGAAGAATATAAACGCGATCTTTCCGCACTTCTACTCTGGTCAGTGTCCCCTGACGATAAATCCAGCCTTTGGATGAGATTCTTCAACGCAAGCCTAAGCGAAGCGCTTGATGACCGTAACAAGATCCGCAAAGTAATGAACCAAGACGATTAATAAATAATAACACCGTTATGATCTCTCTCACTATACTATTGTACGTACTACTCGCATGTAGTGTAATTGCACTTATCTTAGCACTCAGACAGTTATTCAAAACTCGAGTGTGGATCGAATGGCGTAATCATGCATCTCAAGTGCTAACCACTATTGGTTATGTTAAGGCTTATTCAAAAGATGAGTCCGCTGAGATATACAACCTAGATGGCGAATCAAAAGCCGCAATTGGTCGTGTAATCACGGATTCTAACTCTACTCGTCTGAGAGGAAATATCGAGGTACTAATGACATCTAACAATGATGATGCAGCTAAACCACGCTATCGTCGTGCAGGATACGTATGTTTTGACCAAGCTACAACCATAGATGAGTATGGCTACATCTACAAACAAATTGCGGGTAAAAAAGAACGTGAAATGATTGGTTATCTAGCACGTCCATCTAAGCCTCATACTCCCACTCTACATGGTGAACGTACATGGAGATCTCTATGGTTGCGATGCACCTTGTGCGCATATGCTGGAGTACCTAACCCAGAACTAGACAAAAAAGAAAAGAAAAAACGTAAACGCAAAGATAAACAAAACAAACAGGAGCAACAAACACCTACTCCAGAACCAATACAACCACAACCAGAAACTCCTGATACTACGACCCCAACTGAGACACCAGTAGAGGTACCTAGTACACAAGATGCTACCACCAACACTGAGCAACAATCCCCTATATTACGACTTGCTGCACGTAAGAAATTGCAAACAAAACAAGTGGATCAACCTACGGAAGAACAGAATGGGGATATCGCTCCCGAAAGTATAGAAGAACCTTTGCCATTGGTAGAGACACCAGCACCAGAGGAAGTCGAAGTAGAGGCAGAAGCAGATATGGAGGAAGAAGTAGATACGGAGGAAGTTGAAACAACAAACACCACTACTAGTACTGAATCTACGGAAGAAACATCATTGACAGGTGGAACTGAGGAAGTTACCCTAGAAGAAGTATTAGAGAATGTTCCTACATCCACAACGATGTCAGATGATAGTCTAGAGCAATCTACAGCAGAAAACTCAGAAATGGTTGAAGATAAGACGAGTGATACAACAGTAGAAGAAGATATCAACACAGACACTCAGGAGACGTTAGAAGAAACAACTACGGAAGTTCCAATAGAAGAAGTAGTAGAAACTGAAGAGACCGAACAAGAACAAACATCAATTGTAGATGAATCAACGGAAGAAGATTCAACTCCAGTGGAAGAACCAGTGGAAGAACCAATTGTAGACCCATTTGCTGATTTAGAAGAATCGGCCAAGACATATCTTGACAATTTGAGAAAACAACAACCATCGATTGTTAGTTCTATATTTGCAGATATGGTCTATGTAAAAGGCGGTCATTTTACAATGGGTTCAGATCCTCAACCCACTAACGACATTCTTGATCAAGATGGCAAGACCCGTGGAATGGTGGAGCAGAATGAATCTCCTAAGCACGAAGTTTCACTACAGGACTACTACATAGGTAAGTACCCTATCAACCAACGCTTATGGACACTAATAATGGGGTACAACCCATCAGATACCAAAGATGATACATTCCCAGTAGCACCAGTTAACTGGTTCGAATCCCAGAAGTTCATTCTTCGTATCAGTTATCTCACCGGCATAATGTTCCATATGCCAACCGAAGCTCAATGGGAATATGCAGCTCGTGGTGGAGAAAAAAGCAAAGGGACTACTTTCGCGGGTAGTAATACCTTCTCAGAAGTAGGATGGAGCGACCACAAACATCCTATCGGAACTAAAAAGCCTAATGAATTAGGCATCTATGACATGTCTGGTTTGGTACGAGAATGGTGTGGCGACCTTTGGGGACATTATCCTGATACACTTCAAGTAGACCCAACAGGTCCAACGGAAGATTCTCCACTCATTATCCTTAACACTGAGGGTAGATTGTGTCGTGCGGTACGTAGTCCTTATGGCAACGAGACAGTCACCAACCGCAAGGGTGAAACGCCAGAGCTAGACAAAGAGTGGAAGAGTTATGGTATACGTATTGCCTGCTATGAGATTCCTAAAAAGGCAGAACAAGAAGACAACTCAATAGTTACCCCTCCTAAAAAGACACCGCGCCCTCTCGACCCACATCAAGAGCCCGTCCTAATGGCAAAGTGCTATTACACAGGTTTTTACAATTCACGCAAAGATGCACTGCCACCAGAGGCACGCGCTTGTGCCTATGCTATGTTACATAAATATGGTTATAAACAACGACAAGCAGAAGCACATCGAACACAACCATATGGATGGCGCGACACAGCACTCCTATCTAGTTTGGTATACACCATCATATATCTGTTGCTATACATTGTAAATACAGGTGTCTATCAATTCCCACTAATAGGTTTTGACATATTAACAGCCGTTGTCTTAACAGCGTTCTACTTTGTTATTTGGGCTATTATACGCTTTATCAAAGTAGATTCTATTGAGCAAGGCAACTCCTTCCAACCACAGTTGGACTTATTCAACAAGAACTTGAGCATCAAATGGATGAACATTTCAATACTCATTCTCTGTGTCATGGCCACCATCTTTGGAGTCGTTCTTACGATTTTCAGCGACTATGATTTGCTACCATTGGCGTGGGTTATTGCTATCGGAACTCTCATCAATATGACATTGCCATACGCAAACCGCAAATGGACAATTAAGACAGACTTGAGTAATCCTAACGATGATGATGAAGAAGAGGAAGATGACGAGGAAGATATTCCCAATCCAGCGGGTGATATTTCTCGTACATACGATTGGGAGTTGGATTCACAATATCCATCAGGTAAACAATTGCATGGTTCGATAACTCTATATTTCTCTAATAGTCAGGTAAAGGCAACTCGCTTTGTCAATCCTTTCTTCTCCCAACGCAGTGATGTATCTAAAAAAGATAGAGTGATAGAGATGTTCCATTTCCTCAAAGAGCACAAGATTCATCTTGCACGTACACGCTATATAGCTTATTCTATCAAGGAAATAGCAGCTAAAAATCACCTATCTCCACTTGACTTAATTCAATTCACATTAGATTTTGTACAAGAACCCAATATTACTTTCTTGGCAAACAAGGACAATAAGGAGGTTAATTATTTAGAATCCTACATTGCGTATCCAGACGAAATATTATACGACAAAGCAGGTGATTACAATAGCAAGGCTCTATTGGCAGCTATGATTTTCCATTGCATGAAGTATAATGTACTCTACCTCATCAGCACTACCCATCAGCATGCAGCTATCGGTGTAGAGGTCAAGTCTTCGGATTTGGAAAATGGTTACTATGGCAATATCGAGAATCTCAAAAACAACCTCATCAAGTATAACGAAAAACTATACATCTTCTGCGAAACCACAAATGATCATTTCGTATTAGGTTGTCCTTACGAAGGAATGAAGATAGATGAATTTGAAGAGAAAATTCTACTTCCATTGACAGAGGACGATGTTGAGGAACAAGACGAAGTTGATCTTGACGATCTACATAATCGGATATACGAATGGGAGTTAGACTCAGACACAGGTAACAAGTTAAGCGGTAATTTTGCAATGGAATTCTCGCAATCTGAGATAGACCATCTACGAGATATCAATCCATTCCGTACCTATGGCAAAGACCAACACACATACGAAGACAATATTCGTTCAATCTTCGCCTATTTAGATAGCAACCCTAGTCATACTAAGCACCTACGCGCATTGGCAGATTATATCAAAACATCAATAGAATCTGCGCAGTTAACAGATCTAGACAAATATCAATTTGCCCTAGACTTTGTGCAAGAACCAAACATCAAATATTGTATAGATGAAGAAAGTGCAGGCATAGAGTTCGCCAAAGAATACATGCGAATTCCAAACGAGACATTGTTTGACAAAGAAGGAGACTGCGACTGTAAATCAGCCCTAGCTACAGCTTTGTTCAGAGCAATGGGTAAGGACGTATTATACCTCATTTCAGTCAAACTCGCGCATGCTGCAATCGCAATTGAATGCAACGATGAATGGTTGGAGTATATCAAACCTGCAGATGAATCCCACGTTATCTGCGAGCAAGAAGGCAAGCGATTTATCATCTGTGAAACTACAGGTGACGGATTTAGAATTGGACATATCAAAGATGGCGACTCAATACAAGATTTTGAAACGAAAATTTATCTTCCAATATGAAAAATCAGATAATTTCACGCATCATTACAACACTGGTTGTATTTGTTCTCTTGGCTGTAACTTTTAGTCTACTATTCCAAAGAGGAATGAAACGTCCAAAGTATCGTTACCCAGAATTTACAGAAACAGCCAAATCATGGGTAGAGAAGATGGATAGATACAACATAGACCAAAATCTCTCATTCAAAAATATAGGCCCATTTGATTGGGATAATGATAAAGATTATGGTCAAACGGATAAAGAAACAGAATGGGAATACGAGACAAACGGTTTTGCCATCGTATATTATCATCCTGACAAGAACGCCGAAAATAAATTAAACGCTTTGAATATCCTAGAGTTTGTAGATGCGATAGTGCCTGAGACAGAAGAGATTCTTGGTAAATATCCTAGCACAGAAGAAATGAATGGCCGTAAACTCCCCATATACCTACCTATCGATGGAGAAGAATATAATTCTTTAGTTCAGTTACTAGCTAATGGAAATGCATCTAAAGGTTCAAAATATGGCTGTTCAGTAATGGAATATGGTCCGTTAGGATGTCTAATGAGGGGTATAGTTGTGCACCCAGATGCTTTTAAGCAATACAATGGCGAACAACGTTACATTAAGGTAATACGAAGAGAGATGATGCACTATGCATACCTTAATCTCATTGATTATAATTTGGAAGTTCCAAAACCATACTTCTGGTTTAGTAATGGGTTAGCAGAATACTTTGCACATGGCGCAGCTGAGAATGGCATGACACTGTTACCACCAGACTATGTGGACGTTATCCACAAGCAATGCAAACTAAATGCAGAATTCCCACAAAAGAATCAAACACATGTATGGGCAGGGTGCTCATTCTTTGAATACATGGACGTAGTATACGGCAAAGAAGTCCTAGCAAATATTATTCAAGACACCGACTCAGCATCTCTAGATAGCGTATTCTACAAATACAATATAGACATTGAGCAAGTGAAATATCAATGGGTAGATACTCTAATGAAAATGAACAATATACATGAATATTAACCAATTTAAAAAAATAAAGATATGAAAAAGTATTTCTCTCTAGTCGTAGTGATGGCTATCACTATCGTATTCACATCATGTGACAGTTTAAAAGCAAAGTACCAAATTCGCGAACTAAAATCATTAGTTGAACATGTGAACAAGAACGGCGCAGATTTTGACAAAAAAGAGTGGACCAAAACTTTCGATGAGTATGAGTTGATTCTTGAAAACATGGAAAATTACACATATACACGCGAGCAAAAGGAAGAAATTAGTAAGCTAAAAGGTGAGTTTTACAGTGCCACTGTGAAAAATGGTTTCAAATCTGCAGGTAAATTATTTGAGAACGCACTCGAGGAGGCGGGAAGTTTCCTAGAAGGTCTTATGGGAGATATTGAAGAGAACCAAGAAGAAATCATGGAAACAGTTGAAGATGTCTACAATGAAACAGAAAAAGCTATAGAGGATGCAGTAGAAGAACTTGGAGACTACGAATCACTTTTTGAGTAAACTCATAAATAATAAAAAAGAGTGGATCCTTAGGACCCACTCTTTTTTATTATATAATTTAATTCAAAAGAATTTAATTCCCAATATATTGTAGATTGTGGAAGTATGGAGGATATAGAGGTGCCCATTTTGGATAATCTTTTTAGTAGCAACAGGAAGAGCAGGATTTAGCACATGCGTTACTGGTTGGGTATTGATTGTCAGAGCATCCAACGCGAAATATAGTGGCGTATTCGCACCAAAATCACCTGTATCTGTGGTTGTCATTGAAAAACTTAACCTAGAAGTCATTCCCAATTCAGAAAGAGGAACCTTTTCCCAGCCAGCATTCTTCTGCCCATCAACAGCTAGATAGTAGGTGATGGAAGCTGTGGGGTGCATATTGTGATCTAGAGCTTGAATAATAAGTGCTAGTGTATCAGTTAGTGTGAATGCTCTAGCATTTAATTCACCTTGTGTAATCGCTTTATATGTATTGCAATTTTGACAGATATATACAAATTCAGGCTGATATTCACCGTTAAAATCGATAACATTCGATGAAAACCCCTGTGATTGACTTACCCATTCAGAATAATATCCAATCACATAAGGTACACCTTCACCTTTCAATCCCCCATTAGCTACGCATCCCAAAACATTTGCAGTATCCTGCGAGATAGTGGAAAGGGTAAATCCTTCCCAACTCATGCCTCCATATGCCATTCCGCTGGGTAAATGAGACAGGCGAAAAACTCCGTCATTAACGAGGATTTGGCGGCAAGAATCAGCATCGTTATAGGTTTGTTCCCAAACATCAGTAAGGTTATAGTAGCCCGTTCCATACGAAGTGCTATAACTAACAGGATTTCCGTTGAGGTCAGTAGCAGTGCTAAGATCCATAGTTATTTGCTCAGCAAAGAGATTGTCGGCAATAGGTGATAGGCTACAGACGAGGAATAAAGCAATAGTACGTAGATTTTTCATATGATTGCTAGTTTATTTATTCTTTTATATGTAGGTCCCGAGCATGGGATATTTCCGTAGAAATTTCACCAGTCCAACCACATTGTTGGAAAACACCAGTATAGACACGCACAAAGTCCACACAAGGCAAATGGATAGGCATTCCTTCGTTCGTAACTGCCCAATCAACATCAAATGAACAGCGAGCAATGCTATCGTTTGGATGACAATCTGCATAGCCATAATCAAAGGGGGCTTGTACCCAATATGCGCCTTTCCCGTTGGGGTCATAAGCATTATCAGGCAAACGAGAACCAACAAAAGTGATCGTGGAATCCGCAAGCCACTGAGGGAAATATTCTTGCGTGTGAAAGGTATTTTTATGTAGATAACCCGCTTGATTTTGGCTGTCTGCCCAATGGATATAAGTTGTGTCGGTCAGTGAATTTTTCTTATCGGGTTGTGGCGTATGGTTGGCAGGTGTGCGGTGATAGGTGAGGGAATAATGGTGCTTAGTGTTGTGGTTAGAGTATTCACTACCAGCAAGTTGATAGAATGGGTCATCGGGAAGACCATTTTGATTGATGTCGATACTAACCGTCACGATGCCAGGTTCGCTGCTGCCACCTTTGCTAGTAGTAGATGCATAAAAAGAGTTGCCTTCAATGAGGAAATCGGATTGATTGGGAGCATTGACTACAGAGTGGTCGAAAGCAAAAGTGACATACCCACCCCAGGCGCCAAGCGAGATAAGAGTACGGTTGGTGCCAGCAATAGATTCTTCGACTTTTTGCAGCATATTGGCGTAGGTATCGCCTTCTTCATACTGCGGCATGGTGTTGACAAATTGGCCAGGAGCAGGGTTGTACTCCAATACCTTAGAAATATATGGGGAATAGGATACTTGTTCTTCCCAAACAACAACCTTAAATGAATGTTTTACGGGATTTTGTTTGTCCACTATCTCGAGTTGTATTTCGTATATGCCCGTATCTGCTTGACAAAAAATTAAATCACGCTCAGTAGAAATGATTGTATCACCCATTCTCCATACATAAGATTCGCCCATGTACTCGGGATGAAGAATAAGGGTACGCATGCGCTCGACGGCATAGGTGTCATCTATACCAAGTCCAACCATAGGTATTTTGGGCTGCTCGCAACTAACGATAGACAAAGCACATATGAGCAGGGATATCACCCGTGCGCACAGACCATTTGTGTTTACCTTCGCGTGAGTAGCAATGTAATTGACCACTTGAAACATAGTTTTTTGCATCTGTAATATATATATCGCCATTATATGGATTGACTTGTATGCCATACGGAATCTTGATGTTTTTCTCAGTACCATCAGTGATGAGAGATTGGGGATTGGTTATTGGATATTGGATATCGAGGACACCATAGGTGATTTGATTGGACATCATTTCATCGCTCCAATGTGCGCCGTAGTAGTACATGCTATCGCCTATAATCACCATTTCGGATGGTGATATACTATAGGACGTCACTGTGTGGCTATTGGACGGCGTTCCGCCTATAGGACGCTCTGACGAACTATTGGATATAGGAGAAAAACAGGTGAGTTGTGGGTGGACATCTTTGTGATCGCCACGGGAAGTGATCCATAGGCGGTTGTATAGGTCTTTGCGTACACGATGGGGGTTGACACAAACAGGTATCTTTTTTACTTGGCGGAAGTCTGTTAAATCTACGACTGAAAGTGTAGAGTCGTAGTCAGGTGCGCGATAGCCGCCAGAGTTGGCGACGTAGAGGTAATTGCCAATAATCTCGAATTCTTCGGGTTGATAACCTACTGTTACTTGGCGAGTTATGCAGAGTGTAGCAGTGTCCACCTCAAAGATGGCACCCAATTGGGCATTCGGATCAATGCTCACAGGACCGACATACGAACTGATATACGCTTTATCCCCCTGAAAACGGATATAACGGCAGTTGGGAATTTCTATCTGCCCAATGCGACGACAAGAGTGCAAGTCCATTACTTCGACTTTGTGCGAGCAGTTGATGACGGCATAGAGGCGGTTGCCATACACTTGAATGTCGTTGCCCACATCGCCTAGCTCTTTGATGACATTTGGATTGCGTTCGCCGTAGATGTTACGGATATAAATGCCCTTGCTGAAATCGAGGTAGTCGATCGTAGCTTTGTTGCTACCCATATTACCTTCATTGAGTAGGTACATGCCTATGGGTTCGTTGGATGCGAAACTGCTCAAATCTCTCGATTCCATCGGCAAGAATTCATACTCCGCGGGGAAGATAATATCATCGCCACGGCAGGAGATCATCAGCAGGACTGCTGACATAATTATAAATTTTGAATTTTGAATTATGAGGGTTAATATGTTAGACTTATCGTACATTTGTAGTTGCGTTTGGGCATTGGATAATTTAAGATCACGTCGTAATCTTGGGAAAGCAAGTTGTTAATGTCCAACGCTACGCGTAAGACAATTGGATAACGGACGCCCTTTGGGCTATTGGACACTGCTTTGCGGCTATGAGATATGGGCTTAATTTGCCATTCTCCGAATACACTCAAATCATGGGTGTACCAAGGTTGGGTGTAGTTGTAGATGATGTTCTCCTGTTGGTTGTAGCGTTCGCCGACATAGATGAAACTATAATTCAAACCATACTGCTGCCAGTCGTTTTGCCAACCAAACATACCTACTGCGCTGCCTGAATGCCAAGGGATATAAGGAATCTGGTCGCCATAATAGGTATCGTTTGGATCGGTAACATCAATCGCCGTTTGGTAAGTGTATTGCGCTTTAGCGGTGAGGTAGAAGTTCTTGGGTAATACGAAATGCAGTTGCGCATTCACGTCCAAACCATTGATCTTGACCAATCCTAGGTTGAGCATGGTCCAACGAAACTGCTGCCCCTTGGGGTAAGCGATGATCTTGTCAGATATGCGGTTGTAGTAGTAATCGGCATTGATGCGGAACTCCGAGCCTTTTTGCTCTGCGATACGGAAAAGTTGTGTAAAACTCAAACCTACACTATGCTGCTTCGCCAACTCCGGTTTGAGGTAGGCATTTCCCATGTCAGTATAGTAGAGGTCGTTGAAGGTTGGGTAGCGGTAACTTTGTTTGTAGAAGGCATTGAGACGCAAGTCAACGAGCTGTGTTGGGCGGTAGGAAATGAAAAGTGCAGGAGTGCACTTTGTATTCAGTTTAGTAGGCTGTTCAGTATTATTCAGGGCTTCGCGTTCAGAGTTGTTTGATTTAGAACCATCTTGAACAAACGTTCCTAACACACTGGCTTGGAGACGTAGGTAATTCTTAATATTGATAGCTGTGGCAGCGCTGAGCCAATGGGTGAAACGATGGGCTTCTGCATACATGCTGAGGGCGTTGTATTGCAGGTCATAGGCTGCGCTTATGTCCCACCAATCAAAGATGCGCACTTTGTGCGCCATGGTGAAGTATAATTCTTGTTGGAGGTATTGATTCTCCACATGGATGAGCTTGTCGTCGTTGTTGATATAACGGGTATAATCGTTGGCATATTTGGCATTTACGCGCACGGACCAACGGTTGAAGAATTCGTCCTGCCACGAAGCTTGAAGGAATGAGTTTCGATCCCAAAGGCGTTCTCCATTGCGCCAGACATTATTCACGATAGCACCAGGTACACCGCGTTCGGAATTGTAGTGATAGAGTTGAAGTTTCCAAAATCCTGTGTTACTATAGTAATGATTCACGGCTGCTTCCACACGGATGGCGTTGATGTCTCCGTTCTGGCGGATGGCTGTGGTGTCGTATGCCACTTCGCCCGAAGGTGTCACACGCCGGTAGCGGAATGGGTACTTGCCATCGGAAGAGATGAGTTCGGCATTCATAGTCAGCGACATTGTTTCACTGAGTTTGACATCGAGCAGAATACTAGGATCAATTAGGGCGAAACTACCCGCACGCATTTGTGCTTTTACATTCACAGTCTTGCCTACGGCGAAGCGTGGACGGCGGGTGGTGAGGTAGATACTACCTGCGGCACCAAACTCACGAGCAGACTGCCAAATATCAGATTTCTGTCCATTAAAGAGTTGGATTTCCTCGATATTTTCAAGAGAGTATTTTCCTAGGTCAATCTGTCCGTTTTGTGCATTACCGAGCTGAATACCATTATAATACACACCCATGTGATTGGTGCCCATAGAGCGGATATTCACGGTCTTGATGCCACCTACGCCGCCGTAGTCCTTGATCTGTACGCCAGAGAAATAGCGGATGGCATCGGCAACACTGAGGGCATTCATCTTTTTGAGTTGTACACCGCTAAGTGTCTGAGGGATAATAACATCCTTTTCTTTGACACGGGCAGTAATGGTGTATTCGTCTAATTCCAAATGACGATAAATGGAATCAAGATAGAGAGAATCGGCAGCATTGTTTTGAGAGAATGCAGCCACACCCGTGAGTGTGAAAAATAATATGGATACTAATTTACACATGTTGCTTGACTCTATACCACGAGAGTGTTCAACTAATGCCACACTTCGGGCAGTTCTAAAAGTTCCAAAGTTCTAAAGGTAAATTTCTCCTAGAACAGCGACACTGTCGCGATTAGAACATTAAACTTCTAAACTGCCAACTCTGTTGGCTACATGCAGCAGGTCTTCTGACTTATTGCTCGTTTGTTCAGCCTTCCCACCTGATAGGCAGTGACTTAGATTTAGAACCAACGATATTGCAAATCACAGCAGCGGGTCTGTGCCAGAATCTCACTGGCTTCCCTAAAACTGAATGCGGGTGCAAAGATACAACAAAAAATGCATATACGCAAATGAACGAACACTTTTTATAAGAAAATAATTGATTTTTAATCCATCTGTACTACATTAGCTCGCTATGGGAGTATGTGCATTACACGAAAGTAAGTTGAAAGAGAATAATGAAGAAAATTTGTGAGAATGAAGAAAAAGTAGTATTTTTGCTTATCAAATAGCACATACAATCCTAAAAAAATAATAGTCTTTTGTAATATTATCTCTAAACCAATTGTCTAATGTGTGTAGTCGCAAAGAAGCGACAGAATAAATGTTTAACATATAAAAGAAAAAAATTATGGTTATAGAAGCAATTGTAGGAATCGTAGCATTAGCATTATTGTTTGGTGCTGTACCAGCAGTAATTTTAGTAGGAATTATTATGGCACTCAAAAACCGCCGTCACAAAGTAGAAGAGCACAGTAAACTTATTTCTCAAATGATTGAGAAGAGTGAAGGTGCAAACATTGATTTCAAGGCAATGGCTGAGATGTTGAATGAGACTGACAGCAAAAAGAAGACCACTAAGATGGCCGTATTGAAACATCTGGAGTATGGTGCATTGTCTTCACTGATGGGATTGTTTGTACTGCTTTATGGAGTGTTTGCTACAGTGAATCAGGCAGTTATCATTGGAGGATTGTTGCTGACTATTGGTGTGGCATTTTTGGTGATATTCTTTGTGTCAAAGAATTATCTCAAGAAGGAGATTGAGAAAGAGGAAAAAGAGCTTGTTGGAAAAGCGTAAACTGCGTTTGTCTGTCTGACTTATTTTTCTAAATCACTTGTTTTTCATCAACTTATGGATAAGCAGCAGTTTATTTCCGCCATTGGCGGCTTGCAGGAATCCCTTCGGCGGTTCCTGCTTGTGCTGACTCATGGCGATGAAGAACTGACAAATGATCTGGCGCAAGAAGCCATACTGAAGGCCTATTTACATTGTGCTACCTTTGAGCATAAGTCGGCTTTGCAGACATGGGTGTTTCGTATTGCCTACAACGAATACCTTAACGAACAGAATAAGTACTGGAATACTCATCGCGTGGCAGTAGAGAACTATGAGAGTGTTGATACGGAGACAGCGAGCGAACAGACAGATGCGGCGTTTCGCTATGAGCCTCTGTATCAGGCGATTGACCAGTTGGAGAAACAAGAGAAAGCCGTGGTGATACTATATTATTTGGAAGAAAAGAGTATTCGAGAAATCAGCAGAATAACTGAGATATCGGAAGGCAATATAGCGGTGATGCTGTTTCGAGCCAGGAAAAAACTGAAGGCTATGCTGAAGTCTGAATTTTGAATTAAGAATTTTAAATTATGATTATCAACAGAAAAATCAAACAACGTTTGCGTGCGAGTGCTCCTCAAGTAAAAGATAATGAGGCGTTTATGGCGGGTACAATTCGTCAGATTAATCTCATGCCATCGCCCAGCAGCGAGTTGCAAGAAAGTTTGCGTCGGTACACGATGTTGGAGCGACTAGCCATGCGAATGGATGCTGCACGCTGGCTGCTGGTTGGCGGGACAGGAAGCGTAGCTGTGGGGTATGCTGTTTTTAGCCATTTAGAGGCGATTTTGAGTGCTATTTCGGCGTTGATGGTATTGTAACACTACCCTTGCGCAAAGGTAGCGCAAGGGTAGTGAAATAGTGAAAGTAGTTGATAGATACGCTATTCCTAGGCTAGGAATAGGGTAATCTATCGTGTATCTAACGTATATCTATCGTGTATGTAACGTATATGAAACGGGGTTGATAGCGGAAGAGTAGCGGAGAATAGAGGGAGACAGAGAGAATAGAGAGAATAGAGAGGATAGAGAGGACAGAGAGGACAGAGAGGATAGAGAAACAAGAAGGAGGAAATAGGAAAGAATAAGAAAGAATAGGAAAAGTAAAAGGAAGAGAATAGAAAAAAATAGATGGTATTTGCGTGAATGAAGAAAAAGTAGTAATTTTGTGCGGGGAATCACAACAATATTACCCAACAACTATTAAATGAATGCATTGAAAAGTAACAAAGATGTCAAATATATTATAAAAAAATATGATTAGGATTAGAAAAGCAACAATAGAAGATGCGGCGTATATAGCAGAAGGGATATACCATGCGTTCTTGTTGGAGGATAATGCTATTGTGTCAGAAGAAGGTATGGGAGAAGGCGGTGTTTCGCTGCGAGAGAAATGGATGGATACATTGATTGATGTATGTGCACAGGAAGATACACATTACAGTTACACCAATACCTTTATTGCCGAATTAGACGGAGAAATCGCAGGTATGATGATTGCAGTAGATGGTCGAAATTACCGATTTCAACGGGAAAAGATGTACCCGCAGCTGAAGGAATTATTTGATGTTACATTTGGGAAAGATTGGGAAGATATGGAAGATGAAGCAAAGGCTGGAGAGTATTATATTGATAGTCTGTCGGTGTCCCTACCCTACAGAAATAAGGGTCTGGGTAGTGCGTTGATAGCATATGCCAAAACACAAGCTCAAGCGCTCGGGATAGAGCGGGTGACACTGGCAGTAGAGCCGATGAATTCGGCAAAAATGCTATATCAACATATGGGATTTTGCTTTGAACGAGAGATTACCATTTTCAATGAAGTGTACCACTTGTACGTAGCCCTGATTAAAGATACGTAGTCGCCCCTTAACCCGCATTCATTTTTTCAGTAGTAGTTTTGCCGATAGAACAAGAGGACGAGTAGTGATTATTCGGATAGAATTTTGTTAAAATCGTGCAAAATTACGTTTTTTTTTGCGTAATTCATTTTTTTTTTGTAATTTTGCGCGCTATTTTCAGTAAATAGGCAAAATATAGTAATATTAACAAAATTATGATACAACAAATGAAGAAATTTTTGTTTAGCGCTATCCTACTAACTTGCGCGAGCATGTGCAGTTTTGCACAAGAAGATCAGGTATTGATGACCATCGGAGGTAAGCCCATCATGGTGTCTGAATTTATGTACATTTATGAGAAGAACAACCAAGAGACTAGTCTAGAGAAAAAGACCATGGCCGAGTATCTGGATTTGTTCATCAACTTCAAGTTAAAAGTAGCAGAAGCAGAATCTCAAGGCGTAGATACTACAGCAGCCTTCAAGAAAGAGTTAGCTGGCTATCGTTCCCAAGCAACTCCCAAATACATGCAAGACAATGCAGCCATAGATAGTTTGGTTTCATTGAGTTATCATCGCATAGCTCATCCACGCAGAGCATCTCATATTGCAGTACAATGTCCAATGGATGCAGATTCTGCGACGGTGTCAGCTGCGATGGCGAAGATCAGCGAAATACGCGTGAGAGTGACTGAGGGGTTACCTACAACAGTTAAGAAAGGTCGTAAGACAGTGACGGTGCAAGAAATAGAGGATTTTGCAGATGCCGCGATGCAATATTCGGAAGAACCATCTGCTAAGCAAACCAAAGGAGCATTGGGTTGGATTCAGCCTTTTAGATATGTGTATGTATTTGAGGATGCAGTATACACTACTCCAGTAGGAGAGGTAACCGAAGTATTTCGCAGTCCTTATGGCTTTCATATTGCGAAAGTAGAAGAAGCGGGCGAATATGAAGAGGTACACGCTGCACACATCTTGAAGATGGTTCCAGCAGGCAACGCACAAGCGATGATTGATGCCCAATTGTTGATGGACAGTCTATATTCCGTATCCCAATCAGAAGATGCAGATTTTGCTAGTCTTGCTCGCATATATTCAGAAGATCGAGGTTCAGCATCACGCGGCGGTGATTTGGGCTGGTTTGGTCGTGGTATGATGGTAAAAGCCTTTGAGGATGTAGCTTTCAGTATTCAACCAGGTGAGGTGAGCAAACCTTTTGCATCTCAATATGGTGTACACTTGATTAAGTTGTATGATCGTCGTGGCGTACAACCTTTGGATAGCATGCGCAGCAAGGTGCTCAAGCAAGTACAACGCGACCAACGTATGCAGATTGCGGAGCAGAGTTTTATAGACAAGACCCGCGCTGAATATGCATTGCCCGACAGCATGAGTAATGCCGAAGTGAGGGCATATGCCGACGCACACTTGGAGGAGAAATATCCAGACTTGCGTAACTTGGTACAAGAATATCATGACGGAATATTGCTATTCGATGTATCCTTGCGAGAAGTATGGGACAAGGCGAACCAAGACACAGAAGGCTTGGAGGCGTATTTCAAAGCCAACAAGAAGCGCTACACATGGAATGAACCACGTTTTAAAGGTTTTGTGATCTATGCGAAGAATGCAGGTGCTGCTAAAGCCGCTAAACAAATCGTACTAAAGGCTCACCCAGACTCTGTGATGAGTTATTTGAATCAACGCGTGAACACCGATAGCGTGATGTATGCAAAAGTGGAGCGTGGCATCTGGTTAAAAGGTAAGAGTGCCGTAGTAGACAGAGACGGCTTCAAGTTAAAAGATGCAGAATACACCCCTAGCGAGGAATTCCCAATCGTGATGGTAATCGGAAAAGTGCTGAAGAGTCCACAAGTCTATACAGACGAGCGTGGAAAAGTGACTACCGACTACCAAGATTATTTGGAAAAAGCATGGATTAAGAGACTTCGCGAGAAGTATCAACCTATTGAAATCAACGAAGAAGTGTGGCAATCGCTACAACAATAAGTAATGAAGGTTAGGAGCGCCATCATCGTATTTTTAAGTGTGGTAGCAGCAAATCTGCTAGTAGAACACCTAGTTTGTCGTTGGGATATGACCGATGACAAACGCTATACGATTTCCGCTCCAACCAAGACTCTATTGCAGAATTTAGATGCACCGGTGGAGGTGTACGTACTACTAGATGGCGAATTGAATGCTGGTTTTATTCGTCTAAAGTTAGCCACCCACGACTTGCTAGACGAATTCAGCATTTATGCCCACAGCGGCATACAAATCAAAGAGATGCATGGCTACGAGAACCAACTAGAGCCCATTACCATCCACGAGCGCACTCATAAAGGTCAAACTGCGCAAACAAAGGTTTATCCCTATGCAGTGGTACGATACAAAGGCAAGCAGCGTCTTGTAAATCTGCTAGATAACCAGCGTGGATTGCGTGGGGAAGAGAACCTGAATCGTAGTATTGAGAATTTGGAATATCGTTTGATAGAAGCGATTCGCAGTTTACAGCAAACACAAGTAGAAAAAGTGGCATTTCTGGAAGGGCATGGCGAATTGGACGAGCGAGATGTATATGATCTGACTCAACAATTGGCTCAATACTACCAGGTGGATCGCGGCAGTCTAGGTCAGGAGATCGGTGTATTGGATGCCTACTCGGCTGTAATTATAGCCGATCCACAGATGCCTTTCACCGATGAAGACAAGTATATCCTAGACCAGTATATCATGCAGGGCGGTCGCGTGCTGTGGGTGCTTAATGGGGTGCAATTTTCTTCGGACTATCTTTCGTCGCAAGGTACTACTCCGATTGTAGCATTAGATTTGAAGTTAAACGACATGCTCTTTCGTTATGGAGTGCGTATCAATCACTCATTGGTTCAAGACTTGCAGTGTTTGCTCGTTCCGGTGGATGTATCTCGCGACCCCCAACAACCCAATTGGCAGCCCATGCCATGGACGTATGCCCCATTACTGCTAACATCACAAACATCGCCCATTACTCGTAACGTAGCACAGTTGACGGCTACAATGGCTAGTTCAATAGACTTAGTAGGTGGCGAAGACGGAATTAGAAAAGATATCTTGCTAGCCACCTCATCTGCGAGCAAACTGACATCGGTTCCCGCGGAAGTAAACTTGAGTTTAGGGATTGAGGAGGAAGAAAGTTTTCAGTACTCATATATCCCCGTAGCTGTAAGTTTGGAGGGAGAGTTTGCATCGTTATTCGCCCATCTATCAGCGCCGGAAGGGATAGTGAATGCACGAAACACTATCAAACGAAGCCCCAAGACCCGTCAGATTATAGTAGCCTCAGGCAGTACTATCCGCAACGAATGGCAGAAGAACCAAGCATTGCCATTGGGATACGACAGATATACCAAAACGCAATTTGGCAATAGGGATTTTATGCTAAACGCAGTACTCTACTTGACTGATGATGAGGGTTGGATGGAACTGCGACAAAAAGAAATTGCTCTGCGTCTACTGAATGACCAGCGTGCGAGGGATGCGCGAGTACGCGCCCAAGTCGTAAGCATCATCGTCCCATTGGCAATATTGGCCCTTGTGGGAAGTTTACTGCTATGGATAAGAAAGAGAAGATGGACCGCGAACAATAAGACTGTTCGCTAATCATATAAAGTTACCTATCACGAAAAATTATGAAACTGATACACCTAATATGCGCTCTGCTAATAGCAAGTTGTAGTATACAAGCCCAAGTGCAGGGTACTGATACTATTAAGGGAAAAATTTACTATCGCTACACCATAGAAAGAGGCATGGGGTTGTATCAAGTGAGCAAACGGTTTGGTACAACTCAAGAACAAATACTGAAGCTCAACCCACAACTACGTCACGAAGGATTGAACTATGGTCAATCAATCCTAGTTCCTGCTCCAAGTATTGTACAAGAGGTGAAGGTGAATGCTGAATCAGCAACAGTAGTTGATCCCGCATTTATAGAGAATGAGAAACCTGTTACATATCCAGAAGACTGCAAACACGAACTACGTCTTCACAAGCATCCACGCATAGAGCTAATGAGTGTAGAGGAGATGCAGTGGGAGTTAATAGATACGACAACCATTGATACAATGGAGGTAGATACTGTACGCTTGGCCCTGATGATGCCGCTATATGCCAACACTACCAAGCGAACTGCCACAATGAATCGGTTTATGGATTTCTATATCGGCAGTTTGATAGCCATCTACGAAGCTCAAAATGAGCAAAAGTATATCGAATTGTACACATACGATGTAGACAAGACCACACAAGGCATAGAGAGATGCATAGACGATAGTGTGCTACGCAATGTAGATGCCATTATCGGTCCTGCCTATGCACAGCAAGTAGAGAGAATGGCCGAGCAAACGTTACTTGATAGCATATGGATGATAGCCCCATTTGCCTCTGAGATACACCTAAAGGAAGCTAATCCATATTTGCTAAAGTTTAATCCATCCAGCAAAGACGAAGCCAATGCCTTGGCTGAATACTTATTACTGAGTGATGATAGCGTAAACTGCGTGGTGATTCAAGCACGAGAGGGAGAGAATATACCCAATAGTATACAAAAACTGCATAGTGCACTGGATGCTAATGGTATTACAAAGACAACTACCACCATTCATGATTTGTTGGTGGATTCGGCAGAAAATGCTTTTGTTGCAAATGTAGAAAACATTGTAATCTTCAACACTGAGAAATACAAAAACCTAGAGGCTGTTATACCTCATTTGCAGAAGTTGCAAACACAATATCCTATCACACTATATTCCCGCTACACCTGGCAAACCGAGGATATTCCGTTTCCACAGATATACACGAGTATTTTCCATGAGGAGATAGAAGAGCCCGCTGAATATAGAGGAATCTACGAGCGATATTTCTCTACCCCCCCTGCAGAGTACCCTAGATATGATTTGCTAGGTTATGATTTAACCAAACACCTATTAAGTCTGCTGCCAACAACTGATTCATTGGCATGGGAAGAATTATGGAATGGCGTACAGACAAAGATCATGTACCAACAGGCAGAAGATGGATATATGTATAATAATATGCATATTAACATCCTGCGTAAACATTAAGAAGAAGCACCCAGTTTGTAATGCCAATGCGTAGAATAGCGATAGTGATTATAGTAGTGGTATTGGGCATGCTAGTGCATGCTCAACCACGCTTGAAGAAACCTGAGATTTTCTTTGGTGTGCATGGCGGCGCGATGATGTCTTCTATGCTATTCAATCCATCCGTAACACAACTAGATTTGCTAGCGGGTCCTTTAAGCGGGAATGGAGGATTAGTATTCCGCTACGCTGAGCACAAAGTATGTGCAGTACAAGTAGAATGCAATTATATGCAACGTGGTTGGAGCGAAAAATGGAATACGCCCACAGGTTCGACGCAATACACACGACGATTGCATTATATAGAAGTGCCATTGCTGATGCACTTGTATTTTGGGAAGAAGCAATTCAAAGGATTCTTTAATCTAGGTCCACAAATAGGTTATTGCTTCCGAGAAGATGTAGAAACGAAAGGAAATAGCTATATGGTATGGGAGGAAACGCAACACCTACCAATTGACCACCCATTTGATTGGGGTCTAGCCGCAGGATTAGGAATGTATTACCACAGTAGGAATGCTGGTGTGTTTCAGTTGGAAGCACGTTGTAATTTCAGTCTAGGAGGAGCCTTCAAAACGGGTCAGATGGACTATTTCAAGATGGCAAATGCAATGGGTATATCCCTAAATTTGGCTTACCTATGGGAGTTTAAGAAGAAATAATAAACGAACTAATCAATAACCAATATGTCAACAATCATTTCATTAGCTAACCAAAAAGGCGGTGTTGGAAAGACTACCACCTCCATCAACCTAGCTGCAGCATTGGCAGCAGAGGGCAAACACGTGTTGCTAGTAGATGCAGATCCACAGGCCAATAGTTCGTCTGGTTTGGGAATCGAGATCAAAGAACTTAAACACACTATTTACGAATGCTTGATAGAAAATATCGAGCCCGAAAAAGCTATCCTACAAACTAGCGTAGAGAACCTAGACCTGATTCCTTCACACATCAATCTAGTAGGTGCAGAGATCGAGATGCTAGACAAAGATAATCGCGAGAACCTGATGAAAGATGTCCTGCATCCCTTAAAGGAGAAGTATGATTATATCCTGATAGATTGTTCTCCCTCCTTGGGTTTGATAACCATCAACGCGCTGACGGCCAGTGATAGTGTGATTATACCTGTTCAGTGCGAGTTTTTTGCCCTAGAAGGTATTGCAAAACTACTGAATACAATCAAAATTATCAAGTCCAATTTGAACCCTACTCTACGAATTGAGGGTTTCCTATTGACCATGTTTGACGCCCGTCTGCGCCTATCAGCTCAGGTACATGATGAGGTTCGCCGTCACTTTGGAGACTTGGTATTCAATACAGTGATTGCTCGTAACGTACGTTTGAGCGAAGCACCTAGTCATGGTTTGTCAGTAATACAATATGATAAGAACAGCAAGGGTGCAAAGAACTATATACATTTAGCAAAAGAACTGATTAGACGAAATAAAGTATGAAAAAACCATTAGGATTAGGCAGAGGCCTAGACGCACTGATTGATACGACACATGTATCTACGGCAGGTTCTTCATCGATTAGCGAGATTCCATTAGAGTATATCTATGCTAATCCCGATCAGCCACGTCATAACTTCGACGCCGAGGCACTAGAAGAACTAGCACAATCCATTAAAGAACATGGTGTAATCTCTCCCATCACCTTGCGTAAGAACTCCAACAATAGTTATATGATTATTGCGGGTGAACGTCGTTACCGCGCATCCAAGATGGCAGGATTGACTACGATTCCGGCATATGTTCGTACGGCCAAGGATGAACAAGTAATGGAATGGGCGTTGATTGAGAATATCCAGCGAGAAGATCTCAACGCTATTGAAATTGCCTTAGCCTACCAAAAGTTGATGGACGAACACCATATCACACAAGAGAAGATGGCAGAGCGCGTAGGCAAAAAACGTGCAACGGTGGCCAACTATCTGCGGTTGCTGAAATTGCCCGCAGAAATACAAATTGGCATCAAAGAGCGAAAGATTGATATGGGACATGCTAGAGCCATTCTTGGTTCTCCATCACCAGAACAACAACTAGACCTCTACAAGAAAATTGTAATGAACGGACTATCTGTAAGAAAAGTAGAGGAACTCGTAAACACCTCCAAAGCAGAGCCCAAAGAGAAAGTTAAACCAGTAAAATACCAAGAGCAACAAGCATACTTGGAACAACGCTTAAGAAGAAGTGTAAAAATCACGTCTAAACAACTGATTATCAGTTTTAAGAACGAAGAAGAACTAAACCAATTAATTGCGTTGCTATCTTGAGATATCGTTGTTTGTATATCCTGCTAATCATTGGATCCCTCCTCTGCTGTAGCCCAAGCACCACCGGTCAAGTGCTCAAGGATTCCACTGGCTCCCAATTGACAGAGCACGAGATCGAGAAAATGCTTTGGAAACCGGAGCCTATGCGCGCTGTATGGTTAGGTGCAATTGTACCTGGCCTGGGGCAGATATACAACCGCAGTTATTGGAAACTACCGATTGTATATGGCGGTTTGATGGGGTGTGCATATGCTATCACCTACACACAAGACCAATACATATCATACAAGGAAGCTTATCGGCAGATTTATAACGATATACAAAACTCATGCGTTTCGAATTCACCAGATAAGGCCTATGTCGCTATCTTGCCAGATGGCTACACCATCCAAAGTATGGGTGGTACTGCGGCATATCAAAAGCGCTTGTACGAATGGCAAAATACAACCCGCCGATATAGAGACTTATCTATCGCCGCGACTGCCATCGTATACGCATTAACCCTGATAGATGCCTACGTAGACGCACAATTGTTTGATTTTGACATATCTCCTGACTTGTCCATGAATGTCTATCCTACCTTGTATTATGACCCCATGCAGCAAGAACAAAGTGCAGAAGTCAAGTTAGCTATCAAATTCTAGAAAAGATTATCAATTCAATTAAGAATATGAACACCCTATTATTCATAATACTAACGATGCTACCGCTAATGGATAGCACCATGACCAATAGCACGGAGATATCAGTAGATTCTATCAATCTAGTTAGAGTAGAAGACAGTATATCAAACGGAGATAACAGAGAGATGGAGATGGTGCAACCAATAACTGTAGAACGGATAGATTGTACCCCTGATTCTGTGTTTATCCAACGACTACAGGCTCTACCCTATCTGGTAGAACTACCATACAATCAAATTGTACGCAGGTATATCTTACGGTACCTCCTACATAGTCCTAAGCAAGTTGCAGAACTACAACGTAGGCAAGAGAAATACATGTCTACCTTCCAAAATATCCTAGGTGCATACAATCTCCCTTACGAATTAGCCTATCTACCTATCATCGAGTCAGCGCTCAATCCGAATGCTCGTTCTCATATGGGAGCTGTAGGATTATGGCAATTTATGCCCGCTACAGGAAAGAAATACGGTCTAGAGATTAACTCACTAGTGGATGAACGACGTGACCCTATCAAATCGACCCACTCGGCTGCCCGATTCTTGAATGCCCTATACACAGTATTTCAAGATTGGAACCTGGTAATTGCATCGTACAACTGTGGCCCAGGAAACGTTAACAAAGCCATCAGTAGAGCAGGTGGAAAACGAGATTTCTGGAGTATATACCCATATCTTCCTAAAGAGACTCGTGCGTATCTCCCATTGTATATCGCTGCTGTATACGTGATGAATTATGCTCATCTACATGGTATCACACATAGTTCTTCCGACATGCTGATTACTACGGATAGTTTAGCATACAACGACTCAATTATTGCTCTTAACCCACAAGAATTAGCCCTATGTGAAGCATCCTTGGTAGATACTATTATCACAGATCAACGATTACACCTATTGCAAATAGCTGAGTGCATTGCTATTCCATTAGAACAACTCCGCCAACTCAATCCACAATACACAAGAGATGTTGTACCTGGAGCTAAAGAATACGCTATATGTTTACCTATTGAAAAAGTGGACGACTATATTGCACAAACTGATACTATTTTAAAGCATCGGGCCAACGAACTGATTCATAATCGTCGAACCGAAATCAACCTGCTACAGCAAACCTCTGTAAATGGAGCATACTCTGTGAATGGTGTCACCTATTACAAGATAAAAGAGGGGGATACATTAGGGGGGATAGCCGCTAAGTTCCGAGTGTCAGTTAAGCAACTAAAGCAATGGAATCAATTGACATCTGATTTTATCCGTGCAGGCAAAACACTCAAAATTCTCAATTAGTGTATGAAAGTATATTATTCCATCTCAGAAGTATGCAAGATAACCGGTCTTCCTGCGTCTACCCTACGCTATTGGGAAGAGCAATTTACTCAACTCAAACCTCACAAGAATGAGAAGGGGACCAGATTCTATACCGAGAAAGATATTGAATTGATCAAACAAATCAAGTATCTTCGCGATGAACTACATATAACACGTATAGAAGCAATCCGCACCGAACTAATGCAAGATAGCAAAAAGATAGAAGTGCGTCAACGCGCTGCTGAAATACTGCTCAAAGTGCGCGAACAACTAGTAGAGATACGCTCAATGATATAAAAGAAAGAGAGTGAATCAAATGGATCCACTCTCATGATTATAACAACAAGACATTAGTGGCTAGAAGATATCATCAATATCCAATGTCGGTATAGGATTCGTCTCCACCTGAGTTGCTTGATTGGCGTCCTCAGTAGCAGGACTACGATAGTCTGCGGGACGATATAGTACTTGGATGTTTTCAGCAATAATTTCAGTCTTTCGACGCACCTGTCCATCTTTTTCCCATGTACGAGTCTGTAATTTACCCTCCACATACAACTTCATTCCTTTACGCACATACTTCTCTGCCCATTCTGCTAGATTGCGCCAAAGCACAATTGGATGCCACTCTGTACGATCTGGTACCTGTGTGCCATTTTGCATGGTATACCCACGCTCTGTTGTAGCAAGATTGAAATTAGCAATCGCTGTACCACGCTCTAGATAACGAACCTCAGGATCAGCTCCCACATTGCCTACTAAAATAACTTTGTTAACGGATGACATAGTTCTTAAATTTAAAGTTAAATATTATTAGTTATTTCTAAAAAACTTTGCAAAAGTACAAAAAAGTTTTGGACAATCCAAAAAAAAGTAGTAATTTTGCAAGATAATTAACAAAAAGTCTATGAAACGAACTATTTTGATGCTTGTATTGGCATTTCTCTTTACTCTATGCAAGGCTAATAATCAGGAGATGATTGTACGTTGTATAGCGTTTTACAATCTTGAGAACCTATTTGATACCATCCATGATGAAGGTAAGAACGATTACGAGTATCTACCTGATGGGGGAATGAAATGGACGAGCTATAAATACGAGCAAAAACTCAAAAATATGGCTTATGCTATCGCACAACTGGGTACAGACGAAGACCCACGCGGTGCAGCATGTATTGGTGTTTCCGAAGTAGAGAATATTAATTGTCTACATGATCTATGTCGCGAGTTGAAAGAAGAACATAATCGCACATACGAACCCATCCTATTAGAAGGACCTGACCGACGCGGTGTAGATGTAGGTTTTCTATATAACCCATCCATGTTCAAACCTGTCAGTGTTAAAGGTTTTGAGTTACAAGCACATTATGCAGATGGCGGTAAAGTATATAGCCGTCTTCAATTGTGGATATCTGGATATATGCTGGATGATAACCATCGCATCGTGCGCGATAAATTGCATATTAGTGTTAACCACTGGCCTAGCCGCTATGGTGGAGAAGAGACGAGCCGCGCAACACGTGATACTGCTGCCATGCTTTGCAAAGAAGTGTGCGATAGCATCTATATCAAAGAACCGACTGCGAAAATCATCATCATGGGCGACTTGAATGATGATCCATTCAACCATAGTTGCGCAGTTGTCATGGGAGCTAAGAAAACCCGTGAAGAAGTAGAACAACAAGGATTTTTCAATACCATGTGGCAAAAACTAGACCGCGGAATAGGCAGTTTAGCCTATCAAGGTAGTTGGAACCTATTCGACCAGATTTTCATCTCCGAACCCTTGATGAACACTACCATAGACCAAAATAAATGGGTATACTGGAAATCACAAATCTTCAACAAACCATTCCTCACAGTGCAAGAAGGCAAAGAAAAAGGAACCCCCTTCCGTACTGTCAAGAGCGGCGTATGGCAAAATGGATATGCAGACCACTACCCTACAATGATTTATTTGATTAAAAAGAAAGAATAATATGAACACACAAGGTTTGAGGAAAACGACTATTGTGCGTATGCGCAATTATGGTCGTATCATTCAAGACATGGTCCAACTAGCTGTCAATGAGAATGATAACGAAAAAAGAGAAGCAATGATCATCTATATCGCACAATGTATGCGCCAAAAGAATGCCCTTTGGAATAGAGAGTTGGAATCTAGCGTTGAGCGACTAAAAGATGATATTCAGACATTATCCAATGGTATACTAGTTTGCAATTTTCCTGCTTTTGACGAGGCAATGGAAAAATTAGCGCAACGGGCAAACCCCACCCAAGAGCGCGCCAACACAGGTAAAAAGAAAAAGAAATAATATAAAGGGCAAACCTGCGTGGGTGCCCTATTTTTATACATTATTCTAAACACTGCATAAGCATGAAACGAACAGCATTAATCATCGGTGCAATATTCTCCCTATTGACAACGAATACCAGCATCAAAGGACAACAAGCATACAATATCACAGCCCCTCACGATCCTGCTACGGTCAAGATGGCGGAGGAAAAGAGAGGTGAGGTCATTAAATTTGAGATCACGGATTCGCCAACATATCCAGGCACAACACGTGAAGTTTGGGTATATATCCCAAAACAGTACCAAGACACAGCACCAGCATGTCTATTGGTATGTATGGATGGAATCTTGTACGATGCCACTACCATCATGGACAATCTGATTGCCACAGGGGAGATGCCTATCACAATTGGTGTATTCGTCAACCCGGGTGTAGTTTACGATGAGAATGGAGAGGTTGTTCGCTACAACCGCTGCAAAGAGTTTGACTCTACCGATGATAATTTTGTTTCCTTCCTAGAGCAGGAAGTGTTGCCTAGAGTGGAAGGGATGCAAACCAAAAACGGGCAAACCATCCGACTATCTTCCGACGCCAACGATCGTGCTATTACAGGTGCTAGTAGTGGCGGTATAGCCGCCTTCACTGCAGCATGGAATCGTCCAGACATGTTTAGTCGTGTATATACTACCGTAGGGACATTTGTTGCCATGCGAGGAGGACACGAATACCCTGCCATTGTACGCAAAACAGAACCTAAACCATTACGAATCTATATGCAAGATGGATGGTATGACGTATGGAATCCTATTTTCGGAGAATGGTTTGAATACAACCTGCTGATGGAATCGGCTTTCAATTTCGCAGGATACGAAGCTTTTCACGTATGGAACCGCGGCAATCATAGTATCAAATATGGAACGTTAGCCTTTCCAGACGCTATGCGTTGGTTATGGAAGGGGTATCCTGCAAGAGTACAAAAAGGATGGTCTAACAATGGCATGCTCCAATCGATTCTACTTCCGGATTGCGATTGGCAAATTATCCCAACCAATGGATCTATCACTGGTGACATCTATCCTTCCCATAATGGACAAGCTACCTATACTAGCGGCAGTAAAGTACATACGATTGACCCAATCACCAGAGATGTAGTAAATACTATTCACCTTAAGACGGGAGAAGAATGGATGGGTGACGGTCTTATCCTACGCGGAAGCAATCTCTATCACCATGGGAAGAAAGTCGCAGAAGGACTATATGATTGTCAAGGAGTACAAGCTTTAGCTGACAACAAGTATGTAGTTTTGTGCTCAGAGAAGAGTCGGCCTAATAGCAATGTGTACATTCTCACGCAAGGTGAACGCGCACTAGCCATATCCCCAGACTATCGTCTATGTGTGAGTGGACAGGCCCAAACACACCACCTATTGTCCACCATCATGAATCAGCAAGGACAGATGCTCTATACAGAGCCATTCTACTACTTGCAAGATTTGAGTAATGGCACCGAATATACCCCAGGCAACATGGCCTTTGACACGGAGGGGAATCTATATGTTGCAACGAAATTAGGCGTACAAGTGGTAGATCACAACGGACGAACTAGAGCCATTCTCTCGCTTCCTGCTGGTGAAGTACAATCACTTGCATTCAGTGGCAACTACCTATACGTAGTGTGCAGCAATCGTATTTACGTTCGCAAAATGAAAGCTACAGGCCACTGTCCTCTTAATGGCAAAATAAATTATAAGTCACAAGGGCAAGGATAGTTTTAAGACAATTCGCTCACGCGAATATCATCCGACGGATTCTCTTCGAGCATTTTCAAATAACGCTGCCAGAAAGTTTGCATTTCTGGTGGCGTATGTTGTAAAAACTCCTCAGTTCCTTGAGCAGAAATGCGCCCGATGACCATACCAACAGTGATAAGATGAGTATCCTGAGTAGGAACAAAAGCTTGATGTTCCTCATCACCGATATAGACTCGATGTAGGATATTGCTCTCCTCTAAACGTAGCAACAGTTGATTGACTAAACGAATAGGTAATTGGTTTTCATATGCCATCTGTTGTGCTGTTTGTGGAGGTAGCCCTTGCTCAAAACGCCGAATAATAACAGATAAGAGATATAGCATCACATAATCCTTATAGCGTCTGGACATGTTGTCTATATCACGCTCGTAAGCAAACATATCGTTGTTTTGTATAGCAAAAGCTAATTCTGCTCCGATAAGCAGCAACCAGCAAGTAATATTCAACCATATCAACACAATGGGTATCGCAGAAAAAGCACCATACACTACACTCATGCGAGTGAAAAGTACCACTAGATACATGGTAAGGCCTTGTACCAGTTGAAATAAAAATCCCATCACTACACCGGGAATCAAAGCAGACAGAAAAGATACTTTTGTATTAGGTATGGCTATAAAAATCCACGTAAAGACAGCAGAAGCCGCCACAAAAGGCAAGAAGCGCAGTAACAACCTGCGAATTGGTTCGATGGCCTGCAGTATTGGTGCTAAGATTTCAGTGGAATTAAGAAAAATCGTTATACCTGAGGATAGAACAATCAAGATGGGCACTACCAATAAGGTAACCAAATAATTAGTTAATCGTCTACCAAAAGATCTAGATCTCTTTACATTCCAAATAGTATTGAACGAGTTTTCCAGCATATTGAAAAAGGCATACACCGCCCAAATCAATACAATCAGTCCTACTCCTAGGAAGAATCCATCGCCAGTGGTTTCAAGATAGCGGTCTACCCATTCCAAAATAGTTGTTATCACGTTGGTTTCAGCCAAAATAGTAGAAGAAAACTGCTCTACTATCAACCACTCAAATCCAAATCCACGAGCAATTGCCAAAATCAATGCCAATATCGGTACAAAAGCAAATAGAAGAGAAAAGGTCAATGAATTAGCACGTACATTGAGTACTTTATCCTTAAATCCACGTGCCACAAGAATAATAGTTTGCAAAATCCTATACCCAAGACGTTTCTTAGTACTATGAACAGCCATATGAGGCTGACGCCACAAATCGTATTGGATAAATTCTCGTAGACGTTGAAAACGTGGATTCATATACAAAATTAATTATTGATTTTGATTTGTCAATACCATTATTGCCTGCTTAGTAATGTCATCATCTCGCTCGAAAAGTGGGAAGAAACCCTCATCATTAAGAATGTTACGAACGATATATGCATTCACCATACGAACGAGCAAAGGGCGAGAGATAGCCAACTGTTCGTAATTAGGTTCTATTCCTTTATCCTTAGCAAACGCAACAAACTCTGGTACCCAATTCGATGTTAACAGATATTGCTCAAGCGACTGCCAATCCTTGTACTTGCTCAATTCAGCGCGATGCTTGTTAGTATATTGGTACGCAAACTGATATGTGTATGCCAAGTTAGAAACTTGATTAAAATATGGAGTATATAAACTCGTGTCGCGTCCGACAAACACATCAGGCATAATACCTCCACCGCCTCTAACCTCACGGCCTTTCTTAGTATAGTACACAGTCGTATCTGTAAAATGTACACTATCTTGAGAGAAGAACTCTCCATTTTCATAGCGGTCAACAAGGTCATGCGCATAATCATCCTGCTCGCCTAGTTTGTATGGTTTTTGAATACAACGCCCCGATGGGGTATAGTAACGCGCAACCGTCAACCGCATAGCACTACCGTCTGCAAAAGGTATCTGCTGCTGTACCAGTCCCTTTCCAAAGCTGCGCCGACCGATAATAGTTGCACGATCGTTGTCCTGCATCGCACCTGCTACGATCTCGCTAGCAGAAGCAGAGAAATTATCGATCAATATCACCACTTTCTCTCGTTGAAATCGGCCAGAACCATTCGCTTTTGCCTCGTATCTTGGATAAGCACGACCCTCGGAATAGACAATCATATCACCACGACTTAAGAACTCGTTTGCCATTTTGATAGCTTGATCCATATATCCACCTGAGTTTTCGCGAAGATCAATGATGTAACTAGTAGCCCCTTGGCCCTTAAGCATACCTAGGGCAGAAATAAACTCATCATAAGTCTTCTCCGCAAAACGACTTACCCGAACAAAACCTATTTTTTCTCCTTTTTCTTGAATGATAAACTTAGCATCCACAGAGTGAACAGGTATATCGCCACGGGTGATTGTAAAATCTAGGACATCTTCAATGCCACTACGTGCAACCCCAATTTTCACTTCCGTGCCTTTAGGGCCTCGGAGAGCATGCATTACTTTCTCATTAGTAATAGTTTTACCCGTAAAATTCGAGTCGTTGACCATAATGATTTTATCACCAGCCAAGACTCCAACTCCCTCGCATGGACCACCTGAAATGACAGATACCACTTGCACAGTATCATTTTGAATAGAGAACTGTACACCAATGCCTGAAAATGATGCAGAGAGTTCCGAATTCACCATTTCAAGGTCCTCCTTAGGAATATACGCAGAGTGAGGGTCAAGGCGTTTGACAACTTCTTTGGTCACTTCCTCTGTGATACTATCCAGATTGATAGAATCTACATAACCTGTATGAATCAATCCTAATACTTGGTCTATTTTTGATTGTGGTTGTTGGAAGAGTTGCCCGTTCTGGATATAAAAACGCTGCGCGTTTATTTTGTTTGAAACGGCATTACCAATCAAAAATCCTACCATGAGACACACGATGGTAAGAGTTGGAAATAAATACTTTTTCATAGAAACTTTTGAGGTTAAAGGTTATAAATTAAATTTTATCTGAGGAAGTCTCATCAGGCATGTATTCAACCACTACTCCTGCACGTTCAAGTAGGTCTACACCATCCATTATGCGATATTTCTCGCCATACACCACGCGTTTGATACCCGATTGGATAATCAACTTAGCGCATTCCATGCATGGCGAAGCGGTCACATACAGAGTAGCTCCCTCGCTGCTGTTATTGCTGCGAGCCACCTTGGTTAGGGCATTGGCTTCCGCATGAAGGACGTATGGTTTGGAGACATTATTCTCCTCACATACATTCTCAAAACCACTTGGAGTGCCATTGTAGCCGTCAGAGATAATCATTTGGTCTTTCACCAAGATCGCACCTACTTTGCGGCGTACGCAATAACTATTCTCTGACCATGTACGCGCCATGCGCATGTACAAATAATCACGTTTGGTTTGTTTGTCCATATGAATATTATTCTATCTTAACTTATCAATGTTTGATTAACAACAACGAAACAGGCTACTATGAATATCAAAAAGAATATCACTAAACCGATAAGCATATAAACCATACTTGTAAATAGTGCTTTAAGTGTCGCCATGGTCCATGTGGTCGTTCCATATACATTGCGGAAGGCAATTGTAAGATATACGCATGAACCTATGATCATAACCCATTGCAACCACTCCATAGGTGGCGAGAGGGTCAAATGCAGCAGGAAGATGCATATCATTAACAGCTCAAGAAACGCAGTGTAATGCAAAGCGAAGATGAAATGATGAATGCGCGGAATACGACTCTTGCGTTGTACAATACTCAAAGCGATGGAAAGAAATGGGGCTGTGAACAAGACGAGTAATGGGAAATACTTAGCTATTAGTTTCACCATTTCGCTCCAGACGGTATTTACCATATTTAATTCGTTTTCGCCAGCCTTCGATTCCTGGTTAAAACGATAAAAACCGCTTTCATCCAGCATAACAATGCTATCCTCTATAAGTACATGTGGCAAAACTGCTATCCATTTATCAAGGCCTTTACCATCTGTATCTTCTATTGTTTCTATATTGCTTAGTACTTCAGGATAACGTTCTACCAAGAATAATGGAGCCAATAACTGCACCGTGTCACGTGGACTTTCATTTATCCGCTCTGTGTACCCGTTTTTGATTAGAAATTCCAACTGAAGACCTGGGCGCACACTTTCGCTATTGGTTATATTGTGTACCGAATTGTTCATCTTTTCAGTACCCGCAAAAAATACGAATAGTGTGATGAGCACAAACAACAGGAACATATTCAGTTTGAGCGGATGTTCGTGCGATGCAAACTTGCCTGCAATAAATTCTTTGGTCAAATAACCAGGACGACGAATCAGGTTCCAAATTGTTTTGAAGAAGTTAGAATCCCAAATAAACGCGTGGTTAGCGTACTCCACCAAAAATGCGCCGACAGATGGTGTTTTGCTGGTTGCTTCTTGTCCGCAAACATGGCAAAACATACCTTGAAGCTCCGCACCACAGTTCAGACAATGTGTATAGGGTAGTTTATCCTTTTTTTTTGAACGGTCGTTCTCTTTGTTCGAACTGATCAATTCCTTTGCAAACGCTGGGATGTTCACGCCGTCAAAATTACCCGAACTCATCATCAGCAGGGCGGTGTTCTTATACTCAATCTCGCGCAAACGAGCTTGCAACGCTTGGCTGTCAGTAAACACTTCTACATTTTCTGTGCCAAAAGCCTTGCGCACTTCTTCTTCGGAGATAGGTGGCAGTTTTTTGTGCTCCAAAACCTTAGGATTGAAGTACACAAATGCTTTGTCTGCTTGCTCCATACATCCCTTGTACTGAGGCAAGAAGTCTGCCATCAGACTGGAGAAAGTATGTAACTCCATACAAGCTACTAGTTGCTTCTCTGGATAATGCTCGCGTACTGCGTTGACCGTAGCGCGAAGCTTACTTGGAGAGTGTGCAAAGTCCTTGTATGCTACATTATCGCCAATTTCATCGATAAACTCCAATCGGTTGCTTGCACCCGTGAAGGTGGCAATCTCACGGTAGAAGTCTTCTCTCTTCACACCTATCTGCTCGCAAGCTAGCGCCGCAGCCTGTAGGTTCTCCATATTGTGGCGACCGAAGATGCGCATACGCACATCGCCTTGGTATGCCTCGTATGGAATTACTTGTATATCTTTTCGTGCGCGAGATGCTATCTCGCACAAGTTGCTGTCGTTTTTGTAGTAGATGAATGTGCCATTTTCCTCGATTCCATCCACGAATTTACGGAAAGTGTCCACATATCCATCAAAAGTAGGGAATACATTGATATGGTCCCATGCTATACCCGTGAGTATCGCCACATGTGGGTGATACCATAGGAATTTCGAGCGCAAGTCGAGTGGGGAAGTCAGGTACTCATCGCCCTCAAACACAGCATACTTGGCGGTGTCCGACAGACGTACCATTCGCTCGAAGCCCTCAATCTGTGCACCCACCATATAGTCGGCTTCGATGCCGAGGCGTTGGAGCACGTACAAGATCATAGAGGTCGTAGAGGTCTTGCCGTGGCTACCACCCACTACGATACGGATCTTGTCTTTGGTTTGTTCGTATAGGTATTCTGGGAAAGAATAGATTTTGATTCCCAACTCGCGTGCACGAACCAACTCTGGGTTGTCCTCGCGCGCGTGCATACCTAAGATTATAGCATCGATATCAGAGGTGATATTCTCTGGATGCCATCCCATCTCTTTAGGCAGTAGCCCTGCTTTCTCGAGATGTGTGCGTGCAGGGTCGAAGATCTCGTCATCCGACCCTGTCACGACATATCCTGCTTTGGTAGCCACCGCCATGGCCAAATTGTGCATGGCGGCACCACCTATTGCAATAAAGTGAATACGCATTATTCAAAAATGTTTTTATTAACCCTTCAATCTACAGTCCGAAGGGCGATCTACAGTGCCGCGATCTACAAGGCTTTGCCCGATCTACAGCGTAGCAATCTACTTAAGCAAAGAGTTTACCAAACTCCTCGTGGCTAATCTCTTTCTCCTCAATCTTAGCTACGCCCTTGAGTGCTGCAAACACTTTCTCATCTGCTACGCGCTCAACGATACCACGAAGTTGTTTCTCATCTTTGAGGATTTGTTCAGCGTAGTTAGCCAAATAGCTATCCTCTACGTGCATGAGGCCGTATTGCATGAATTGCATCTTAGCCACTTGCTTAGCATATGCCTCTACATCCTCTTTCTCTACTTGGATGCCGAAGTGCTTGAGGAGTTGATCCTTAGCCAAGTGCCAACGGAGTTCGTCTAGCATAGCTGGGAAATCTTTCTCGAGTTCCTCATCAGTAATCTTCTCGTTTGTTGCTTTCACCCAACGCTTGAGGAATGCCTCTGGGAATTCTACTTTAGCCATTTTCTTCATTACGGCAGCTTTCACATCGATACCAAATTTATATTTAGCGTCCTCAGCCATATTCTCTACGATCTCAGCTTTGATGCGTGCGCGGAAGTCTGCCTCATCTGCCACGTTGTTTTCGCCGTATACCTTAGCAAAAAGCTCTCCGTCGATAGCTGCAGCTTGATGACGTGTCACAGCTTTGATTTCGAGAGTAAAGTCAGAAGTCAACACCTCTGCCTCCTCCTTGCTGATTCCAAGCATAGAGCTTACTTCTACGCTACTATCAAAAGCTTTGGTTGGATTGAAAGTAATGATATCACCTACCTTTGCACCAACGAAAAGGGCTGCTTGCTCTTTGTCTGTCATATATGCTGGAGTCAACATACCATTTTCATTCACGATGCCATTCTCCTTTTGCTCTGTCAGAACACCCTTCACTAAATCAGTCTCCTCCACTGCCTCTACATCCACATACTCGCCAAAGCGTTGTGCATAACTCATCACTTGGTTATCCACCATCTCATCTGTTACGGTGATTGTATAGTATGGAACTTTGTTTTTACCATTGAGCAATGCATCAAACTCAGGAGCTACTGCGATATCAAATGCAAAAGTAAAGGTGTCTTGTGTATCGAAGTTCACTTCTGGAGTGAGTTCCTCGTTTGGCAATGGATCGCCTAGGAGGTTGAGGTTTTGCTCTTCAATATACTTATTGAGGTTTTCGCCAATAAGTTTGTTAATCACCTCGGCAAGGATGCTCTTGCCGTACATCTTTTGCAACATTCCCTTAGGTGCCATACCTGGACGGAAACCTGGGATGTTAGCTTTCTTACGAATTTGGATAAGTTCTTTTTGAACTGCCTCTTGATAGTCTACAGGCTCCACTGTCAAAGTGATAACCGCGGTGAGGTCTTTGATTTCTGATTGTTCGAATTTCATATCACTAAAATTTTTAAATTATTATTCGATAGTTGTTTGCTCTCCCAAAATTATCAACAATTATAGAAAATTATTCAAAATTTCTTGTTGTTGGGTAATATACTATAATAAATTTTAATTTTTGGAGCGTAAGATTTCCTATTAATTCTTATTTGCGCGTTTTCTCTCCAATTCATCGAGGATAATCTTGCGGATACGCATGTAGTTAGGGGTTACTTCTACATACTCATCCTCCTTGATGTACTCCAGTGCCTCTTCCAATGAGAAGATCACTGGTGGTGGCAATACCGCCTTGTCGTCTGCTGACTTTGAACGCATATTGGTCAACTTCTTCGACTTAGTCACGTTGATTACGATATCGCCCTCTTTCGAGCTCTCGCCCACTACCTGACCAGCATACACCTCGTCTTGTGGACTAATGAAGAAGCGTCCACGGTCTTGCAGCTTGTCAAGCGCGTATGCATATGCAGTACCACTCTCCATAGCGATAAGCGAACCGTTATTACGCTTCACGATCTCACCTTTGTATGGTTGGAACTCCAAGAAACGGTGTGCCATGATAGCCTCGCCCGCAGACACGTTCAACACGTAGGTACGCATACCGATGATACCACGGCTAGGAATCACAAACTCCAATTGTACACGGTCGTTGATCATCTCCATACGAGTCATCTCGCCCTTGTGGGTGGACACATACTCGATGATCTTACCCGAGCACTCCTCTGGGGTATTCACCGTCAGTTGCTCCACTGGCTCGCACTTCACACCGTCGATCTCCTTGATGATTACTTGTGGTTGTCCCACTTGCAACTCATATCCTTCACGACGCATGGTTTCTACCAATACACTCAAGTGCAACACGCCACGGCCAAACACGTTCCACGATGTCTCGTCTGTTCCGCGCTCTACACGCAACGCCAAGTTCTTCTCCAACTCTTTGTTCAAGCGGTCTTGGATATGGCGAGATGTCACGAACTTACCGTCCTTTCCGAAGAATGGCGAGTCGTTGATGGTGAATACCATCGACATCGTTGGCTCGTCAATGGCAATTGGATCGAGTGCCTCTGGATTCTCATAATCGCAGATAGTATCGCCTATCTCAAAACCGTCAATACCAATGAGTGCGCAGATATCGCCAGACTTCACTTCTTCTACCTTGGCGCGTCCCATACCTGCAAAGGTGTGCAATTCTTTAATCTTGCTACGCACCTTCGTACCATCTTTCTTCGCCAACGTGACATTCTGACCATTCTTCAACACACCACGGTGTACGCGTCCCACAGCGATACGGCCCAAGTATGGACTATAATCCAAACTGGTGATAAGCATCTGTGGAGTACCATCCAACATCTCTGGTGCAGGCACATGCTCAATGATGGTGTCCATCAATGCGGTGAGGTCGGTGGTTGGTTTGTGCCAATCGGTGGACATCCAGCCGTTCTTAGCCGAACCGTAGATGGTTTGGAAATCGAGCTGCTCCTCGGTTGCGTCGAGGTTGAGCATGAGATCAAAGACCTCTTCTTGCACCTCATCTGGACGACAATTGAGTTTATCCACTTTGTTAATGACTACGATTGGTTTGAGATTGAGCTCCAAGGCTTTTTGCAGCACGAAGCGAGTCTGTGGCATAGGGCCTTCGAAGGCATCTACCAACAGCAGCACGCCGTCTGCCATATTCAGTACGCGCTCCACCTCGCCACCAAAGTCGGCGTGGCCCGGAGTATCAATCACATTAATCTTGCAGCCCTTGTATTCAATGGCTACGTTCTTCGCCAAGATGGTGATACCGCGCTCGCGCTCTAGCTCGTTGTTATCGAGGATCAGCTCGCCTTTCTGCTCGTTGTCGCGAAAGAGGTTAGCGGTGTACAACATCTTATCAACCAAGGTCGTTTTACCATGGTCAACGTGTGCGATGATTGCTTTATTTCTGATGTTTTGCATATTCTTTTTATGTGCCCATAGGCATGCGCACATCGCGCATGTTATGAAAAAGCCTGCAAAGTTACTACAAAAAATGCATATGTGCAAGAAAAACGAGCAATTTTATAAGCAAAACAATAGATTTTATCTATTTATGTCCATTTTACCTCATTATGGGAGCTTGCTCATAATAGTGAGAGTAAAGATGGACA
>JAZKYJ010000015.1:0-8085 GCA_045612045.1 Paludibacteraceae bacterium | reverse complement strand
GTATGGAATGGCATCTTGTGTGACGCAACCAAGTCTTATGAATACACCTATAAGAACATCTACGGTTGCGACAGTTTGATCACAACGATGAACGTAACCGTTCTTCCAGATGTAGTGACCGAGACTAAGGATACCGTTCTCTGCTACGGTGAAAGCTTCGTATGGAATGGTATTGTTTGCGATGCAACTAAGTCTTACGAGTACACTTATAAGAACATCTACGGTTGCGATAGCATCATCAGTACAATGAACGTAACCGTTCTTCCAGACGTAGTAACCGAGACCAAGGATACCGTTCTCTGCTTCGGCGAGAGCTTCGTATGGAACGGCATCGTCTGCGACGCAACCAAGTCTTACGAGTACACCTATAAGAACGTATATGGTTGTGATAGCGTAATCGCAACAATGAACGTAACCGTTCTTCCAGATGTAGTGACCGAGACCAAGGATACCGTTCTCTGCTACGGTGAAAGCTTCGTATGGAATGGCATCTTGTGCGACGCAACCAAGTCTTATGAATACACCTATAAGAACATCTACGGTTGCGACAGTTTGATCACAACGATGAACGTAACCGTTCTTCCAGAGACGAAGACTGAGACGCAAACAGTTGTGGTTTGTCCATCTGAACTTCCATATATTTGGTTTGGACAATCACTAACAACCAGTGGCACATATACTGCATATGAGCAGTTTATGGGATATGAGTGTGATAGTATCGTACATGTCCTCGACTTGAATGTACTTCTATTAGATACACCTACATCTATTACACTCCCAGTAGTGGTTTGTGGACAGGTAATCGATGTTACTATAGCTACAGCTGAATTGACAGCACATATTTCATCTGAAAATTATGCTACCAATGCGAAGATTGAATGGTTGATGATGTCGGAAACTGGCTGGGTAACTCTATCTGATGAACCTGTACATGCATCTGTAGAACAAGTGACTATCAAATATGTCATAACAACAGATTGTGGAACAATTGAGTCTGACACGTATGTGATAAATGTGGAATCACCAAACCCAGAGAATGATATTGAGATGGATAACATAGATGCAGTAAGCAAATATGGTAATCGTATCCTTCTATTGAACCTCAATACGATACGAGAGATTCTGTCAATTACTCCTTCTCCAGAACAAGTTTCTTGGTATCAAGTTGTTGGTGAACGTGATGTTTATGGAGAGATTGGAGATGACCAATATTTGGGTTATGGTCTCTACTATAACAAAACCGATGCTACACCACTCGAGGGACAATATTATGCATTGATCGCATTTGAAGCAACAAACGATGACGGTTGCTCTGGTGTTGCTCGTACTGTCGTCTTGACTTGCGAGGTACAAGATGCATTGCCAATACTTGTTCCAAACGTGGCTCGTCCAAATGAGGCACTAACATTGAAGAATTTGGATACCAATTTAATTACTGAGATTCTCGTGTATACATCTTCTGGTGAGTTGATTGCAACTTATACTGCAGAACAAGCAGGTGAGTTTATTTTCAATGCAGCTCACGTATCAGGCTACTATATGGTAGATGTAATCACTGATAATAATAAGGTAACCCTACGTTATATCGTTAAATAATGGGAGGACTGAATGATGAAAAATAATATGTTTAAAATGAGTAAATCTAATATTATTAAGGCAAGCTTGCTGGTGTTTTTCACCAGCCTGCTGCCTTTGGTAAATACGAATGCCCAAACGACAACAGGACAGGATACTTTGTTCTACAAACTATCTGGTGTACCTATTGAAGTGGGGGATTCAGTTCAGATTAATCCTGATAGTTTATATTATCGTACTGGTGAAAGAAAATCTACATGGGTTTATGATAAGATTCACACTGTAATGCAGGTAGGAGGAAAACGTCACCCTGATGCTATTCTACTTAAAGAAATTTATTCATGGGTAGAGATTGGTTCTATTGAACCTATGAATAAAGTTAAAAGAGAGATAGTTTATAATCTGCAAGAACCAGAACCAGTAGTTGAACCAGATTCTGTGATTGAACCAGAACCAGTAGTAGAACCAGAACCAGTAGTAGAACCAGAACCTGTGGTAGAACCAGATTCTGTGATTGAACCAGAGCCACTGGTAGAAGAACCTAAGAGTGTAAATCGTTTTACTATTGGTATGCGTGGAGGTTTTGCTTCTACATTGGCAACTTCCAAAACTGAGGATAGTCAACTTCCTTTAGGTTTTGATGTGATGTTAGATCTACAATACGCACATTATTGGCCTGCAGATGCGGATAAGTGCCGTTTAGGTCTTTTGACAGGTCTATCTATTGGGTATATGCGTACAACTCGCGCCCAAGCATGGGATCAAACTTTTTCAATTGATGATGGAAAAGTCGTATACCATGTTACTGCCGATGAAATCAAAGAGAGAAATAACCAACTTCAATTAGAAGTTCCGTTGATGTTCTCTTTGATTACGCCTAAGGGTTTCTTCTTTAACATTGGTCCACGTTTTATTTTACCAGCTTACACTCCATATAGACAAACAATTTCTAATCCCAACATCATTGTTGAAGAAGTAGAATTAGGATATGTAGGTGAGAATGCTATAGTTAATAATCCGGTATATGGCGTACTTAGTGCTGAACAAGTGAATCAAAAAGGAAAGGGTGAACAACAGTTTGATTTGTCATTTACTATTGGTCTTGAACTTGGTTACGAGTTTAAACTTAAATCTGGAAATTCTATTGATTTAGGTGTGTTTGCTAACTATGGCCTATATAACACCTATAGTAACAAACCTCTTGGCGCTGCTATTGATGTGACTCCTGTCACTAATCAAGGACCTGGTGTGGTGTTTGTGGAGTCATTGACAAATGCATATACTTCCAAAATGGGACATACAGATGCTGGTATTAAGCTGACCTATAACTTTAATTTCAATAAGAAATAAGGACGATAAAGAGAGCAAGATTACCATGCAGAATAAAATAAGAGGGATGTTATTCCCTCTTATTTTATTTATTGATTTTATTAGTCTAGTTTTTCGTAGACTGAGTTTTTGCTTTTGAATTCAGGTACGATGGTTTTCATTGCTTGGACAGTAGGGAAGGATTTGCCGGACTGTGCGAGTGCAATGAGTTTGTCGATCTGCAGCGCGACCTCGTTGAAGTTGTACTCACGAACCTTGGCTACTAGAATTTTCTTGTGTGAGGTAGGAATAGTGGTTTCCTTTTGATTGAGCAGTTCTTCGTAGAGTTTTTCTCCTGGTCGTAGTCCGGTGAAGGTAACCTTGATGTCTTTGCCAGGTACGAGACCTGCTAGGCGAATCATATTGTAAGCCAAGTCGGCAATACGAACGGGTTGTCCCATGTCGAAACAGAAGATTTCTCCTCCTTCTCCTAAGGTAGCCGCTTCAAGGACTAAGCAACTGGCTTCGGGTATGGTCATGAAATAGCGAATGATATCAGGATGTGTAACGGTGACAGGTCCTCCTTCAGCGATTTGCTTCTTGAAGAATGGTACAACGGAGCCATTACTTCCTAATACGTTGCCAAAGCGTGTGGTGATGAACTTTGTGCAATTAGGCATGTTGCTATGGTGTAGGAAGAGGGATTGTACATAGATTTCCGCAATACGCTTGGATGCTCCCATGACGTTGGTAGGATTGACCGCTTTGTCGGTAGAAACCATGACAAATCGTTCTGTGCCAAACTCCATGGCGCAATCTGCCACGTTCTTCGTTCCCATGACGTTTGCCAAAACAGCCTGCGTAGGGAAGTCCTCCATGAGGGGAACATGCTTGTATGCGGCAGCGTGGAAAACTACGTGTGGACGGTATTCCTCGAATATATCGTGCATGAGTTGACGGTCTCGAACATCCGCAATAATAGGTATGATCTGTAGTGAAGAGAATTGTCGGCGTAGATCAACTGTGAGGTCGTGCAAAGGTGATTCAGCCATTTCAAGCAGGATAATAGCTAGTGGTTGGTGTGCCGCTACTTGGCGCACAATCTCACTACCGATACTGCCTGCTGCGCCGGTGATCATGACAGTACGATGGTGTAAGATGGCAGCGACATTCTCGGTGTTGATATCAATAACAGGACGTTCGAGTAGGTCTTCTACCTTGATGGATTCAATACGGCCAATAGCTTGAGATATATGGTTGTCGGAGAGTGATGGATCGTTGAAATCTGTGAAATAGGGTGTAGTGAGGATTTGAATATTGTTTTCGATAAAGATGGATAGGTCCTTGATAGGGTTGATTTCCTTCATTTTTATTGGAGAAACGATGATGCATGAAATCTCTTTTCGCTGCATGAGCGGAATGAGATCGGCATTGAGGGGATAGAGGTGCAGGCCGAGAAGATTGTGGTTGTGATTGTCATGATGGTCGACGATGAATCCTACTGGTTGATACTGACTTTCGAGGTTGGACTGGAGCATCTTAGCGATGGATAATCCTGCCGATTGTGTGCCATAAATCAGTACTTTCTTTATGTTCTGATTGTGGTGCGAGATATAGACGAAAGTTGTTTTGATGGTTACTCGCCAAACGAAAAGCAGACAAGTTGATACAAATAGATATATAATCAACGAAGTGGTGAGGAAAGGTGTTGGCATATGCATCCACCTACATGTTATATTGACGCCAATTAAAATGGCTGTGCATGAAGCAACCGCTAGTATGACCTTGATGATATCCACAAAGGTGGAGTAGCGCAAGATGCCAGAATAGGTATGGAAGATCCAAAAGAAGACTACCTGCAATAGTACGACAATGGTAGCTTGTGCACCGAGATTTGGTATGAGCAATTCTGGTAACTTGTACTCCCAAAGATGACTTCCAATGACAATACTGATGGTGAAAGATACAAGTACGATGAAAAGATCAAGCAGCAATACTCCCCAACGAGGCAGATAACTGAGGTTGGCCCAGTGGGAGAAAATGTCGGATTTGCGTATGGTATTCATATTGGGTCTGTAGTTTGTATAAGTAGATGATATAAAGTGTTTAATTATGTTTAGTGTATGATAGCCGATTGTATGGTTTGTACGATATAGTGTACATCTTGTTCGGAAACGCATGGTCCAGCCGGCAGACACATACCTACTTTAAATAGTGCCTCGCTGACTCCGTTGGTGAACGCAGGTGCGTGCTGATAGACGGGTTGGCAATGCATTGGTTTCCAAAGTGGACGTGCCTCCACGCCAGCTTGGAGTAGGAAGAGGCGGAGTGCCTCGACATTGGCATTGGGTTGGCAGTTTGTTGTGGTCTGTTCGGCTGCGTGCATTACTCCTGCAGCTCCCCCGATGGCGGTCGTGATAGCTTGCTGATAGGCATACTCTTGTCCTTGTATGCGCAAATCAGGGTCAAGTGTGATGGTGCATAACCAATAATTGGAGTCGAAATCCTTAGAAGGAGCTTGGTGGAGCGTGATGCCCGGTATGGCATCGAACAACTCGGCATACAAGTGCTGGATATGCTTGTGGTGGTCGATATGTTGCTGAGCAATGGTCATTTGACCTCGACCAATACCAGCGCAGATATTTGACATACGGTAGTTGTAGCCAATGGCGTGGTGTTGATAATAAGGATAGGACTCGCGCGCCTGCGTGGCGAACCACATGATTCGCTCACGCGCCTGCATGTCAGGACAGAGTAGTGCACCACCGCCAGAGGTAGTAATCATCTTGTTTCCATTGAAGGAGAGTGCTCCATATGTTCCGAACGTTCCTAACATCTGTCCACGGAATCGTGAACCAAATCCTTCCGCTGCGTCTTCGATGACCGGTATGCCGTAATGTTGAGCAATGTCGATGATCTTGTCGATCTGGTATGGCATGCCATAGAGAGCTACCGGTATGATGGCCTTAGGTAGTCGTCCGGTAGTGGCTAGACGTTGCTCGATGGCCTGCTGTAGGAGGGTGGGGTCGATATTCCAAGTGTGTGGTTCGGAGTCTATAAAGACCGGTGTTGCACCTAGATAGGTTACTGGGTTGGCTGATGCACAGAAGGTGAAAGATTGGACGATGACCTCATCTCCTGGTCCGACACCACAAGCGAGGAGTGCCATATGGATAGCTGCGGTGCCTGAAGACAAGGCTACGACAGGATGATGGTCTCCGTGGAAAGATTGGAGGGCTTGTTCAAAAGCATCGACATTGGGTCCCAAGGGTACAACCCAATTGGTATCAAATGCTTCTTGGATATATTTTTGCTCGAGTCCCTCTTCGGACATATGCGCTAAACAAAGGTAAATCATATATGTACACTTTTATTTGTTATCTTTATTAAAAATTTCTATAGGATATTCTACACATGTCAAGTACAAACCTTCGGCTGGAGCTGACTCTCCCGCTGCATTACGACTACGGGCTGCAATCACCGCGGCAAACTCATCCGCAGATATTTTACCTCGTCCCACCAAAAACAACGTTCCCACTACTGCACGAACCATATTACGCAGAAACCTATCTGCTGAAATCGTAAATACAGCACGACCATCTTCCTTCAATTCCCATTCCGCACGACACAAATCACAAATTGTAGTCTTCACATCTGTATTACTGCGACAAAATGAAGCGAAGTCTTGACGACCAATAAGATACTTAGCCGCCTCATTCATGGCATTAAAATCCAATCCTGGTCTTACACGAGTAGCTAAATCGTGTACAAATGGGTCTTTGTGATCCACAATATGGTATTCGTATGTGCGACTCTTAGCGGTAAAACGAGCGTGTGCTTCGTCGGTTACGGGAACAATATCGTAAATAGCAATAGAGTTAGGAAGTATTCCGTTGAGACGGAAAACAAGCCTTTCGCCTTCTCGCCTCATAGCCTCATAGCCTACATCCATATGCGCATACATCTCACGGGCATGAACGCCAGCGTCTGTGCGTCCTGCAAAGGTAAGAGGAACTTCCTCGCGGAAGATCATCTTGAGGGCCTGCTCCATAGTTTCTTGTACCGTGATGCCATTAGGCTGACGTTGCGAGCCATGAAACTCCGTTCCTAAATATGAAAACTTAATAAAATAACGCATTATCCTTGCCTTTCAACTTTTGACTTTCTACTTTCAACTAAATCTTTGATCTCTGGGGAGAGATTTTTGCTCCATGCTATGGCACAAGCACCGCCCATGAGAATGATTGTGCGGAGGATACTACTGAGCCATATATTATTGATTGGCAGATATTTGAGCCAAAGGGTATTCATGCTGAGTATCAACAAAAGAAGAAGGATAATCTTCACATGCTGACGGGTGAAAGTAGGCGCTTTTACAGTCAGACGCACCGTTATTATAATGAGTATAAAGTACAACGCGTAAGAGAGTAGATTGCTCACCGCAGCACCATTCATTCCCAGTACTGGAATGAGGGTGTTGTTGAGCAAAATAGAGGATGCTGTCAGGATAAACGAAAACAACAAGGAGAAAGCGTAGAAGCGTGAATAGTTAAGGGTATTCAGGGTAAATGAGCCTGTGGCGATAATCAATTGACTCACGCCTAACATGAGCACAACCTGTCGTGCTTCGGCATAGGTAGCACCATTAGGTAAAATATGGAAAATCAAGTCAATATTGAGCCAAATGGTACACAAAATCATACCACCAATAAGTAGCAAATTGCTGCTGACTTGTTGCATGAGATGGGTGATTTCGTTTTGGTTATTATTTTTGATGGCATTAGCCAATTGGGGTGCAGCAATAGCCGTCACCGAACGATATGGGATACTCACCATGACCGCGATATACGTAGCAATGGCAAAGATACCCGTATAACTCAATCCCATCTCTGCGGTAATAAAGAAACTAGATAGAGTAGGGGCGAGCACCGAAGTAACTGCCGAAACGAGCAAGAAACCCGTGTAGAGGGCATATTGTTTGACTAGTTGAGGATTGTTGCGTATGAACTGCCAATCAGGACGCAGCGACACCTCACCTAGCGAAAAGAGATAGATGATATTGCACAGCATTGCCACGGCATACACCGCACACAACGCAATCACAAAACCATCTATATCCACCACGCGGAAAGAGTAGAGCAGATAGGCAGCCAATAGTCCAATGCGTGTGATAAGTTCACGCACCGCGCGAGGAATGACAAT
>JAZKYJ010000014.1:0-52279 GCA_045612045.1 Paludibacteraceae bacterium | reverse complement strand
AGAATAACCTAATCTATTGTGTACTTTATTAACGGGAACCGTATAATATAAAAATCGTATTACACGTTTCAGTTTCCCAATCGAGTAGAATAACTACTCGCTTGTACTACATCATTGATTAATAATTCTTTCAAAGATCACCGTTTTTTCACGCTCCACTTTCGTTCATCGCGAAATCGGCTGCAAAGGTACTGCTTTTTTCCGGACTGACCAAATTTTTATGCAACTTTTTTGCACTATTTTTACACTTTCTTTGTAACTCGCTGATTTTCAGCGTTACATTTTTCAGCGTCATTCAGGCCTTATTACCGCTCACTTGCAGTTAGCGCGAAATCGACTGCAAAGGTACTGCTTTTTGATGATATGGGCAAATATTAAAAGGAATATTTGATCTATTTGAACAGTTTGCTATATTGGTTTTACAAATAGAGTTATATGTACTATCGTTCTCCAAGAAAACATTTATTTTAAGGTATATATTTTATTAAGGTAAATATATAAGGTACGCGCGCGAGAGAGTTTCAGGTCAGGATATTTGCATTTTATTGTGATGGCAAAGCATAAGGGAGCCATCTTCACGCCGGAGGTGTATTCCCCCACCCTCACAATAGCGAAAGAGTTTGCAGGTATTGCAAGGTTCCAACTTACGCATCCATTGGCGATTGCGGTATAGCTTAAACCGATTCTCCCACACATCCCAAAAGTCATCTTTGTAGATATTGCCTTGGTAATATTTGCCACGCACACTGGTACATGCCGATATACTACCATCAATCAAGATAGATGCGATACTGATTCCTGCCGCACAATGGAACAAGTGGTCGCGCACTTCCATCTCATAATCAGGCATAAAGCCCTCGCAGGAGTAGGAGATATGCAAACCTTGTTTGCGTTTCTCGCGGATATAGTCTAGCAACTGACGATGTTGCTCGGGAGTCAGAATAAGTTCGGGATTCTCTGCCGCACGCCCCATAGGGTCGATGGTGATAAGTCGCCAATTGCGCACGCCAATAGACCAAAGATATTGCTGCATCTCATCTAATTGATTGATGGTGCGTTGGTTGACGCAAGTGACGACGTCCCATGCGAGCCTTTTTTTAGTCTGTACAGGCGAGGCTTTGCCTCTGTTCAGGGGTTCAGTCGCGCTGTGCGCTTGTTCAGGAGAACTCTCCTGAACTCCTGAGCTCCTAAGCACCTGCCCCTCAAACTGCGCTGCCAATTTGATAGCGCGGGTGGCGCCTTCGAACGCGAGAGGGTGTTGGCGGAGCCAATTATGGTCGAGTTCTAAGCCATCAAAACTAATGGCAATAGAGCGCAACCCCGCAGCCATGAGTTCTTCGAAGCGTTTTTCGGTTAAAGCCAGTCCGTTAGTGACCATACCCCAAGGATAGCCACGTTGCTTGAGCGCTGCCCCCACTTCAGCAAGGTCTTTGCGCATTAGCGGTTCGCCACCCGATATGATAATCAGCACCTTATGTGGATCAACATAAGGAGTAACACTATGATCAATCACACGCAAGAAGTCCTCGGCGGGCATGTCGGGTGTGACCTCGGAGCTAGAGCAGTCACTACCACAATGCAGGCAATGCACATTGCAGCGGAGCGTGGACTCCCAAAAGAGTTGTTGCAGCGGGTGCAACTGCTGGAGATTCTTGCGGCGAAGCCGCTCAAGTTCGAATATGATGCGTTTGCGGAGTTTCATAAGGTGGATTATTTAAGACGAATTTACGACAAAGAAGATGTCAATTAATGTCAATTTCGTTTTAGTTAACAAAAATACGGGCTACGTCCTACAAAAATATAAAAAAATATAACTATTAATACGACTCTATTGTGCATCGTTCCCTAGTAGAGAACCGAATGGGAATGGAGAGTTTTTAGTAAAATTAAAATACTGCTCACAATAGTAGTCAGTTAGATATGCATCGACAGAAGAAGTCATATCAGAAAATGCTATTTGTACGGTTTTACAAGTATCGTATGACGAGCCTAAGTCATGGGGTGTTGCAATAATGGTTAGTGTATCCTCTTCACATCCTAGCATTTCGTAGTATGCTGCATATCTTCCATTTTCGTTGGTATATATAGTATCGGCTATTTCGCCAGTTGTATTACGCAGGACCAGCTGTACAGAAGATAAATAGTTGTATTTATCATCTCTAACATAACCTCCCACAGAAAGTGTTACAGTAGGTTCGAAAGGTATGTCTGTACGGATCATGATTACAGTATCCATACCTTCGTACAACCTAATAGGTACGTCTAACTCATAATCGGACAAAACAAGCATAGTGTAGTCCAAATGAGATACAGATATGCTACTTGTAATGTTCGCATCACATATGCACGGAGTTGGGATTACAGGTTTACGCTCTGTCTCCCAAAGCACGATTTTATTCTCCATCAACTCAACATGCGGTTCGATACGATATGAACATGGATATAAAGAGTGATGCAGGAAATCAATTTGATTGTTTCCAGAAACGGTTATACGTAAAAAATCAGAATTATTGTAGCGAGCAAAAAAAGCTATATCCGGATGAGGCGGGTCCTGCTTGGCTAGCAGATCTCGCCGCGTATCGTTGTAAGGGAAAAAATCACGCAACCAAGTCAAAGATGGGTTACAATCTACTGATTGCCACTCTTGTTTATTTGGCTCATTACCATTTGGGTTGCAAGCCGCAAGCAATAAGACAGACAGAAGGAAAAGTGATAATTGTTTCATATATCATCATTTTTTTGTGTGTGGTGAAGGGGGTATTTTATATATTTGAGTTGGAGTTTGACATCTACAGAATATTCTGTGGCGTACTCCGATTCGCTCACTTTGGTCATCTCTGTAAAAGGAATCTCTACCTTTTCAGAAGCATATACATCTGAGGTGTCATTTACCTCAATAAACAGGGTATCATTGCTGCCATCTTTCGTAAAAGCATAATACTGCTCAAACTCACCTGAAGTGTTGGTATAGAGCGTATCTACGAGCCGTCGCATATAAGAACGATTGACACGCACTTGCATAGACTCTAGTGGTTGACCATCCTCGTTGGTCACTTCGCCATTTAAGTCCACATAATTCGTATCTAATGCGACACCATACAAAACAGGAACTGAATTGTCACATGAAACACCAAAGAATCCTAACAACGTAGTCAGTAGACCACCTACCAATAAATGGCATTTGTTTTTAATCTTTTTCATAGTTATTTCTTTTTAATGTTCATAGATAATATTATATTCAGTTATTTTGTAAGTATTGAATACAATTGAATCATTTGTCGTATCTTGACAATTAAAATAAACACCTATACGCCCCTGACCACTTATGATATTGCCTGAACAATCGTATGTATCTGTGTACAAACCATCTGAAACGCCAATTACACATCCCTTATGTTCGAAGTATACCTGATAGCCATAAAACAACTCATCGGACAAAAGAGAATCTTCAGTAATTGCTTGTTGTGCAATCACTTCCGCTATAACCAATCTATTGTACTTATTATCAGCTATACTATTTTTTAGCCAAGCACAATCATGTATTGGGTCCACTTCTTCATCACACACTCTCCATGCATCATAATATATGGGAGTATGTTTCGTTGAATTGTCACATGATATCCATCCAAGTGCAATTACAAACAACAAGCAATAAATACAGCGTTTCATTTTCACTTCTTTTTAAGTTGGAAGTCCTGGCGCATAGAATAATAGGTTGACCAAGAGTCTTGGTCTTCTACTTTCATCTTGCCAGATGAGATATGGGTTGAGTCGGAGGCATATACTCCAGTAGTATCATGTACAATCACTTCCATACAATCACCTCCAGAGGAAGGGAGGCTATGTATAGCACGATAATGACCATCGGCGTTGGTATAGACTGTATCAGGATAATCCCATTGCTGGTCGAAAGTGCGGACAACCACTTGCATATTCTCTAGCTTGTTGCCATTTTCATCATAGACATATCCTTCTACATCATACTCTGCGTATGGACAACCATAACAAGCTGTCAAGACAAAAGCTACGCTAGAAAGCGAGAAGAGACGGATAAAACGCTGCAATAAATTGTTATACTTTCTTCGAATCTCTTTGATTTTCATACATTTAAGAACTTAAGAGTTAATATTAAAAATGATATGCTAAACCGATACCATTGCTGGATGGTTGTAGGCTCCAATAGTTTTTGGCTGTTTGTGGCTCTGGCAACGAAATATTGTAGGCGGCAATGCTTTTCTGCATGCGTTTTTTAGCAACACAGACTAGGGGGATACCTGCAATATTACAAGCAAGTCCAACTGTTCCTACGGGTACACTAATCAACATGATGGCTAAACCAGGTCCCATTGTTGGACATTCTGGGTCATAGTGAAAAGAAGCGAATAAACCTACCGTAAATCCTATCGCAAAAGCATCTAAAGTCAAGCCCGTACCGAGTAACCCCCACCCTGCGTTGTACATACGCAAACCACTGCGATATTGACGGTAGATGTCTTCTTGAGCATTTTGACGGAGGAAGGCTTGGCAGTCCCTTTTGCTGATTAGATTGCCTTCGTAGTAGATCTTATTCTTTTCGTAAGACAAAGCTGTAGTGGCAGGGTAAGGCAACTGTACCTCTTGTGCTATAGTGTTACTAGCCGCAAAGATTAGCAATAATCCAAATAATGCAAATGGTTTCATGGGCATATTATTTAATGGGTTTGCAAAGTTACGATATTTTTTTGAATTGTGCAAGTGTTGGTAAAAAACACTGACTATCTCATAAATAAACACTTAATGCGTCCCCAAAATGGGGGTCAGTACAGGGGGCAGTACACGCGTGGCTACCTTATGGCCTAGCATAATCTATCGTGTATCTAACGTATATCTATCGTATATGTAACGTGATTGATAACGGAGGATTAGCGTATCTGAGGGGTTCTAGTAAGGACAACACGTTCTTGCTTTTTAATTTTGTCAGCTATAGATCCTACATCATGAAAAATCGCACCCAAATCCGAGATAACCAAAGTAGAGTTGCCTTTAAATTCGTAAGCGCAAACCCATTGGGAAGTGGTAGCATAATCTTGAATATAAAGAGAATCCGTGGTTGCCGTATAATGATAAGGCAATCCTGTATCGTATTTCGTTGAAGAAATATACAACTGTCCTTCTTCATCTAAAGTAGCAGTCCAATGATCTCCAACCACATTCCAATGTCCAATAAGAGACTGTGGACCTTCTGGTTGTTCGCAAGCAGTAAATAAGAAGGCTGTTGCTAGTAGCGAAAAGATAAATGATAACTTTTTCATAAGACATTAAATTAATTGGTTGATAAACTATTCAATGGTTGAAATTTAATTAGAATCTATATCCAACAGCGAGTGAGAAGAGGCGGGAGCCGTAGAGCCCGTGGGTGCCAGGGAAAGAGAATGCCCATGACTGCATACTACCTAGTTCTGCCTCTGCATACCAATGTTCGTTACCCACATTCACGCCGAACAAGGTAGCATTCAAAGATAAGCCATGCGCAGGAGAATTTTCAAAAAGATAGAGGGAGTACCCCACTCCCAATGCCGAATATAATTCCAGAACTCGTTGACGGAAATAGGTAAAGCGAACATTCGGCATTAGGGTGAGATGCATCAGATTTTCATAACTATAGGGGCTATATCCGCCTACGAAATAGGATTTATAGCCATCATATACACGATTTTCACGATGCATGAATAGCACATCCATATCCGCGCCAAAGCTTACTACGGGCGTAAACTGATAACGATACCCCAAGAAGAAATGACCAGAGGTATGCATTTTTCCTCTTTCTACTACGCGATAATCAAGCAGAAATTTATCAGCTTGAGGCGCAGGCATACCTTGAATGATTTGCAACGCCTCGTCAATATTGCCATAAGGAGATCCTACACAATCGTAAATTACGCCGTACAAGCCCTCAAAGTCATATTGGTTTGCAGGAATAGCGGCATCCCCCCATCCTATGCGAATAGCATGACGACCATGGGTCAACTCAGATGTAGTTTGTTCGGCCGAAACAGGCAAACTAATCGATATCAACATCAATAATATATATATATGATATTTCATCTCAATTCAATTTTAAGGTTATTTGAAAATAGCATTAGGTACAATATGATATGTAGCTAATGAAAAACTATCAATCAACATCATCGGCACAGCCGTTAAAACTAGCGTGTCGCCTACAGCAAAGTCCTTCAACAACGGACAATCTAGGCGCAAAAGATATTTTGAGCCATTATCCGTCAGGAAGTAATTGTTGCTGTTCGTACTACGGATGGCACAGAATAGTGAACCATTATAATACTCTAATTTTAAAACACCCCGGAAATAGAATGTTCCAGGCACATACGGAAGCTCATTCATTGGATTACTTGGGGGCGTAATCGTATCACGAAAGACACGCTCACGATCTTCGTCTTGAACAGAACTAGATATCCCTCCAACGTATGGATCAAATACTCTAGAAGGAGGACTATCTAGATTTATGTCCGGGCCCGGACCACAACTATCAAAAAGCAATACAACGAATGCCACTTGTAGTAAACGGGAAATTACTTTAAAACTTTTACGCATAGCAAATTGATTGATAAAAATTCTGTGCAAAGGTACTGCTTTTTCCTGAAATGACCAAAAAATAAACTGATGCAGCACTACAAACACAAGCCACCTAACATACTGATTATATGCATATTATAATTTTACAAAAAATTAAAACTGATGCAAGCATCAAAAAACACTTGCAGAAGCAAAAAAAATATTGTAATTTTGCAACAAAATCACCCAAAAAGAAACAAGTATAGAGAATCAAGACTAAATGGTTATGAAGACAAAATTTATACTCATCATCATATTGCTAGTGTGTTGCTCTTGCGCAAAAAATCTCATCATAGAGAACAATAGTTTGCAAGAAGCCATTTCACAAATATGGTATGACGCCACATTAGCACAAAGCATGCTAGAAAAAGTAGATATGAGCACCTTGAGCGAGTATGAGCAACATCGCTATCGTTTGGCGGAGGCACATTTGATGCTCAAACGAGAACTAAGATTGCCTAGCGGAAGCGACATGGATGCGTTGGCAGAGTATTTCGACAATTACGGAGATGAAGTAAGTGCATCAGAGGCATATTACATACAAGGTGCATACTTGAATTGGCTAGGCAAAAACACACAAGCTATGCAATACTTGAAAAAAGCTGAAAAATATCCTTCATCATCAATCATTCGGGGTATGACGTATTACAAAATGGGGCGTATTAGTGAGAGTGAGCAACTATATGACATCGCCTTGGAGAATTACCAAAAAGCACTCCCCTATTTGGAAGAAGCCGGATTCCCCCTTTACTTGGCATCGGTATATCGCGAACTCGGTCGAAATACGCACGATGAGAGCAGGAACCAGTACTTTGACAAAGCATTAACAGCAGCTGGTTATATGGGCGATACGATTTTGCAGATGGATATTCGCTATGCTCAATTATCTGCGAATCAAGACAATTCACCCGAACTGGCAAGCATATGTCAGTATATGTGCCACAAGGCGGGTCAAAAACGCTATGCATATGATCTTGTGAAATACTACATCCGTACTAACAAAGCAGATTCAGCACGCCTTTACCTTGATATACTGGCGGTAGATACTACGGCGCAGGTATGGAGCGAGCAGCAATACATCCTCTGGCACAGCCAATATCTGCATCTAAAAGGAAAATATGAAGAAGCATACGACTCTCTATATGAACTATATGACACCTATTATAGAGAATCAGAGGAGAAAGGTAGAGCAAGCGCCTTTGTGGCTGCACAACACTATGACAACGAAGTCGAAAAAGCGAAAAACTTGCAATTGCAGTTGGACAGGCAACGACTCTATATTATATTGGGGTCAGTATTGGTTGGTGTGCTGTGTCTTGTGATATTAGCGATACTATTCATATCTAATCAACGTGCAAAACATTTGGTAGAAAAGACCAAGAATGAAGAGGAGATAGCTAACCTACAAAACGAATTGAGAATTCGTCGCGAAACATTAAAACGAATTATTAATCAGCGTATAGAATTAAGCAAGAACCTGCAAGAAGCAATACTTAGTCGCAAAAAGGAAGAGAGCATTCCACAATGGGCAAAGGACTATATTGATCAAAATATCTTCTCCACAGAGCAGCAATGGCATGGTTTCTTAAAAGAGTTTGAGGGCGCATATGGCAATATACTGACAAGATTACAGAGCACTTACCCTAGGTTGACCTCCACAGACTTGCAAGTGATAGCCCTATATATATTAGGTATAGATAACTCAGATATCTGCCTACTGATGGGCGCCACCCAACGTACTATTTGGAGTCGCAGAATGCGCATTAAATCGCGTATAGGACTGGGAGAGAAAGAGTCACTAAATAAATGGTTGGCAGAGAGTATAGAGGTTAGAGATTAGAGATTAGAGGTTAGAGGTTAGATAAAGAATAGACTGCCAAGATAGGCAGTCTATTCTTTTGAAAAATCATCATCAGAGTTATTTCGCGTAGCTTACCGCACGGGTCTCGCGGATAACTGTGATACGGATTTGACCAGGGTAAGTCATCTCATCTTGAATGCGCTTAGCTATATCGAATGAGAGGAGTTCTGTTTCCTTATCAGTAAGTTTGTCAGCACCGACAATCACACGGAGTTCACGGCCCGCTTGGAGTGCATATGTCTTAGTAACCCCTGGATATGACATAGCGATGTTCTCTAGGTCGTTCAAGCGCTTGACATAAGCCTCAACAATCTCTCGGCGCGCACCTGGACGTGCACCAGAGATAGCGTCACAAGCCAAGACGATAGGCGCAATGATCGACTCCATTTCGCACTCTTCGTGGTGAGCACCTACAGCATTGCAGATATCTGGTTTTTCACCATACTTCTCACAAAGTTTCATACCCAATTGTGCGTGTGGCATCTCCATATCCTCATCACTAACCTTACCAATATCGTGAAGTAGACCAGCTCGACGAGCTTTCTTGACATTGAGTCCAAGTTCCGCAGCCATAGCCGCACAAAGATTGGCAGTTTCGCGTGCGTGCATGAGAAGATTTTGACCATAACTAGAACGATACTTCATCTTACCAACAAGTCGAACAAGCTCTGGGTGCATGCCATGAATTCCAAGATCAATGGTCGTACGTTTACCAGTTTCAATAATCTCTTCTTCCACTTGCTTCGTAACCTTAGCTACTACCTCTTCGATACGTGCAGGGTGGATACGCCCATCTTGTACGAGTTGATGGAGAGAAAGTCGAGCGATCTCACGGCGGACAGGATCGAATGCAGAAAGAGTAATAGCCTCAGGGGTATCATCGACAACAATTTCCACACCTGTAGCGGCTTCAAGCGCACGAATATTACGTCCTTCACGACCAATGATACGTCCCTTCACTTCATCATTGTCAATATGAAAAACAGAAACCGCATTCTCCACAGTAGTTTCAGAAGCGATACGTTGGATAGATTGAATAATAATCTTCTTAGCCTCCTTGCTAGCCGTCAGTCTAGCCTCATCCATTGTATCGTTGATATATGCCATTGCAGCAGTTTTCGCCTCATCCTTGAGTGCATCAACCAATTGTTTTTTGGCCTCCTCAGCAGAGAGTCCAGATATTTGTTCGAGTTGTTGCTCTGCAGCTTTTTGCAAACGATCAATCTCTTGCGTTTTATGTTCTAAGGCCTTTTGCTGATTTTCAAGTTGCTGACGTTGTTGATTTAGTTCATTTTGAGAACGCTGTACTTCACCTTGCTTTTGATTGAGTTGTTGCTCACGCTGTTGTTGGCGTTGCTCTTGTTGGTGTAGTTTTTGCTCAGCTTGACGTACTTGATTTTCGTGTTCTAATTTAAGAGCAATAAATTTCTCTTTTGCCTCAATGATTTTGTTTTTCTTGATTAGTTCTGCATCTTCCTCCGCTTTTCGTAAAATACCTTTGCTATGATATCTAAATCCTAAGAAGCAGAGAAAGGCTCCTAGAATAAGCGAAACAAATGCTATAACAACGTTTGTAATTACCATATTAAAAATTATTTGATGTTTTGTAAAATTAGTTTATTTAGTTCTTGTACTTTGTCTTTTACAAATGTGATGTCCTTTTCGCGTGCATCTTCTTCTGCGGCAAGACTTACCGCGATTTCAAGCGCGACGTACACCCACAATAACTCAGCGGACACAAGCGTTTTATACTTCTGTTGATAAAACAGGTACTTCTCATTAAGTATTTCAGCAGCTCTTCTGTAGAATGACTCGTGCTCTACTGGCACATCAAGACTGATATGATGCGCATGTAACTGCAATGTGATATGTTGCTTGCGAGAAGTAGTCATTGCTTTAATATTTCAAGCGTTTTATCAATTAGAAGGATCATATTGGTCAGCCTTTGCTTAGTCTTGATACGATCATCGTCATCAGCTTGATTTCCTAAAAGTAGAGTATGGGCCGTATGCAATTTATTGTAGTCATGTTTAAGCTGCTGCATATCCGCATGCGTTTGAATAATCTCATCGCGCTGACGCTGATTTTCCTCTTGGAGTGATTTCACCTGCAACTGCAACTCTTGATATTGATTCAAAAGTTGAACGAGATTTTGCTCTAATTGCTTCAATGACTCCATTAGGAAAAGCGGAATAATCTTAGAAGCTATATCCAACTCCTAAGCCAAGAATACCTTTAAATTGAACACGTTCAGCAAGTACACCATCAGCATTAGCGATTTTCACTCCATTATAGTACTTAAGAGAAGTTGATAGTGTTACATTGAGACACTTGAGGAATTGGTATGAAATAGCAGCGTCCCAATCCACATCAAAATTACCAAAACGACGGTTGTTGTCGCGGTAACCTATAAAATCACCGTTAGCATCGAACATTTCAGTTTTATCCCATGCGTATGGAGTAAAGAGACCGACAGTAGTAATGATCTTCAAATCTTTATAGGTGTAGTTAATTCCACCTTTAAAGCTAAGACCGAGTTCAGCTTTGGCATTCTTGTAGAGCTTATCATAGGTACCATCCGCATTCATCTCTTTACTATAAGTCCATGTTGCATATTTCTCCTGCATTGTTTGGCGTAGACCAGGGTTAGCATTCTCAACTGCCTCTCCTACATACGCAGTAGTAATTTTACCAGCCACAGGGGAAAGGTAGAGAGAGAAGATAGAGTTAGGTTTCCAGTCAATACCGACAGAAATATCTGTGTATGAAGGAGAAAGGAACTTAGAAATAATAGGATCATCAGCATCCGTACCATCATAAGCACGCCCAAAAGCCATTTGGCTCTTAAATCCAGCAGAAGCCGTAAGATACCATGCTTTATGGAATTGCCAACCTAATTTGGTATTAAAATCAATGACATCACTTGATTTTTGGAAAGCATCATTTTTCTGATCAATGTATGAAATTCCATATTCAAGATTTAGATTGGTTTCCCAAGAGAGGTTGTTGTCATTGTACAATAGACGTAGTTTTCCGAAAGCGACGCCATTCACGTTATTGTTACCACCTGCAGCCCAATTAACGAGTCCCGTAGCACTAGCATTTAAGCCAACCACACCAGAGCACTTCCAAGGTGAAGGTGTTTGCGTTTCTTGCGCAACGAGAGGTAATGTTAGCAAGATTAGAAAAATAGAGAGTAAATATTTTTTCATTTTTTAATATAATTTTTAAAATAATTTAAAGTTGCGTTATTCTTAATATTGCGCAGCATCATAGACTTGGTCAGCAATCTCAGGACCAACTGTTTTTTCAATGATACAAAAAGCAAAGTCGCTACTGAGTCCAGGGCCTTTGGCCGTAATAATATTCTTAGACTCTACGACTAGTCCATCTACATAACTTTCTCCGAGATACTCTTCAAATCCAGGGTAACATGTAGCTTGTTTACCATGAAGGATTCCCAATCTGCCCAAGACAGAAGGTGCAGCACAAATCGCAGCAATTAGTTTATCTTGATTATTGTGCTCTATAAGCAGTTCGCAGAGTGGTTGACACTCGTGCAACTTAGTTGCTCCCCCCGGGAGAATGAGCATTTCAGCGTCTGCAAAGTTTAACTGATCAAAGAGTTTATCTGCTTTGACAGATATGTTGTGTGCGCCCATGACGAGTTCATTTCCAGAAACAGACACAGTCGTTAATTCAATATTCGCTCTCCTTAAAAGGTCTATTGTGGTAATCGCTTCGATTTCCTCAAATCCATTGTCTAGAAAGATGTAGTTCATAAATTAATTAGTTTAGTTTAAACGTATATGAAATTTTACCTAATTGGGGAGTATCCCCTTCTGTAAATTTAGCTTGTCTTGCAGCTTGAATAGCTAGCAGTTGTGTTTGCCTATCAGAAATAGTAGTGCCTTCTGCAATTGTAGCATTCGTAACATTGCCAGCTTTATCCACCTGAATGGATACGATCACAACTCCAGCCTGCCCAAATTCGGATGAAGGTTTGGGTAAACGCTTACAGTCACGTCCATACAATGTCCACGTAGAATTATTCACACTGCCATATCCCTTACCAATAGGATTTCCATGCGTAGCCGCAGTAGCATTAGAGGTAGCATCTTGCGCATTCGCCCCTTCAGCCGATCCAGCCTGACCAAAGAGTGCAGCTAACTTATTGGCTTTCTCAATTGCCTCTTGCTCTTTGGCACGTTGTTCAGCAAGTGCTTTCTCATGTGCAATTCTCTCCGCTTCAGCGATAGCTTCTTGCTCTTTGCGCTGACGCAGCAAGGCCTCTTCAGCCGCTTTGCGCTTGTTTTCCTCTTCTGTTTGCTGAGCGAGTAAGAGTGATTCTTCATCCTCCTGCACCATCAGTTCGTTCTCTGATGGTGTAGAATATGTTGGGGGCGCAGGTAACTGCTCAACTTGTGTGATTACATCCTCAGGCGTTACATCCGGCGTTCCTCCCCCGTCCTCAGCATAGCCAAAGGCTAGGACAATTCCTTCTTCCTCAACAGGTTGCGGCATATTAATATGAAGAAGCCACAGTAGCATGAAGATGAGTCCTAATGTTAGAACTGTTCCTATCGACGCAATAATATGTGATTGTGCTTGTTTGGTCACTTCTTGGTAGCAATAACAATTTTCATTTTGTGTTGATTAGCAATATCTAACACGTGTACAATATCACGATAAGGTATGTCCTGATCAGCATGCAGTGCGATATACATAGCACTATCTTGCTGTTGGATAGTAGCCAGGTAGGCTTCTAGTTGATCCGCCTCAATCTCCACCGGAGTCTGTCTTCCTAAAGCCACATAGTAATTACCTAAATTATCGATGCTCACTTTTGCGACAACTTGCTTAGTAGCAGTATTTGCGCTAGATTTAGGAAGGTTTATCTTGATATCGTTAGGCGACGACATTGTGCTCGCCATTACAAAAAACAGCAACAACAAGAAAATGAGGTCTGTCATAGAAGACATTGCAAAAGTAGCCTCTACCCTATTTCGTCTTTTAAGTGCCATAACTTTGGTTTAAAGTTTAAAGTTTAAAGTTTAAAGTTTAAAGTTTAAAGGCGAGGGTTAGGCTGGTTCGTTGAGTAGATCCATAAACTCCATCGTACGTGATTCCAACATTCGTACTACGCGGTCAATACGAGAAACGAGCAGATTGTATGCAAACATCGCCAAGATACCAACTATGAGTCCACCAACAGTAGTAACCATGGCCTGATACATACCCTCAGAGAGTAAGGAAATTTCAATCACCCCACCGGCATTTTGCGCCATATTGAAGAATGTTTGAATCATACCTAGTACAGTACCTAAGAATCCAAGCATAGGTGCACCAGCAGCGATAGTAGCCATAAGAACAAGGCCTTTTTCAAGTTTTCCCACCTCAAGATTTCCCACATTTTCAATAGCCACTTGCACGTCTTGCATTGGTCGACCAATACGTGAGATACCTTTCTCTACCATACGCGAAGAAGGTGTATCTGTACGTTGACATAACTTAACAGCAGAATCGATTTTACCCTCCTTAATATAGTCACGAATACGATTCATAAACGTTTTATCCTCTTTGGTAGCTTTTGTTAGCACCACAATTCGTTCTATAAACAAATAAATCGCAAACGCCAGCAGCAAGGCAAGAACAATCATAATCCAGCCACCATATTCTGCCATGGTGAAAAGGTTGATTGATTGTTGAATAGGTTCATCTATTACAGGCAGCGAATCTTGCGCTGCAGGAATGACTGTGGTGTCAATCACATTATTAATTTGAAAGAGCATGTTTGTATTGTTTTATTGTTTCTTTTAATCCTAAATATAAGGCATCCGCGATGAGGGCTTGACCGATACTAACTTCATCAAGCCATGGGAATGCCTGAACGAAGGCCTTAAGGTTAGCTATATTCAAATCATGGCCCGCATTCAATCCCAGTCCTAACTCCTTGGCTTTCAATGCCGCAGGGCGATACATTTGAATGGCTTCCTCGGGATTTCTTGGGTCATACAATTTTGCATATGGTCCCGTATAGAGTTCTACCCGATCCGCTCCAGCCTTATGCGCATACTCGACCATTTCAGGATCTGGATCCACAAAAACAGAGACACGGATTCCGGCGTTTTTGAAGCGCTGAATAATAGCGGAAAGTTTGGCGAGATGCGTTTTGGTATCCCAACCATGATTACTAGTAAGTTGGTCTGGCGCATCTGGCACAAGGGTCACTTGTGCAGGTTTCACATCTAGCACAAGGTCAATGAATGCAGGCTCAGGATTTCCTTCGATATTAAACTCCTGAACAATAGTCTCCTTGATATCATAGACATCCTTGCGTGTGATATGTCTCTCATCGGGACGCGGATGAACAGTAATACCATCTGCACCATACCACTCGCAAGCATGCGCAAAGAGCTCTACATTAGGTAAATCCCCACCGCGTGCGTTGCGCAGAGTAGCCACCTTATTTATATTTACACTTAGTCTAGTCATAATCGCTGCAAAGGTACAAAAAAAAAAGTACATATGCAAGATATGTGCTAATTTTCCACAAAAAAAATAAACAAAACACATACCCTACTCTCGATAGCGCCTCAGATGAAATATGGTAAAGTGTCCGCAGAGTGACTGTGAGGTCCCGATCAGCTTCCGATGAGTTTCCGATGAGCTTCCGATGGAGTTAGATGGCAAAATAGAAACAACCAAGCATCTAGATCGTGAGGTTTGGTTCGAAGATCGCCTGCATTTCATCAAAACGGCGTACCGTATCAGAGCCATATTTCCAAAGATGTAAGCGAATTTTAGATGAAGGTTTATCTTCTCCCAGATGGGTTTTGGAATAAAACTTATCAGCGTAGCAAATGAGTTGTTCTTCTAATGTACGTGGCGAATAGTCTTGAAGTGGAATTGGCAAGTTTTCACGCATTATTTGCTCCATAGTAATTCCTGTTCCCGTGTGTCGTTCAGCCACCGCAGCATGTTTAGGTAGTCCCTCTAGCCGAAGAATTTCCGCCCCGAGAAAACCATGCTCGATATAAGCATGAGACCCAAGACAATGAATTTTAGGAGCATCACAAAAGACAACTCCAATATCATGTAACATAGCAGCTTCTTCCACAAAAACAGGATCAACTAATCCCTGCTCAGTCCATTCTGGATGCATGGACAAGATGGATAATGCCCTATCGGCCACCTGTCGAGAGTGTTGCAGTAGAATATCCTTAAGTTGCTCGTTATCAACACAATATTTATCTATAATCGCCAAATAGTCCACCATAAATTATCTTCCCCAATTGAGTTTATCCTTAAGAGACTTCATAAAACTTTGTCCTTCCACTCTGAGTATTTTGATCGTTCTAGACGAGCGTTCAATATGGAGTTGCAAACTTTCATCCAACACCTGACTTCTACCATCTACACTCATCATATAGTTGCCATTTCGACTAGTAACCTTAAGATCGATCTTACTATCATCTAGGATAACCAGTGGTCGAATATTCAAGCTATGCGTTGCAACAGGTGATAACACAATGGCATTAACGTGGGGATCGAGCAGTGGGCCACCTACGCTAAGATTATATGCAGTGGATCCAGTAGGAGTAGCCAACAACAGCCCATCAGCCTTGTAGGAATGTAAAAACTCTCCATTAATTGAAACCTCAATAGTAATCATACTACTAAGACCAGATTTAAGAATCGCGACTTCGTTAAGAGCGTATGGCGAAATTATTTTATTTGGCTGCGAACATGTCACCTCAAGCATCCGTCGTTGTTCAATGGTATATTGATTATTAATCAATTGATCAAGAACTTGGTCAACATTTTGTATTTGAACCTCCGCTAAATAGCCAAGGTGACCACAGTTTACACCAAGTATAGGAATATCTAGATTTCCGACCAAAGAAGCAGTAGTCAAAAAAGTACCATCACCGCCGACAGAAATTGCGAAATCAATGGTTTCACCCGTATGCGCGATATAATCTTCCACGGATGGAAGTTCACGATTAAATGCCTCATGACGTAATTCCTGAGAAAGAACTACATCGACTCCTCTAAGTTGCAAGAACTCAACAATATGCTTGACTTCACGAATTGTTTCAGATCGAAGTGTATTTCCAAAAACTGCTATAACCATAAAATTGTAACAATTTGTTATTTATTTTTTAATCCATTCAATAGCGCAGATGCTTGCATGCGTTTTTTTCCAGGCAATTGCAATTCGAGAATATCAATGAATCCATCAGCACATGGTACAATAATATGTCCCTTCTTCTCTGGGCATTCAATTGCCACAGCCTCATAGACTTTGGCACCCACCAACAACTGAGCAAGCGGATGTTCATCAGGCATCGAATCAATCCATGCAGCGGGATACGGACTCAGGCCTCGAATATGATTACGCACCTGCTCTACAGTACGCGAAAAATCAATACAGCAGGTATCCTTAAAAATTTTAGGCGCTTGCGAAACATTAATCTCTGCGTTTTCAAGTATAAGATTGTTTTGTGGCATTGTAGGCACAGGCTCACCATCTTCATCACTTTGGATGATAAGATCTACAGTACGAGTTACTAGATTAGCTCCCATCGTCATCAAACGATCATGTACTGACCCTACATTTTCATCTCTACCAATAGATATTTTTTCTTGTAGAATGATATCTCCGGTATCAATTTCATGTTGCAGCATGAATGTTGTAGCTCCTGTTTCGGAATCACCATTCATGACCGCCCAGTTAATCGGCGCAGCACCTCGATATTTTGGCAAGAGCGAAGCATGGAGGTTGAATGTCCCTAGACGGGGCATATTCCAGACGATTTCGGGAAGCATTCTAAATGCCACAACAATTTGTAAATCTGCATCATAGGAGCGCAACTGCTCTAAGAAGTTCTCTTCTTTAAGTCGTTCAGGTTGTAAGATCGGTATCCCCACAGAAAGAGCATATTGTTTGACCGCTGAAAATTGGAGTTGATGTCCACGGCCAGCAGGTTTGTCAGGCATGGTAACAACAGCAACGACATTATAGCCACCGTCTACTAAAGCTCGCAGACTTTCCACAGCAAAATCCGGAGTACCCATGTAGACTATACGAAGTGATTGTTTATTCATATGAGTTGATTATTTTATCTGAAAGTATGTGCAAAACCGACGCTAATAAGTTCCTTAAATTGAAGTTTTTGAGGTTCCTCACTAACGATGGTACCATCATATCTAGGATGCAAAAGCAATCGTGCCGACATATATCTATTGATAATAAAGTCCACATCAATTTCCAGTTCTGTTTCAACCTGCTTATAATTGGTAAAGAAATAAAACTTGGTCTCCAATTCTATCTCTCGCAGAGGTCTCCATTTCCACTCCACACGCAAAGAACTACCCACTTCGTTTAGCATATCTGTACCCTCAGCAATACCAAAGTCTGTGACATTTACACATTCTGGATTTGTATTCAGCGCATAAACCATTTTGTATGTCACAGGAGAGAAGTTGATTGAAAGTCCCTTAACCACCTTGCAATCCACACCGACGCCCATTGAATATCTAATAGGCGTCAAGAAAGTAGCATTCAGCATTTGGGAGTTTTTTTGGAAGTTCGGGAATAAATTTGTCCGAAAGTCCGCATACATTGATAAATACCATTTTTTATGCAATTGATAACCAAACTTGCTATAAACCTGCAGTTTATCATCCGTCGTATTAACTTTTCGCAGTGAATCCTGACTCACAGTGCTCGCACCCACTCTCCAATCAAGTGTGTTTTCCCAAGATATATTTGCTGATTTGTAATTGACAATAGCTTTAGCATTCCAAAGCATAGCGAATGCATTTGCAGAACCTTGATGCCAGTTATCAGTAGCATAGTTTTGAGTCAGTTGGAGAGACAATGTTGCAGACTTACGCCATGGAGAATATTGTGTTTTTAGAGCCTTTGCCTTATCGACTTCTTCCACTTCAACGTTTCGAATAACTGCTTTGTTTTTTTTAGTTCCTTTAATGGCAAGCCTTTCTAACCTAGATGGATCACTGATAGAAACGAACATATCCGCATGGTTATGAAGAATGTAGCGCAATGCATTTTTTCTTATCGACTCAACGGAATAAGGGTTATTGGGTGTAGAATCGGTCAAAGATGGCATTGCTTGTGGAACGTACATTAAAGGGACGCACAAAGGATGAGGATAAGATTTCCAAATGGTGTCACAAAAAACAATCATCGTATCCTGCAAGAACAATGTGTCTCGCATATGTAAATCTCGACTCTGTTCTGCAATCAGATGCAATAACATAGAGTCGTCATCAACAGTTTGGGCCACAGAATTATGCCACCCAAACAAAAAGATGAACAGTATGACACACAGTTTTGATCTCAAGATAAAGCTGGTTTCTTATATGCTCTGATAATCAAATAGACACCCCAAATTATAAATGGCAAGGAGAGCATTTGTCCCATATTCAAGACATGGTTTGCTTCGAAAAGTTCTTGGTCGTTTTTGATAAACTCTAGCAAGAACCTTGTAAAGAAAATTATCTCTAGAAAGACCCCAAGAAGAAGTCCCTCACGTTTATAGGCCTTTGCTTTCCAATACATCATCCATGTCACTATAAATGCTACTATACAATAGAGCATCTCATAAATCTGAGTAGGATGACAAGGCACCGTTTGTCCATCACGCACGAATATAAATCCCCAAGGCATGTTAGTAGGAGTACCATAGATCTCTGAGTTCATCAAATTACCTAAACGTATCAAAGTGGCTGTAACACAAACGCCAACAACAAGGCGATCCATTATCCAAAGTAAAGATGTATGAAATTGTGGTACTTTGGAGAATACCTTACGATTGAGTAGCCATGCAGCTGTCAATAATCCCAAAGCCCCCCCATGGCTAGATAATCCTCCCTCCCATATTTTGAGAAGTTTCAATGGATGCTCAATATATGGATTTCGATAATTGATTGACCAACCAAAAATGTGCACGGGCTCTGTTGATATATCCATATATTGACAATATGCTTTCATACCGGGCAGAGTGACATCATGCCACTCATAGAACCAACAATGCCCTACTCTCGCACCAATAATAAGGCCAATAACCATCCACATAAATAGTTTATCGGTCCAATCTGTAGGACAATTTTCGTTTTTATATAACTTAATTTGGATAAGATAAGCAAGATAAATACCTATGGCCCAAAGTAAGCCATACCAGCGAACACCTCCATCTCCAAAATGAATCAAGATTGGATCAACATTCCAGGTTATAAATCCCAACATTACGCTTCCATTTTACCGTGACATTGTTTATATTTCTTTCCCGATCCACAAGGACAAGGATCATTTGGACGAGGTTTTTTCTCTACACGAATAGGTTCTGTACGTTGTTGCTCGCGCGTATCACGTCCTGCAGCTGCTGCATGCCCACTCCTTTGTGCAGCTTGGGCGAGTGTATCTTTTTGTGTGCGATAACGCGAGTAATCATGACGTTGTGGTGCATGCGCCTGACGAACATCCTCTGGGTCACTATTAGGAATCTGTCCACGTAGCAGGATTGAGATTGTACGACGATTAAACTCATCCAACATTTGCTTGAAGATATTGAAAGACTCAAGTTTATAGATGAGAAGTGGATCTTTTTGTTCGTAGCTAGCATTTTGAACAGATTGCTTCAGTTCGTCAAGTTTGCGCAGATGCTCTTTCCATTCATCATCAATGACATATAGCACCATGCGTTTTTCGAATTCGCGAACAATCTCCTTGCAATCAGTCTCGTAAGCATTTTTGAGGTTAACAGCAATATTATATACCTTCTTGCCATCCGTAATTGGAACCAAAATATTTTCGTACATTGCCCCACGTTCTTCATAAACCTTTTTAATGACAGGGCAAGCAACTTTCTGCAAAGTGTCCATTCTACGTTTAAACACCTCTAATGCAGCCTCAGCTAATCGCTCAGAGAGAGCGTTTTCCTTACCTGCACGGAATTCATCCTCCGTAAAAGGTACATCCATCGCAAATACTTGCATGACATCAAGTTGCAAAGCCTCGTAATCCATCACATCACGTGCATTACCAAGAATAGCATAGGCCGTATCGTAGATCATATTGGTAATATCGACTCCTATTCGCTCACCCATGAGAGCATGATGACGTTTTGCATAAATAACATTTCGCTGTTGATTCATGACATCATCATACTCTATCAGACGCTTACGAATACCAAAGTTATTTTCCTCCACTTTCTTTTGTGCACGTTCAATAGAGGAAGAAATCATTGAATGTTCAATCATCTCGCCATCTTTGAATCCCATTCTGTCCATAAGACTAGCCAAACGGTCAGATCCAAACATTCGCATCAAGTCGTCTTCCATACTCACATAGAACACACTACTACCTGGGTCCCCCTGACGACCGGCACGACCGCGCAACTGGCGATCAACACGACGACTCTCGTGACGCTCAGTACCAATAATAGCCAGACCACCAGCTTCTTTCACCTCCTTGGTTAACTTGATATCCGTACCACGACCAGCCATATTGGTAGCAATAGTTACTACCCCTGGACGACCTGCCTCAGCAACCACATTGGCCTCATGTTGGTGAAGTTTAGCATTAAGGACATTGTGTTTTATTTTGCGCAAAGTCAATAATTTACTTAGCAACTCACTGATTTCCACAGAAGTAGTACCAACAAGAACAGGACGACCAGCATTCACCATTTCTACAATCTCCTCGATAACAGCATTATACTTCTCGCGTTTGGTTCGATAGATACGGTCGTTCATATCATTTCTAGCGATAGGGCGATTAGTAGGAATCACTACTACATCAAGTTTGTAAATATTCCACAACTCGCCCGCCTCAGTCTCTGCAGTACCGGTCATACCCGACAATTTATGGTACATACGGAAATAGTTTTGCAATGTGATAGTAGCAAATGTTTGAGTAGCAGCTTCTACTTTCACATTTTCTTTCGCTTCAACAGCTTGATGTAGACCATCAGACCAACGACGTCCTTCCATGACACGCCCCGTCTGCTCATCCACAATCATCACCTGGTTATTATCTATAATATAGTCAACATCTTTCTCAAAAAGTGTATATGCTTTGAGCAACTGATGAACTGTATGTACTCGTTCGGACTTGACACTATAGTTTGCAAAAACTTGATCCTTTTTCTGTTGTTTCTCCTCAGCAGAAATATCCATTTTCTCGATATCAGCCACCTCGCTTCCCACATCTGGAAGCACAAAGAATTTTGGATCGTCCGTATTGCCTGTAAGAGTATCAATTCCTTTATCTGTAAGTTCTATCGTCTTATGTTTTTCATCAATCACAAAGTAGAGTTCATCCGTAGCAAGATGCATATTTTTCTCATTTTCTTGCATATAGAACTCTTCTGTTTTTTGCAGACGTACTTTAATTCCGGGTTCGCTGAGGTATTTAATCAGTGCTTTACTCTTTGGCATTCCCTTGAAAGCACGGAAAAGAGCCAACTCACCAGCCTCGCGCTCTTTATCATCTGCACTTGCCATTTTAGCTTTAGCCTCTGCAAGAAGTTTGGTAGTGAGGGTGTTTTGAGTACGCACAAGCAGTTCTACTCGATGCTTATACTCATCATATAGTTGTTCTTCTCCTTTTGGTACAGGTCCACTGATAATCAATGGAGTACGAGCATCATCAATCAACACAGAGTCCACCTCATCCACGATAGCAAAGTTGTGACCTCTTTGCACAAGATCCATCGGGCTAGTAGCCATATTATCGCGAAGATAGTCGAAACCGAACTCATTATTGGTACCAAAAGTAATATCGCAAGCATATGCACGACGACGCTCATCAGAGTTAGGACGATGTTTGTCGATACAATCCACAGTCAAGCCATGGAACATATACAGTGGCCCCATCCATTCAGAGTCACGCTTAGCAAGATAGTCATTGACAGTGACTACGTGTACGCCTTCATGTGTCAAAGCATTGAGGAATACAGGAAGAGTAGCCACTAGCGTTTTTCCTTCACCAGTAGCCATCTCTGCGATTTTTCCTTCGTGCAATACCACGCCACCAATAAGTTGAACATCATAATGCACCATATCCCATAGCACCTCATTACCACCAGCAGTCCAAGAGTTGTGGTAAATAGCCTTGTCCCCATCAATCTCCACAAAATCAAAACGAGTATCTGCAGCTAAGTCACGATCAAATTGAGTAGCAGTAACTACCACAGTATCATTCTGCGCAAAACGACGAGCTGTACTCTTAACAACAGCAAAAGCATCAGGAAGGATATCCATTAAGGTCTTGTCATAAATATCCAACACATTCTTCTGGAGTTGATCTATTTCGTCATAAACTTTCTCTCTACGATCTATCTCAATAGCCTCAATATTCTCCTTTAATTGAGCAATGCGATTTTTGTCATGCGCTACAGCATCCTGCAAACGTTGCATAAGTGCCGCACTACGAGCACGAAGTTCATCATCAGTAAGCGCATCAATCTCAGCATAAATCGCTTTGATTTTATCAACATATGGCATCACAGCCTGCATATCTTTCTGCGATTTATTGCCAAACAACTTTGTAATAATGTCTATAAAACCCATATTTGTAGTTAATAATTAACAATTAATAATTAATATTCAAATTTAACATTTTAGATTACTGCATAAAATAGTGCGCAAAGTTACAAAAAAAAATACACATATGCAAATAATCCAGTATTTTTAGACAAAAAAACAACGGCCACAAAATTGCGGCCGTTGTAATAGAGAACAGTAAAACAAAATGATTATTTTACTACAGCACCTTGAATATTATACTTCACTCCATCAAGTAGAATATGGAGATAGCCATTTTCAATCACTTTGCTATTAGCAGGTTGAGCGGTTGTAACATCTTCCACACCGGCACCTACAGACTCTTTGAAATCAACACGTAAGACATCAACACTTACTTCACCCTTCTCAGAGAGGAAAGAAGTTCCGCGAACAATCTTGAAGCCCATAAATTGGTAATCCACACCTGCAGGAAGAGCTGAAACTTCAGCCTCTTGGTAGAGCCAACCAGCGTAATCTAGGTCGCAAATTTTGGTATATTGGATATCACCCTCAACTGCCCACTTCGCATACAAAGTATTGAAGGTATAGTCACCAAAGACATACATACCGAGCGTTGACTTGTCGTTACCCTTGATAGCAGTCACATCATCTGCCACGTAAACTGCCTCTCCATTACCCTCAGAGAATGTATAAGTCAACTTATTAGAAGCCAATCCTTCATATTTAGAAGCAGTATTTCTCAAAGTAGAAACTGAAGCTACACCTACAGAAGTCTCCTTATCTCCCTCAAAGAAAAGTGTATCCAAATTATTGACCATAGGAACATTGGTTGTCACTTCATCTCCAGTTTTGAATGTAATGGTTACAGGATCATTTACAATCACACCATTCACATCTGCCACCTCAGCACCGATAACCATCTTATACTCTGAGTTTGGTTTCAATGTGCCCGCCTTCAATTCAAATTTAGCTGATCCATAAGGAGCAGGAGCTGCACCATTGAGTTTCACGTTACGAGACACAGGACTAATGTCATTGCCAGCAGCATCATATACCTTGAAGTATTTATTAGAAGAGTTAGCCAATTTTCCATCAAAGATTGCAATAAAGGCGGCATCTACAGGAATACCTTCTGAACCATTTGCAGGATATGTTTGAATTACGCGTACAGAACCACGATTTTGAGTGCGGAACTTGAAAGTAAATGGCTCTTGCAAGTGATTGTCGAAAGTAGCATCTGGGTGACAAGCGCCAGTACCCAAAGTAATGGTATATTCTACACCAGGCTCAAAGCGTGAAGCTGGTTTGAAGCGCATAGTATGTGCATCATCCTCGAAAGTAATAGTACCTTCCACTGCAGGAGAAATCTGTAGAGCCTTAGCAGTTTCCTCCTCGTTCATATCCCAATTGAAGGAGAAAGTAATATTAGTAGAAACAAGTACACTATCCGTAATCTCCACCTTTGGACTATAGTCAAGTACTACAGGAGGAGTTTCACGTTTCATTTGCAAGCCGAAATTAGCATATGAAATCTTATCGTTCTCTACTACCAATGTTTGCTCTTGAGGATAATAACCATTTGGTACAGCCTTAACCACATAGGTACCTGGCTTGAGATCCCAGAAGAAGTAGCAACCATTATAGAGAGTATCGGTAGTATAGGATGCTATTTTTTGCTCATTTTGCCATAATTCAACTACACCATTAAGAATTGGTCGCAAGACGTCACGAGTATTCTTATTAGGCTTGTAATCAGGGAAAAGTTGCTTTTGATAGACATCGTGGATACGCCCACCGATAGCACCATATGGTAACTCTTTATTACAGAACCATGTATAGAAAGTCTTTGCAAAGTAGAAAGCCTCTTGACGTTTGTAGTCGATGTTCATCAAACGATATGTCTCTGGCAAATAGTCGTGCATCATACCCTCAGAGATTGTACCAGGTACATCTAACCAACGAAGTACGCCATAACCATTGCTCCATCCCATTATATCACGAGCAAAAGTCTTATCACCTGCGATCATAGGCACACGAGTCCAGCAACTTACTTCGTTGCAATATTGGTTATCACCCATGAGAGTAGTAATCTTGCGGCTTGTCTCAGAATGAGCAGGCATATGGCCATAGGTGCGGTTATCACCAGGAGTGATACCCGAATAGAGTTGAAGAATATAGTTAGATGGGTTACCTGCATTAGAGTGGATAGAAAGCATAAAGTCTGCCTTATACGCATCTGCTTCTTCTACGATTGCGCTCAACGAACGGTCAGAACCTGTATCATTGTTTACACGAGACATTTTGGTTTGGAAGCCCAACTCACGAAGCAATGTATCCAAACGCATACCTTTATCCAAGTTAGAAACACTCTCCCAGAAACTTTGCTCACGGGTATAAGGCTCTTGTACCACTTGGTTCACAAAGATAGGATAAAGATACATCAAGCGGTCATCTGAGTCATAACCACCGTGACCAGGGTTAATGTAGATCTTATATGACGCAGCCTCTTGAGTAGCTACACGCTTAGCTTTTCTATCCATCTCTGCCAAAACGTTGGCATTAGGTTTTTGCACAAGACGTGGAAGGGATTTGCGAATAGGTTGCTCTGTTAGATTGAGTTGCAACATACGAACTTCTCCTTTCTCATTGCTATAAACAATACGACCAGATGCAGCATCTACATTTGGGTAATAACCCATATCTTCAGCCTTGGTCAAAGCAACGCGCTCTACACCATTCAAAGAAGCCATCATAATTTCGGAAGATGTAATGAAGTAGCCATCGTGTTGATCATTCATACCCACCACATAATCATTGCCATACCAAACAGGGGCATTGATATTTCCTAAATTAACAAGTTCTTTACCATTTAAATCACAAATGGCAGTACCATGCATTGTGTTAAAGAGGATGTATTGTTGATTTGGAGAAAGTGATGCCCAAATATAGTTAACATCACCATGAGGTTTAAGAACAACGCGTTTTCCATTACGATATAGATTGAGATCGAGGTTCTCATTATCTACACGAAGTTCTGCTTCCATATCAACAGGTTCAGCGACATAACGCGCATTTTCTGCTGAAAGATAAGTAACGGTCTCTTCATCTGCAAAGCGTGGGAAATAACCTTCGCCCAACTTCACATCGCTGAGTACACGAATCTCAGCACTTGCCGTCAAGGCAGCAGAGATTCCAAGAAGAAATAGAAATGTTTTTTTCATATTGATTAAATTTTAGTAAAATTTTATTTGCTTACCTCAGTTCCTAAGATATTATATGTTTTATCCACATTTTGGATATACAAATTGCCATTTTGGATATATTTCAAATTAGTAGATGATTGACTAGAGACTACATTCTCTAGATTAGTGGTTTGTTCAGAGAACACCTCAATAATTCCAGGAAGCGTCACATAGCACTCACCTTTGGTTGTTTCAGACGTTGGCACCATCTTCAAAGACAGGAAACGTAACGGATAAATAGCTGCATCATCTCCAAAACGCTCTTTCACATCGATCTCGAGGACATTTTCCTCACCTACTTTAGGATTGAGGAATGTGACCTGATCAGTAGTGGTTGAATTATTCGCGCGAATCATCACAATTACCTTCTCAAACACCGCATTGGTAGTCAAAGGAACACGAATTTTGTCTGGTGTAGAATAGAGAAGAGAATCTTTTGACAATTGGATAAATGGATTACGTCCTGATCCATATGTAAATATCAAGTTAACAGGAGCATTTGGATCTTCAGGAACAGACAGAGATGGTTTGAAAGATGTAGGTGATCCTTTCAATTCCCATGAGCTTGCTTGACGGAAATCATCCCAAATCAATGGATCTGCCTCTGGAATTTCTACTTTAACCACGATTTGGTCAGTGAATGTACCCAATTTACCAGTAATCACTACCGTACCATTTTTTACACCCACTATATTACCATCTTCGTCCACTGTGGCAATAGTAGGATCGGCTGAACTCCATGTCAATGCACTTGACAAAATTTCGACAGTATTGTTACCAACCGTACCTTCAACCTCTACCTTGTATGGTTGAGGGCCACACAAAACAGTATCTATTCGTATAGCGATAGGAGCTGTAGAAGAGATTCGAACATCTAATTCGGTTGTTACATTCCCCCAGGTGGCTACCAATTTTCCTCCCTTTTCTCCAGTTGCTAAGAAACGACCATCCTCTAGAATCTCACCTACTTCAGGAGCGCAAGAGAGTGTAACGCCAGATACATTTGTCTCCACTAGCACACCATACTTGTTATAACCCAAGAATTGAGGTGCAGCTACACCATAGCGAGGCAAATAATAGTTAGGCATATAAGGCGCGATAGCAACCACATTATTATCTACTTCTGGCACGTGAGCTACTGCAAACATCGCATTGGTAACAGCACGTTCCTTACCATCAGAACCATTATTCATTTGATCAAATGGACGAATATACATACAGGAACTACCTCCGCCATCCCAGTTGACAGCATTCCAAGCGCCATGGTGCTTAAGAATCTCGGCCATGACCTTAGTGGTACAACCTGCACTTACACCACGACCATCTACAACCATCATAAAGATAGTATCACGAGTTTGAGAAACACCGAAACCGGTACGTGGGTGCAACTCATTCCAAAAGCCAGATTGTGCCACTTTGCCATCATCAAGAATCATAGCTTCATAATGATCACCTCCTATTAATTGCGCCACATTAACAAGCTCGTCATCTAGACGCATCTCGAATGAAAGTGTAAGTTCGTCGCCGACATTGAGTTTGTTTAATTCTTTTTGCATTGAACCGTGCCCCGAAAGGACCGCATAACCAGCAGTTAGAGGCATTGAACCTACATTTTCCTCTTTGGCAAGCACTTTAGCCTTCATAGTACCGGTTGTTTTCCATGTCTCACCTTCTAGCAACTGAATTTTCACTTCAGTACCATACGCATTAGAACCAGTAGTCGTTCCTAGATGATGGTTAAAAAGTACCAACTGATTTTCATCACGGTAATCATTCACATGATGAATGGTGAGAGTTGTATCGTATGGCATCTCCACCTTCAATGAATAAGTGTGCGTGTACGCAGTTACACCTCTACCATCAGCATCAATACCACCATGACGACGACCTCCGCCGGAACCAGCAGGTGTAAGCGCATACTGATTATTAATAATCGTAGTACCTACAGGCGCTTCATAGGCAAAGAAGTCGCCATTTACTCCACCAAAGTAGATTTCAGTATCTGTAGTACTACGTTTCGCCATACTAGAAGGCACTTCGCAACCCGTTACCTTGCTTTTGCCCAAAACCTGTTGCACTTGGACATAAGGATTACGGGAATCTACAGCAAGAAGGAAAGCATCCAAGCGTCCCCTACCATTGTCAGCACGAAGAAGTCGCAACTCATAGTAGGTAGAACCAGGTCCTGCAGGAAACATAGATAATGTATCAATAGTATATTCTATACCATTTAAGGATATTGCATAGGATGACGCTATGCATAAAAGAGAAAATAAAGAAAATAGTATTCGTTTCATAATCAGTTGTTATTTGCAAACTTGCACACCAAGAACATCATACACTTTACCCGCAGATTGAATATACAATAATCCATTTTCGATATATTTAGACGGGGTATTTGTATTGGATGTTGTAATATCCTCCACATCAGTTGTTTCCTCAGCGAAGACCTCAATAATACCAGGAAGAGTCACATAACATTCCCCTTTGGTTGTCTCAGAAGTAGGAACCATCTTCAAAGAGAGGAAGTGCAAAGGATAAATGGCAACATCTGCGCCAAAGCGCTCTTTTACATCAATCTCCAAAATATTCTCCTCACCTGCTTTAGGATTCAAGAACGTAATTTGCTCTGTGGTAGTTGAGTTATTTGCACGAATCATTACAATCACCTTCTCAAACACAGCATTTGTAGTTATTGGGACAAGAATTTTCTCTGGTTTAGAATAAAGAAGCGAGTCCTTAGATAATTGGATGAAAGGATTACGTCCTGATCCGTAAGTAAAGATTAAGTTAACAGGAGTGTTAGGATCTTCAGGAACAGATAGAGATGGTTTGAAAGATGTAGGTGAACCTTTCACTTCCCAAGAAGCCACATTACGGAAATCATCCCATACGATCTTATTTGCTTCAGGAATCTCTACATTCACAATAATGCTATCTGCAAATTCTCCCAATGTACCTACTACGATTGTTCTACCATTCTTAACACCAATCACCTCACCTTGTGGATTAACTGTCGCGATAGATGGATCCAAGGACGTCCATTCCAAAGCATCAGCGAGCACTTCTACATAACTATTACCTATAGCACCTTGCACCTCCACCTTGTATGGATGCAAAATGTCACAAATAACAGAATCCAAACGAATAGCGACAGGAGCAGAAGCCATCAAACGTACCTCCAATTCGGTTGTAACATCACCATAGGTTGCCATCAACTTTCCACCATTCTCACCTGAAGCCAAGAAGCGACCGTCTGCCAAAATCTCACCTACCTCTGGAGCGCAAGAGAGTTGCACACCTGTCACATTCTTCTCTATCAGCACACCATACTTGTTATAGCCCAGGAATTGGGGCGCAGCTACACCATAACGTGGGAGAGGATAAATAGGTTGATAAGGTGCTATTTTAGCAATGGTATTATCTGTTTCTGGCACGTTAGCCACTGCAAACATACCATTACCACACGCACGCTCACCACCGTCAGAACCATTATTCATTTGCCCCATAGGACGCACATAGAGGCAAGAACTTCCGCCGCCGTCCCAGTTTACTGCATTGTATGCACCATAATGCTTAAGCATCTCTGCGAGCACTTTGGTGGTACAACCTGCACTGATAGCACTACGTCCATCCACAACTAACATAAAAACAGTGTCACGTGTTTGTGAAACACCAAAACCTGTACGTGGGTGCAATTCATCCCAGAATCCTGATTGAGCCACCTCACCATTCACTAGAATTTGATTATAGTTATCACTACCAATAGCTTGCGCGATATTAACTAGTTTGTCTTCGAACTTAATTTCGAAATTGAGTGTAATCTCATCACCCACTTTGAGTTTGTTCAACTCTGTAGCCATGGTACCATGACCTGACAAAACAGCATGATCCTTATCAAGAGGCATGGATCCTACTTGATCCTCCACCTTGGTTACTTTCGCCTTCATAGTACCTGAAGTTTGCCATTTCTCACCATCTAGCAATTGAATTTGCACTTCTGTACCATATGCATTGGTCGCTGTAGTGGTTCCGTTATGGATATTATAAAGAACCAACTCATTGTCTTTACGGAGATAGTTAGCATGTTTGATTTCAAGAGTCGTATCCGCTAACACAAGATTCATAGCAATTGTATGAGTAACAGCAGTCAAACCCTTGCCATCCACATCAATAGCACCTAATCGGCGTTTGGTACGATTAGCAATAGGAGTATGCGCATACTCGCTATTAACAATAGTGGTACTAACCGGCATACCTACTTCGTGATACGCAGCGGTAGATTGATCATCTTGTGTTGTAAAAAAGTCGCCATTCGCACCTGCAAAGAAGATTTTACTGTCTGTTGTACTACGAGTAGCCATCTTAGATGGAGTCTCTGTACCTGTGATTTTACCAGTACCCAATACTTGCTCGATAGATACATAAGGGTCACGAGTATCTACAGCAAGCAACCAGCAGTCCAAACGACTAACCGCATCTATTCGCTGCATGCGAAGCTCATAGAATGTAGTACCAGGACCAACAGGATACATGGAGAGAGTATCAATCGTATACTCCTTTCCATTTAACGATATAGCATACGAAGATGCTATACACAAGAGAGAAATCAAAGATAGTAAAACTCTTTTCATGATATATAAAATTTAACGTTAAAATACAATTTTACAAATTGTCCGCAAAGATACTACTTTTTTTTCATATATACAAACGTTTGCGTATTTTTTTTGTATAAAGGTTAAAGGCTAGAGGTTAAAGGTTAAAGGTTAGAGGCTAAAGGTTAAAGGTTAAAGGTTAAAGGTTAGAGGTTAGAGGCTAAAGGTTAGAGGTTAGAGGTTAGAGGTTAAAGGGGAGGAGAAAAAAAGGAGTGCGTCGTGGGACGCACTCCAAGATTTTGGTTATATAGTTGTTATATAATTCCTATGATCATAGAAATTACTTAACCTCAGCACCAAGAGCGTTGTACTTAACGCCATTCTTCAAGATGAAGATTTGGCCGTTCTCGATAACCTTCTTAGCCTCAACCTTAACTGTTTCGATTTCCTCTACTGCAGTGTTGTCCTCGATAGAAGGATCGATGGTCAAGGTGTAAGCAGCATAACCGTTGTTGGTAGCATAGAGGTAGAGAGTAGCCTCTGTATCGCTAACTACGTCAACAGAAGGAGTAGCTGTACGGCAACCGATAGTAGTTGTACCAAGACCGTTGTGTGGGAAGTACCAGAGTGGAGTCATACCTGCAAATGCACGGTCAGCGTCAGCAAACTTGAAGAGAGCATAAGTAGTAGGAACGCTATGAGTGTTGTTAGCAGCAACCATCAAGAGGAAGTACTCCTCACCTACTTGGAACTCAACAAGACCGTTGAAGTTAGCATTCATAGAGATAGTGTCGTTTGCGTTATTCCAAACCTTCACACCAGTAGGAACGTTGATAAAGTCATCAAGCAATAGCGCACCTTCGTCTGGGTTACCGTAGAACAACATTGGCAATGTGTTGAAGCCGTCTACGTAGAAGAGCTCACCTGCCTCATCTTGTGGGAAGATTTGAGGAGCTGTACCGTAACCAGCAGCGTTGATGAAGAGTGATTGATCAACAGTTGGGTCAAGAACTACAGCTACTTGCTCACCTTCGCCAGCCACACCGTCAGTGATCAACCAACGATATACGTTCCAAGAACCTTGAGCATCAGCAGCCATAACTACACCATTCTTGGTTACGTCACCAGCAGCACCGAATGCGTCAAAACGGAATTGTACTTGATCCAAACCTGGGTTCTCCCAGAGAACGTCCTCGATGAGTTTGGTGCAAGCACCAGTCTTAAGGTCAACTACGTAGATGTAGAATGTTTGGCACTTGGTAGCACCTGTCATACAAGCACCGATCAAGCAGTTACCAGCTTGGTCAAACTTGATATCGTTGAAAGGAAGAGTTGTACCATCAGCCCAAACCTTGTTACCAGTAGAATCTACAGTAGCAGATTTGAAGAGGGTGTCAGTACCTTGGAGTACGAGTGGCTCAAGCATGTTACCAGTCTTACCATCTACGCGAACGATAGTTTTAGTGTTACGATCGATGAAGTACATGATACCGTCCCTAGCAGCCATACCACGAACGTGGTCAGTAATACCAGGAGCATTAGCAGCGAAGTTATCCTCGATGTTAGAGATCACCCAGTTGTTCTTCAAAGAGTAGCGACCATTGCTGCGAACAGGATATGTGAAGTCCTCAACTACACCAGCAACAGGGATAACGATGTTCTTAGCATCACCAACGAATTGGAAACCGTTGTACCAACCAGCAACAGCTGTAACTGTAACTTTAGTACCGATTGGGTAAACAACTGGGTCAAGTACCATCTTGTAGCACAAAGCTTTGTCACCTGTAGCATCTTGTACAGTTGGGTTGTTGTAGCCATCATACTCAACGATGGTTACACCAGCGATAGTTACGTTGGTAGCGAAATACTTGTGCTCGAGAGAGTCAGCAATAAGTCCAGCCAAAGACTCGAATACGGTAGGAGCAGCAACAGAAGCAGCCTCAGCTGACTCGATAACAGCGCTCTTAACCTCAGGAGCACCACCGTACATAACTTTCACACCCTTAGCAACGATCTTGTCACCAACTTTGCAGTTAGGAGTCTCAAGTGTGTAAACAAGGATACCAGCGGTAGCGTCTTGGATGTAGATGTTCTTGCCAGAGATGAAGTTAACCACACCAGAAACCTTGGTCTCGGTATCGTCAGCCAAAGCGCGAACCTCAACTACACTTGGGATATACTCTACCCATTTAGCGTAGAGAGTACCGGTAGTAGTAGCGTCGATTTTGGTAACTTTCTCGCCAGAGAAGTCAGCAGCAGCGTACCAACCGTCGAAAGTTTTACCCTCGTAGTAAGGAGCGTTCAACACCCACTCAGCTGTAGGCTCAGTTGGGTTAGCAAAAGCGTGTTTCCAAGATGGGATGAAAGCCTCTGGAGTACCAGCCACTGCAAAGTCAGTAGAAACAGGCCATGAACCGCGTTTGCCTTCTACGAAGAAAGCAGCAAATGCATAACGCCAACCTGCAGAAGAAGTACCCTCTACAAGAGCAGTAGCAGCAGCATCAGCGTTTTGAACTGTCATAACGTAAGCCTCGAGCCAATCCCACTTTGCGTTGTCAAGGATAGCTTGTGCTTGAGAAGCACCAAGAGGGGTACAGATTGCACCGTAAGGGTCACCAAGAGCCTTTACCTCTTCTAAAGTACCCAAAGTAGTAACACCAGCGTCAGCGCAGAAAGCTGTCCACATGTCACCTTTGCTCAACCAATTGTCATCATTGGTCACACCACCGTTCAACTCGTAAGTAACGGCAGCAAATGAAGTTACAGCTACAAAAAGAGCTGCAAAAAAGATTGAAAATCTTTTCATAAATTTGTTGTTTTTTGGTTAATAAATTGCTTCCTCATCCGTTGTGGACACGTCCACGGTGGACCTCGGTTGCGTTAAGTAATTTTGTTGTTTAATTTATCTAATTTTGTAATTAGTTTTCTATGTTATTCCTAGCGCAAAGGTAGCGCAAGGGTAGCGGAATCCTAGGTCGATTACTCTACAATAGTACCTAGCACATTGTAACGTTTGCCGTCACGAATGATATATACGTGTCCCTGCTCTACTATCTTGGTAGGTGTAGTATTGACGATGAGATCCTCTACTGCCGCAGGATCTTCTAGTCCGTTTACACCGCCAGTGACTCCCATATTAACTTCCACGACATTAGAAGGATCCGTATATCCTCCCTCCGCTACAGCAGATACGCGGATATACCATTTACCTGACGTCAATTGAGTGGTAGTAGAGAAAGCTTTAGGGTCGTTCAAACGAATCTTAGTAGTATATCGAGGAGCAAACGATGTTTTTGTACTGAACTCTACCTGGAAACCAGATGAGGCTTGTTGCTTCCAAACCACTTTAATATCCTTACCAGCAATATCTATGCCATTAGTAGGCCAAGTGATGACAGGCACAGGTACATATTGTGCTTTGGTACGGAATTTGGTGTTGGTAGTCATCACTTCTATGCCATTGAACTGAGCGGTTGCACGGACATAATAGTCACGAGAAGCCAAAAGGTCGAATGGCAGTTTGTAAGTATTGGTAGTTGAAGTACCTACGTGCACCATAGAAGCCTCATCAAATTTAGCAGTAGTAGAAAGTTCGAAGGTGTATTTAACGTTTGAGTAGTTGACTTTGTCGCAGACAAAAGTAGGAGAAACAAAGTCGCAAGTATCTCCTTCAGCAGGTGATTGCATGCGGAAATATGAACCCTCAAAGGTATGAACACCTGTGAAAGAGTCCTCCTTATTTATACTACGTGTGCGCACGCGCCAGTAGTAGGTGCCATCGGATTTGAGCCAATAGATTTTGCCTAGGTAGAATGTAGGCTCAGACACTTCGTACTCATAGTCTATCTCTGAGAAGTCAGCCGACTTGGAGAGTTGGAAGAAGTAAGAGTCCGCCCCCGTAACAGGCTTCCAAGTCACGTTACATGGCATGAGAGCAGGGGTATTGTTCAATGGATAAGTAATTTCCGCTACAGGTGATTTGCCCCAAGATGTATTATCCATCGTGCGTGCAGGGTGCTCGTTGCCATAACGATCCAGCACAGCCACCGCATAAACCGATGGTATAGAAGCATCTAGCGCAAACTTGTTGTTGACATTAAACGTATTAGTATAAGTAGTACCCAAAAGATATTTGCTAGCGTACACAGTGCCATGTTTTCCAATCTCCGATGTAGGGATTTGATATACCGCATAACGTAGATTAGACTTAGGTGCTTTCCAAGAGAGTTTGTTGCCCGACTTGGTGATATTGCTTACGTAGAGACACTCATTGGTAGAGAGCCACGACATTTGTGGGACTACCGCCGCATTGGTATTGACATCCGACTCCATGTAGTTGAAGTAGTCCTTGGTGGACATTCCCTGTGAGAAGCCATACCAGCAACTACCTGGGGCGTCCATGCGGTCGTAAAGGCGATTGAGTTCGATTTGTGCACCAATCTCATCCTTGTGGAATTGTCCACTGGAAAGAGAGACGTTGTCGCTCACCATGGCACTCAAGCTATGGCTCACATACATATGACGATTGAAGTGGCAAGCCATGTCTGACCACCATTTGCAGATCACATCATAATTCGCCCAAGAACTGATGGTCCAATAGATTTGTGGCGCCATGTAGTCAATGGTCTTCTCGTTGTACCAAGCGAGAGGGTCGGCATAAATCTGATTGTACTGCCAGTCAGAAGAAGGAGTAGGACAAGGTTCAACGCCATAGACATGAGCAGAAGTATTTGCCTTACCAGCTACACCTGCAGGACCGATACCGAATTTGACCCAAGGTTTGGTAGCCTTGATGGCATCATTGACCATGCGAACCATGAGGTTGTTTTGTGCACGGCGCCAGTCAGCACGTGTCATAACAGTAGCCGCAGTGTCTTTGTACGCATTATATTGTGCATCATCATACGAGTTTTGATAACCCGATTGATGGAAATAGTCGTCGAAGATAATACCATCCACATCGTAGTTCTTAACGATATCTACAACTACCTTGCATATTTGCTCTCGTACTTCAGGTAAGGATGGATTGAGGATAGTGATATCACCACACTTAACTAGCCACTCTGGGTGGGTATTGTAGTAGTCCTTAGGGTGATTCTTACCGTAAGTAGCATCCGAAGAAGCATAACGATAAGGGTTGAGCCACGCATGTACCTCAATACCACGTGCGTGGGCAGAATCAATCACGAGTTGAAGAGGATCGTAGGTAGGTTCGCCACCACGAGTACCTGTGAGGTACTGACTCCAAGGCTCGTATTGAGATTTATACATCGCATCGCAGAAACCACGCACTTGGAAGAAGACCGCATTGAGGTTAGCCTTCTCGTGGAGTTTGAGGAGCGAGATCATGTAGTTTTGTTGTTGTTGCTGTCCAGCAGCAGAAGCTTGGCTATGTGGATTAGGCCAGTCAATAGCCCACACGGTAGTTAACCATGAGGCGCGAAACTCACGCTTGGGCTGTGCATGGAGCGTAAGCGCCATGCACAAGCCAAGAGCAAGAAATGATAATTGTTTTAAGCAATTCATAGAAGTGCCTTAACGTTTTTTAAATTAGAACAATTTAGCAGGGTTGTTGTTTACAGCCACACCATAAGCTTCAACGCCTTCGATAAGGCATGTAACAGCGCCAGTAGCCACATTGTAGCAGTAGATTCCAGTAGCAGGGAACTTCTCTGCCCCACCAGGAGCATTGTTACGATAAGCAAAGTAAACGCAATCATTTACTTCGTCGTATGTCATCTGGCAAATACCGATAGACTCGGTACCAGTACCTTCTTTAGAAGCCAAGTTACCGGCAGTATTACTCTCGAACATTTTGCCATCGTATGTGATAGCATAAGGTTTGATAGCGTTCTTAGAAGTACCTACAGCTTCCATCTCTTCGTAAGTAGCCGCATATACTCCGTTGTAGCCAGCATCCATGATGTGCAAAACGAGTTTAGGAGTAGCACTCTTAGCGGTATATACGAACGATTTGTGCCACATACCATCAAGCAAGACACCCGCTTTAGGTCTGTTGGTATCATCACCCTTAGCGATAGCCGCAGGAAGGATATCAGAATCTACGAAACGGAAGATACCATTACCATTGTAGAAACGAGCCCAGTGCCATACTCCGTTGATCTTACCAAACATACCACCGATTACACCATAGCCCCAACCATTGTTATAATAACCGAGAGTAGCTTGTTGTACATACCAAGGATACTCACTGAGGCTATATACTTTATCACGGTCAGACAAAGGCATTTTAACCATACCGGTATTACGGTTAGCATAGTAAAGATTGTCACCCTCGATATATCCATAGAATGGGTCATCGAATGCAGCTTGGTTGGCATTAGATATCATGGTTTGAACTTTGCTACCATCCTTGGCAATAACAGAGATCTTACCATCACCCAAAACACCATTTACGTCGTTTACGTAGTAGAATTGCTTACCTGCATCAAGTACATAGAGGAGAGAATCCTTAAAGAGAATATTTAGAGGGTGTTGACCAGAAGAAACGCCAAGATCGTATGAACTGATGGTCATATCCTCAGGTGCATCATTCGCCAACTTATGTGCCTTGATTGGTCCACCAACTACAGCATAATAGAGGGTTGGAACAGGCTTATCATATGCGACTTGTACGTTCAAGAGGGTTGGTTCTAGATCTTCCTCACCCAATTTCACGTTGAGCACAACCTGTTGTGAACCAACGTGAGAGAATTTCACTGGTGCAGGAAGATCAGTTACACCTTTTCCTTCGAATGTAGCATAGTCATCACCATCCTCATTCTTGGTATCTTTAGGGAAAGACCAAGAGAATGTTGCAGGTTTGTTCTTTGGGTTAGGCAATTCTACCTCGAAAGTAACAGGAGTCGCGCGCACCTCGCACACCTCGTCATCGTAAACGATTTTAACGATAGGTTTGATAGGTGCAATCATCAAAGCTTGAGTTGCACTATATTCACCGATAGTCAATTTTACTTTATACGTACCCGCTTTCGCATAGAAGTGAGTTACAGTATCACCAGTAATGACGGTACCATCACCGAAATCCCAAGTAGGTTCTCCAAGAGTAGTAGAAGGAGAAGTATTGGTAAAAGTGATATCAGAGTCAATATAGAAGTCCAAATAGTATTTATCTTTCGATTGATCGATACAATACTCAAAAGAAACGGCATCTCTTGGTAGTATCTCCTCATCTGGTTGATTTGGGATACAAGACACAGCACAGATTGGCAATAGTGCAATCAATAGGGTCTTCAGAATATTTGTTTTCATATTATTGAGAAATTTGTCTTGTTAATATTAGTTAATCGAAATTTCTTTCGCGTCAGTTGCACTATATGTACCTCCGGTGTAAGCACCTTCTTGATGTATAGCAGGATTAAAGCCCTTCTTATCGTACACGCGAAGTTCAGCGTTGATATAGTACTCACGTTTGAATTCAATAGAATAAGCACCATCCGCACTGAGAATCAAGTCGTAGAACGAAACATGGTTTTCCCAAACACTATCAATAGCGTGTTTGATTTGTGGATATACATATTCTACCTTATCTACCCATGGTTTGGTTAGCCAAGTGGTATCGTACTTATAACCAACAATTACAGGTGGACGACCTTGTTTGATAGGTGTAGAATCTACCTGGAAACCAATGGTATCAAAATTAACTTTACTCCAAATGGTATCATTTTGTTTGAAGTATTTGTTCCAAGAGTTGGTGTTTTCATTGAAAGTAGAGTCGGTCATCCATTGCAAATATGTCATTTGGTCTCCATTAGGAGTTTCAATAGTATCTCCTAACAAGCTGAGTCCATTAAAAACATTCATATATGCTGCGTATTGACGTTCGTCAGCAGTAGGATTCATTTTCGCTGTTAATCCAGCCTTGAAGTCCATAGCAAAATTCTCGCCAAAGTAAGCATTGAGGTTTTTATCGAATCCATTGAGGTCAGTAGGATTTGTCCATGTAATAGGAGCCAAAGTGTTACTAACAGGGAATTCACCATTAAGTACATATGCACGCAAAGAATCGTTCCAAAGATCCTCGGTATGAGGATAAGATTGGATAGTTTGCAACATACGCTTTTGTGCAGTAGTACTACTAGTTACACTATAGGTAAATGCCTTAACGAGTGATGCAGTAACGACTTTATCCTCTTTTTCAAATAGTTCGTACCATACTTCAGAGTGATCGATATAGTCAGGAGCTACAGTAGAATAATATTGACCAGTAAATTTCATAGTAGAACCAGCCTTCATCATGCTACTTTCTACAGTCCAATATGTTTCAGGTCCAACCGCACCTGTGATGGTGTTCTCATCGAATGGATCATGCATTTCGCATGAAGCAACAGTCATGAGTAGCAGACCAAGTGCAAATGTTTTGAATATTGTTTTCATATTAAAAATATTTAATTGCTAATACATTAATTAGTTCCACTCAATATCTGGGTCAGCAGAGATAGCCATTCCACACGTATTGTGAGCCCAGATCATACGTCTTTTAAGGATACGATAGTCAAGAATTTTCTCACCTGCAGCATTGGTAGTATAGTACCCCATGCGGTCCAATTCTTTCTTGTTATACTTAGTCTCAGTCTCGGTATCTGCATTGAGTCGATTAACCCAAGCATTAGGAGATAGAGTAGCATTTTTACCATAGTCCTCAGGAGTACACCAGTACGCTTCATAGAGGTTGTATGGACGGTGGAGAGAGTATTCCTTGTTGAAGTTCACAGAGTCCTTATTGAACAAAGCATTGGTACCATTGTGTACTTTCTTCACATCGTATACATATACAGGTGTTTCACCTGGACGTGCGTAAGAGATACCATTAGCAGAAGAGCTATAGTTGTAGCGGCGCATGTCTGTCCATTGTTCTGGTTGTAGATACATAGCGACATACTTTTGTTGCATGAGGTCAGCAATTGTAAATTTGTCAGCACCAGGCAACTTAATATTGAAGAAACGATGGTATTGGTCAAGAGGTCCGCCATCATACTTAGTTGGATTATCATCTACCAAGAGAGACTCAACGATGCCATAGCGTTTCATATTTTCCTTGGTAGCTTCCACAGTAGTATTGTAAGCACCCGCGCGATCACCAGCCCAGAATTGAGCTTCAGCTTTGATAAACATCAACTCCTCAGTAGTCATAAGTGCGATATATCCAGTGTTAGAAACATAAGGATTAGAGCGTGTACTTTGTGTAAGCAAGTCTGGGAAATCGGAGATGGTATTGTTGATATCCATACCGATATTGCTCTCCAGGTGCAACATACCGGAGATTTGGTTGCGTGGTTCCATAATCTTCGCAGCTCGAGGGTCAAGTGCATATCCACGTGTTTTTTGATATGTGCCATCGATTCCACCCATGATGCCATGCAAGAAGAAAGCGGTAGGGATAGAAGAAGCGAGACGGTTGTCACGGCTCTCCCAAGAGTTGATTTTAGGAGCATATGGTCCCCAAGGGCAGTTAGATTCTGTTACGCCACCAGGATAATAGTATTGAGGTTCTTCCCAAGCGGCGAGAGCATCATCAACAAGGCGTATGATCTCATGGCAAACAGCAGGAGTGTTATCCCAGTTAGGCAATTTTCGCAAGTAGAGTCGAGCTTTGAGACCTTTGCAGAAAGCCTCCCATTTGGTCAAGTCACCAGCAAAGATACGATCCATCTTCGCATTGATGAGAAGGTTGGTAGGCGCATTTGTCCATGCAGGGTCTTGATAAAGCTTGAGGAGTTCGTCTGCCTCTTGGAACATCCATTCGTAAACCTCTTCTTGTGTATCGTACTTAGGAGAAGTACTTTTATAGACTTCAGAACGAGGGATACCGCCGAAAGCGTCAGTAGTCAACATGGTTGACATGAGCATGACGGTACGACCGATAAGGATAGCATTGTAGTTTCCTTTTTCCTCTGCAATTTCGTTCATCTTTTGGATGTTTGCACCGAGGTCATAGAAGTGACGACGCCACATTGGGTGACGGTTTACACCGAGGAATTCCCAACCTTGGCTATATGGATAAGAACCAGTTTGGCTCTTACCGCCCGTGGTGAGTGCTTGACACATATATACGCCATACTCAGCATGGTCGTAGCAAATTTGTGAAGCATAGAATGTAGCAACAGGCAACACTTGATCTACAGATGTTGAGATTGCTGAATCCTTGCTCTTGTTGACGTCCAAGAAGTTCTCGCAACTCGTCATCAAGATTGCTCCAAGAAGAGCAGGTATAATAAATAACTTTTTCATATTCCTTATATTATATTAGGTTAGAAAGAAGCCGAGAGGCTGATGTTATAACTACGTGTACTTGGGATAGGAGTGTTATCCACACCTGCAGAACCAGTACCTTTAGCAGAAGTAGACGCGTTGCAGACAGGGTCAGTACCCGTATACTTGGTTAACAAGAATACGTTGTTGCAAGTGAAGTTAAGTTTCAAACCTTTGAAGAATTTTTGATTCTTCATGAGTTTAGCGAAGTCATAACCAAGTGTTACATAACTGAGACGCAAGTAAGAACCATCCTCGATGAAGTTGGTTGATACGTTGTAGAAATAGTTAGTAATAGTAGTTTGGTTGAGTGTAATAGGTTTGGTGTTAGGCATGTAGTATACATTACCTTCCGCATCGGTATGCTCTGTTACACCATTGAACACCACTTGACGTCCGCGGTATTTCTCAAGGATATTGTGGTTACCACTAGAGATGAGGTTACGTCCTGTAACGTTCACTACGTCACCACCAACACGTCCATCAAAGAGGAATGAGAATTGAACTCCGTAGATATTCATGCTAGAGCTGAGACCCGCTTGGAATTTCGCCTCACGGTTACCAATGTACTCATTCTTATTAGGATTGATTTTTGGATAACCATTCTCATCCACGATTACTTGTCCATCAGCATTGCGTTGGTAATCCTTACCAGTCAAAGCTGTAGTAGAACCACCCATGTAAGCAGAAGTAAAGATATCACCGTATTGACTACCAGTAATCTCGTGCACATCCTCTGGCAAGCTAACTACAGTACCACGGTTGAGACCGAAGTTGAGGCCCATGGTCCAGTTGAAGTTTTTGCGTTTGATAATGTCTTGATCGAGTGTAAACTCAACACCTTGGTTGCGGATAGCACCCTCGTTACGTGTTTGGAGGACATAACCAGAAGCAACAGATACACGTACCGTCACGATTTGGTTATCGACCTTAGTAGAATAGTAAGCGAGGTCAAGACGAGTCTTGTTATCAAAGAGTTTGATATCAGTACCAATCTCCCAAGAGTAAGAGATCTCAGGTTTGAGGTCACGAGAAGCGGAAGACATGGTAGGATCAATACCGTAACCACCATCAGGGTATGTACCGAATTGTTTGAATCGACGGTCATAGAGGTATGCAGGAGCGTCTTTACCTACCACCGCGTAGTTACCACGCAGCTTCCAGTAAGAGAACCAGTTATTCTTCGTTTCATTAAGTCCAGGAATCAACTCGGAGAGGATAATACCACCGGTAATAGAAGGATAGAAGAATGGGTTTTCGTTGATGGTAGAAGACCAGTCCCAACGACCAGTAACAGAAAGAGAAGCCAAGCCATTGTAATCAGCACGGATCTCGCCGAAGTAACCAAAACGGTTCACACCGCTATGTCCAACTGTACGGTCTGAGAGTTCCATATAATCACGATTGGTATTAGCGAGGCTGTAGGTGCCAGGAATAATGAAGTCCTCACCATAGTTAGACATAGAGTAGCCTTGGCTCATTTTGAGCTCAGTACCAGCCATCAAGTCAATTGAGAAGTTCTTTGGTAATTCCACTTTGTAGCTAATATTAGCACCAGCAGTAAAGAGTTGGCTACGGCTCATAGAAGCAGAATAGTAACCCAAAGCTGATTTGTCCATATTAGCGATATCATCTGTAGTTAGAAGATAGTTATTTGGGTTCATATAACCACCTGTCAATCCATTCAATGGGAAGTATTGGTCTGCAGAAGTAGAAGACTTCCAAGCCAAATACTCGTAGTATTTATCCCAGTCAGGATAAGTACCAGGAGCAGCAGTATCATAATTAGCAGGAGGTTCTGGAGCAGGAGCAGTAACGACAGGCACTATGTTGCTATCATCCCAGCGTGGAACACCATAGCTATCAGAAGAAGAGTGGCTCACGTCATAACTTACGCGACCTACGATTTGCAAGTTCTTGATAGGTTTGATGGTCACGCTACCATTAATCACATTACGAGTTTTCTTCGCAATACCTTCGTCGTTATAGATGCTATAGAGAGGGCTCATAGGTGAACCAGCCTTTTCTGTATCGCTCCAATAACGGTGAGAAGGAAGACTATTATCGTGTTTGAAATTGGTAATATCGTTGTTGATAGGCCATCCGTATACAGAACTTACACCACTGGTAGAACGAGACTTAGTGTCCGTAATATTGATACCCATTTGGAAAGTGATCCAATCAGCAGGAGAGTAAGAAGCTTTCACTAATGCGCCGAAGCGTGTTTTGTAATCCTCAGGAATGATACCCTCAGCATTAGACCAGTTAGCAGAAGCATAAGCTTGGAATTTCTCGCTACCACCGTTCACAGAGAAGTCATACTTGTGATAGAAACCGGTCTTGAAGAAGTTGCCGATATTATCATAAATCACATCATTCTCTCCGAGCATAGGGCCCCAACCACCTGAAGTTTTGTCCTTGTAGAAACCTTGTGCACCAGGACCATAGGTTTGTTGTAGTTGTGGGAGGCGAGTAGGAGTATCCCATTGCCAGCTACCATTAGCTTGCACTTTGATCTTACCTTTTTCACCTTGTTTGGTAGTAATCATGATGACACCGTTGGCAGCATCTTGTCCGTAGAGCGCAGCCGCAGCAGCACCTTTAAGGACAGTAATATTCTCAATATCATTAGGGTTGATATCCGCAGCGGTAGAACCACCACCAGAGATAGCCACACCATCGAGGATGAAGAGAGGCTCGTTACTTTGGCTCGTGTTGACAGATGAGATACCACGAATAATAATTTGGCTACCAGAGTTAGGAGAACCACCTGCGTTAGTCACAGATACACCGGCAATTTTACCTTGCAGTGAGTTAACGAAGTTAGAGCTCTTATTTTCGGTCAACGCGTCACCACCGATGTTTTGTACAGCGAAGTTCAAGCGTTTTTTCTCTTGAACCACACCCATCGCAGTTACCACAACCTCTTCCATCGCGATAGCATCCGCTTGGAGCGTAACGTCCAACTTTGGACCAGTAACCTTAAGCTCTTGTGAAGCCAAACCAACATAACTAAATACCAAAACAGCGTCATCAGCCACTGTCAGCTCATAAATACCATCAAAATCGGTAATAGTACCATTTGATGTGCCTTTCTCAAGAACAGAGGCGCCGATTACAGGAAGTCCGTCCTCTGCAGAAATCACTGTACCTGTAACTGTTATGCTTGCCATCATGGTGACAGAAGCGAGTAAACAGGTCAGAACAAAGAGTATTTTCTTCATAAATATCAGATATTATTTAATAATATTCTATCTTGATGCTTATTATTTGGCGGCAAAGTTACTAAAAAAAATTTACACATCCAAATAATTCGGCAATTTTAATTATTTTCTCTATATGCGTCCATTGCTTTCTTCACACTACCATGGAGCAAGAGTAGGTCACGTGCTTTTTCGTACTCCAAACCTAGTTCTTCCACAAGCATTCTCGTACCGCGGTCCACTAGTTTTTTATTGGACAATTGCATGTTCACCATCTTATTACCTTTTACTCGACCCATCTTGATCATTGTAATGGTGGTAATCATGTTACAAACAAGCTTTTGTGCAGTACCTGATTTAAGACGTGTAGAACCAGTTACAAACTCAGGTCCCACAACAGGTTCAATAGCAATTTCAGCCACTTGTCCAACAGGAGATCCAGGGTTGCATGAGATAGAAGCCGTCAGACATCCGAACTCACGCGCGCGCTCGAGCGCACCTATTACATAAGGAGTGGTACCTGAAGCTGCTATACCCACCACGGTATCAAGGGTTGTGATATCGTGATCCAACAACTCTTTCCAAGACTTCTCAGGATCATCCTCGGCATTCTCTACAGGGTTACGCAAAGCATGATCACCACCCGCAATCAGACCAATTACAAATGAAGGTGGCATACCAAATGTAGGAGGAATTTCACTAGCATCCAACACACCTAGACGGCCACTAGTACCCGCACCCATATAGAAGATACGGCCGCCCTGTTTCATGCGTTCCACAATACCCTCTACGAGTTTTTCAATCTGAGGAATACACTCTTTGACAGCCAAAGCCACCTTTTGGTCTTCCTCATTCATCTCAACGAGCAATTGCCCCACAGACTTCTGATCGAGGTTATCATGCAAAGAGCTTTGCTCGGTAATTTTTTTGAATTCCATAATACGTGTATTTTATTTTGCTATCTTCTCGGTATCTTCTCGGTATCATCAGGATATGAACCCGCAAAAGAAGAAGGGAAGAAAAGCTATTTTTATTACATTGTAGGAACCACGTCCTTCTTGTGATACTCTTTCAATCCCTCCATAGGGCCTTGAAGAATCTTGCCTACTTGGAAACCGTTGTCAGCCAACACTTTCTTCAATACGTCTTGATAGTAGTAAGCGATTGAACCGATGAAGCCCACAGGAAGAGCTGGATATTGTGGCAAAATACGCTTAGCGAAATAGTCAAAGTGATCGTAAACAAGTTGTGCAATCAATGGGTTATCCATGTTTTCTGAGCAGAATTTGCTCAATGAGGCTAAGTAACGATTAGGGAAAGGTTTGCGGTATACATTTTCAATTACATCCGCTGCGGTGATACCATATTGAGTCAAGAATTTCTCTTTGAGTTCTTCGCTAAGTTGGTTTTTCAGAAGGTCAGCTACCAGACGCTTACCCAAGACAGCGCCACTACCCTCATCACCAAGGATAAAGCCAAGAGCAGGAACATTCTTGGTAATCTCTTTACCATTCCAATAGCATGAATTTGCACCAGTACCAAGGATGCACGCCACACCTTCTTCACCTCCAAGCAATCCACAAGCAGCGCCAACCATGTCAGAATAAACGTCAATTTTAGCACCTTTGAAGATCTCCTCCAAAGCATAAACAACTACTGGAATCTTCTCAGGAGTACAACCAGCGCCATAGAAGAACACATTTGTAATCTTACCAGCCCACATCTCGCCAGCCATTTTAGGCAAGAGTTGGTTGTTCACGCTATTCTTGATAGCATCAGATGTTTGTTGGAATGGATTGATACCATCTGTAAAATACTCGCTGCAATGACCATTTGCTGCCATTAAGCACCAATGAGTCTTAGTTGAGCCTGAATCTGCAATTAAAATCATAATCTTGTATATTTTTAGTTAAATTTCGACGTATTTTCTTAAAAAATATTGCGCACGCGTGATAGTACACATAAAATAACTTGCAAAGGTAAACATTTTTTTTCAAACACACAATAGGTATACCGTCATTTATGTTGTAAAACATACAAAAATTAAAATATTGCATTTTTTTTCGCAACCGTTTGCATAATTTAGAAATTTAAAGTAACTTTGCAGTCGATTTAGTATGGAGTATTGGGTAGTTTTGGGGGATAGGGATTCAGGAGTTCAGGAGTATAGAAGTTTAGGGGTTCAGGAGTTTAGGAGTAAATTGAATACAATAATATAAAGAATTATGAGAAATAATCTTAGTCAAATGATTTCTCTTAGCACAATTGAAGAGAAATTGTATCGCCCAACAGACGCGTATGAACAGTCACGCGTCACTCGCATGGAGCATGTTAACACAACTATCGTTGAGAAAGCTCAAGAAGGAATTGCAGCTGTAGCAGCACGCATTGCAGCATTAATCAATCGTCGCGCAGAAAATGGTCAAAAAGTCGTATTGTCATTGGCTTCAGGTCGTTCGATGCGTGATTTGTTTGTTGAATTGGTTCGTCTTCACAAAGAGGAAGGTTTGAGCTTCAAGAATGTAATCGTATTCGGATCTTATGAGTTTTATCCTTTGGCTGACGCTTCATTGGGTAGCATGGGGCAAATCAAGAACCAACTATTGGATCAAGTGGATATTCTCCCTGAGAACGTACACACTTTCCCTGGAGACCTCCCAAAAGAGACTATCTTTACGTTCTGCGAGGAGTACGAGAAAGCTATTGAAGCAGCCGGTGGCATTGATATCCAAGTGTTGGGTATTGGTCAATGTGGTAATATTGCAGTAAATGAGCCAGGTACACAACCTAACTCTTCTACTCGTTTGGTAATCATGGATGGTAACTCTCGCATGGACGCCAAATCATTGTTTGGTCACGCAACACAAGTACCTACATGCGCAATCACGTTGGGTATAGATACTATTCTCCAAGCCAAGGAGGTGATTCTGCTCGCGTTTGGTCAGCACAAGGCTAGCATCGTAAAACAAGCGATTGAGGAAGTTGCTTCTGCTGCTTGCCCAGCATCCTATTTGCAACTCCACAAGAATGCATCATTTGTTATCGACCTAGACGCAGCAGGCAAACTCACCCGCATTAATCACCCATGGAAGGTAACAAGTTGCGAGTGGACTGACCAATTGGTTCGTCGCGCTGTAGTATGGCTCTGCGAGCAAACAAAGAAGCCAATCCTCAAGCTCACCAACAAAGATTATAATGATTATGGGCTAAGCGAGCTCATCACCAAATACGGTTCCGCATACAACTGCAACATCAAGGTGTTCAACGATTTGCAACACACCATTACCGGTTGGCCAGGTGGCAAACCAAATGCAGACGACAGCAACCGTCCAGAGCGCGCTAATCCATTCCCAAAAGATATCGTCATCTTCTCTCCTCACCCAGACGACGATGTAATTTCAATGGGTGGAACATTCCAACGTCTCATCAATCAAGGTCACAATGTGCACGTGGCATACGAGACAAGCGGTTGTATCGCAGTATGTGACGAAGAAGTAGTACGTTTCATGGACTTCATGAAGGGTTACAAGCTCATGCATTTGCCAGAGGATCAAGTAATCGACGCTAAGTACGACGAATACATGAACTTCTTTAAAAATGAGAAGATAGGCGACAATGACACTCGTGAGATTCTCAACTTGAAGGCACTCATCCGTCGTGGAGAGGCTACTGCAGCTTGCCGTTACATGGGTCTTCCTACAGAGAACATCCACTTCCTCAACTTGCCATTCTATGAGACTGGTACCATCAAGAAAGGTCCTCTCTCACAAGCTGACGTAGACATCGTTAAGGCACTTCTCGAGGATGTTAAACCACAACAAATCTTCGCTGCTGGCGACCTCGCTGACCCTCACGGCACACACCGTGTATGTCTTGACGCGGTATTGGCTGCTCTTGACGAACTCAAGCACACCGCTGCATGGGATGAGTGGTTGAAAGACTGCCGCATCTGGATGTATCGTGGTGCATGGATGGAGTGGGAACTAGACCTCGTAGAGATGGCTGTGCCAATGTCTCCAGAGGAGCTCCGCTCTAAGCGCAATGCTATCCTCCGCCACGCTAGCCAAATGGAGTCTGCTCCATTCTTGGGTGACGACGAGCGTTTGTTCTGGCAACGCGCTGAGGACCGCAACCACGACACAGCAAAGATGTACTCAGACCTCGGTCTTGCTGAATATGAGGCTATCGAGGCGTGTGTACAATATCACATTCTCTAAGGCTATTAGGCGAAAGGTTAAAGGCGAAGGGATAGCGGCTATGCCGCATAATCCCTGCCTCTACACCTTACACTCTACGCCCTACACTAAACAAAGAAAAATAATCATTTTATTTATTAAAATTTATGAAAAATATCACATGTTTTATTCCTTTCCAAAGTGAGGAACAAGTACAAGCTACCGTAGCTAACTTGAAGGCTCAAGAGCTCGTAGCAGACATTCATTTCTTGCACGGTGACATCCGCTCAACAGCTACTGTTCGCGAGATCGCAGAGAAAGCTAACACCGAGTACACTTTGATTTACACCAAGTACACCACCCTATCTTTCGTTCTCTTCGCTCTCGAGCGTATGGAGGCACTTATCGAGGACACCAAGGCTGCTATGGTTTATGCGGACCACTTCAACCAAGTAGGTGACGTTCGTACCAACGCTCCTGTTATCGACTACCAATTGGGTTCTATCCGCGACGACTTTGAGTTCGGTTCTGTTCTCTTCTATCGCACTAGCGCTGTGAAAGAGGCTGTTGCTCGCATGGATGTAGATTATCAATACGCTGGTCTCTACGACCTCCGCTTGAAAGTTAGCCAAAAGGGCGCTTTGGAGCACATCAACGAGTACCTATATTATGATGTAGAGCTCGACAACCGTACCACTGGCGAGAAGAACTTCGACTATGTTGATCCTAAGAACCGTGGCGTACAAATCGAGATGGAGCAAGCTGCTACCCAACACCTCAAAGATATCAACGGTTACCTCGCTCCTGGTTTCAAGGATGTAGATCTCAACTGCGAAGGCTTTGAGTATGACGCAACTGTGGTTATCCCATGTAAGAACCGCGTTCGTACCATTGGTACCGCTATCAAGAGCGCACTCAGCCAAGTAGTACGTGCTCCTTATAAGTTCAATGTTATCGTTGTAGATGACAACTCTGAGGATGGTTGTGTAGATGTAATCAAGACCATCGTTGCTGAGGGTCACGAGAACCTCACTTACATCGCTCAAGATAAGACATGGCACGCTATCGGTGGTAACTGGAACGTAGCACTCCACCACGAGAAATGCGGTCGTTTCGCTATCCAATTGGACTCTGACGATACATACTTCGATGAGAACACTGTTCAAAAGTTCATCGACGCATTCCACGAGCAAAACTGCGCAATGGTGGTTGGTACATACCAATTGACCGACTTCGACGGCAACCTCATTCCTCCTGGAGTAATCGACCACAAAGAGTGGACACCAGACAACGGACGCAACAACGCTCTCCGTATCCACGGTCTTGGCGCACCACGTGGTTTCTACACCCCAATGCTCCGCACAATCAACTTCCCAACCACCAAGTATGGTGAGGATTATGCAGTTGGTTTGCGCGTAAGCCGCGAGTATCAAATCGGTCGTATCTATGACGTAGTGTATAACTGCCGTCGTTGGGATGACAACTCTGATGCTAACTGCGATATCGTGACCATGAACAACAACCACTTGTACAAAGATCGTATCCGTACATGGGAGTTGAAGGCACGTATCCAAATGAACGAGGGTAAGTAAATTGTGCCTAAGGCACGTTCAGATGCACCCTTGGTGCTGTTCAGACGAGGCTAAGCTCTGTTCAGGCGCGCCGTGCGCTTGTTCAGAAGCACCTCTAAACTCTTGAGCCCCTGAACTTATGAACCTATATACACAAATAACCGATATGTTCTCCCGCGAACTTGAGCTTCGCGGGAGAGCTTTCGTTAACTACGGAGCCTTGGATCAAGTCGAGGTCAAAGACATGACTATCGATGGTTTTCCTGCCAAGCTCTTTTTCAACCCCGCTCGCGTGCGCAGCGTGATGGCAGACGTCAGTCCAGAGGCCTTGCAAAAGCGCGCATGCTTCCTTTGTCCTGATGGTTTAGAGCCTCTACAACTCACCACCGTTTGGGACTCCCCTACGGGGCAAACGTATTTCATACGTATCAACCCCTTCCCTATCTTTAACCACCATTTCACCATCTCGTCTGCTATCCACGAACGCCAGACTTTTGCTCCACACATGGAGTCGATGCTCCATTTGGCTCAGGCGATGCCCGAGATGAGTATTTTCTACAATGGCCCTATGTGCGGTGCCAGTGCGCCAGACCATATGCACTTCCAAGCTGTACCCCGCCATAGTATGCCAATAGAAGATCATTTTGACACCAATTATGCCAATGCCGTATTGGTGCAAGAATCTGATTTACAATCCCATTTGGCGGCACTCAAAAAAGTGCTATCCATGGCAAGTATCCCAGAGAACGCTAGCCAAACAGGCTCACTCACCGCAGGTGCTTCCCACACCGAAGAATGGGAACCACGCTGGAACATCATCTCATGGTACGAGCCAGAGTCTTCAGCGAGCGTAGTGAGCGATCTACAGGGCAAAGCCCGATCTACAGGCGCAGCCGATCTACAGCCCACAGGGCGATCTTATAACACAATAGTGTTTTTCAGAAAGGAATCCCGTCCTCAATGTTTCTTTGCTCCAGAGAACGAGCGTATTCTCTTCTCTCCTGGCACCGTAGAGATGGGTGGCGTAGGCATCGTTGCCAATCGCGAGAGCTTCGACCGTATCACCCCAGAAGTACTCCGTTCTATGATCCAAGAGGTAGCACAACAATCTACAATATAAATATTGCTACAAACCAACTTTTATGCAGTATCTTCCGTACTTTTCCCGTACTATTCCCGCACTATTCCTGTACTATTCCCGTACTATTTCTATACCCAACAGCAACCTCCAAGCCACCTATATGCTAAGATAAACGACACTAAATTACCCTAAATTCATTTGCTATGGCAAAAGTAAAGTATTCGTCACCAGTTGAAAGTATGACTGGTAAATTATCTGCTCGTAAATCCAGCGGACGCGTCTATGTCAACCGACGCAAATGTTATGGCACAGATGCCAAAGGTCGTCCTATTTATGGTCCGAACGAAACATATGTATATAATTTGCACGAAGGTCCATGGACGGAAGCGGTTGAGAACAATCGTCAGCTTTTCCGTCGTGCGCAGGTATTAGCACGTGAGGAACTGAAAGATCCAGAGCGTTTAGCATATTGGCAACCGCTTTTTGACAAGCAGTTCAAGCATCCTCATTCGGGACAAAAGCATTATGCTACTATTCTCGGTTTCGTGGTGGCACAGATTCATGCTCGACTTAAAAAGGAGAAGCAAAACCAAGATACCACACCTTCCGATTCTGCGGTTTAATCTTTCTTTATTCCACCGACCAAACACCGAGAGATGAGCGTGAAGGAGTGCGACGGAACGCACTCCTAGTGAAGCACCCGAAGTGTTCCCACACTGAGGAAATGGTGCGAACATAGAATGGCGCGACCCTTGCGGTCACGCAGCCGAATGGCTATAGGGTAGTGCCGTACAGGGCAGGCACGACCGCCTATAGTGTAATGTTTGGTATGTCCCCCCCTAAAAAGGTTGACTCAATTCCAAAGATGATTGACTCTATTCCTTAAAAATAATCCCCGCCTCAACATCTTACACTTTACACCCTATACTAGAAAAATAGCCCTAAAAACGATTTTTATTTGCATATCTCCCCAAAAAGCCGTATCTTTGCAGAATAAATAATCATTTCTAGTAAAACACACAAAATAGATATATTGATTAACTGCTATGAAGGAACAAGGTATTGTATATGTTTTGACCAACCCCTGCATGCCTGGGATTGTTAAAAT
>JAZKYJ010000013.1:0-40217 GCA_045612045.1 Paludibacteraceae bacterium | reverse complement strand
CGTGAGATGTTTCTTCGCCAGTTTGCTGCCGTAGAGGGACCTAAGGTCCTCGTGCATGGTGGTGGCCGATTGGCTACTACTATGGCGGAGCGTTTGGGCGTCAAGACCCAGATGATTGATGGTCGCCGTGTGACCGACAAGGAGACCCTTGATATCGTAACCATGGTCTATGGCGGATTGGTCAACAAACAAGTGGTGACCCTATTGCACACCATGGGTGTCAATGCTATTGGTCTTACGGGTGCCGACGGCGGATGGATGCGTTCCGTAAAACGCCCTATCAAGAACGGCATCGATTATGGCTATGTTGGCGATGTGAAAGAGGTTAATGGCGAGCACTTGCGTATGCTCCTGGATAACGGGCTCACCCCTGTTATCGCTCCTATCACTTATAGTGAGGAGGGCTTGCTGCTCAATACCAATGCGGATACCGTGGCATCTGAGACGGCTATCTCGCTTGCGCCAGAGGTGCAGCTTACTTTCTGCTTCGAGAAGGCTGGTGTGTTGCGCGATGCGGACGACGAGTCATCGCTTATCCCATGTATCACCCGCGAGTCGTACAAGCAACTGCTTGCTGATGGCATCGTGTCGGGTGGTATGATACCTAAGATTGATAACGCTTTTGCTGCTATTGAGCACGGCGTACAATCCGTACGCATCACCCATGCTAATAACCTGCAAGGCGGCACAATAATACAAGAACGATAGAAGACCGCTTTCGACTGAGAGAACAGCGACGCAGTCGCGATCTATAAATATATGGACAATAAATACATCACATTACTCCAACGTCTCATCCAGATCCCATCAATCTCGGGTCTGGAGGATGCAGCATGCACCATGCTTCAGGAGTGGATGACGGCTGAGGGGTGCACTCCTCATCGCATAGGCAACAACCTCTGGGCTGAGTGCGGACAAGGCGAGACTATCCTGCTCAATGCGCATATCGATACCGTCAAGCCGGCGGCATCGTACACGCGCGATCCTTTTTCAGGAGAGTACGATGGTACCACTATCTACGGCCTGGGTGCGAACGACGATGGAGGCAGCGTGATTGCCATGCTCGCAACATTTCTCGACATCCTGCAAACTCCTCTACCTGGCAAACGTATTGTACTAGCCCTGACGGCAGAGGAGGAGAACAGCGGCAGAAACGGCATCGAATTGGTTTTGCCTGAGATAGGAACAATAGACTATGCCATCGTGGGCGAACCCACTTCGCTTAAGATGGCGGTAGCCGAACGCGGACTGATGGTACTCGATGCCGTGGCTCATGGCAAGGCAGGACATGCGGCACGCGAGGAGGGAGTGAATGCCCTTTATATCGCTTTGGATGATATACAAACATTGCGCCAATATGCTTTCGACAAGGTATCACCTTTCTTGGGCAAGGTCAAGATGACCACTACGATGATCCAAGCGGGCACGCAGCACAATGTAGTGCCTGATACTTGCCAGTTCGTAGTAGATATCCGTTCCAATGGTTTGTATGCTAACGAGGAGATACTCAGCATCTTACAACCTATGGTGCAATCTACTCTCACGCCTCGTTCTACGCGTCTTAACGCTACTTCTACTGCTCTCGACTTGCCTCTTATCAAGCGTGCGCAGGCATTGGGTATAGAGCTTTTTGGTTCGCCTACGCTGAGCAACATGGCCTTGTTGAGTTGTCCTAAGGTTAAGTTCGGCCCTGGCGATTCCGCCCGCTCCCACACAGCAGACGAATATATTCATATCCACGAAATAGAACAAGCAATAGAGTTATATAAACAATTACTGCAAGTATAACTATGGCAGCAACTCAATATATTACCGTAAAGGACACAACAATTCGCACCATTACGCAAAATGGTATGGATTATATATGCATTACTGACATTGCTCGTCAGAAGAATCCACTTGAACCAAAAGATGTAGTAAAGAACTGGATGCGCACCAAAAACACTATTGAATATTTGGGGTTGTGGGAAATGTTAAATAATCCCAATTTTAAAGGGATCGAATTCGACCCCCTTTTGCGAGAAGCGGGAAGCAACGCATTCACAATGAGTCCGTCGCGCTGGATAGAGTTGACTAACGCAATAGGTATTATAACTCGCAATGGCGCAAAAGGTGGTACTTATGCACAACGCGATATAGCCTTTAAGTTTGCCAGTTGGGTGGCTGTAGAGTTTGAACTCTATTTAATCAAGGAATTCCAACGCTTAAAAGAAGAGGAACAACGCGCTATTGGTTGGTCTGCTAAACGCGAATTGGCAAAAATCAATTACCATATACACACCGATGCTATCAAAGCCAACCTCGTGCCACAAGAGATTGATGACTACCATCGCTCTATAATTTATGCGGAGGAAGCAGATGTGCTGAATGTGGCATTGTTCGGGATGACCGCCAAAGAATGGCGTGCTGTTAATCCTGATTTGAAAGGTAATATGCGCGACTACGCTACTATCAATCAGTTGATTTGCTTGAGTAACATGGAGAATATCAATGCGGTGTTTATCAACGACGGCATGCCACAATCCGAACGCTTATACAAACTCAATCAAATCGCCATTCAACAGATGGCTGTATTAGAGAATGTGGACAATAAAAAACTTCTTACTAAATAAACTAATCCAGCTGAAAGATTTTACACTTCTATTCGATGAACTAAGCACATATTTAAATTAGCAAATAAGGCAAACCTATTTTAGTAAATGAAGAATTATGAAACTCTGGGATAAAGGTTACAAGATTGACGACGCGATAGAGCGTTTTACCATTGGTAAGGACAAAGAACTAGATGTACTCCTTGCTACGCATGATATATTAGGTACTATAGCACATGTAACCATGCTGGAGCATGTGGGTCTGCTATGCAAAGAGGACTTAGAAGTGCTCTTGCCTGCGTTACGCGAGTTGTACAAGCAAGCTGAGGCGGGTAACTTCGTTATTGAAGAGGGTATCGAAGATGTGCACTCACAAGTAGAGTTGATGCTAACCCGTCAATTGGGCGAAGTGGGCAAGAAAGTGCATACAGGTCGCTCCCGCAATGACCAAGTGCTAGTGGATCTCAAGCTCTTTACCCGTGCTGAGATTGAGAAGACAATAGGATTGGTAGAGCAACTCTTCCATACCCTGCAAAAACGTAGCGAAGAAGGTAAAGCGCTCCTAATGCCAGGCTACACCCACTTGCAAGTGGCTATGCCATCGTCTTTTGGACTGTGGCTAGGCGCTTATGCCGAGGCACTTACAGACGATATGCGTCTGCTGGTAGCAGCCTATGAGCAAGCTAACCTCAATCCACTAGGCTCTGCTGCAGGCTATGGTTCGTCCGCTCCGCTCAACCGCACCATGACTACGCAGTTGCTAGGCTTTGCGGACCTCGATTACAATGCCATCTACGCCCAGATGAACCGCGGACGCATGGAACGTACCGTGGCGTTTGCTTATTCATCCGTAGCTGAGACCATCGGACGCTTGGCCATGGACTGCTGTATGTTCAACTCGCAGAACTTCGGTTTTATCAAACTGCCTGACACCATGACCACTGGTTCGAGCATCATGCCCCATAAGAAGAACCCCGATGTATTTGAACTAATCCGTGCGCATGCCAATCGTATCTGCGCATTGCCTGATACGATTCGTCATATTACGACTAATCTTCCCGTTGGCTATTTCCGTGATATGCAACTGATTAAGGAAGTGTATTTCCCACTCTTTGATCAACTTAACGACCTCTTGGAGATCACCAACTACGCTGTGGAGAATATGGAGATGAAAGCGGACATCATGTCCAATCCGCTATATGCACCTGCTTTCTCTGTTGAGGAGGTTAACCGTAGAGTGGAGCAGGGTGTGGCTTTCCGCGACGCATATCGCCAAGTGGCAGATGAGATCACCCATGGCACCTTCCGTCACCAGGCAACCACACAAGAAACACTTGCGCATTACACCCACGAAGGTTCGATTGGCAACCTATGCAACGAGCAAATCCACGATAAGATGAAGGATATCATGGCTAATCTGCCATTCCAGACTATCAGCCAAGCCATATCACAACTACTTGCTTAATCCTTTTACGTTTATATATGAAGAGTACTAACGGCGATACTGGCAACCTAATGCAAGAACAGAAAATCAAAGCCTACGAGAAACAAGCGTTCGAGCTCTGGAGACGCAAACCTTTGTTCATCATTGGCATTATCGCAGACGGAGTAGGGATTTTCTTGCTATTTTTGTGTTGGCTGCTTGATGATGATTCTTTAGACCTGTTTTTCTTATCTGCGACTTTGCTGCTTTTTGTCTTTGGTATGTTTTCTGTGATAAAGCAAAACAAGTTTGTTAAGAAATACGTGCAGGACAAGATGGCGGAAGAATAGTTCTCACATCAATAGTTCATAAGCAAGTCAAATTTTGACTTGCTTTTTTTATCTAGCTTTGAGATTTTCTAATTTTTGCTCTTTTTTATATGTTTTTTTTGCAATATTTTTTTTGTATTTCAAAAAGTTTTTGTACTTTTGCAATCGACAATAACTTAAATTTTAACTTTTATGGAATGTTTATTAGATGCAATTAGATTATCTAAAGAAAATTACAAGGACTATCTTCCTTTAGACATGGTTGCTTTCAGTTTCGCTTTTGCAGGTGCAATGGGCGATGCGGGTGGAGTAGCAATTGTTACTGCTGAGTCGAAGTTGTATTACATCAATTTTTTAGAGGAGGATCTCACGGATGAAGAACTGTATGAGATCTTGCCTATTCTTCCGCAATGTGTGTTGCCTATTATTGGTGATGCAGAATATTTGCCGGATGGTTGGTCACATATTTCCATGGGTGCTGGTAATAACCTATTGATGCAAACGCAATTTGAGGAGAAGTTTTGGGATATTTTCGAACAATATCAAAATCATGTTCCTGCTCCATTTTCGTGTATGCATAGGTGTTGGGGTGAGCTAATGTTGATACTACTAGAAGAAAGAACTTAAAAGCTTTCATTGCCGAATCAACTTAACCCCAATGAGGCTACACAACAACTAATGCTCTGGCTATAACTCGCCTGAGTATCGCCTTTTTGGTTGCCAATTTTTGGTTGATTTTTTTGTAATTTTCTTTATAAGTCGCTCAAATAGAGCGGCTTATTTTTGTTTTGTACCTATTGCCTGCTATTGCCTTTTCTGCTGCCGAGCCCAAAAGCAGTACCTTTGTATCGTCAAACAACGCATTACTTTTCCGCGTGATGCACTAACTAATAAACAACTATGAGCGAAGCAAAACAAAACCGACAACAACGAAGAGAGTTCATGACCACGGCGGAGATCAGCGAACGACAGATCTACTATGGCAATATCAAAAAGCCTATTTCACTTAGCCGTCTAGGCGTTTTGCTTAGCCAGAAAGGCTTTCTGTCAGTAAGACGAGGTAACCCGTCTAGAAGAGGATGAATAGTGTATGAGAGTGAAAGTCAAGAGATTAACGCAGAAAGAAAACTACTCTTTAAAAACTAAAATAGACAGACAGACGGAACTTTCTTAAAATATTATACACGTACGTACAGGTACAAGAAATAAAAAAATGCTGTCTGTCTGGCTATCTGTCATTGTTAGTTAAACGGCCTACAGACAATTTTATTCTTATCTCATCAAACGAAGTTAACTCGGAGTAATTAGTCTTGAGTAAAGATTTGTACTGACGGAACTGTCAGAAGAATTATAATCTTCGTCCACGTACGTACAGGTACAAGAAATAAAAAAATGCCGACAGTACTGACAGTAGTGACAGTAATTTGGACTCCGCTATCCTCGTGCAAGGGTAGCGCAAAGGTAGCGCAAGGGTAGCGGAAATGAACCATAGTTTAGCTACAAAAAAAAAGCGGTCTGGCGATTGAAAAAGATAATGAAGACCAAAGTAGACGACTGAGTCTAACTAGTGGCACTGATAAGAAAAGCGATTTGCAGAAATAACATGTTGCATCTTTTTTTGAAAAAAATGCAAAAAATAGGCGCACTTTTTTCCTTTTTTTTGGTATAATAGGAGTGAGGAGCGGCATGCCGCGTGGTGTAAAGTGTAGGGTGTAAGGTGTAAAGGCATGGGATACTCGAATTATTCGAGACAATAAACAAACAATCTAGAAGAAAAGAGCTCTTGAAATATTAACTAATTTATTAATCACTAATTCGCTCATTCCTTAAACCAGGAGTTCGTTAAAAAAAATAGCCTTGCTCTTGCGTATGTGCATTTTTTGTTGTACCTTTGCAACGCAAGGTCACTTGACTTAGAATTCGTCGCTCCTTGACGTAAAATAGGGAGATTAACCTTATCTGAAATTTTATAAAACATATACCATGGTAACTAAGAAAATTCTCGGTTTAGATTTAGGAGTAAGCTCAATTGGTTGGGCATTGATTGAGATGGATGATGATAAAGCTTCCTCTATCTTGGGTATAGGTAGTCGTATTGTACCTCTAACAACCGATGACAGTACACAATTCTCTAAAGGTCAATCTATTACCAAAAATGCAGATCGTACGGCACGTCGCACTGCTCGCAAAGGATATGACAGATATCAATTGCGTCGCGCCAAATTGACGCAAGTGCTACGTCAATACAATATGTTGCCAGAGCGCATGGATGAGCATGTGATTGACCTATGGCAGTTGCGTGCGGATGCAGCTACAGAGGGCAAACAACTCACTTTGCAGCAAATAGGTAGAGTGTTATATCATATCAACCAAAAACGCGGTTACAAGCATGCCAAAGCAGATGTGAGTGCAGATAGCAAACAAACCAAATATGTTGCTACTGTCAATCAACGCTACAAGGATCTTCAAGAACGCCAACAAACGATAGGTCAGTATTTTTATCAACAATTAGTAGAATCTGCTGTACAAACATCTTCTGGACTATATTACACTTTCCGTATCAAAGATAAGGTGTTCCCTCGTGCGGCCTATATAGCTGAGTTTGACCAGATTATGCAAGTGCAAAAGGTTTTCTATCCCGAAGTATTCACAGCAGAACTAATTAACACATTGCGCAACGAAATTATATTCTATCAGCGTCCTTTGAAGTCATGCAAACACTTGGTCAGTCTATGTGAATTTGAAATGAAAGCATATACCAACAAGCAAACTGGTCAAGTGGTATATAGTGGACCTAAATGCGCCCCACGCACATCGCCTTTGGCGCAATTATGCGCAATGTGGGAAGTCGTAAATAATATCACGCTTTTCAACAAACGCAATGAGTATTTGAATATTACACTTGAGCAACGCAAAGCAATGGTAGAGCATTTGTGTAATAATGAGAAGATGACTGCCAAAGACTTGCAAAAGATTTTGGGTATAAGTTCCCAAGAAGGTTGGTCTGTAGGAAAAGCAGTAGGTAAAGGTTTAAAAGGCAATATGACACTACACCAATTGCGTAAAGCGTTAGGCAAACAATATAGCCATTTACTGCAGTTTAATTTGCAGATGATGGATTATATGGATGAAGCAACGGGTGAAGTGATATCCCGCGTATCAGATGCAGTAGAAAAAGAACCATTGTATCGCTTGTGGCATGTGGTGTATTCCGTACAAGACCACGACGAATTAGGCAAAGCGCTCCTGAAACAATTTGGGATTGATGATGAGGAAGTAGTAGAAGCGTTGTTTAAGATTGATTTTGTCAAGCCAGGCTATGCAAACAAATCGCATAAGTTCATACGCAAATTACTGCCCTATTTGATGAAGGGTTATAAGTATAGCGAAGCATGTGAACATATTGGCATCAATCATTCTAATTCCCTCACCAAGGAGCAAAACGAAACGCGTGAATTGGTAGATAAAATACCGTTACTCCTGAAGAACGAATTACGCCAGCCTATCATCGAGAAGATTCTTAATCAGATGATTAATATCGTCAATGCCCTCATAGAGCAGCATGGCAATATTGATGAGGTACGCGTGGAGTTGGCTCGTGAATTGAAACAGAGCAAAGATGAGCGAGCACATGCTACAGAGCGAATCAATAAGAACGAACGCGAGAATAGAGCAATCGAGGAACGATTAAAGGAATATGGTATTCGTCCATCTCGCGCCCGAATACAGAAATATAAGATGTGGCAAGAAAGCCAAGAACGTTGTTTCTACTGTAACACAGGAGTTTCAGCAACAGAGTTTTTATCTGGCGCAGATGTTGAGGTGGAGCATATCATACCAAGAAGTGTGTTGTTTGATGACAGCTTTAGCAACAAGGTATGTGCTTGCCGCACATGTAATCATGCTAAGGGTAATATGACAGCTCGCGATTTTATGGAAACGCGTGGACTCGCGGAATTAGAGGCATATCTCAGTCGTGTGAATACTGCCTTTGAAGAAGGAAGAATCAGTAGAACCAAACGAGATCATCTCCTTTGGCATAAAGAGGAGATTCCACAAGACTTTATCGACCGCCAATTGCGTCAAAGCCAATATATCGCCAAGAAAGCGGTAGAAATACTGCGCAGTGCTATTCGTGATGTATATACTACCAGCGGTAGTGTAACAGACTTTCTACGACATATTTGGGGATATGATCAAATCTTGCACCAACTGAATTTACCCAAATATCGCGATGCCGAACTGACAGAATGGGTCACCTACGATCATCGTGGTCAAGAGCACCAAGAGGAGCGTATCAAGAACTGGAGCAAACGTATTGACCATCGCCATCATGCGATTGATGCATTGACTATTGCACTTACACGACAAGGATATATCCAACGCCTCAATAATCTGAATGCATCGCATGAAGATATGGCAGAAGCAGTACGAAAAGTAAATCCGATGATGGAAAGAAAATATTCGCTTCTGGAGAAGTATATTTATATTCAACCACACTTTAGTGTACAAGAAGTCACGAATGCAGTTGATGGCATATTAGTTTCGTTCCGTGCTGGCAAGAAAGTAACTACTCCTGCCAAACGTGCCATCTATCGCAAGGGAAAACGCATCAATGTGCAAACGGATATTCAAGTGCCACGCGGAGCATTGACAAATGAACATGTATATGGCAGATTAAATGGACAATATGTGATTAAGTATGCCCTCCTTGATCAAAGTATGAAGGTAGATAAAATTGTTGATCCTACTATTCGTGAGATTGTTCGTGCCAGATTGGATGCATTTGGAGGAAATGCGAAAACTGCTTTTGCAGAACCACTTTATTCGGATGTCTCACAAAAAATGGAGATCAAGAGTGTGCGTTGTTATACAGGGCTTCAAGATAAGGCTGTGGCGGCTGTGCGTTTTAATGCCCAAGGCGAGGCTGTCGGATTTTCTAAAACAGATAATAACCACCATATTGCTATTTATCAAGACAAGAACGGACAATATCAAGAGTCGGTTGTTAGTTTCTGGCAAGCAGTCGAGCGCAAGCGTTATGATTTACCTGTTGTTATAGAAGATCCAAAAGCAGTCTGGGATAAAGTAATGGATATGGATTTGCCACAAGAGTTTTTGGAGACATTACCTAAAGATGATTGGCAGTTTGTGGTATCCTTGCAAGCCAATGAGATGTTTATTCTTGGATTAGAAGATGCTGATTTTGAGATGGCAATGGAGAATAGAGATTATCAACTGCTCAATAAACATTTATATAGAGTGCAAAAGATGTCTTCTAAAGATTACTCTTTCCGTCATCATATAGAAACAACAGTAGATGATAAATATGATGATAAACCAAACAGAGCATTAAGTTTGCAAATGAAGAAACTCATTAGTATTCGTAGTTTTGGCGGTTGGTTTGCTCAACACCCTCATAAAGTACGAGTTAATCTTTTAGGTGAAATATCAGAAGTATGATTAAACGCATTCTTTGTTTCTCCAATCCTGCTTATCTGAAATTGAAACTCAATCAGATAGTCATTGAGATTCCCGAAGTGGTGTATGGAAAGGGGGTGCCCGATCATATGCGCCAAGAGGGAGTAAAAACTGCGCCTATAGAAGACGTGGGTGTCGTCATTCTTGACCACAAGCAGATCACCATCACCCAAGCACTCATGGCAGCTTTATTGGAGAACAACTGCGCCATCATTACTACCAACGACCAACATTTGCCTGTAGGATTGCATTTGCCTCTGGATGGACACAATCTGCAAAACGAACGCTTCCGTGAGCAATTAGATGCTTCAGAACCACTCAAGAAACAGATGTGGCAACAGACAGTCACAAGCAAGATTCTAGGGCAAGCGGCTATTCTTGAAGAACAAGGCGTAGAAAATAAGAATATGCTCGCCTGGGCAAAGACTGTCCGCTCGGGTGATGTGGAAAACCTAGAAGGACGCGCTGCTGCCTACTACTGGCGCAATGTCTTCCTTAATCCCGACTTTGTGCGTGGACAAGAGGGCGACCCACCCAACAATCTGCTCAATTATGGCTATGCTATTGTGCGAGCCATGGTGGCACGGGCATTAGTTGCCGCAGGACTACTTCCTACCTTGGGTATTCATCACCACAACCGCTATAATGCTTATTGCTTGGCTGATGATATCATGGAGCCTTATCGCCCCTTTGTGGATCGGTTAGTGATAGATATGATGAAGCGGTATGAAGATATATCGGAGCTTAATACCGAGATGAAGCGTGATTTGTTAGGACTTTCCTACCAAGACGTGCTGATAGACGGCAAACGAAGTCCTATGCAGATAGCCATCCAAACAACCGCCAATAGTGTGTATAAATGCTTTAGTGGCGAAGCACGCAAAATTATTTATCCTGATTGGTAAACGCATCTATTTAGGTGCGTTTTTTTATATGACATCACGATTTAGCGAATATAGAATTATGTGGGTGTTGGTATTCTTTGACCTGCCAACTGAAACCAAGAAAGAGCGGAAAGCAGCAGCAAAATTTCGCAAGGATCTCTTGGCGGATGGCTTTACAATGTTTCAGTTCTCTATTTATTTGCGTCATTGTCCTAGTGCTGAGAATGCCGATGTGCATATCAAACGCGTAAAACGGATGTTGCCAGAGTTTGGCAAAGTAGGTATCATGCGTGTTACTGACAAGCAGTTTGGCGATATGGAACTCTTTGACTGCAAACACGAGGCGCCCTTGCATCAACCAGTGCAGCAATTAGAACTATTTTAGGATATATAAAACTGATAAAAACAAAAACGCAGACGATAAAAATCGCCTGCGTTTTTTAATCCTGACTTTCTTTGTAAGTCATTGATAATCATCGCAAAATAAAAAGTATGTTGTTTTATCAGGATTTCAATGAACAATTTGAAGGATATACACAACCGTCGGTTCGATACAATGACGAACAGCATTGTTGTTTTATCAGGATTTCAATGAACAATTTGAAGGATATACACAACAGGCGGTCGAGTTCGTCATAGGCAGCACGAGTTGTTTTATCAGGATTTCAATGAACAATTTGAAGGATATACACAACAGAGATAGACATGGATATGCGCCTGAGAGGTTGTTTTATCAGGATTTCAATGAACAATTTGAAGGATATACACAACGCAGCACCGACATCAGCGTGGCAGACGGCAGTTGTTTTATCAGGATTTCAATGAACAATTTGAAGGATATACACAACTTGTTTGGATCATTTAAGTTACAAGTAGATGTTGTTTTATCAGGATTTCAATGAACAATTTGAAGGATATACACAACTAATAGGTTGCTTTGATTGAGTTGATAGTGTTGTTTTATCAGGATTTCAATGAACAATTTGAAGGATATACACAACTCGTTGTACTTCCCGATCTTGGCGAGCAGAGTTGTTTTATCAGGATTTCAATGAACAATTTGAAGGATATACACAACACGACGAACTGTGCGACATGAACGGCGGCGGTTGTTTTATCAGGATTTCAATGAACAATTTGAAGGATATACACAACAGTACATCCACGACAGCATCTACCGTTACGGTTGTTTTATCAGGATTTCAATGAACAATTCTGCTGCAAAAGTACTAAAAATGCATGAAATCTGCAAATTTATGAGAAAATATTTTGTTATTTAAACAAAAAATACTACCTTTGCACCAACAAATTTGAAGGATATACACAATAAGGATTATTCCGTTGTGTAAACATTCAGAGTGGCACGAAAAGCGTGTCGCTCTTTTTTTGTTTTTATGGGTTGATTTCCTCGTTAACTCGTTCACTTGCTCACTCGTTCATTCGTTCACTCAAAAAAATCACCCCAAAGAACGATTTTTTTGCGTATGTCAGAAAAAAATTGTACTTTTGCAGAGTGAAAAGCATAATTGCCTATTTCTATATACAATTAACTGAATAACCAATGAAACAAACAGAAGCAATCAAAGTTGGCTATCAAGGCATGGAAGGCAGCAACTCAGAACGTGCTGCCAAAGAAATGGCGCAGAAGCTAGGATTTGCAGCCGTGGAGTATGTGCCATTGATATCTTCTAAAAATGTGATTGATGCCTTAGAGAGTGGCACCATCGACTATGGCGTAGTAGCCACCAAAAATAGCCAAGGTGGTGAGGTGCTAGAGAGCATGGTGGCACTCAAGAATAAGCATATTGAACTAGTAAGCACACTGGTTATGCCCATTCATCACTGCCTTTTCAAGAAACATGAAAACACCCCCGACGACCATATACGCTATGTGGCTTCCCACATACAAGCCCTGAAGCAAACCAAGAAATGGGTAGGCGAGAATCTATCGCCGGAGATTGTTAGCATTGAGATGGAAGATACTGCCATCAGTGCTAAAATGCTGTGCGAAGGCGTGCTAAAAGACGACACCGCAGTCATTTGTTCACTTGAAGCAGGTCTTCAAAATGGCCTGACGCTGATGGCGCAGAACATTGAGGACGACAAGCGCAACCGGACCGAGTTTAGATTGCTGAAGATGCCCGACCCACAATTTATGGAGAAAGAGTCACTATCTGACCAACTGATATCAGAGAAGAGCATTATGGATAAGCTGATACAAGTAGTAGTTGTACTAGCAATTATATCGTCCTCTGTGCTAATGAGTATGTTCGACATTAGTCCATGGGAAACTGCCTGCATGGTTAGCGGCTATGTCGTGATGTTGATTTGGCTGATATTGAATCTGCACAAGCGACTTATCAACCGCACGTTTATTGGCTACTGGAAATATTACACCATTCCACTAGACACAAAGGACGATATACAGCACTATCATGTGCCACGTATCGTGGAGATCAAAGAGGTGGAAGGTAAATTACAATTGTTTGGCTACACATCTGTGATGAGCGAGAAGCATATCAGTTTTATGAGCGATAAGGTTAACGCCCAGCAGACCGATGCTTCGCACGGCTACTTGTTGTATGAGTACGTATCGGATATCCGTGCATTGGACTTAGGCGGTTGTGTGTTGCTAAAGTGGTATAAGAAGCACAGTTATGCCAAGGTGAAACGCATGACTGGCCAATACTTCGGCGTCAAATCGCGTGAGATGGGTACATTGCTCTACCAACGCATCTCCAAAGAAGAATTCGACAATATCAGCCGCTGCGACTTTTTGAGAAACGCTGAGGGATAGAGGAAAATTGGATAATTCAGAAAAAATTGTACTTTTGCAGAGTGAAAAGCATAATGTGAAAAAATACTATGGCACAAGAAAAGAAGAACGATATATTTATCAGCTATTCGAGGAAGGATAGTGCTATTGCTGATGAGATATGTAAAGCTTTTGACCAAGCTGGCATTACTTATTTCATAGACCGAAAAGGAATACGTGCCACAGCTAATTATATAAACAAGATAGCCGAAGAAATTGATAATAGCAAAGCAATGCTATTATTGGCGAGTGCTAACTCGTATGAGTCTAAATTTGTCTCCATTGAATTACTTTATGCATTCAATCATGATGTGGTAGTCTTGCCTTATGCTTTGGACAACACTCCAACTCCGAAGAACTTTGAGATTTTGTTAATTTATGCCAACTGGCATTATTTAGATGAGGAACCAATTAGTCCAAATTTATTAGAATTAGTATCAGAATTTGTAAATAAAAATATCCTAGATACTGATTCTACTAACCCTTCTCCATCTCAACCACTCTTAGTACTAGATCCTGCCGAATTAGCAAAAGCCAAGCGCGAGGCATTGCCAGAAGATAGGTTCCAAGTAGGTGATTTGGTCTACAAGGTTTCAGAGAATTGTGGTGGAGTTACTGTATGTGGGTGGATGAAGCCAAGCGCCACCGAAATCCGTATCCCCTCTCAGATTAAGTATGGAGATTATACCTATGATGTAGATTGCATTGGAGATAGGGCGTTCTTTGGTTGCTCCGGTTTGACTTCAGTGACTATCCCCAACAGCGTGACGCGTATTGGAGATAGGGCGTTTGAAGAATGCTCTAGTTTGACGTCTATCACTATCCCCAACAGCGTGACGAATATTGGAAAAGTAGCATTTAGTAAATGCAAAGCATTGACTTCTATTACTATCCCCCACAGCGTGACAAGTATTGGAGAATATGCGTTCTTTTATTGCTCCGGTTTGACTTCGATGGTAGTAGAAAAAGGAAACAAAACGTATGATAGCCGCGAAAACTGCAATGCAATTATTCAAACTGCTTCTAATATACTTGTTGCTGGTTGTTCAAAGACAATCATCCCCAACAGCGTGACAAGTATTGGAGATTCAGCGTTTTGGAGTTGCTCCGGTTTGACTTCGATTACTATCCCTAATAGCGTGACAAGTATTGGAGATGGAGCGTTTTGTGGTTGCTCCGGTTTGACCACGATTATTATACCCAATAATTTGACGAGCATTAGAGATTGGATGTTCTCTGGTTGCTCCAGTTTGACTACTGTTACCATCCCTAACAGCGTGACGAGTATTGGGGATTATGTTTTCTCTGGTTGCAAAAGTTTGACTTCTATTAGCATCCCCAACAGCGTGACAAGTATTGGAGAGTTTGTTTTCTCTGGTTGCTCTTCGCTGACGTCTATCACTATCCCCAACAGCGTGACAAGTATTGAAAAGTCTGCGTTCTCTGCTTGCCAAGGTTTGACTTTTATTAGCATCCCCAACAGCGTGACGAAAATTGGAGATATGGCGTTCGGTCGTTGCTCTAGTTTAACTTCAATCACTATTCCCAATAGCGTGACGAGTATTGGAAATTGGGCGTTCAAAAGATGCTCCAATTTGATATCTGTTACCATCCCCAACAGTGTGACGAGTATTGGAAAGTATGCGTTCATTGGTTGCGATGCCCTTCAAACTATAAAAATTCCAAAATCATTGACCGACATTGGAGAGGATGCCTTCCCCGTGCATACTCGAGTGATTCGTCGATGGTTTGGATAGTTTAGACGCGCTGTGCGCTGGTTGAAAGAGTTTTATCGCCCTTTGACAAAAATCGGTTCAATGAGCAACAAATTTGAAGGATATACACAATAAGGATTATTCCGTTGTGTAAACATTCAGAGTGGCACGCCTAGCGTGTCGCTCTTTTTCATTCCCGCCTTTACACCTTACACCCTACCCTAATCTATATTCACCTCATAAAATGACGCGAATAATGCAGTTTTTCGCTTCAAAACTTGTATATATCCACAAAAAACACTACCTTTGCACCCAAATTTGGCAAAATGTACAATAATACACGATGCTACACAAAATTGAACAATATTAACAAATAAATACTGCACAATTATGACAATTAACGATTACAAATTCGCTGGAAAAAAAGCGATTGTTCGCGTGGACTTTAATGTACCATTGAACGAGAACGGACAAATCACTGACGACACACGTATCCGCGGTGCGTTGCCTACCCACAAACACATCCTCGAAGAGGGCGGTGCACTCATCATCATGAGCCACATGGGTAAACCAAAAGGCAAAGTGGTTGCTAAATATAGCTTGAAGCAAATCGTAGACGCTGTTAGCGCTGCACTCGGTACTCCTGTACAATTCGCTGAGGATTGCGCTAAGGCTGCTGCTGAGGCTGCTGCACTCAAAGCAGGCGAGGTACTCCTGCTCGAGAACCTACGCTACTACCCAGAAGAGGAAGGCAAACCTGTAGGTATCGACAAAGAAGATCCTGCTTACGACGAGGCTAAGAAAGCAATGAAAGCAAGCCAAAAAGAGTTCGCTAAGACCCTCGCTAGCTATGCTGACTGCTACGTAAACGACGCTTTTGGTACTGCTCACCGCAAACACGCTTCTACCGCTGTAATCGCTGACTACTTCGATGCAGACAACAAGATGCTCGGTTACCTCATGGAGAAAGAGGTAGAGGCTGTGGATAACATCCTCAAAAACATCAAACGTCCTTTCACAGCTATCATGGGTGGAAGTAAAGTGTCTACCAAGATCGGTATCATCGAGAACCTCATGGACAAAGTGGACAACCTCATCCTCTGCGGCGGTATGACCTATACTTTCGCAAAAGCAAACGGTGGAGAGATTGGTAACTCCATCTGCGAGAACGACAAACTAGAACTCGCACTAGATATCGTAGCGCAAGCTAAAGCCAAAGGTGTGAACCTCGTATTGGCAACCGACTGCGTAGCTGCTGATGACTTCTGCAACGAGGCTAACACACAAATCTGCCCAAGCAACGCTATCCCAGAGGGTTGGGAAGGTGTGGACGCTGGTCCAGAGAGCCGCAAAGCTTTTGCTGCTGCTATCGAAGGTGCTAAGACTATCCTATGGAACGGTCCTGCTGGTGTGTTCGAGTTCGACAACTTTGCTGCTGGTTCTAAGGCTATCGCTGAGGCTATCGCTACTGCTACCGACAATGGTGCATACAGCTTGATTGGTGGTGGTGACAGCGTAGCATGCGTCAACAAGTTCGGCATGGCGGACCGCGTAAGTTATATCTCTACTGGTGGTGGTGCATTGCTCGAGGCTATCGAGGGTAAAGTGCTCCCAGGTGTAGCTGCAATCAAAGGATAAAACTAAAATGGTTCAGTAGCGCTGTGCGCTGTTCAGAATTGTTCAGCGCACCTGCGGTGCTGTTCAGCATTTGTGCAATATTGAACCATTTTGAACTATATTGAACGCGGTTATGCCGCATTGAACAAATAATTGATTATGGAAGTATCTGGAAAAATCATTCACGTCTTGCCTACCCAAGGTGGTGTGAGCAAAACAAGTGGCAAGGAGTGGAAACTACAAGCATACGTTCTCGAGACACAAGAGCAATATCCACGTAAAGTGCATTTTGAAGTCTTTGGAGAGGACCGCATCAAAGCTAATCCTTGTCAGGTAGACGACTTGGTAACGGTTTCATTCGACATCGAGAGCCGTGAGTTTAATGGAAAATGGTATACATCTATCCGTGCTTGGAAAATCCAACAAGGTATTGTAGAGACTGCTGCTCCTGCTACAACTCCAACACCTGTGGTAGCTGCTACAGCAGAGGAACATGCAGGCAACGTACAGCAGTTTGACAACATGGCTAGCATGGACGATAGCACCGACTTGCCATTCTAAGCCATTGTTTGACCAATAGACTATGAGAAAAATAGTCTGGATCATATCTCTACTATGCCTTCTGGCCTTAGGTACACTTTGTGCCTTACGCTGGGAGGCATGGTTTGTATCTCCTCCCCCACCCCAGTGGCAAGGAGATACCCTGCAATTGTCCCTGAAGACCTTCGCTGCGGACTCCGTGAGAGAAAGATTGCAGAAGGATAACCTGGAATTCCTCATCCTGGGCGATGTACATGGTAGTCTGACTAAGGATGATTATCGAAGGTTGTTGACCAGGCACCCCAACATAGATTTCGTAGCCCAACTGGGCGATTGGATAGAGCGTCCATACGTGTATCACGAGCAGGAATGGGCCCATACGATTCAAGGGTCGGGCTTTGACTCTATCCCGCTGATCGCTATCCCAGGCAATCATGAGCATCAGAAAGGGGTGTTCAAACAACTTGGCGAGCGATGGACGCAAATCTTCACCAACCCACAAAATGGACCTACGAGGTTTCTAGGATCCACCTATTATATAGATTTTCCGCGCGTACGCGTGATTGCAATCAACACGGACGGACTAAACCTGATGTCAGACTATACCCAGGTATGTTTCTGGCTAAAGAACTGCCTGATGTCGGCCACTGATCGGTTGACCATCGTGCTGATGCACCATCCTGTCTTCAGCACTGCCGAGGGGAGACAAAACCCGCTGATGTGGTTGTTCTTTTATGGACCATTGCGTCAGGCGGATATCGTGTTTTCGGGCCATGACCATCATTATGCTAGACATCAGGTGAAATATAAAGAGCGTTTTTGGATAGATCAGCAGCCCACGATGTTTGTTACAACCAACACTTCGGACAAGGTCTATACCCATAACTCACTAAAACTAGATTGCGCTTTTGCGGGCGAAGCGGTATACGAGTATATACAGCAAGTGGCAGATACACTCCTAGTAGAAACCCTCACCCTAGAGACGGCTACTACCGTAGACACCTTCCGAATAGTGAATGACTAGTGTTTTTTTAAAAACCTCAATCGGTATATAAATACCTATAAACAAAAGCAATCACCCCAACTGGAGTGATTGCTTGTTTTATGATGATATTGCTTATCCTACTTGGCTACCGTTCTTGACGGGGGCAGAGACGGTGGTCACCACCAGTTTGCCATCGGCATCCACGGCCGAGAGGATCATACCCTCTGATGCAATACCCATCATCTTACGAGGTGGGAAATTGGCCATAAAGAGTATTTGCTTGCCAATCAAGACGGATGGATCAGGATAACTCTGCGCGATACCTGAAAGGATAGTGCGTCCGCCCATACCATCATCCAGTCGGAATTGCAACAAGCGGTCAGACTTCTTCACAGGTTGGCAGTCTAGGACTGTAGCTACGCGGATATCCATCTTGCAGAAGTCGTCGAATGTTGTATTCTCTTTGATAGCTTCAGGCTTCCAGTTCTTGAGGGCCTCTTGCTTTTCGGCTTCCTCATTGGCAGCCTTGATAGCGGCTAGGCGGTCGAGTTGTGCTTGGATGGCACTATCCTCGATCTTCTCGAAGAGCAGGCTAACGGTGCCTAGGCTTTGTCCTGCTTGAAGCAAGTTGATATTGCCTAGCTCCTCCCATTTCACCTCGCTCATATTGAGCATTTCGCGCAGTTTAGCAGAAGAGAATGGCAAGAATGGTTCAAAGGCAATGCTCAGGTTAGCAGCAATCTGCAGCGAGAGGTGCAGGATAGTAGCGGTACGATCCATATCGGTCTTAGCCACCTTCCATGGTTCGGTATCTGCCAAGTATTTATTACCAATACGTGCGAGGTTCATTGCCTCTTTTTGTGCATCGCGGAAGCGGAAGTCGTTGAGCAGTTTTTCCAGTTCGGCTTTGACGTTCTGGAACTCTGCGATAGTGGCTAGGTCGTAGTCTGTAAACTGGCCAGCCGCAGGCACTTTACCGTCGAAATATTTCTGTGTGAGCACCAATGCACGGTTAACGAAGTTGCCATAGATGGCTACAAGCTCGTTGTTGTTGCGTGCTTGGAAGTCAGCCCAGGTGAAGTCGTTGTCCTTGGTCTCTGGTGCGTTAGCCGTCAATACGTAGCGCAGCACATCTTGTTTGCCAGGGAAGTCCACGAGGTACTCATTGAGCCATACGGCCCAGTTGCGAGATGTGGAGATCTTGTCACCTTCGAGGTTGAGGAACTCGTTGGATGGCACATTATCTGGCAGGATATAGCTGCCTTCGGCCTTCAGCATGGTAGGGAAGACGATGCAGTGGAAGACGATATTATCCTTACCGATGAAGTGTATGAGTCGGGTAGATGGGTCTTTCCACCATGTCTCCCACGAACCGAGTTCGGGTTTGGCTTCGCAAAGTTCTTTGGTATTGGAGATATATCCGATAGGAGCATCAAACCAGACGTATAGCACTTTGCCTTCAGCGCCTTCGACAGGAACAGGTATACCCCAGTCGAGGTCGCGTGTCACGGCACGAGGGCGCAAACCGCTGTCTAACCACGATTTGCATTGTCCGTAGACATTCACGCGCCACTCTTTGTGTTCTTGTAGGATCCATTGCTCCAACCATTGTTGGTATTGATCCAGCGGAAGGTACCAGTGTTTGGTTTCCTTTTTGGTGAGCGGATTGCCATTGATGGCATTGTAGGGGTTGATCAGTTCGTCTGGCGAGAGGGTGGCACCACACTTCTCACATTGATCGCCATACGCACCAGCAGCATGACAACGAGGGCACTCACCGCGAATATTGCGGTCAGTGAGAAACTCCTGAGTCTCAGGATCATAAAACTGTTCGGAAGTCTGCTCCACGAACTTGCCATTGTCATAGAGATGGCGGAAGAACTCTGCCGCCAATTGGTGGTGAGTGGAGCTTGTGGTGCGTGAGTAGACATCAAAGGAGATGCCAAATCCCTCGAATGAGTCCTTGATGATTTGGTGGTAACGATCTACCACTTGTTGGGTGGTGATACCCTCCTTACGTGCACGAATAGTAACGGGTACACCATGTTCGTCGCTACCGCCTACGTAGAGTACGTTTTCGCCCTTCAGGCGTAGGTAGCGTGCGTAGATGTCAGCGGGTACGTAGACGCCCGCCAAGTGTCCGATATGTACAGGACCGTTGGCATATGGCAATGCCGCTGTGATAAGAGTACGATTGAATGACATAATATTTTTAGTTTATATTTACTATTTTTCTGCCTGTCCCCAATAGGTGTGGAGCAGGTTTTCTAGTTCTTGTGGTGTGACGGCCTGTATGGTATTTTCTCTAGCAAAAGAGAGGGTACCAGTCTCTTCGGATACGATGATTGCAATGGCGTCGGTCTTCTCGGTGATGCCGAGTGCAGCTCTGTGTCGGAGTCCGTAGTGCTTGGGCAGGTCGGTACGTTTGGATACGGGTAGGATGCAGCCCGCAGACCAAATGGTGTTGCCATGGATAATCATTGCTCCATCGTGGAGGGGCGAGTTCTTGAAGAAGATGTTCTCGATGAGTCGTGATGACAAGACGGCATCGATTCTCTCGCCCGTGTCGGACAGGGTGTGGAGTTCTTGCTGCTGAGTGATGACGATGAGCGCTCCGGTCTGAGATGCGGACATGTTCTGACAAGCCTTGACGATGATGGCCGATTGCTGCTTGATGTGGTCTTCGTTCTTCATTTTTGACCATCTGTCTTTGAAGTGCTCGATATTGAGTCTGGCTCCTAGTCGGTAGAAGAACCCACGTATCTCCTCCTGGAAGATTACGATCAGCGCGATAGCACCTACACTGACAAATCGGTCGAAGAGGGCACCTGTGAGCTCGAGATGGAAGATATAGTTCACACTCAGCCAAGCCAAGATAAAGGCCAAAATACCCCAAAACAGGTTGCTAGCTCCCGAACGTCGCAGCAGTCGGTAGATGCTAAATAGAACGAATGCAACTAGCAGAATATCAATAATATCTTTTATACGTAGAAACATGATTTATCGGGTTAACTGGTAAATTTCTATAGCTTGTTTAGCCGCTTTGACATCGTGTACGCGCAGGATGTTGGCTCCGTGTTGTAGTGCGATGGTATTGGCTGCGACGGTAGCCGGTAGCACCTCTTCTGGTGTGGTTTGCAGGGCTTGGTAGAGCATGGACTTGCGTGACAGTCCTACGAGGATAGGTGCGTGTAGATGCTCTAGCACGGACAGTTGTGCTAAGATGGCATAGTTCTGTTGTTGCGTCTTACCAAAACCAAATCCAGGGTCGACGATGACATCTGCTATTCCTATTCTATGGAGCATGTCTAGCCGGTGCTGCAAATAGTGGAGCAGGTGGGATAGCGTCATATCGTATGTCCCGGTAGATGGTGGGATAGGCTGGGAGTGGGTCAAGATATACGGAGCATGGTTCTTGGCGATGACGTTCCACATCTCTGGGTCGGCTTCTCCACCATAGACGTCGTTGATGATGTCCGCGCCGTGTGACAACGCATATTGCGCGATGTCCGCGCGAAACGTGTCGACGGATATCACTATCTTAGGCCAATGATGGCGAATGGCAGGCAGTGCCAATGATAGCCTGTTGAGTTCTTCTTCCGGTGTGACGGGTGTAGAACCCGGGCGCGTGCTGCAGGCCCCTAGATCGATGATGTCTGCGCCTTGATCGATTGAGAGTTGGACCTGAGCAAGGATGTCCTGCTCAAGCATACTGGAGCAAGAGGTGTAGAAACTATCAGGGGTAATATTGATGATTGCCATCACTTGGGGTGATGACAATTCTAGCAGTTGGCCATGTGTTCGAACAGAGTACACCATTTTCAGCTGCAAAGATACAAAAAATCTATTAATTACACGAACATTCGTCAAAAATATAGGAAAAATACTGCAATTTTTTAGAAAAATAGTAAAATATCTGATTTTTTGAACCAAAAATTAGTGTATATCCGTTTTTTTTTGTAATTTTGCAGACTGAAAAATTTATTTAGACAAAATATCGTAAAATTATGAATATTAAATCGTTTGTATCAACAACCTTGTTATTTGCACTAGTTTTAGGCTTTAGTGCATGTTCTTCTCGTGAATTGAACACGAAGACCTCTTTCTTAACTGGCTGGAAGACTTTTGATAACAGTACCATTAATTTTCAATCTTTTGAGGGTAATATAGCTCAGAATCCAGAGGGCATGTTGCCAATCATGGGTGGTGCTTTTACGATTGGTCATCAAGATGAGTTTTTGACCGCTCCACGCAACAATACTCGTAAGTCAGTGACAGTGAAGTCATTCTATATGGATAAGTATGAGGTTACGAATATCGGTTGGCGTGAGTATTTGGATTGGAACCAATTTGTGTTTGGTCATACCAAGCCAGAGTTGGTAGAGGCTTTGTTGCCTGATACGACAGTATGGCGTGATGAGATGGCGTATAATGAGCCATTTACGGAGTACTACTTCCGTCACCCTGCGTATAGCTTTTATCCTGTAGTAGGAGTATCATGGGAGCAAGCCATGGCATACTGCCAATGGCGTACAGACCGCGTGAATGAGAAGATTCTGATTTCAGGCAACTACATGGAATTGGCTCCTTACAAGAAGGTGCAAGGATATATGACGGAGGAAGAGATAGATGCGTTCTTGCTCCACAATGCGCAACACCCAGAGTATGCAAGCTATGAAAAAGTAGCGGTAGAGGTACCTGCATTGGTAGCTCAGAAGTTTGGTTATCAAGGTGCTACTGATAGCGGAAGTGTGACACTGTATCAATTGCCATATGAATGGGTAAGAGATCATTTTGTTTTCAACACCGAGAAGTACTTCAAGGACAATCGTTACCAGCCTACTTATGGTTCGGGTGCTCGCAAGACTATTCACGATACGAATCGCAAGTTGTCTGCATCTGACGGATTATTGTTGATTGGTTATCGTTTGCCTACTGAGGCAGAGTGGGAGTATGCAGCTTTTGCTCCATCAGCAGGTGAGGATGGAATGCCATTGGAGGGTAAGATCTATCCATGGTCAGGCTATCACCCACGTGATCTCTCGGAGCACAACAAGGGTAAGATGCGCGCTAATTTTGTTCGTGGTAAAGGGGACATGATGGGTGTTGCAGGTGACCATAACGATAGTTATGTGTTGACCGCTCCAGTAGATGCTTATGCGCCCAATGACTTTGGTTTGTACAATATGTCTGGGAACGTAAATGAGTGGGTACTAGACGTTTATCGTGAGACTACCTTTGAGGAGATGACCGAGTATAACCCATATCGTGGTAATATCTACAAGCATATCAAGAAAGATGAGGCTGGCAATATGGTATACAACGAGTATGGTGTGATCGAGGTAGATTTTGGTGCAAAAGACGACAAGCGTGCTTATCGCGATGGTGATAGTGGTTCGCTTTTCGATACCGATTACCCATTGGATACAGTAGGTTTGACACCAGAGCAAATGGAAAATGTGAAGTATGACCCATCTGATATCTTGGCTCCACGTATCAGCAATACCGCGCGCGTATACAAAGGTGGATCATGGAATGATCGGATATACTGGTTGAATCCAACAACCCGTCGCTATAAGGAGCAAACAGAGTCTTCTGCTACTATTGGTTTCCGTTGTGCAATGAGCATGTTAGGTGAAGAATAATACAATCTTAAAATACTAAAACTTATGAATATCCCATCAAATCTTCGTTACACCAAAGAGCACGAGTGGATTCGTGTAGAAGGTGATGTAGCATATGTAGGTATAACCGATTATGCACAATCAGAATTAGGAGAAATCGTATTTGTAGACATCAACACTGAGGGTGAGACCGTAGCTCAAGGTGAGGTGTTTGGTTCTGTAGAAGCAGTGAAAACCGTAAGCGATTTGAATATGCCCGTAGAAGGTGAAGTGTTGGAGGTGAACGCAGCCATCAACGATCAACCAGAATTGGTGAACAATGATCCTTATGGTGAAGGTTGGATGATTAAGATTTCTGTGGCAGATGCAGCGCAATTGGATACATTGCTAGATGCAGAGGCTTATCAAGCGCTTATCGGATAATCTAGAAAAATCTCTGATATGATAATATAAAAGGTGTGTCAAGCAATTGACGCACCTTTTTATTTGTAACTATATGTATATTTAGTTATATATACCTCTAACTATACATATTTGACATAGATTGATTAACTAATACATCTAACTGGGAAATATGCGCAAGGGTTACTTGCTAAATCCTGCATATACCATCTCGATGTTCATACGCTTGTCTTTGTCGGTATGGTTGGCCGAGCGGATGCATGTGGCTGTGATGGTTTGTAGCGGTTTGACAGAGAGGATAGAGCCTGTAGAGGTGTTGGTTTGTACCGTCACAGGCACTAAGACGAATCGTATCTCATCTACCTGTTTTCCGCTACGCAATTGGCGAGTGAAGAAGCTAGATAGATCGTATGTATAATGGTATGATACGTCTTCTTTGCTGTCTGCTGTGGCAGAGAGTGTGGCGATGATAGCAACCGAATCTGCTGGCACTTCGTTTTTGGAAAAGAAGTTCTGCAAGTGATCTTTCTGGACGAGCATCATGTGTGTAGCAGGCATATCCCAGTTATCTCGTGGTCGGTCGCTAGGTGTGTCGTCGTGCAATACATCAATCGTGAGATTGGCCAGGTTGATGTATCTGCGATGTGTAGACGTGTCTCCGAGCTGCTGGTCCATGCGTGCATAGATAGAATCCATGCGGAAGGACAGTTCGGTGTAGATATTCACAGGAGATACGATATAGTTGGTATCATTGATTTGTGAATATTGGTCCAAAATAGTTTGTCTGTTGGGATAAGCATATCGATTAACTTGTCTAACTTCCTCGTTGGCATAGAAAGACCGTGTGTCATGAATGACGGTGTCTTTGTTGTTGCGAGTGGTAGTGAAGTGGTAGAAGACCTTCATGGTGATATCCTTCACATATAGCACGTTGCTTCCACCAAAATCGGTAGAGATATACAATCCTTTGAAAGCTTGGTTGAAGCGTTTTTGTGAAGAGAAATCTCGGATCTGTATGAATCGTTGTGCAAAGTCGTCAGATAGTTTGATGCGTATGGTGGAGATATAGGAATCCGTCTCGTCGGAATAGGACGAGTCCTTGGGCATGTTAGGAATGATGATGTTGGAGTAGTCGCTAATATATGCGTTTTTGCTCAAGCTGCAATACTGTGTGATATCCTCGTTGCTATTATAGTGTCCGTTCTCCTCGAGGGTTTTCTTGTCCATCTCATAGATGCTGATGCCCAATGGGCTATTACCATCGCCGTACCAATTCTTGTAGTACAGGTATAGGCAGACAGAGTCTACAGCCAGTTGTCCGTAGTCTTTCTCGCCCATGTTGTTGATGGTATGTGGATACTCGAATCCCTCAGGGCAAGCCAATTGGGTGAGGATATCAGCTTTGATGGCGCCGAAATGCGTTTCGCATTCTCCTAGGAGGAAGGAGTCAGGGGTCAGGCTGATAGCTACGCAAGAATCTAGTCTAGATTCTACGGCAAATGTATCTGCCTTGACTTCTATTTCATCGCTTGGGGTCAAGATAGATGAGCCAGCGCTAGTAGAATTATCAGGAGTACAACTTATGATGGCTATTGCAGTGAATAGCAGTAGGGTGTATATACGATTAAATTTCTTCTTCATTCTTACCTAGTAGGTCATTGTAGAAATTCAGGTGCGCCTCTTTATCCTCTCCCACGTATGGCAAGATAGGTTTGCCGCTATTTTGCGCATAGTTCAATAGTCGTTGGTTGACATTTGGAGAAGAAATAACGATCGCATCACAATAGTCAATAGCCAGTCGCATGAGGTCTTCGTAAGCTACAGGTAGTCCAGCCACTCCACGCAGGTGACTCTGCAGGATTCCACCACCTATGATCTTATCCGCGAACTTGGTGCTGAAAGGAGTAGAGAACTCATTATCATCCAACGAGAGCACCACCTTGCTATTCTCAAAGAATGGAGTATCTCCATATAGCTTCTTGAGATACAAAGGCGTCAGGGCTGACATCCAACCGGAGCAATGCACGATATTGGGTGTCCAACGGAGCTTTTTGACTGTTTCTAATACACCACGCGCAAAAAAGATGCAACGCTCGTCGTTGTCCTTGTATTCCGCACCCGAAGCATCGGTTATGCCTTTGCGACGATGGAAATAATCATCATTATCAATAAAGTAGATCTGTATGCGTGCGGACTGGATACTAGCTACTTTGATGAGCAATGGGTGATCAGTTTCTGCAATAATCAGGTTGATACCTGATAAACGAATCACTTCGTGCAACTGATTGCGTCGCTCATTGATATCTCCGAATTTGGGCATAAACGTACGTGTCTCATAACCACTAGCCTGAAACCACTCAGGTAATTTTCTATTCAATAAGCGAATAGGGGTCTCCTCATCTAGATAAGGAAATATCTGCTGTGAGACAAATAATATGCGTTTGGGCTCTTTCATATGATGTATTTTTTGTAAATGGTATTATTTCCCGCTACAAAGGTACAAAAAAAAATTGATATTACATAATTTTTCTTCAAAAAACTTTTATTTTTCCCATAAATGTTGTACCTTTGCACACTTTTTTGCAAAAATCGAAAGACTTATTAATAATATTATGCAAATTATCACCACAAAACAAGAGTTAACAAGACAGGTAGAGGCTTGTATTCGTCAAGGTAAGAGCATAGGGTTTGTACCTACGATGGGTGCACTGCATGCGGGTCACGCATCATTGGTAAAGAAAGCCGTAGCCGAGAACGCAGTATGCGTAGTGAGTGTATTCGTTAATCCTACCCAGTTTAATAATAAAGAAGACCTGGAGAAGTATCCACGTAATATTCAGCAAGATGCAGAACTGTTGCATGGTCTAGGTGTACACTTTGTGTTTGCTCCTACCGCCGAAGAGATGTATACTGAGGCTGAGATGCAGGAAACATTCGAGTTTGACTTTGCTGGACTAGACATGGTGATGGAAGGCAGGATGCGTCCTGGGCATTTCAATGGTGTGGTGCAAGTGGTGAGTCGTCTGTTTCAGTTGGTTCGTCCTACTCGTGCATATTTTGGTGAGAAAGACTTCCAGCAGTTGGCTATTATCCGTCATATGGTAGAGCGTTCGTCTATGTCGGGAGCGTTTGGCAAGCTTCAGATCGTGGGGTGCCCTATCGTACGTGAGGCAAGTGGTTTGGCGATGAGTAGTCGCAACGAGAGGCTGTCGGAAGAGGAGAAGGGGATAGCGGTACACATCTCTCAGACGCTGTTTGCTTCGCAGCAGTGGGCCAAGCAAGCATCGGTGGAGGAAGTGAAGCAGCGCGTGATTGAGACGATTAATCAGGTGGATGGCCTAGAGGTGGAGTACTACGAGATTGTAGATGCCATCACGTTGCAGCCAACGCAAGAATGGGATCGTGCGGTAGGATGTGTGACCGTGTATTGTGGGCCTGTGCGATTGATAGATAATATTCAGTATTAATCATCCATCTAGGCATTGGCGAGGTGATTCGAATCGTTGTAGATAAGGATATCCCCTATGTACAAGGGGTGCTAGAGCGAGTAGCTCAGGTGAGTTATTTGTCTCCAGATGAGATCACGGCATCCTCTGTGCGTGAAGCAGATGCGCTGTTCATCCGAACGCGCACGAAGGTGGATGCATCGTTGTTGGCCGGCAGTAAGGTGCGCTTTGTAGCGACGGCCACGATAGGTTTTGATCATATCGATGCGGATTATTGTAGGCAGCAGGGGGTACGATGGGTGTCATGTCCTGGTTGCAATGCTCAGGCAGTATGTGATTATGTAGAAGAAGCCATCTCCTCGTTGAAAGCGGGAGAGCAGGATCTGACGATAGGCGTAGTGGGTTATGGTCATGTGGGCAAATTGGTGGCCGCTATGGCCGAAAGAAAAGGTTATAAGGTGCTTCTCTCTGATCCTCCATTGGGAATAGGTATGCCGTTGGAGGAGTTGGCGCCACAATGCGATGTGTTGACCTTTCATACTCCTCTGAATATGGAAGGTGATTATGCGACCTATCATCTATGTAACGAAGCGATATTGCACGCTTGTAAGTCAGATGCACTGATTATCAATGCGGCTCGTGGAGGAGTGGTGGATGAACAGGCGTTGATAGATAGGTTGACTATGCCTGATTGCCAATTGATGACGGCAATAGACTGTTGGGAGAACGAACCTGAGGTCAATGCCAAGCTTCTGCAACTGGTAGATCTAGCGTCATTTCATATTGCTGGATACTCTATAGAGGGCAAAATGAACGCTAGTCAGATGTGTTTGAGTGCTTTTTGTGAATTTTTCTCGCTTCCGATTTTGTCAATCAACAAAAAAGCAGTACCTTTGCAGGGTGATTCGGAAAAAGGGTGGATACAACGCATCACTGACGCTTTGAAAAGTCAACCCGAAGCTTTCGAACAATTACGTAAACAATATAAATTAAGATAATGGCAAGTTTTCAAAAACTCACCCCTCGAGCTACAGATTACTCGAAGTGGTACAATGAACTGGTAGTAAAAGCAGATTTGGCTGAGCAATCAGCGGTACGTGGATGTATGGTGATCAAACCTTATGGCTACGCTATATGGGAGACTATCCAAGCCGAATTGGATCGTCGATTCAAGGATAATGGCGTAAAGAACGCCTATTTCCCATTGTTGATTCCTAAGTCATTCCTCAGCCGCGAGGCAGAGCACGTAGAGGGTTTTGCCAAGGAGTGTGCAGTGGTGACTCACCATCGCCTTATGAATGATCCAGAGGGAAAGGGTGTAGTGGTAGATCCAAAGGCACGCCTAGAGGAGGAGCTTATCATCCGTCCTACCTCAGAGACCATCATCTGGTCTACCTATAAGAACTGGATATCCTCCTATCGTGACCTACCTATCCTTTGCAACCAATGGTGTAATGTGATGCGTTGGGAGATGCGTACTCGTCTGTTTTTGCGTACAGCAGAGTTCCTCTGGCAAGAGGGTCACACCGCTCACGCTACTGAGCAGGAGGCAGAGAACTATGCAGCTACGATGCTGGATGTATATGCAGATTTTGCTGAGAAAGTGATGGCCATTCCAGTGGTGAAGGGTGTGAAATCACCTAACGAACGCTTCGCAGGTGCACTCAATACCTACTCTATCGAGGCGATGATGCAGGATGGTAAGGCGCTTCAAGCTGGTACCAGCCACTTCTTGGGTCAGAACTTCGCGAAGTCTTTTGATGTGACGTTCCTCAACAAAGAGAATAAGTTTGAGTATGTTTGGGCTACATCTTGGGGTGTTTCTACTCGCCTCATGGGTGCGCTCATCATGACTCACTCCGATGATAACGGCCTCGTGCTTCCTCCAAATCTCGCTCCTACTCAAGTGGTGATCGTACCTATCTTCAAGAAGCAAGAGCAGTTGGACGAATTGATGGCCAAGCTCAATCCATTGGCAGATGAGCTGAAGAAATTAGGCATCCGCGTACAGGTGGATGCAAGCGACAAGGCTACACCTGGCTTCAAGTTTGCTGAGTACGAACTCAAGGGTGTACCTCTTCGCCTCGCTATGGGTGGTCGTGACCTCGAGAATGGCACTGTAGAGCTCGCTCGTCGTGACACCTTGACCAAGGAGACTGTGGCATTTGACGGCATCGTAGAGACCATCCAAAACTTGCTCAAGGAGATCCAAGACAACATCTACCAAAAGGCACTCAACTTCCGCCTGGAGAACACCCGCGAGGTAGATACCTGGGAGGATTTCAAAGAGGAGATCAAGAAACCTGGCTTCTTGCTTTGCCACTGGGATGGTACTCCAGAGACCGAAGAAAAGATCAAAGCAGAAACCAAGGCAACTATCCGTTGTATTCCTTTGGAGGGCGATAAGACTCCTGGTAAGTGTATCTATACAGGCAAACCAAGTGCACAACGTGTGATCTTTGCGATAGCATATTAATATTCCTAGCAATAAATGAAAAGACACTCGAGAAAACTCGGGTGTCTTTTTTATGGATGTAGGTAGATGATTACTCTTCCACTATCAAGCAGTCTGCTTGACTCTTATTGAGTTTTTGGTAGGTAACCACAATCGATTCTTCGCTAAGTCCGTATTCTTCTACCAGGGTTTTCTTAATCTCGGAAATGCGTGCATCTAGTTCGTTAGAACTGATCCATTCCGTAGTGATAGATGATTTTTCCCAACCGAGAATACTATATTTAGTCGTTATCTCATAACAATAGTTGGTGTCGCCGCAGGAAGTAAAAATACCTGCCATAAGAATAGCCAATGCAAATGTAATTTTTTTCATGACGGTAGTAGTTAAATTTGTTTATAATGTTTTTAATTTAGTGTGATATAGATGGATATTTATATCATTCTATGAAGTGATCTGCAATATTTATGCCGTTGCCTAGAATAGTTTGCAAAATAGGATAAATAGTTAGTTTTTTCGTGAAAAATGTTAGTTTTATTTGTGTATATGCAATTTTTGTTGTACCTTTGCACTCGCATTTGATTCATTAAATCAACCGAATGCTAAAAACTAACGAGGACTTCAAATGGGTTCCTGAAGAATCTAAATTTTTGGGGTGCTTTTGAGTCCGAGTTAAGAGGAAGAATGGCGGCAAGCCAAACTCGCAGGGCGAGTTTCTTCTTGCAAGCACCTTCCGACGACGGGATGTGGCGCAGCCCGGTAGCGCAACGGTCTGGGGGACCGGAGGTCGCAAGTTCAAATCTTGTCATCCCGACAAAATAATATTACGACTGAGGAAGAATGAGGGTAGATGAGCCTTCATTCTTTTGTTATAAAAACCAAAAGATATGGCACTACGAGGTAAAATGGAAAATTCGCATGTAATGGCGAAGATAATTGTATGGTTAGGCTGCATTTTTGTGATGTTTAGTTTGACCGTATTGGTAATCGCGTTGATCACTCAAGGCAACCCATTGTCTGATATCAACATCCTAAAATGGATTCAACTCTTGCAGACTATTACCCTGTTCCTATTGCCATCCTTGATATTGGCATATTTGTGTGCTAAGGCTCCTTTTAGTTGGTTGCAGCTGGATAAGAAAGCAGACTGGAAGGTCTTCTTGTGGGCTGTGGGTATCATGTTGGTGGCATTGCCTGCAATCAATCTTCTCGCTCAATGGAACCAACAAATGGTGCTACCAAGTTGCTTGAGTGGGCTAGAGGAGTGGATGAAAAACAAGGAAGCCGAGGCCGAATGGCTGACCAAGCAGTTTATGTCGGCTACTACTGTAAGCGCTTTGTTAGTCAATCTATTTTTGATGGCAGTACTGCCAGCCATATCAGAAGAGATAACTTTTAGAGGTGTGTTGCAGCAGTTACTGACCGCACCTCATCGCCTTTCGCCACATCTAGCGATATGGTTTACAGCGATAATATTCTCGGCTGTCCATATGCAGTTTTATGGCTTTGTACCCCGCATGTTGATGGGTGCCTTGTTTGGCTACATGTTTGTTTGGACAGGTAGTCTGTGGGTACCTATGCTGATGCACTTTGTCAATAATGGTATGGCTGTCTTGCTGTATTTCCTAGCGAATAAAGCAGGTTGGGAAATGGACAAAGTAGATGCCATAGGCACCGGCAACACCTTATGGATAGGTGTTGTTAGTATAGTGCTTACGATAGGTGGAATTTATGCTTTTCGTCGTTCGACTACGATGAGAAGTGCCTCTTCGCGTATATCTAGTGGCAGTTGAATATTTCGCAATTGAATGCTGCGCACCCAGCCAGGCACATCGCTTGCCCTGAGTGTCTCAAACACTTCACGAATCATCTGATATTGCTCTCGGGTATAGTCTTCTGCGGCTATACCTGCTAGTGCGTCTAATTCTTCATCATCGTAGTAGATGATTTCTGCATTGGTTTGGAGGAGTGTCTCTCGCTCGCAAACCAAGTGCTCGCCGCAGCAACCATCGTCTTCGCTTCGCTGTTCAGTAGCGACATCTGTCGCTTGTTCAGCATTGTTCAGAAGTTCAGCGTTCTTTTTCTCCTTTCTGGCTCGTAGTTCAAAGATTACGAGGATGACGAGTCCCAGGCAGACGAATAATATCAATGGTAAAATACTACTCCACATCTTCTTCTACGACTAGGTTGTTGATAATGAAGTTTTGTCGCTCCATGGTGTTTTTGCCCATGTAGAAGCTTAGCAGTTCGTTGACAGCATCTTCCTTGCGCAATCCTACCTGGTCTAAGCGAATATTCTTGCCAATAAATCCCTTGAACTCATCGGGGTTGATCTCACCCAAACCTTTGAATCGAGTAATCTCTGGGTTAGGTTTGAGTTCCTCAACAGCTTGTAGTCGTTCTTCTTCGCTGTAGCAGTAGCGGATTTCCTTTTTGTTTTTTACTCGGAAAAGTGGTGTTTGCAGGATGTATACGTGTCCTTTTTTGACCAATTCTGGGAAGAACTGAAGGAAATAGGTGAGCATCAGCAATCGAATGTGCATACCATCCACGTCGGCATCGGTAGCAATAATCACTTTGTTGTAGCGCAGGTTGTCTAGTCCGTCTTCAATGTTTAGTGCCGCTTGTAGACATCCGAACTCTTCGTTTTTGTAGACATCCACCTTGCTAAGTCCGAAGGTGTTGAGTGGTTTACCGCGCAATGAGAAGACCGCTTGTGTGCGTACGTCTCGGCTCTTGGTGATACTACCAGAAGCAGATAGACCCTCGGTGATGAAGATACTGGTTTCTTGGCGCAAATCATCATCCGCATCTTTGGATGATCTAGTAGGTTTGGGATCATTGAAGTGCACTTGACAATCGCGCAGTTTGGGATTATTGAGCATAATCTTCTTGGCGCGTTCGCGTACCTCTTTGGTAACTCCCGCAATGGCTTTTCGCTCTTTTTCTGACTCTAGGATCTTTTGCAGCATCACTTCAGCCACGTCATCTGGGTGCTTGTGCAAGTAGTTGTCGAGTTGCAACTTGACAAAGTCGTTGACAAACTTATTGACGGAAATTCCACCTTCTGGTGACATGTCTTTCGAGCCGAGTTTGACTTTCGTTTGACTCTCAAACACCGGTTCAGATACGTTGATAGCAATAGCCGCTACTACTCCACCTCGGATATCGCTCAACTCGAAGTTCTTGTTGAAGAACTCCTTGATAGTCCTACCGATAGCCTCACGCAGTGCTGTCTGGTGCGTACCACCCTGGATGGTGTGCTGACCATTGACAAAGGAGTGGTACTCTTCGCCGGTTTGGTTGGTGTGTGTGAGCGCAATCTCTATATCCTCGCCTATCAAGTGAATGATAGGATATAGTGGTTCAGGGGTCATTGTCTCTGTGAGCAGATCGTACAAGCCCTTTTTAGAGGAGTATTTCTTGCCGTTGTAGTTGAGTGTGAGTCCGATATTCAAATACGCATAGTTGCGCATCATAGTCTCGATAAACTCATCGCGGAATCTGTAGTTCTCAAACAATCCTTTGGAGTTATCAGGTACGAACTCGATAAGTGTGCCGCGTTTTTCTGTACCATGGTATTCTAGAATGTCGCTATCTTCCACTAATTGACCTTGTTTGAAGACGATGCGACGTGTTTTGCCATCGCGCCATACTTGCACAACAAACTCTATACTCAAAGCGTTGACGGCTTTTGTACCTACACCATTCAATCCGACTGATTTCTTAAATGCTTTGGAGTCGTATTTACCACCGGTGTTGAGAATAGAAACAGCTTCCACCATTTTTCCTAGCGGTATGCCGCGTCCGTAGTCTCTTACTCTTACTCGCTGGGTGTTGTCTGATTGGGGAGCACCTACTGTGACTTCTACTACTTTTCCTTCGTTCATGCGGAACTCATCGATACAGTTATCGATTGTCTCCTTGATAAGAACGTATATACCGTCATCAGAGTGACTTCCGTCTCCCAGTTTACCGATATACATACCCGGACGACGGCGGATATGTTCGCGGTCATCAAGGTGAACAATATTGTCTTCGTTGTAGCTAGTTGTAGGTTGTATTATTTCTTCTGCCATAGTAGATTTTTGTTTCAGCCTGCAAAGTTACAAAAAAAAATGTAAATGTACAAGGAAAAGCTATGAATTGGTATAAAAAAGATAAGTTACACTTGCGTTAAGAATGTGAACCGATACCAAATCACCCCGCTAGTGAAGGATCACAGGCGGGGTGAAATATAGATTCTAACTGCTATAGTGAGTAATGTATTAGTACAACTCGCCTATTATGCTAGGAATTTTTACTTTTGGCATCTTTGGTGCTTTGATCTTCTTTAATGCCGCATTATCTTGTGGAGTGTCGTATTGGCATTCGAAGTTAATCACTTTACCCTCGTAAACGCCCTTGCTATGTGTGTAACGAACCTCTCCTGTTCCAGAGAACTTACCACCAATAAACTCGCCAATATAGTAATCACCATTGGCCAATCTCAGTTCGCCCTTACCGTGGTATTTACCTCCTAGCATTTTACCTTTGAAGCTTTCACCTGTAGGAAGAGCAAAGTCTACTACACTCTCTACATCTTTACGGAACTGATCATTAGCAAATTCACCCGTAATAGTTCCAACATTATTTATAGTCATCATACCACGACCATTAGCTTGGTTATTAGAAAACTCTCCTGTGTATCTGCCAAAATCACTTCGAAAATCAACGATTCCTTCCTTGCATACCAGAGTACCTAGCGAGGTGCGCAACAAGAAGTATGGGTGGATGAATGATCCTTCGAATGATTTCAATCCTGAGTCTGAAACACATTTACCCGTAACGTCATGGTTTCCTTTGGTATTGAATTTGATGGTTGGGCATAAAATATCTTTGATGCAAAAATTAGGTAGCTGACCTTCAAATGTCATACCGCTCTTATTTTCAATGTAAAATTTATTGTCCGCACAGGTATATACTATCTTCTTGGCATTCAGATTTTGTCTAGTATTGCCGTACATTATAGTTGCATCACCACCTTCTGAGAAGTCTGCCACAATGCTCTGACCGCCTACAAAGTTATTTTTCTCAAATTCGCCTGTAAAGGTTATTTTTCCACCATCTTTGTCGATAATGGTTTTTGTTCCTTCTACCATATACAGATGATAGCCTTGTTGCTCCTCATTGTATTCAGTCTCTACACGAGTGGCATCCCATATCTCTCTTGCTCCGCTAGTAGCATTCAGGCTGTCTAGTTTAAATGAAACGATACGGCTATCCTTTGCAGTTGCTTCTAGTGCATCTAACTTTAGCACACCATTATTTACGTCACCACTTACAACGTGTAGTTCGTAGGTAGAACCATTCAAAAAGGTTACCATAGTCGATGGTTGGCAATTAGCTAGCAAGTCCTCTAAATCCAGACCCGCTTGGAATCTAGGTATATCAATATTGGTAACATAAGCTTCTATAGCGTTATCAAAATTCACTACACCACACTCCTCCAAAGGATCATGATCATCCTCTGTACCTAGGATCGAGCGAAGTTTAATTTCATGTTTAAACTTAAACGAACCTTTGTCGCCTTTTTTGAGTTCAAATCCATAACCCTGCACCAAAAAACTAACTGGAGTTACGATTTCGTAGCTAACAGTACCATTCTTAAGAACCGCTTTATTATCATTATTGTAGAATTTGATGGTAGGATCGTTCTTTATATTTACCACCTTGGTCTCGTAGTTGTAGGTGTAGCTAGCGCCCGTTGACTTGTTGGTGATAGTAGCCACTTTGCCGCTGCTAGTAAGTTTCCAGGTCTTGTCGGTATACGATTCGTAGTACCAGTCACCTGATATCTTCTTCATGGTATATTGTCTTACTACTCCCCCTTTTTTGTTGTATTCTGTGTAACTTTTGAATAGGCCTTCATCTTGTATAATCGTACCTTGAAACCAAACTTGGCCATTGGGGTAATATACTTTGCAAGAAGTCATCATGTCGTACCTCCAATTGAACGATGCACGTAGTTTGCCATCCACATAACGCGTATGACCACCATGACGATATTCACCAATATATGGTTCAGTGCTGAAGAATTGTTTTTCAAAAGTGTCTTTTACTCTGTGTCCATCCACCTCCAGATAGTCTGTTTGAGTTGACATAGTAAACTGTGACCACTGAGCTACTGCCACATTGCACATTGCCAATAGGCTAACTAGTAATAACGTTATTTTTTTCATTGTAATGTTGTTTTGGTAAAGTTGTTTTGCCCACCCCAAAAGACATAATCCCTAGTGTGGACTAAATTACGATGCAAAGGTATAAAATATTTTTGATATATGCAAATTTTAGTGCGTGAAAAGTATTTTAATCACCTTCTGCTAGCGCAAAGGTAGCGGAATCCTAGGCTTATAGATAAGGTATAAACCCGTCATGAACCCGTAACAAACCCGTAATAGGCAGGGTAAAGTATAGGTTAGTCTAGAAAGTAGCTCCTGTGTTCTGTTCTTGGATGTTTGTATCCAATTGCTCTTCACCATTTACCCACAGCCAAGTAGTATTACTCTCTTTGCCTAGATAGTGAACTTTGGCTTGGATGATTTGTGTACCTCTAGGCAGTTCTATTGGAGAGGTGTATGTCTGCCATTCGCCATCATCAAAGCGATAGAGGATATCGCCGCTCTGCATAACCTTGTTCATATGGCATATGGGCGAGAAGATTTTGATACCCGGTTGTTGGATATGGAAGTTGCGGTTAGAGGCGGCCAATTGTGGGAGGAAAGTGTTATATACTAGGTCGTTATACTCGCCAAGCGAGAGCTTGCTGCGGTTGTTCCAAGCACGTTCTGCCAGACCATAGATCTTAGGGTAAATCTGCGATTCTACTTGTGAGAACGAGCGTATGACTTCTCCCCATAGTTGAGCATTAAGACCGATGATGTTGGGGTGTTGAGCAGGCTGCCAATCAAACGAGCGGTATTCGTCGGTATATCCGCCCCAACTGAGTCCTTTCTCCTCATGGTGGTTGCAATACGCAAAGTCAAAATACAAGTGGCTTGCAGTAGCGATAACTACTTGATAACCAGCCTCTGCCAGTTGCATCGGTTTACTCTCGCTGTTGAGCCAAGCATAGCAGATAGCACCGCTCTCAGCAGGGCAGAAATGGTCAATCTCTTCCCAACCCATTGGTTGCAGGTTGTAGCGCTTTAGTATCTCCAAAACGGCGTCAATAAAGGCTTGGTGTTCCTCTTTGGTGAGCGCTCCTTTAGGCACTTCATCACCTCCAATATTGAAGATCGTCAGCGGATGACCTGCCTCCTCGTGCATCTTAACAATCTCCGTCACCACATGATCAATAAACTCCACCGCATAAGGCTTGCTCACATCAATCACATTGTCGGTGTAGTTTTGTGCAGACTTATATACGCGTGCATCAAAAGCGCTGTCTGTCAATAGCTTACCCATCGCTTTCTTAGCCGCACGCATATGTCCGGGCATGTCAATCTCAGGGATCACGCGGATATGACGCTCGCCGGCGTACTTCAATAGTTCGATATACTTCTCACGGGTGATATAGCCGTTGGCTGTTGTTGGAGCCTCAGCATCCCATCCGCCGCAGTACATGGGCAATAGACATTCGCTCTCGTCGGTGGTGTAACCTCTCTTAGAACCAATATCGGTCAGTTGTGGCAACCCAGGAATCTCCAGTCGCCATGCCTCATCGTCAGAGAGGTGGAAATGCAGCACATTGAGTTTGTGGTATGCCATCATGTCCAAAACGCGGTAGATAGAGTCCACAGGGTAGTAGTTACGCACCACATCCAGCATGATACCACGATGTGGTAGGTCTGGATAATCGGTCACTCTACCGCATGGTACGCTCTCGCCCCATTGCTTGAGTGTCTGCTTGGCATAGAACACTCCCGCTTCGTCGCTGGCCTCAATGCGAATCGTATCAGGGCTGATAATCATCGTATATCCCTCTTTGACCATATTGGCATCGGTGCGAGAGATGATCTCTGCCTTTGCTACTTCGCACACCCCATCCGCATACGTCATCTGCTTAGGCTGTGGCAACAGAGGTTGCACCTCCTTCGCCCTATCGCCTAATCGCCTCATCGCCCTATCGCCCATAGCGCCATCGGCGCGTCCTGTAGCCTCAAAGAGGCGTCCTGTAGGCGAAGCCGTCCTGTTTCCTAATATATTCTCCACATAATCAAATACATACGTTCCGTCTGCATAAGGTGTTTTCTCCCATGTGACGATGCCTCGTTTCATCTGTTCGGGACGGGTGTAAGGGGCATAGGTGCAAGGAATTGTAATTGGTTTAGTGTTTAGAGTTGAGTGTTTAGTGTTGACGAGGAAGAAACCTTCGGGGCAGATGTTTTCTCGGATGGCGCTACCTTTATATCGCAGGGTGTATGTCCTACTCTCTCCTGGCGCAAGAGGAGCAAAAGTCTGCGTAGGTTCGATGCTATGCCAACTAGCCTGAATCTCAGTCTCACGCAAAGCGTCGCCTTCTGTGTAGATAGGATGTAGCGACATGAGATTGAAATAGAGTGTCCAATCCTCCTGGGTGAGTTCCTGATCACTAGTATTTGTGAGTGTTAGATATGCTTCGCAAATGCCAGGTTCTATGTCGTTTTGTCCAAACTCCCAATGCAAAGAGAGTGGCGCGGTAGTAGGAGAGCAAGCTGTGAAAACAGCAACGAATGCGAATAGAAGAATATAAATACGATTTTTCATGGTGTTGTGTATTTAGTTGAGGATGTATGTTAAGATTGTCTTCCGAGAATACATATTGCTTGCAAAAGTACACTTTTTTTTTGACATATACAAATATTACTTCACTAAATTTCTTAAGACTAGTGATTTCTCGTTTAGTCAGAACCTTGAAATGCCCCTGTAAATCTTAGGTTATTCTTAGGTTATTCATAGGTGATTCGTTGGTGGTTTCCTGCGGATTCACTTCCTATGCAATTGTTGAACCAATACATATCAAATCATCCTGAAGATATTGATATGGATTATGTAAGCAAATGCCTGAAACGACAAAAATTTGGAGAGAAGGAATATTGTGCTTTGTATATTGGGAAAAGCAAAAACGGAAGGAATAGATTTACTGAACACATACATGGTCAAATACGACTATCAACTCTTCGTAAGACAATAGCAGCTATCCTACTGTTGATGAAACAAGAGGTAACAAAAGAAAGCATATCTAAAGTATTAAGTAAGTGCTACTTTGAGTGGATAGAGTTAAAAAATAATTACACAGACGATTACGAACTAATGGACTGTCTTGAGATGATGGCTATTACTATTGGTCATTATCCGTTGAACATGGAAGGCAACACTTCGATTAGCGAAGAATGGAAGAAAGCCATTATGGACCAACGAAAGGAATTGAAAGATTACAGGTAACTACTTTGAGTATAGACCGAATTTCTCATTCGAGTCTCTTAAAGTAGAACGTAAAAGTGCTCCAAAGTGAGTGCTATAACTAAGGCAGGCGGGCCATCAAGCCCACCTGCGTGTTATAGAGCAATACTCAAAAAAAGTGATCTTTGAGGTATTGTAGAGAAAATCTTCAATCGCAATTCTTACATGGACGGGGTGATAAACACTCGCCATGAGCCATCCGCATCTCGCTCTACATAATGTTTATTTAGCAAGGTTTGTAACAACTTTTGCAATGCAGAACGATTTATACCGATTTCTTCCTGTAAGTAAGCCAATGTCGCTTTAGGTTCTCTGCGTAATTCTTGTAAAATTTTCCCATAACTTGGCGTGCGGAAAGCGATTCGCTCACCATCATACCACCAAACATCTTGACTTTTTTCCGTTACAAACAAGACATCATTTTCTATCTCGTGGCAAATTAAATTTACCATATACTTATGGAATGGGCGTATATCCTTTAGTGAAGCA
>JAZKYJ010000012.1:0-5649 GCA_045612045.1 Paludibacteraceae bacterium | reverse complement strand
GTACGTACAGGTACAAGAAATAAAAAAATGCCGACAGTACTGACAGTAGTGACAGTAACTTGGACTCCGCAATCCTCGTACAAGGGTAGCGCAAAGGTAGCGCAAGGGTAGCGGAAATGAACTATACTCGCCTTTGGCGCGTCCACTAAACTTTTTTTACTATTCATGTTCATTTTTATGTTTCCCTGCATATAATTATAGTGAAGAGCATTTCGTGCTGAAAATGGATGAGGAAGAGGCTGGAAAATAGAACTAAACTTAAAACTTAATATATTATGGAAGAAATTCTTATTGACGGACTCTGCTACACACTAGATGCAGAGAATCTAACTGCTGAACTCATTGGTTCTAATGACATCACTTCTAACAAAAAGAAAATTAAAATTCCTGCCCAAGTACAGTATGAACAAAAGACTTATAAAGTCACAAGCATCGGATATTCTGCTTTTGCAAATTGCAAGTCGCTGATTTCTATCACCATCCCCGATAGTGTCAATAAGATTGAAAGTGGTGCTTGGGGTAGTTTTCCTTCGTTGAAATCCATCATCGTGGACCCAGGTAATCCCACCTACGATAGCCGCGACAACTGTCAGGCGATTATTGAGACAGCCAGCAATAAACTGATTGCAGGATGCCTGAATACGGTTATCCCCGATAGCGTAACAAGCATTGGACCTTCTGCTTTCTTGGGTAGCAAATCGCTGACGTCAATCACCCTCCCCGATGGCGTAACAAGCATTGGAAGTTGTGCTTTCTTGGGTTGCAACTCGCTGACGTCCATCAACATCCCCGATAGCGTGACAGAGATCGGACATTCTGCATTCCACTATTGCTTTGCTTTGACTAGCATCTCCCTCCCCAATAGTGTGACAAAGATAGGAGATTTTGCTTTCGGTCATTGCTCTGCTTTGAGTAGCATCACCATTCCCGATAGCGTGACAGAGATAGGAGATTTTGCTTTCAGTAATTGCTCTGCTTTGAGTAGCATCACTATTCCCGATAGCGTGACAGAGATAGGGTTGGGTGCTTTCACAGGTTGCTCCGCTTTGACTTCTCTCATTGTGGACCCAGGTAATCCTACCTACGATAGCCGCGACAACTGTCAGGCGATTATTGAGACAGCCAGCAATAAACTGATTGCAGGATACCAGAAAACGGTTATCCCTAATAGCGTGACAGAGATTGGATATTCTGCTTTCCGTGAGTGCAACTCGCTGACCTCTATCACCATTCCCGATAGCGTGACAACGATGGGAAATCTAGTTTTCTGCTGTTGCGAATCGCTGCGTGCGGTCACTATTCCTAAGAGCGTCAAGATCATTGGAGAGGAGGCTTTCCTAGGTTGCTCCGCTTTGACTTCCATCATCGTGGACCCAGGTAATCCTACCTACGATAGCCGTGACAACTGCCAGGCGATCATTGAGACAGCCAGCAATGAACTGATTGCAGGATGCCAGAATACTGTTATCCCTAATAGCGTAACAAGCATTGGACCTTCTGCTTTCTTTGGTTGCGAATCGCTGAGGTCCATCACCCTCCCCGATAGCGTGACGTATATTGGATTCCATGCTTTTGAAGATTGCTATTCGCTGACCTCTATCACTATTCCCGATAGCGTGACAGAGATCGGACATTCTGCTTTTGCAAATTGCAAGTCGCTGATCTCTATCACTTTCCCCAATGGCATCAAGCTCATTGATGCGGATACATTCTTTGATTGCGAATCGCTGACGTCCATCAACATCCCCGATAGCGTGACAGAGATCGGACCTTCTGCTTTCTTTGGTTGCAAATCGCTGACGTCCATCACCCTCCCCGAAGGCTTGACGTATATTGGATGGCATGCGTTCTTAGGCAATGATGCACTAACTGCCATCGACTATCATGGCACCAAAGAACAATGGCAACAGATCAAGAAGCATGACGAATGGAATGACTCTCCCAATATCCAGGTAGTCCGTTGCAGGGATGGCGTTTTGGAGGTGTAGGACGGCGCAAAGCGCCTACTAGACGACGCGGTTAGGCGGTTAAACGGGTAAACGGGTAAACGGGTATTGGACGGCAGTAAACTGCCTATAAGATATGGATCGCCCTTCGGGCTGTAGATCGCTGCGCTACAGGACGTGGCAAAGCCGCTATTGGCTATAGGATCTCTAGTCCGTCCCTAAACCCTAAATAGTAGCACCTCTGGCGTGTCCCCTAAACCCTGAACTAAAAAAATCCCCTTGCTCTTGCACATATACATTTTTTTGTAACTTCGAGGGCACCTTATCCTCGAAGTTACGGCAATAAAATGTAGCCTATGGCAATAAAAGTAAACTTTTCTTGCACATATACATTTTTTTTTGTAACTTTGCAGCGTGAATGATATAACACTATCGAAGTCTAGATATTATGTGCTTGTTCAAAAAAAGAAAACTAAAGAAAAAAGCCCACGATTGCATTTACAAACTGATTAGCACCAACGAATTGGCAACCGTAGAGTACACCTTCTCGAAAGTGGTAAAACCACGTTCGAACGATGCTACGTGGAAACGAATTTTAGGGGACCGCAAAAAACTGGTGAAATACACCGTAATTGTCAAAGCTGGTATAGACCTGAGAAAATATAATCCAGAATCGACAAAAATCGACACAACCAACATGGCAATCTCCCTAGTGCTTCCCAAAGCCAATATCATATCTTTTAATATGCTAATAGAGTCGGGTGTGGTGGTTTATGAGAAAATAGGTTTGATGCGCAAGCAGTTTACCCAAGAAGAAAATATGGAATATGCACAACTAGCAGAAACAGACCTACGCACAAAAATATGTGAAAAAGATGAATACCATATCTTGCAAAATGCAGAAAATAGTGCCGATAGCTTCTTTTCTATAGCATTGCATCAGTTAGGATATCAATCTGTGAATATTAAATTTGAATAATCTATGAATATAATCATATTAGTGATCGTAGGCATTCTCGCTGCTTTGGGTATATATATATTCATCTCCAAACGAAAAAAATCTACGAGAGAGATTGAAGATACTGCGGCGGTGGTGGAAGCTATCCGAAACATTGCGGAATACGTAACCTGTCGTTATGTAACTCAACTAGTGTGGATAGAAAACAAACATAGAACTCTCTTTCCAGACGATGAAATTTGCATGATCGTCCAAGGAGAAGTGATTGCAGGGTTTGATCTGAATGAACTAACAAAAGATGATATTCAAATCAATGGCAAAGAACTCACTATCCAGATTCCCCAAGCGAAAATACTGGATGTGATATCCAATCCTAAGGATTGTGATATATATGCCGAGACCGGTAAGTGGAGCGATGAAGAGAAGAATGAGATGCTTAAATCCGTAAAAGAAAAGATTAAACAAGATGCAATAGATAGAAATGTGTTGGCGGAAGCAGAAAAGGGAAGGGCGAAAATACAAATCCTATTGCAAAGTTTTGGATACGAAACCGTTAATATATTGACGCCTCGTTGATTATTGGCGAAAGAACGATAAGCAGTGCGCACAGCAAATTAGATATTATAACCATCAATTGTTCAATTACTATGAAAAAATTATTTAGTATAGTCGTTTGTATAGCAGCATTATTATTCGCAAGCTGCAAACCAAATGTCTCTTCTGATAAAAGTGCGTCTTCTGATAGTAGTTTTCATAAAGCAAAAGCCTTTTCAGTAAGCTCATCAAAACAAGTGTATTTCTCGCCAGGCAACTTGCAGTACCATCCTACAAATAACAAGTGGCGTTTTGCCGAAAGCCAATTGGATTACATCGGCAAAGCAAATAATAATATTTCAAGCGCTTATAATGGTTGGTTGGATTTGTTTGGTTGGAGTACGAGCACTTCTAATTTTGGTGTTAGTACATCAACTTGCAGCAATGATTACTCAGGTTTGTTTATAGATTGGGGTACGAATCAAATCGGTAATGATGCTCCTAATACATGGCGTACTTTGACTAGAGATGAGTGGACCTATCTTTTTGATACTCGTCTAAATGCATATTCCCTAAGGGGTGTAGCTCAAGTGGATGGAGTGAATGGTTTGATATTGTTGCCCGACACATGGAAATGTCCAAGCGATGTAACTTTTAAGTCTGGTTTCCACAGCATTGAGTATAGTGTAGAAGCATATGGTAAATGCCAGAAGTTTAGTGCTGATCAGTGGGCTAAATTAGAAAAGGCAGGTGCAGTTTTCCTGGCTGCCACAGGCTACTGCAACGACTCTGACGTGTCTGACGTGCAGAGTGGAGGCTATTATTGGTCTGCCACTGAGTGCAATGACAACAACGCGTTCTTTCGCGACTTTTTCTCGGACGGAACGTTCATGCACTACGGCAACCGCAACGATGGACTTAGTGTACGTCTTGTTAAGGATCTATAAAACTTTGTTGGATGGTGCGTGTAAATAAGGTAAATAGCCAATGGCGTGTCCTACTGGTATCCCCGATTCCGTCCTTTAACTCCCCCTCCTAACCCCAAAAAAATCTCTCTTACCCTTTGCGCAGAAATAGAATTGTCATGAAAATACACGATATTAGAAACAATGGTTTTATCTTGCCTTTAGCGTGTTCGCTTTTTGATGCGCTACGTCAGGTATCGCTCTTTCAGCAGGTGCGTAACATCAGCAAATGCTTATGGAATCTTCGCCATCGCAAAACGCTCCAGCATCTTTCACCCGAGCAGCAAAAATGTTACTATGACGAGCATCGACCTCTGACACATACCTACCTCTTTCCCGAACTTTGGGTGACGGGTAGTGTGATTGCAGCTGTGAGTATATATTGCTTGATGGTAGCGCAGATTCTCCCTAACTGGTTAGGGTGGATATGCGTGATTATCGCGTGTTTGCGTATGTTCGAGATACTGGTCTACCATATCAATGTCATGCTGTTTGACCCCATACTGAATGCACAAAATAATTATGCCATCAAATCGGCCACTCGCATGCTGATCCTTTTGATGATCAACATGACAGAGTATATTTTGTACTTCAGTATTGTATACTTGTTTTTTATGCCTCATAACCTTGATATTTCTGGTTGGCAAGTCTTCTCAATGAGTATTTCAACATTCATGAATATCGAGATGCCATCTTTGGATGTTCCACCTAGTGCAGTTATGCTTGTGGTTCGTTTGGAGTCTATCTTAGGTGTGTTTATGAATATGATTTGCATTGCTCGCGTTCTAGGCATGCTCCCTAGGGTACGCACAAAGGATAGTAATTAGTAGCCCTGAGGCTATGGGATGCCATTGGGGCTATTTCAACCCTGAAACTTTGAAACAAGCGGCACTGCCGCGTGAGACCTTGAAACTTCACAGCCGACTAACAAAAACAACATATGAATACCAATCGAAAAATAACCATCTTCTTGGCCTCTAGCGAGGAACTGATTAACGACCGTAATAGTTTTAGCGATTTGATACGCGCGTTAGATGACATCTACGAGGATCGCGGTATACGCATCAAGCTCCAACGTTGGGAGGACTTCTTTGCCTATTGCACTGGCACACGCACACAAGATCAATACAACCAAGTGCTTAGCGCTAGCGATATGTGCATCTGCCTCTTCCATACGCGAGCAGGTCAATTCACTATCGAGGAGTTCCACCACGCCATGGCCGAATACCAACGCACAGGCGATCAC
>JAZKYJ010000011.1:0-67724 GCA_045612045.1 Paludibacteraceae bacterium | reverse complement strand
GCCTGTTACTGCAGACTTTTCTACCGCAGGTAAACCATCTGCATGGGGTCCAGCTTACCAAAAAGCTCACGGCGGTGACGCTACTGGTGGCACTACTACCAAGGTGGAGGTTACTCTTCCTAGCAAAATCACTTCTACCTACACTATCCCAACTCCAGAGAAAGATGGTTCTACCTTCGTAGGTTGGTATGACAACGCCAATGGTACCGGTACAGCTCTCAAGACTTTGCCAGCTTACTACGATGGTACCGTATACGCAATCTGGAAGACCAACGAGCCAACCGATGTAACTTGGGAATTGAATGGCGGTAGCGTATCTGTCACCCTTCCAACTAAGATTGAGGGTAGCGCATACACCTTGCCAACTCCAACCAAGGCCGGTTATGTCTTCCTCGGCTGGTATGACAATGCAGCAGGTACAGGTAACGCCTTGACCTCTCTCCCAGTAGGTTACAAGGGTACAGTATACGCTTTGTGGCGTGAGGCTAAGGTGACTTGGGTACTCAATGGTGGTAAAGTATACGAGGAGAAGACCACCACTACCGGTGGTGGCGCTAGCAACGTGACTGTTCCAACCAACGACTCACTCTGGCAAGCGTTTAAACCATATTACAACACCTTCTACAACCTCAATCGTGCAGATCAAACCATCGAGAACGTAGCTTCATTTGCGGCAGCATACATGTATAAGATCATGACCGATGCAAGCTCTGAGTACAAGTGGCTGGGTGACTATATCAATTCTGTAGCAACCGCACAAGGCTTTACTCTAGCCGAAGACGAGGCTAGCTGGCGTTGGCACGCTTGGGCATTCTTCAATGCAAGCAAGCACGAGTCATGGCCTATTACAGCTGACTTTACCGAGGCAGGTAAACCAGAGAAGTGGGGTCCTGCTTATCAAGCCGCTCATGGTGGCAGCACAGGTGGTACCACTACAACCACGAAGGTAGAGGTGACATTGCCAAGCAAGATCACCGGTGCTCCTTACACCATCCCAACTCCAGAGAAAGATGGCTCTACCTTCCTCGGCTGGTATGATACCAACAATACCTCAGGCAACAAACTCACTGTGCTACCTGTAGGTTATGATGGTACAGTATATGCAATCTGGAGCGATACTACAACCGATCTTGAGCAAGTAGAGCGTCCTGCTTTGGACATCCATGCTCCAATGTACGATATCCTGGGCCGTCAAGTAGACGAGACCTATCGTGGTATCATCATCCAAAATGGTCAAAAGTACTTACTCCGATAAATGGTAAGTTATACTCAAGGTCGCTCCTTTCTTAGATAGAATATAGCGACCTTGAGATACTGCAAATAATACATAAAATAAACTGCTTAGTGCGTATGCGCTAAGCAGTTTATTTAGTTATTTACTAGTTATTTATAATGGTTCGTGGTAGTGATAATCGCGGTTGTTGGATTGTGTCTTATCTCGCTTGATACGAGGATGACGTTTGGGACGAATCTTTTCCCATAAGTCTTGTAGCCATTGCTTAAACTTTCCGTCTCCCCATGGTCTGCTATCAAATCCATCGTGCCCTCTAAAACGCCACCAGAGAATAAGTAGCAAACCAAAGAGCATGCCACCTAAGTGAGCAAAGTGTGCGACATTGTCTGCTGATGGAGCAATTCCGGTGAATAGTTCGATAAGCGCATAGATAATAACTAAGGTACGCGCACGTATAGGTATAGGGATGAACATGATAAACATCCTAACATCTGGAAACATCCAGCCAAATGCCAATAGAATGCCAAAGACAGCTCCACTAGCACCTATAGTCACCACACGATCAGCAAACAATGCTGCATTGAGTGGGCTGGCGATATGATGTATATTAAGCGCCCAAACAGCCTCTTGTACTACTGCTGCGCCCAAACCCGTGATCAGGTAGTAAATCAAAAAACGCTTGCTGCCCCATTCTCGCTCTATCGCTGGAGCAAACATCAGCACCGCAAACATGTTGAAAAATATATGCGAGAAATTGGCATGCATAAACATATAGGTCAGTGGTTGCCAAAAGTGAAAATCGCTGCTGGTGATGTAGTGCAAACCAAAATATTGGGTGAAATTGATTCCGTATCGCTCCATGACGAAATCAGCGAAGAATACAATCAAATTGATGATTAGTAAGTTTTTTGTGATTTGAGGTAGGTTTCTGTACATAGTATCCATTATATTAAAATTGCATACAAAAGTAGTGAAAATACGCGAAATAGCAAACAAAAACTATACAATTACTTGGAAAAATGTAGATTTTAAAAGAAATTTTATTTTTTTTTGCCAAAAATGTTTGTAATATTAGAAAAATGTAGTATCTTTGCCAAGAATTTTTTACAAATTCGTAACGACAGCGTTTTTACTGTCTGATATGCAATAAGAATAAACTTCAAGTTTAATAAATTAATCTAAAATCGTATGAATAAAACTCAATTGGTAGCTGCTATCGCAGCTGAGGCTGGCTTGACAAAAGTACAAGCACAAAAGGCACTTGAGGCTACAGTTAATGCTGTTGCTGGTGCATTGAAGAATGGCGAAAACGTACAACTCGTAGGTTTTGGTACTTTCTCTGTTGTAGAGAAAGCAGCTCGTCAAGGTGTTAATCCAAAAGACGGTAGCAAGATCCAAATTCCAGCTAAGAAAGTTGCTAAGTTCAAAGCTGGAGCTGGTTTGGCTCTCTAATTCGTTTTTTTACGAATACAACGAGTTGCTCTTTGGGGCAACTCGTTTTGTGTCAAAACCTTTAAAACTCTTACAACTATTAAAACTCTTACAACTATGCTAAATATTATACTCTGTGGCGCTCCAGGGAGCGGCAAAGGTACACAATCTGATCTTATTGTAGAAAAATATGGGTTGCAACACCTATCTACTGGTGACGCTCTGCGTGCTGAAATTAAGTCTGGTAGTGAACTAGGCAAAGAAATTGGCGAGCTCATAGCAGGTGGAAACCTTGTGCCTGATCATAAAATGATTCACCTCATCGAGCGATATTTGGATGCTTTGCCAGAGGACTGCAAAGGAGTTATCTTTGATGGATTCCCACGCACAGTAGCACAAGCAGAGGCGCTAGAACTCTTACTCCAACGCCGTAATATGAAGGCTGTTCTACTAGATATGTTCGTGGAGGAAGATGAGGTGATTAAGCGTCTTCTCAATCGCGGAAAAACTAGTGGACGTGCGGATGATAACTACGAAACCATCAAAAAACGTCTACAAGTATATCAGGCAGAAACCAAACCTGTATGCACCTATTATCTCCGTCGTCACAACTACTTTGCTATCAATGGCAATAACTCGATGGAAGATACTTTCTGCCAAATTGATAACATCTTGAAATTGATTCAACATTAATTAAACCTAGCTATGTCAACCTCGTTTATCGATTATGTTAAAATCTACTGCCGCTCTGGTAAGGGTGGTCCTGGTAGTATGCACTTCCATCGTGCGAAATATGTTCCTAAAGGTGGTCCTGACGGCGGTGATGGTGGACGAGGAGGACATATCATTCTTCGTGGTAATCGCAATCTTTGGACACTGCTCCATCTCAAGTATCAAAAGCATATTATCGCTACCGATGGTAGCAAAGGTGGACCATCTCGCTCTTTTGGAAAAGATGGTGAGGACAAAATCATCGAAGTACCTTGCGGCACTGTGGTGCACAATGGAGATACTGGAGAATTCATGTGTGAGATTAAGGAGCATGGAGAGGAAATTATTCTTTTCCGTGGAGGAAAAGGTGGACTGGGTAACTGGCATTTCCGCACCGCCACCAACCAAGCTCCTCGTTATGCACAACCAGGGGAACCCTGCGTCGAGGCGAATGTTATTCTGCAATTGAAAGTGTTGGCTGATGTGGGATTAGTGGGATTCCCTAACGCCGGAAAATCCACCTTGTTGTCTGTTGTCAGCGCCGCTAAACCAGAAATTGCAGATTATCCATTCACTACGCTAACTCCTCAATTGGGCATTGTGTCCTATCGTGACAATCAGTCATTCTGTATGGCTGACATCCCAGGTATCATTGAGGGGGCGGCAGAGGGACGTGGATTAGGACTACGTTTCTTAAGACACATTGAGCGAAATGCGGTACTGCTTTTCATGGTACCTGTTATCACAGAAGATATCAAGAAGGAATATGAAATCCTGCTTTCAGAACTAGAGAAATACAATCCACAACTGTTGACCAAGGCACGCATCTTGGCCATCTCCAAATGCGATATTGCCGATCCTGATATAGATCTCAAGCAACTGACAAAAAAGTTGGCTGAGGAATTGGGTGTTTCTGTAGTTTGCTTCTCATCTGCTAGCGGAATGGGCCTATCAGAACTCAAGGATATGCTTTGGGAAGAACTCAACAAGGAGCAGAACCAGGTGATAGAGATCTCTCATTTACCAATAGAAATCAAGATGATTGAACGCGAAGAGGAACCTGAGGAAGAGGATGATGAACCACATACAATCTATCTCAATGAGGTAGAGGAAGAATGGGATCTCGACAAATATCGTGGTATAGGTTGGGATACGCAAGAGGATACCGAAGATTAGCTTCTAAACTTCTAAACTTCTAAACTTCTGAACTTCTGAACATTCGCTTGCGAATAATCGTTCGAGCATATGCGAGATAAGAACTCTCCTTCTACATACGACCGTTTTATTGAGTGGCGTGAGCAACACATTCCACAAAAACACTTGGTACTGATGCTAAGTTTCTTTGTGGGTGCGTTGGCGTCTTGTGCTGCACAGTTGCTCAAATTGTTCATTCATACAATTCAGCATCTTGTGGAACATCATCTTATAGAGCAAAACCATTGGCTGTACCTCATTACGCCAATGATTGGTATCACGCTCGCGGGATTGTTCGTCAAGTATGTGGTCAAGGACGATATTTCTCATGGTATCACCAAGATTCTCTATGCCATTTCGCAGCGCAAATCCATTATCAAATTACACAATACTTGGACCTCCGTCATAGGATCTGGTATCACCATCGGTTTTGGTGGCTCTGTGGGAGCAGAGGCACCTATCGTGATGACAGGTGCAGCTATAGGCAGCAACCTAGCAAAGCTTTTCCGCCTTGATCAGAAGACGATGATGCTCATGATTGGGTGTGGTGCAGCGGGTGCTGTAGGTGGCATCTTTCAAGCTCCTATCGCAGGTCTAGTATTCACACTAGAAGTGCTGATGATGGACCTCACTATGACTCGTATGGCGCCATTGCTCATCTCCTCTGTGACAGCCACGGCGATATCATTCCTGGTAAACGGACAAGAGGCCATGTTCCCGCTCACGAACAGTGAGCCATTCTTTGTGGAGCGTCTGCCATGGTATATTATTTTAGGTCTAGCCTGTGGACTAGTGTCCCTCTATTTCACCCGTGGTATGAACGCGTTGGAGCAACTCTTCAAACGCAAGATACAAAACACCTGGGCGAAGTTTCTTGTAGGTGGGGTGAGTCTAGGTATTCTATTATTCCTCTTTCCACCTCTATATGGAGAAGGATACGACGTTATCAAGCAACTTATCAATGGAGACTCGGTATCTGCCATCAGCAATAGCCCTTTTGAAATGCTAGGAACAAGCTCTTGGGTGCTCGTGGGATACTTTGTGGCTATTTTATTGTTCAAGATTGTTGCTTCCGTAGCCACTAATGGTGGTGGTGGAGTAGGTGGAATCTTCGCACCTTCGCTCTTTATGGGAGCTGTTGTGGGTTTTGTCTGTGCACGCTTGATGAATATGATTGGTTTGGGGGTTCCCGAGGCCAATTTTGCGCTAGCGGGCATGTCTGGACTCATGGCTGGTGTCATGCACGCACCACTTACCGGTATCTTCCTGATTGCCGAACTCACCGGCGGATACCACCTGTTTATGCCGCTGATGGCAGTAGCAGTGATATCCTATCTAACCATTCGAATCTTTGAACCTCATAGCCTATACGCCATGCGTTTGGCACAAAAAGGCGAACTGCTTACCCACAATAAAGACCGCTCGGTTCTTACCCTACTCAAGATGGATAATGTGCTAGAGACTGACCTCAAGACTCTTGATCCTGAGATGAGTTTGGGAGAATTAGTCAAAGTGATTGCACAAAGTCGACGCAATATCTTCCCTGTTGTCGAAAAGGATAATAAGTTGCTCGGAATCCTACTATTAGACGAGGTGCGCAACATCATGTTCCAACCTCGTTTGTACGATCGTTTCACGGTTAAGCAACTCATGAACTCCCCTCAAGCCATCCTTATCAATACGATGCCTATGGGTAAAGTAATGGAGGTATTTGAGGATACGGGTGCATGGAATCTGCCTGTGGTAGATGAAAACAAAAAATACCTTGGGTTTGTGTCCAAATCCAAGATATTCAACTCTTATCGTCACGTCCTCGTGCATTTCTCTGAGGAGTAATTTAGCTTTCTATCACTGGGATAAGTAATTCTTCGACATAGAATGTTAACTTTCTGTGTTTTTTCTTGCATATCTGCGTTTTTTATTGTACCTTTGCACCCTGAATATAACTAATAATTTTGTGGTATGGACCAAGAATTAAATCCAATGGCTTGTCAAAAGGTAATAGTCTATTGCAAGAATACTAAGGAATACGTGGAAGTGGAGGCTGGAACATCCCTGCTATCTTTGTATAAGCGATTGGGATTGCAATTACCATATCCAGTTGTAGCTGCACGCGTCAACTATAAAGTACAAAGTCTCAACTTTATACTATACAAACCCAAAGATATTGAGTTTATTGATGCTACCAACGAGAGCGGAAGACGATGCTATGTCCGTAGCCTCATCATGGTGGCAAGCTGTGCAACCCAGGAACTATGGCCCGGCTGCCAATTACGTATTGAGCACCCCATCAGCAGAGGATTCTATTGCACATTGAGAGGCGCGGATGGCGCTATTCGTACTATCCAACCAGAGATGATTGCACAACTTAAGCAAAAGATGGATGAGATCGTCCTGGAAAATCGACCTTTCATCGTTGAAGAACGCCAAACCAAAGAGGTTATACGTTTGTTTAAGGAGAGAGGAGCCAGTGAGACTAATCTCTTTGAGACCTTAGGCAATCCCTACTGCAGATATTACCGCATAGGGGATTATATTGACTATTACACTGGGGCACTTCTGCCATCTACTGGGTACTTAAATGTGTACGATCTACAGGGATATCATGACAACTTGCTTTTGCGTATACCTAGTCGTAGCAATCCTCTACAACTATCACCGATGCGTGACGAGGATAAGCGGTTTGCTATCTTCAAAGAATATGTCGGATGGAACAAACTATTGCATATCAGCAATGTAGGTGAGTTCAACCATGCATGCAAACATCAAAAGAGCTTTGAGATGATCAAGCTATCCGAAGCGTTGCACGAAAAGAAGGTGGCACAAATAGCCGACCAAATTTGCAACCGCGAATCTGGAAGACCACGTTTTGTGTTGATTTCCGGACCTAGCTCTTCGGGAAAGACTACCTTCTCTAAGCGTCTGACTATTCAGCTGATGGTCAATGGTATACGTCCTGTGGTTATCTCTATGGATAACTACTTTGTCAATCGTGAAGATACTCCAGTTGACGAAAGCGGCGTATGGGATTTTGAGCACCTAGAGGCCATTGATCTCCCCCTCTTTAGAGGCGACTTGCAACGCCTGCTAGATGGAGAAGAGGTACAATTGCCGTTCTATAATTTCGAAACTGGAAAACGTGAGTACCGAGGAGATAGCCTACGACTAGAAGCCGATACAGTGGTGATACTAGAGGGATTACACGCTCTGAATCCATCGTTGATTCCTGATATACCACGTGAGGCTACATTCAAAATATATGTGAGTTCACTGACTACAGTCAACCTAGACAACCACAATTGGATCCCTACTAGCGATGTTCGACTGCTACGCAGAATCGTTCGTGATTATCGCTATCGTGGATATAGTGCTAGAGAAACTATCGCACGACTAGATAGCGTAGAGCGTGGAGAACAACGATGGATAGCACCATTCCAAGAGGAGGCGGATGTGATGTTCAATTCGGCATTGCTATTCGAACTGGCAGTACTCAAGCGCCATGCAGAACCAATATTGGATGAAGTGCCAAAGTATTGTGATGAATACACCACTGCACATCGCTTGAAAAAGTATCTCAGTTATTTTGAATCGATTCCTGAGCATGAGATACCACCTACATCTTTCTTGCGCGAATTTGTGGGAGGTAGTTCGTTTAGATATTAGTTGGATTTCATTAAAAGCACGTGATTAACATGAAAAAAATCATACTTCTCTTCTTGTCAGTATGCTCATTTACCCTTGTGTGTGCTGATACAGTGTGGGTCAATATGGATTCACTCTTCCTGACAGATTCTGTGCTTGTAGTAGATTCTACGATGCAACAGGATACTTTGCCTCCTACTATCTTGGATGATATGCCTTATGCGAAAGTGTTTCAAGATTCTGCTATCTTGCACCTCCTTGATGATCGCTCACATTATCGTGCCAGAACTGAGCAGGTGCTGAGCGGTTTTCGTGTGCAAGTATATGCATCCAACGAACCACAGATTGCTAGAACTACGGCGTTGCAACTTAAGGAAAAATTGTCTGCCATACTCACTGTGACTGTATACGAAATATCTGATCCTCCTTCTTGGAAAGTTCGACTGGGTGACTTCCCGACACGTGAAGAAGCGGTAGGGTATATGAATGAATTGATCAAACAATTCCCAGATTTGCAATCTAGTACGTATATAGTGCCAGATAAGGTAACAGTGAAAAGATGATTCAATGATAAATACACAATTACTTAATTAAAAATAAATCCTATGGTTGATTCTTATGATAAAGCAATGGAGCGATTGGAGCAGATTGTCCAGGAGTTAGAACAAGCAAAAGCCCTCAATATGTCCGATTATCAACAGAAAACAGAAGAGGCTAAAGAATTGTTGATGTTTTGTCAGGAACAATTGACTAAATGGGAGTGTAAGATGGATGAATTGCTTTCATCTCGTAATGAATAACTTCAATGAAAAAGACCATCATCTTAGCCATAGAGTCTAGCTGCGACGATACCTCTGCGGCTGTGATCTCCGACGGTATATTGCTCAGCAATACTACCGCTTCACAAGCTGTACACGAGGAGTTTGGTGGAGTAGTACCAGAACTAGCTAGCCGCGCTCATCAATTGAATATCATCCCTGTTATCGATGCCGCACTCAAACGTGCCGGTGTCACTTCTGACCAACTCTCTGCCATCGCTTTTACACGTGGCCCTGGATTGTTGGGTAGTCTACTTGTGGGTACCAGTTTTGCGAAAGGACTAGCATTGGCACACAATATCCCCCTCATCGAGGTCAACCATCTACAAGCGCATATCCTAGCCCACTTTATCAAAACCAATAGCGAGCATTCTGTAGGTGGAGCTTCGTCCTATAGCGAAGCGTCTCCCACCTTCCCCTTCCTCTGTCTTTTAGTCAGCGGTGGAAATAGCCAGATAGTGTTAGTAAAAGACCACTATACGATGGAAATTATTGGGCAAACCATAGATGATGCGGCAGGTGAGGCTTTCGATAAATGTGCGAAAATCATGGGACTACCTTATCCCGGGGGACCATGGATCGACCGATTAGCCAAAGAAGGAAATCCTGATGCTTTTACTTTCGCAAAACCCAATATCCCTGGCTACAACTATTCGTTTTCAGGACTAAAAACCTCCTTCTTGTACTTCCTGCGAGATCAATTGAAGGAAAATCCTAACTTCATTGAGGAGCACAAGGCCGATCTGTGCGCATCCTTGCAAAAGACCATTATCGATATCCTCATACTCAAACTCAAACGTGCCGCCAAAGACCTAGGAATCTCGCAGATTGCCGTAGCCGGTGGAGTAAGTGCCAACAATGGATTGCGCAATGCACTCTTAGACCTCGGTAAACGTCATCATTGGCAAGTGTTTATTCCACCTTTCGCATTCACTACGGATAACGCAGCTATGGTGGCACAGGCAGGATACTATCGATACCTCAAAGGAGAATTTTGCCCCATAGATGCTGCTCCTTATGCAAAAACGAAGATTTAGGTCGCTGTGCTGTTAGAAGATAGAAAATAGATGAAAGAGAAGATACAGAAATATATTGAATTGCTCAAGCCCTACTACGATATCATTCTTTTTGTAGTAGCATTGTTAGCGGCCAATTATTTCTGGAAATTCACCGTCTTAGGCGATGAGGGCGGTGACCAAGTCACATGGTTCGGCATAGATATCTCACGGCCATTTGACTTTATGGCGCAGCATATCGCCCATGTGGCCTATTGGCTGATTCAGTTGACCAATGATGCGGTCCTGTTCTTCGAACCAAACACGATTCATTTCGCCACAGGATCTGGCACCAAGATTGTATGGGGATGTACGGGAATCAAGCAGTCTTTCATTTGGATAATCATCATGCTTGTTGCTCGAGGCTCTTGGAAGAGAAAACTCTGGTTTATCCCTCTTGGACTCGTATGTGCATACCTATTCAATATCCTTCGTATCACCCTAATTGCAATGGCACTCGAGCACCATCCAGAGAGTTTTGAATTATTGCATAACTATCTATTCAAGTACCTTTTCTATGGCATGCTTTTCTGCCTATGGATATGGTGGACCCATCGCATTGCGAATCGCGAAAATTTGACCCCTTAAAACATTTTAACTTTATAATACCATGGAATTACCTTTTGCAGAATCGTGGAAAATCAAGATGGTAGAACCCATCCGCAAATCCACACGCGCAGAGCGCGAACAATGGCTCCGTGAAGCCAAAAACAACATCTTTATGCTCCGCAGCGAGCAAGTGTACATCGACCTTCTCACCGACTCAGGCACAGGTGCCATGTCCGACCGTCAATGGGCGGCCCTTATGCTCGGCGATGAGAGTTATTCGGGTAGCAAGTCTTTCTTCGAACTCAAGGACACCATCACCCGCATCACAGGTTTCAACTATGTTATCCCTACTCACCAAGGTCGTGCAGCAGAGAACGTACTCTTCTCTCACCTCGTAAAAGAGGGGCAAATCATCCCCGGCAACGCCCACTTCGACACCACCAAGGGCCATATCGAAGCACGCCGTGCGCACGCTATTGACGTGACCATCAAAGAGGCGAAAGATACCCAATTGGAGATCCCATTCAAGGGTAATGTAGACCTCGTTTATCTGGAGCAACTCCTCAAGGACAACCCAGGTAATATTCCATTCATGGTACTTACCGTTACCAACAACACCGTAGGTGGACAACCCGTTTCCATGAAAAATATCCGCGAGACATGCGAACTCTGCCATCGCTATGGCGTACCTGTCAACATGGACTCTGCACGCTTTGCCGAGAACGCCTACTTCATCAAAACTCGCGAGGAGGGCTATGCCGACAAGTCTATCCAAGAGATTGCCCGCGAGATGTTCTCCTATGCCGACTCTATGACCATGTCTGCCAAGAAAGACGGTATCGTCAACATGGGTGGCTTTATTGCTACCAACCGCGAGGATTGGTACGAGGGCTGCAAACGCTACTGTATCCCTTACGAGGGTTTCATCACCTATGGTGGTATGAACGGCCGCGACATGGCGGCGTTGGCTGTCGGTCTAGAGGAAAACACCCAATTCGACATGCTCCATACCCGTATCCACCAAGTGGAGTATTTGGCTCAGTTGCTCGACGAATACGGCATCCCTTACCAACGCCCTGCTGGCGGACACGCCATCTTCGTGGATGCAGACAAAGTCTTGACCCACGTACCAATAGAGGAGTTCCCTGCGCAAACACTCACTTGCGAACTTTACCTCGAGGCAGGTATCCGTGCCTGCGAGATTGGGTATATCTTGGCTGACCGCGACCCAGAGACCCGTGAAAACCGCTTCTCTGGCTTGGATTTGGTACGTCTCTGTATTCCTCGACGCGTTTATACGGACAACCATATGAAGGTCATTGCTGCTGCTTTGAAAAACGTCTATGACCGCCGTGAGACCATCACACGTGGTTTGGCCATCACCAAGGAAGCACCGCTCATGCGTCACTTCACAGTGGAACTAGAACGACTAGGCGAATAGCGATACCTACATGCGATCTGATTAGATGCCATCCATAGGACCGTATGGATGGCATTTTTTTATCGTTTTTCTTGCATATCTGCGTTTTTTGTTGTACCTTTGCACCCCAAATGGAGAATAGTTATCAAACTGAAGATTTGCAATCGGCCTTGCGTACTTTGCGCCAGGGAGGTATCATATTATACCCTACAGATACGGTATGGGGCATAGGGTGCGATGCTACTAATGCAGAAGCAGTTTCTCGTATCTATACGCTAAAGAGACGTCAGGATTCAAAGGCTATGTTGGTTCTTCTAGATGAACCCGGTAAGCTGCAAAACTATATGCGGAGAGTGCCAGATACAGCATGGATGTTGTTAGAAGCAAATGAGGGTCAACGTCCAATGACAATTATCTATCCTGCGGCGAAAAACCTTGCAACAAATCTTTTAGCAGAGGATGGTAGTGTAGGTATACGTATTACAGAAGATGCCTTTTCAAAAGCTTTGTGCAAACAATTGCGTCGACCCATAGTCTCTACTTCTGCTAATTTTAGTGGCGAACCTGCTGCTAGATTATTCTCAGAGATTGATTCTCTATTGTTGGAATCTGTTGATTATGTTTGTCAATATCGACGTTCGGATCAATCCACTCATCAACCTTCTTCAATCATCAAGATTGATGAGCATGAAAGAATTAATATTATCAGACCATGAGTGTGCACACTACAAGAATCGACAAACGCAAACGCCAACAATTAATCTACATATTAGTAGATATGGTTTCTTCTGTCTTGATTTGGTGGGCTTTTTTGGCTTTCCGATGGCTAGTTTATGAGGGACGTATTATGTCTGTTGATACGGTGTTGATTCCGATGTTCGATTTTTATAGTCCCTTGTTTTTGTATCCATTTGGATGCTTATCTGTCTATTATCTTTCTGGTTATTATCTTCGTCCACTTAACAAACAGTATTCGCGCGAACTTAGACGAACTTTTATATCTTCTTTGATAATAAGTTTAGGGGCTTTTTTCGTAATTATTATCAATGATCCAGTTACAAACTATCAGTATTATTTTACGTCATTATTGGTTTTATTTGCTATACAGTTTTTAGGGTCATATATTCCGAGGTTATTGGTCACTTATTTCAGCCGAAGGGGAGTTTTGAATACACCTAGAGTCTATACCATTCATTCCATAGAGGAAATCAATGACTTTGAACAGCAACATGCGGAAATGCCTTATGATGAAGTGATTTTAGATCTAGGTAATTCGGCTAAAGAACAGTCAATTTATACAATTATCAATCGCTTATATCCTTGTAATGTGGAGATAGCAGTAGTCCCTAGTTTGTATGATATGTTAACAGGTGCCGCTATCATTGAGGATGTAGGTGACCAGCCTCTAGTAAGAATTACCGAGCATAAAATGAGTGATACTGAATTATGCTTAAAACGAGGATTTGATGTTGTAGCGTCCTTAATTAGTCTGATACTTTTATTTCCTATATATATAGTTTTAGCTATTTGCGTAAAAGTATCTTCAAGAGGACCTATTTTTTATAAGCAAGAAAGAATAGGTTTGCATGGTATACCATTTAAGATTATTAAATTTCGAACCATGTGTGTGGATGCTGAAAATAGCATACCACTCCTTAGTTGCGATAATGATCCACGCGTGACAAGGATAGGGAAGTTTATGCGTAAATATCGTTTAGATGAACTACCACAATTCTGGAATGTATTACGAGGTGAAATGTCTATTGTTGGCCCTCGTCCAGAAAGAAGATATTTTATTGACCAAATAGAGCAACTAGCACCATATTATTGCATGATATATAAGATTCGTCCTGGGTTAACGAGCTGGGGACCTATAAAAGTAGGATATACGGATACGATAGACAAAATGGTGCGTAGACTTAACTATGATGTAGTATACATAGAAAATATGTCATTGCAATTAGACCTTAAAATACTCTTGCATACTATTGGAGTAATTTTTAATGGGAAGGGCAAATAGAAAAGGGAATATTTTAACTATTCGATATATGTCACAAGCATTCATTCCATCAGAAGAGAAGACAGCACAGATAGCTCAGCATATAGACGCTATTCTGCAGTTGCTAGGCGAAGACAACCAACGTGAAGGACTTTTGAAAACCCCTACACGAGTAGGTGCTGCTATGCAGTTTCTTACACAGGGTTACGCACAAGATGCTGAGCAGATTCTACGTTCCGCATTGTTTGCGGAGGATTATCAGCAGATGGTAGTCGTCAAGGATATTCCATTCTATTCGCTTTGCGAGCATCATCTACTGCCATTCTTTGGCAAAGCACATGTGGCATATATACCCAATGGCAAGATTACAGGACTCAGTAAGATCGCACGTGTAGTGGACGTCTTTGCACGTCGCTTACAAGTACAAGAGAGAATGACGCGCGAGATCAAGGATTGTATAGACCAAACTCTCCAACCACTTGGCGTCATGGTGGTCATAGAGGCAGAACACCTATGCATGCAGATGAGAGGTGTAGAGAAACCTCATGCAATCACTACGACTAGTGACTTTACTGGAGCTTTCAATCGACTAGAAACACGAGAGGAATTTATGAATCTCATTCGCCGTTGATGTGGCGATGTAGTAGTCCTACATGGTGCGTCGCGAGATATACAATATAGTAGGGTAGGGCGATAGAGAAATAGGTGATATCAAAGCTAGAACTGTATAAACCATTCCACAGATCTTCTCGCCACATTTTTTCAATAAAGGCAATACATACCAACAATGTCAGCAATCCTCCCGTGATGGCGAGGCGTGTACGTTGATCTTCTCCTAGATAAATGGTTATCCCCAAGGCGATAATGACAAAAATGATACCTGCTAGAGCACTTCCTTGACGGGTCTGTAGTACAAATGGGTTATATTCAAAAAACAACAAGGTACTACCCTCCCAGAATACAAATGGAGCGATGATAAGAGCGAAGGTTCCTAGCACTGTCGCAAGAAATGTACATTGTTTTTTCCAATCCATCTTCAAAAACTCATATCCGTATATCACTGCCAATGGGATTATGGCTATCAATCGCGTACCCAATAGCAGACCACACAAGATACCTATGCCTATCGTGTTTTGCGTGAGTTGTTTGCGATAGTATACCAACCATTCGCACAACACACACACCAACATCAGATTCGTGATCAAATCACTGCGCACGGCTATCTCATACCAGCAGGCAGGTGATGCGAATATCAGCAGCGAGCCAATTAGTGCCGAACGTACACCATGAATCCTCGCTATGCTTAACAAAAAGAGAACCATGACTACCGCAATGGATAAACCTACATTCCCCAGTGCGTAGAATGGTAGATGCACTATCTGCCACACAGGCAGTGGCGAACCATAGCCGCCTAAGTGTGTTTGCTGACCATAGGGATAATCCCCTTCTAGCATAGCATCGAGAAAATGATGAATAGCTGACCAGCGATCTACTTGGATACTATATGGGTCAATATGGTATTGCACAACCATACTCGCCACAATACCGATGCCTCCCACAACCAATAGCCATATACGAGGGTGGCGGAGCGATGCTGTAATACGTTGAAGGATTACAGCTCCAGCTCCGGTTGCAAAGAAATAGACCATCGCGCATAGGGTATGGTAACTGGTCATACGTGCAGCATATTTGTCTACAAACAGCGCATTAATACCCAAATATAGCAGTAGGATGATATTACTTATGCGGGTCTGCATTAGAGAGATGATATCAGTTGATAATCAGAACTTTGGTGCTTCCGTATTGTACCCCATCTGCACTATGACATATGGCGGTATATACGCCAGTACTCACACGCTTACCTAGGGTGTTTTTCATATCCCATACCGCAGTTCCACCTTGCGATTCCACTACCCGGATGACCTGCCCACTGGCATCTACGATACGAACAACCGATTGATCAATGGTTCCTTGGAACATCACCTGTCCTTGGTAGGATGGAACGACTGGATTGGGATACGCATAAAGCGTAGAAAAATCGTCTGCTGGACGAGTAGCATCACTCATATAGGATACCAAACCGGCACCCGTGCCGAAGAATACTTCTCCACTATGTGGATGAATAGCTATAGATAGTACATTATTGCTTGGAAGAATAGAGTTTTCCGTCGTGAAGTGTGCCACTGTCTCTACTGTATAATGAGGATCCAAAATGTCGCCTACTTGTTTCAATAGGTATACGCCGGATGTGGCTGTAGCCACCCATAGACGATTGGCCGCATCAATCTGAATATCGTTGACTTGTTCGTTATCTAGTAGATAATCACCTAGCATGGTACCATCATTGCGAGGAATTACCACGCGTATACAGCGATTGCTGCTGGTGAAATCATATGCCGCAGGAATCACCACTATACCTGATGATGTGCCTATCCATAACGTGTGGTAGCCATCTTGCGCAATCGTGTGAATAGTTCCAGGCAACACTTGCTTCTGATTTTGGTCAATCCACGAGGTGCGATAGCTTACTTTATCGTCGTGGCTTATTGTAGGGGTTCCATTGTCTTGCAGGAGAATCAAACCTGTATTGTAGCGAAGCAGTGGAATCCATTTCCAACTACTGTTGCGTTGGTCCATGAGGATATCTCCCGCTGTGTGCATTTCTATTCGTGTTCGTCCATTGTATAGATTGTATGCATGCCATTTCCTGTCAGGTGTAAGAATATTGACGTTTTTTACATCGCCACCGCCCATATTCATTACCCATAAATTTCCTTGTTCGTCATATAGCAATCCATCTGTACGAGTATAGGTCGTTGGTGCGGTGGATATAGCGGGCTCCAATGTACTATTCTCTGGTAAATACAGTGCTATGATGCTGTCTTGGTATAATTCATATACACCTGTACCATAACTAGAAACAAAATAGTGGTCCTTGTCCTCGGGGTCTTGTGCCACATTCATCAGGTCTTTCACTTTGTGCACAATCAGCATCTTCTCCATATGTTGACTAGATATGTTGCGCCACATTCCGTTCTCCATGATCATGATATCGCCTGGCGTGTTATTTTGATTGGCCCAACGTCCTCCAGCTAGCATATACAACTTATCACCTGCAAAACGTAGTTTGTATGAGTAGTTGCTAATTGGACCATCTGGGCGATACATCTCTATAGCCTGTGTCGCGCCAATCTTGTGTACTAAGCCCTCTTCTTCCGTACCCAACCAATAGTTGTTACCATCTTTCAATATCGCACTATATACTTTGTCTGGCCATTGTAACTTGACTTCCTCATTTTTGTACAATCTGCATACACCCTGACCATAGGGTAGGATGTATAATTCGTCACCTGTTTTGCATAATGAGCGTGAGCGAGTAGATAGGTCTATTCTTGTCCAGAAACTATCTGCCAAGCGATAGAGAAAACGATTGAATACACCATAGACCTGACCATTGTATGCCTCTATTCCTCCTTGTTCTCCTTTAGGGATAGATCGTTGGTGCCAATAGGTGTAATCCATTAGATTGTCCGATAGATTGGCATAATAGAGTGCATCGGTGGTCAACGCGTAGATGCGACTTTTGCTCAATGCTAGGTGTGTGACTGCTACATCACTACTCTCATCACCGATATAGTAGGTACTTTCGATCTCATACTTGCGCATATTGATGACCATGATACCGAAATCCATACCTAAATAAGCCTTTTCACCTTGCATGTAGATATCGTTCACTACCTTTGAACCACTCATTTGTTTGAGGTACAAATCAGATATGTTATGTGTCGCGCCATCCGAGGTAATGATATCCATTTGTCCATTTTGATAGGTAATTAACACACTATTCAAACTAGCGTTATAACTGATGTGATTCACATTAGACGCACTTAAACCATCCAATGGACTCAGAGTCTTTACTTCGGAACTTCTCTTGTCTACCATGAACAAGGAGTGGGAAGATAACCCGTACACAGTATCACCTAGCATCTCTACCTCATCTACTTGTGAGAATGCATTGTGCGCGCGCCAACGATACATCTGCCCCATACTCTCATCCATCGTACCTTCGCCCTTCAACGGATCATTCACTGCATCCGGTTCAAAAATATACGACACCAATCCTTCACTCGTGCCGATATACATACGTTTGCGTGCTGCATCGTAGGCCAGACTCATGACAGAATTTGATGGCATCGCACTATTGTCGCTAGTATAGCATTCTAGGATATTTTCTGCGGTGCTATCTAGCACATACACACCATTACCTTGCGTACCAATCCATATATTTCCTCCCTCATCCCATGCAAAGGCATTCACACGATCGTTTTCCAATAGATAGCTGCCATCTGGCATCACGATGCGCAAGCGCTGACATGCACTAGATTGCATCGGATTACTCTCCACCGGAATGATGATCGGACCTACATTCGAACCAATCCAGATATCGCCATTTTCAGCTTGTGAGATACAATGAAACGTTTCGGTCAGCAATACCTGTCCATCTTGGTCATGAAAAGCACTATGCACCTTACATTGGTCATCGCTGCTGTCAAATTTAGTACCACCATCATCCAGCAGTACAATCGCTGCATCACTACGACAGGATACCAACCATTTACGTTCAGGGTGCAATTGGTCAATTAGTATGCCGCCTGGAGTGTTCACCACAAAGCGCTGTTCGCTACCCGAATAGATATTCAAACCTCGCTGTGTGCCATCTGGCATAATGCATACCAAAGTTGTATCCACACCTCCTGCTACCACAACCCACAGACATCCTTCTGCATCGTACGCAGCACCATCTACACGGGTGTAACGGTCAGGATTGTCGGGGGCTGCCGAACCGATTATACTATTGCTGGGTGTATAATGTTTGACTAGTTGACTACCCTTAAACTCATATAACCCTGTACCATAACTGGTCACAAAGTAATGTGATGCGTCTTTGGCATCGATGGCTATATTGGTAAAGTCATAAGCCTTTTTGCTAGTCTTCCATTGTATCCAACTATTGCTGATACCTGACCATTTGCCATCCGATAATACCATTATATTGCCTGGCGTGTTATATTGATTGGTCCATCTTCCACCTGCTACCATATAGAGGTGGCCATCTTGATATTGCAAACTATATGGTGTGTTCACTAGCGGACCATCAGGCAAATAGTACATACTCTCACCTGTAGCGCTGCGGCGCTCTACACCCTTGCTACCTGCTACACTCCACAAACTACCATCACTGGTCTCATATACTTTCCCTTTTTGCTCGTCAAAGACTACCGAACTGTCATTAGATAAATGCCAATAGCGATAGTCCACGATATTATCCTGCAGATGTGCCGCATAGATGCCGTTGACAGTCTTTGCGTAGATACTATCTCCTGCCAGCAGTACATCTTCCACGCGCACTTCGCTAGCCTCTGCGCCTATATAGTAACAATCTACAAAACTATAATTTTCCAAATTGAAAGTCAAAATACCAAAATCCATAGCTAGATAGGCTATGCTATCTGTAATAGTGATATTGTTACAGCGTTTGGAACTAGTGATGGGTTTGCTATACAAATCGGATACATATACCACTTGTGCTTTGCTCTTGCTATCTGCATCGTGATGGCGCATAATGTCCATCTTGCCATCGGCATATAGCAACAATAATTGTTGGCGCGCAGTGTCCGTGCATACTTGTACCACGTGTAATCCGTGCATACCAGAGAAATTGGTATACAACGTTAGTTCTTCGCTAGTTTGATTGATAGAGAATAGTTTTCCATTTGCTATAGCATATACTTCCTCTTCGTATACGGCGATTTGTGTGACACTGTTATAAGCAAAATGGGTCTGCCAATGGCGCTCTGTGGCATATGTACTCAGCAATACAATGCTACTCAATAGGGTGAATATATATCGAATCATATCTACTAAATATCTTCAAGTATTAAGTAAGCAGTAGTTGTCTCATAGCTTCTAGTGCTCTTTTGCGATGACTGATAGTGTTCTTTATCTCTGTGGGTAAACTGGCAAAGGTTTGGCTATATCCGTTTGGAATAAAAACAGGATCGTATCCAAAACCTCCATTGCCGGATTCTTCCTCAGCAATGCAACCTTCCACGATGCCTTCCACTTGTTGCTCTAAATCTTGTCGTATTAGTGTAATCACAGTGCGAAAGCGAGCTTGTCGGTTCTTAATGTTTGATAATTCCTTCAAACATTTGTCTCTGTTGGCTGCATCATTCGCATGTTCACCTGCCCAACGTGCGGTTCGTACACCAGGCAAACCACCCAAGGATGCAATCTCTAAACCGGTATCGTCTGCAAATACACCATCAATGTTGTTTACAAGGGTGTTCCCCTCACGCAATTGTACAAGAACCCAATCCCATACTGTGCGAGCTTTAAGCGAAGAGTTGCTCTCGAGGGTCTCTCCTGTCTCGTCAATTTCGTATAGAAAACCTATCTCGCGCAAACTCATTACCTCGATACTTTTTGGTAATATACTGCGTACCTCTTCTAACTTGTGCAGATTATTTGATGCAAATACAAACCTCATCTTCTATCTAATATCTTTTATTTCGCTGCAAAAGTACTATTTTTTTTTCATATATGCAACTATTTCCTATATTTATCCTAAGTCAGTTTGTTGTTTTACCTCATATGTATATGCAACAACAGCGGTCCTGCCGCTGTTGTTAGTTTGTTGTTCTTAGATGGGATACTATCCTATCCCATACTCTTGCCTCATGGTTTTATTTTACTAGAGCTATCACCTCCCGAGCGATTTGCTGAGCAGAATCTGCACGACCTAATTTTAGAATGTTTCTCTCCAATATGGCTATTTGCTCTGTATCACTAAGTAACTCAAGCGCGAGACGTATAAGCTTCTCTTTTGCTTCGATATCTTTTACCAATATCGCCGCATCTTGTTTGACTAGGGCCATTGCATTGTGTGTTTGGTGATCTTCCGCTACGTTAGGAGATGGAACCAAAATAGATGCTTTGCCTAACAGACATAGTTCTGAGATAGACGAAGCTCCAGCTCTAGATATCACAACATCAGCCAAGGCATACGCCATCGGCATATTGCTCAAAAAAGCTGTGCATAGGATATTCTTGCTATTGCATCCTAAATTAGCTATGGCCTCTTTCAGTGCGTGTTGACAGTTTTGATAATAGTCTTTACCCGTTTGCCATACCACTTGAACATCCGAAGTCAGCAGAGTAGGCAGGGCCTGGATGATGCTTTCATTAATGGTTCGAGCACCCAAGCTACCTCCAATAATCAGCAAGGTCTTCTTTTGGGCTGTAAAGAGAACTTCTCCATTTTTGTTGAACTCCAGCAAGGCTTCTTCACGTGTCCCAGAAGTTAGATTTTGGCGAACGGGATTACCCGTCAAAATCAGTTTATCCTTAGGAAAAAATCTCTCCATGCCCTCATAGGCTACACAGATTTTTTTAGCATCATCTTTTAGCCATTTGTTCGTCATTCCTGCAAATCCATTCTGCTCTTGTAGCAGAATAGGTACTCCCATCTTGGCTGCGACCTTCATGGCTGCACCACTGGCATAACCACCTACGCCTACACCTACGTCGGGACGGAAACTGCGGATAATCTTTCTCACCTGCCACATCGAACGTAGCAAATCGATCACCACGGATACGTTGCGCCATAATTGTTTACGATTGAATCCTCGCACGGGCAAACCTACAATCTTGTAACCTGCTTGTGGTACACGCTCCATTTCCATTCGCCCCAAAGCCCCTACAAACAGAATCTCACACTCGGGATCGGCCTCTCTCAAAGCATTGGCTATACTCACTGCGGGAAAAATGTGGCCTCCTGTGCCGCCACCAGAAATTAGTACTCTCATATCGCTAAAAAGGTATTATTGCTTATTACATAGAATCATTCCTTGATATCAATGATTGGGGCATTGTTCAAACTATCCCGTATGCTTTCTTCTTCTCTAGAACGCAATTGATTTTGTTCGCGTGCCACACACATGATGATACCAAAATAAATACAAGTGATGACTGCACTTGTTCCACCTCTACTGATGAGTGGTAGCGGTTGTCCTGTTACCGGACCCAGGCCTACCGAGACCATCATGCTGATGAGTGCTTGGCAAGTGAGCATGAGTGCCAAACCCATCACCATTAGCATTGCTGCAAAATCGGCATACTTACGACTAATCACTACGGAGCGGAATAATATGGCTAGATATAGTAATATCAAAACAATGGAACCTATGATTCCCCATTCTTCGGCGAAAATGGCGAAAATATAGTCAGCAAATGCTTGTGGCAAGAACTTGCGTTCGGTGCTATTACCTGGACCAACACCTAATGGGGATGCTCCACCATGTGCTACAGCTATCACGGCAATCGTCCGTTGGTAGTTGTTGCCCTCCATGGAGTAGTTCTCTTCTGTCGGAGCTTTCCATTCGGCTACCATACTATCTACGCGCTTGGCCCATACGGTAGCGCGCTTCATCACACCTTCTACTTTCTTATCTGGAATGACATATTGCTTCTCCACATACCAATATCCACAGAATAGCAAAATGATGGTTATCAGTAAAGTGGTACCCCAATATTTGATGTGTACGCGGGTAAGAAAATACAATACGAAGACAATCCCGCCTAACAGAATGGCGGTGGATAGGTTAGATACCATGATCATACCGCAGACGAGACCTGTAATGCCTAGTGTGATGAAAAAATACTTCTTTTCGTCCTCCTTGTTCTTAATTTTACTAAGAAGGTCTGCTACCACAATGAGTAGAGAAATTTTTGCCAATTCGGATGGTTGAAATTGTTGACCAAAGATGACAATCCATCGTCTTGCGCCGTTGATTTCTTTACCATAGGTTTCAGTAAATGTCAAAGCTACTAAAACAATGGCCACTAATAGTGCTGCATAACTCAAAACACGTACTACTTTGGTTGGTATAAATTGGATGCCAAAGGCACACACGATGCCGGCCAAAATATAACCGGCTTGGTGTAAGACTGGAGCCAAATGCGAACCGTTGTTGGTCAATGTGCTGCTTGCAGAGTGCAATGCCACAAGGGCGATTAGGATAAGTAAACCAAAAATAATCCAATACACCCGGTCAATGTGGGAGCAACGTTCTTTAAATTTTTGAATGATGTTAAAATTATTCATAGTCGAGGTGGGTTTTATAAATGTCTTACTACTTGGATAAACTGCTCTCCGCGGTCTTCATAATTCTTGAACAGATCAAAACTAGCACAACATGGTGATAGCAATACGGTGTCGCCCGCTTGAGCATAATTGGCTGCGGCATCAACAGCAGCTTGCATGCTATCGGTAGATGTCCATGGGATACCCGCATGGGCAAAATGAAGTTCAAGTTTTTTGTTGTCCTTACCCATGAAGACCAATGCTTTGCATTTCTGTTGGACCAGTGCATCAATTTCGCTATAATCATTTCCCTTATCAGTGCCTCCAAGGATGAGAATCGTTGGAGTGGTCATACTATCCATGGCATACCAACATGAGTTGACATTAGTGGCTTTGGAATCGTTGATATAGCGCACGCCACCTACAGTGGCTATGTACTGTAAACGATGTGCTACGCCTGTAAATTGCTTCAGGCTTTCACGAATCACGTCATTGTGAATGTTCAAAATTTGTGCGGCCAAACTAGCAGCCATTGAGTTGTATTGGTTATGTCGCCCTTGCAATGCGATTTCGTCGAGTGGTACACTAAACGGTGTAGATGAGGTAGGACAGGAGAGAATCATATGTTTCCCATCAGTATAAGCTACGTTTTGCTTGTTGCTACCAAATGGGTATAGGGTTGCCTGTGGTTGAATGCGCGCGATTTCGCGGTCGATTACAGGGTCTTCGCTCCAGTAGATGAAGGCATCTTCTTTGCCTTGGTTCTGCGTGATACGGAATTTGGCATCCACATAGTTCTGAAATAGGTGATCATATCGGTCTAAGTGGTCTGGTGTGATATTAAGCAAGATAGCTACGTCAGCCTTGAAGTCGTAGCAGTTGTCTAGTTGGAAAGAAGATAGTTCGATCACGTAGTACGCATGATCTTGCAGCGCCACCTGCAGCGCTAAGGAGTTGCCGATATTACCAGCTAATCCGACATCTAGTCCTGCTCGACGAAGCATATCGTATAGTAAGGATGTAGTAGTAGTTTTACCATTGGAACCCGTGATGCAAATCATTTTTGCAGAGGTATAACGTGCAGCGAACTCTATCTCAGAGATCACAGGAATACCTTTAGCTATTATTTGTTGCATGAGTGGGGTGGTCGGCGGAATACCTGGAGATTTGATTACTTCATCAGCGTTCATGATGAACTCGGGGGTATGTTTCCCCTCTTCCCAAGGAATTTGGTGTTGATTGAGTAAGGCTTGGTATGCTGGAGAGATATTGCCCTTATCGCTCACGAATACATCCATGCCTTCTTTCTTGGCCAAAATGGCAGCTCCGCTGCCCGATTCGCCGGCTCCGAGAATAACAATGCGTTTCATAGTGGTATCTGTTTAGCGTATTTTTAGAGTTAGGATGGCTAATGCTACTAGAATGAGTGTTACGATACAAAAACGTAGGACAATCTTATTTTCGTGCAAGAGGTGGCTATCGTTCTTAAATATGACTTTGCAACTAGGGTCGTTGTTGATTACTTTCTCCATGCTAGTTCGGAAGTGGTCGTGTATAGGTGTGCGGCGCCAAATACGTAGACGGTTCCCTTTATTCTTGCTGAAGCGATAGACTTGTGTTTGCAGTACGACGCTCAAACTCTCCATAACGAAGACACCGCATATAATGGGCAACAGCAACTCCTTGTGGATGATAACTGCGCTCACAGCAATGATACCGCCGATTGTTAGACTGCCAGTGTCTCCCATGAATATTTGTGCGGGGAAACCATTCCACCATAGGAAACCTATCAGCGCTCCTATAAACGATGCAAGGAAAATGGTTAATTCCTCGCTGCCAGGGATATACATTACGTCGAAATAGTCGGAGAAAACCACATTACCACTAATATAGGCAAGTATGAGCAATCCGATTCCCATCAGTGCCGAATTACCGGCACACATACCATCCATGCCATCGTTTAAGTTCGCACCATTGCTCACACTTACGACGACGAGGATGGTCATCATGACGAAGAATATCCAACCGGCACGATACTTGTTCTCAGCCCCCATCCATGAAAAGAAATCTGCATAGTTTAGGTTGTGATTTTTAAAAAATGGAATCGTGGTGCGAGTGGACTTGACTTCAGGGGATTTCTCAAAAACAGTCACGTTGTTTTCAATATGACTAGTCACGCGCTCATTCATAACGGCTTGTGGACTATAGCGTAGTGTTAGACCTACGATGAGACCGAGTAATATTTGCCCAGCAATCTTGACCCAACCATTGATACCATCTTTGTTCTTTTGGAAAGTTTTCTTGTAGTCATCTACAAAGCCCAGAGTACCTAATAAAACCGTGGTTATGAGCATCAAAATTAAGTAAATATTCGATAATTTACCCATCAGTAGAGAGGGAAGTAGGGTCGCTACAATAATTACTACTCCTCCCATGGTAGGTACACCTTTTTTATTTACATTGAATGGGTCGTCTTTTACATCTCGTTGGGTCTCGGAGATGTTTTTGCGTTTTTGCCATTCAATGAATTTCTTGCCAAACCATATGCTTATGCACATGGCTAATACACCTGCAATCACGGCACGAAAGGAGATGTATGTCATCAATCTTGCACCTGGCAAATCACTAAAAAAAGTAAAAAGTTGGTATATCATAATCGGAGTTTGTATTTACTTGTGTTGTTAGGTTTTAAATCTTAGCGCATTCTCTCACAATTTCATGATCGTCAAAGTGGTACTTTATGCCTTTGATGATTTGGTAGTCTTCGTGTCCTTTTCCAGCGACAAGAACTACGTCTCCTGATCTTGCTAGTGCACAAGCGGTTTTGATGGCAGAAGCGCGATCTTCTATCAGTAGCACTTGTTTGAGTTCTTCGTTGGTGAGCCCTGCTGCCATATCTTGCAGAATGGCTTGAGGTTCTTCATCACGTGGATTATCTGATGTTAATATGAGTTGTGTGCTATAATTGTAAGCTATGCGAGCCATCATCGGACGTTTGCCTTTGTCTCTGTTGCCTCCACAACCAACTACGGTGAATACTTGTGCTCGGTGTTCGCGACTAATCGCTTGACTATCCACAATATCATTAATAGTCTTCAGCACATTCTCTACAGCGTCTGGTGTATGAGCATAGTCGATGACTGCGGTCCATCCTCGTTCTGCGCGAATGGTCTCGAATCGCCCGTTGACGCTCTGTAAACTACTTAGTACACGGAGTACGTCCATAGCGTCTGCTCCCAAAGCTACGGCTGTCGCATAGATCAACAATAAGTTGCTCACATTGAAACGTCCTACCAATGGCACCCACACTTCGGTGTTGATTGCCAAACTGCTAGTCTGAATGCGTAAGAGCATACCCTCAAATCCTTCTTCCAAAATTTTTCCTCGGTGAGTGGCCATGCTTCGAGTAGAATAGGTGAACACTTGCGCTGCGGTGTTTTGAGTCATTACTAGGCCATTTCTGTCGTCTATATTCGTGATGGCAAATGCCTGTTTGCTAAGTCCGTCAAAAAGCTTTTTCTTGGTATCGCGATAGTGGTCAAAAGTCTTGTGGTAGTCCATGTGATCGCGAGTAAGATTAGTGAAAAGTGCTCCATCAAACTCTAGTCCGGCAATACGTTGTTGCGCTATGGCATGGCTACTGACTTCCATGAAGGCGTAGGTACATCCTGCGTTGACCATTTGGGCCAATAGGGCATTGAGCGATAAAGCATCTGGTGTAGTGTGTGTGGCGGGAATGGCTTCGTCGTTCACATAATTGACCACTGTCGATAATAGTCCTACGCGTTCACCCAGCGATTTGAATAAACGATACAATAGGGTGGCTGTTGTGGTCTTACCATTGGTGCCGGTGACTCCTACTAGTTTGAGGCGTTTGGATGGACTTCCATGCCAGATGTGTGCCATCTTGCCCAATGCTTCGTCGCTACTTTCTACCAGTACGTATACTACATGGTCACTACTTTTGGGCATATATTCCTTTTTTTCTATGACGATAGCGGCTGCACCTTGTGTTACACATTGGGGAATAAAACTATGTCCATCTACGCTCGTACCTACTTGTGCAACGAACACGCTTCCTCTTTCTACACGACGGGAGTCAGAAGCTATGCCCAATACATCTATGGAAGGGTCGCCGAGAACTTCCAAAACATGAAATCCTATTAGTAATTCGCTGAGTTTCATATTGTTAATTGTTGGCGTATTTTTATTTGATTAGTCTTTATTGCGTATTTGCAAACTGATATTGCCATCTTTACCTATGACATACTCTCCTGAGTAAACCATGGTGCTCTCTGCTATCTGTCTGACCACACTACCACAATCCATGCCTGAGTCATGTGCTTTGCGTGGGTTTTCAATTACACATATGCATGAGTAAATAGGATCATCAGCCGGAAAGTATCCCACGAAGGACATACGATGTAATTTGTTCTTGCTATGCTTATTGTTGACCATCACTTGGGCGGTTCCTGTCTTGCCTGCAATTTTGACCTTATCGCTTTGTGCTTTCTTGGTACCCCATGGTGTGACAGATGCAGTACCTAATTGGTCATTCCACACTACTTGTTCTAAGCAGTAGCGGATGTTGGCTAATGTCTCAGAATCACACATCTTGCTACGGATTGTTTGACTCTCCCATTCTTGTATCACTTCGTTGCCTTTGACGATGCGTTTGACTAGCAGTGGGCTGATCATCTTGCCATCATTAGCAATACCATTGTAGAAGAGTAACATCTGCAATGGGCTCAGTTCAACGGAGTAACCATATGCCATTTTGGAGATAGTAACAGTGTCGTTGGGCACCTTGATGATTGCTTGATGTGCACCAGGAATGATATAATCTATACTGTCACACAATCCTAATTTGCTCAAAGCACGCACATATTTGTTTGCACTTCCGTTGTAACTACGTGTTACAATTTTGGCCAATGCGATATTGCTACTAACTGCCATGGCGTCTGCAACGTCGTATATGGTATCCGCAGCATGAGCATCGGTGTGTAGCGCATTGTAGTATTTCCAACCTTGTTTATATACATGGAAGGTGTCGGTCATTTCAATCTTTCCGTCGTCTAATGCCGCCATGACTGATGCGGTCTTGAAGGTGGAACCTGGTTCTACACGCCATACAGCATGGTTGAGACTTTCGTAGTAACTACCGTCACTAGCACGATCTAAATTACACATCGCTTTGATCTCTCCAGTCTTCACCTCCATGAGTATAACGCATCCCCAATCTGCTTCTTGATATTCTAATCGCTCTCGTAAGGGACGCTCACAAATGTCCAAAAGGTTAGCGTCTAATGTGGTATAAACGTCGCCTCCGTGTATCGGATCTTTAATCGGCGTAATCTCCCAACGTCCAGCAATGCGGGTGCGTATGCCTCGACCATCCTTACCCGTAAGGTGCTTATCAAGCAGTAGTTCTAGACCTGCTGTGGCATTGCCATCTTTTAACGATACTACGCCAATTGTTCGACTACCTAGCGAACCAAAAGGTTTCATGCGTTCATTCAGCAGTTCCCCTCTTATTCCACTCGTCATTACACCTTGTCGGATTAATGGCAACTGCTCAATACGTTTCATCTGTTGATAAGTGACCTTCTTTTTGCTCAATCGGGTATATGAACCAGGTTTTTGGTTCTTTTCATCGTAACTCTTGTAGGAACGTATCATGCGTTCACGATATTCTGAGGGAGTCTGATCACCCAAAATTTCACTCAAACCGGTGGCAATACTATCTAGATATTTGTAAAAGGTTTTACCATTATTTTGGCGCAAACTACTTTGACGCGTGTCTATAAAGAGGTAATACTGTGGTACACTAGTAGCTAATAGTCTATTTTCCGCATCGTAGATGTTTCCACGGATGGCTTTGATGTCTTTATAGACGGAATCACGTTGTGTAACTTTCTTCTCTAGTTCCTCACGATGGACATATTGTAGCGAGAAAATACGTAAAATCACTACCACAAATCCAATGGCAATAAAGAGAAACACTACGGCAAAGCGTAGGATAGTATGTTGCATATTCTCGCTCATAGTATTCGGATAGCTATATCTTTACTTGGTTGTACTTTGCTTCCTTTTTGAGTCAATATGTCGCTGATGGCAGATTGCTTGCTCTCTTGCATCAATTGGGCTTGAGCGCTAAGTAGCATAAATTGTACATCTTCTAACTTCTTTTCTAATTGACTGAGTTTGTACTGCTGTCTTTCGGCTTGATAGCCGGCGCTAATACGAATGAAAATCAAAAAGCCAATCAGTACGATTAGCCACAATTGACGCCTGAACCAACCTTTTGTTAGGATTGTTCCAGTTAAAATGTCTTTGAGGTTAATTGAAAACTTCTTACACATAGTTCAGTTGTTTATAGGGTTTATGTTGCGTATGTCGCATAGGGTTGTTTGTTAGGGTTCTTGCCACTAATAGGTTGTATTTGCTAACTATTTTCGTTCGGCTACTCGCAACTTTGCACTCCTTGCCCGTGGATTAGCTGCAATCTCTTCTGCATTCGCAGTTAAGCCTTTTTCTAATACTTTGAATGGACTTAGGATGTTGCCATAGAAATCCTTTTCGATGGTTCCGTCTAGGTTACCAGACCGTAGGAAATTCTTGACGATTCGGTCTTCTAGCGAGTGGTAGGTTAGGATAGCTATTCTACCACCGGGACGCAGTAAATCTTTGGCAGCGAGGAGCATCTCTCGCAATGCGCCCATCTCATCGTTAACTTCAATACGTAATGCTTGAAAGGCTTTGGCTAAATCTTTTTTTGCTGCGGTAGGCACTTCAATTTCACCTTCGTGAATCTGCCATTTGCCTTTGCCTACCATGATTTCTACTAATTGTTCGGTGCGTATGAAGGGAACTTGTTGACGGCTCTTGACGATCCGTTTGGCTATTTGCCGTGATTGGTTGAGTTCTCCGTATATATATAGTACGCGTGCGAGCTCCTCTTCGCTATAATTATTAAGTATTTCCGCTGCCGTTCTTCCACCATGTTGGTTCATTCGCATGTCGAGTGGAGCTGAGTAGCGGAAACTAAATCCTCTTTCTGGACAGTCAAAGTGGTGAAATGATACTCCCAAGTCCGCTAGCAGACCGTCAATCTGTGTAATGCCGTAATAATCCATGAAGTTTCTGAGATAGCGGAAGTTGCTGTGTACCAATTGCCAATCGCATTTTTGATTGTCGTTATTCAAATGTTCCTTAGCATGAGCAATGGCATCCATATCTTGGTCGAAGGAATAGAGCTTTCCGCAAGGGATGGCATCCGTTTCTTCTAATGCAGCTAGAATTGCTTGGGAGTGTCCAGCTCCTCCAAGTGTGACGTCCACATACACCCCCCCGGGTTGAATGTTCAACCCGTGGATGGTTTCGCGGAGCATGGCTGGGATATGATAAGTTGCTATCATAGTTTAGGTGGTTGTATAGGTTTTAGGCAAATCCGACTGTGCGACAGTCGAAAGTTGTTTTTTCATTCTTTCACGGATGTGGGTAGAGAGTATGGCCTCTGACATCTGTTTCTCGTTGTAAGTATTTGGATTCCAGATGGCTATGCGGTCTAGCATACCTACGAAAAGGATATCTTGTTCGGCACCGATAGTTTCTAAGTTTTTCTTTTGTAGTAGTACACGTCCTTGTCCGTCTAACTCTAGAATCTCTGCCGCAGACATGAATTGCATGAGTATGAGTTGATCCTCAGGGTTCCATTCGTCTAGTGCATCGCGAAGCTGACGTACTTTAGCTTGCCATACATGCTCTGGGTAGAACATAATACACGCGTTATCCGTATCGCGACGCATAATAATATGTGTCGAACCCATATCTGCCAAAATTTTGCGATATTGGGCGGGTACAAACACGCGACCTTTGTTGTCTAAGCGTGCTTCAATATTGCCGATGAAGGTGTTCATGTTCTCTTTTGCTACTTGTACTTGCGTTAATGATTCGCTTTTATGGGGTGTTGAGATTGTCCTGATGGCGGTACCTTTTGGTGTTGTTTGCAAAGATCTTATGACCCCTCAAACTGAATTCCGCTGCAAAGGTACAAAAAAAAAATGATATATCCACACTTTTCACCACATTTCCCCACAAAAAAAAATTAAACAACTCTTTCAGCTGGTTATGAGAAAAGTTTTCAACAGTTTAACTGGCATGTTATCAATGAGATATGAGGTTTGTTCGAATTGGTGGTGTAAAGTGGGGGAGAATGTTGCTATTGGTTGCGTAAACTATCTAGTATGGTTATATGAAGGTAGATAATGGATGTAGGTGGGGGGGGTGTTTTGTTGTCGGATAGAGCAACGTGTTCATTTGTGAAATTATGGAAGGAGTTATTAATGGTTGTATACGCACAAAATGCTCAAAAAGTTTGGATATGTAGAAAAAATGTTGTAAATTTGCAGCGGATTTGTAAATATTTAGTATGGCAACTTCTGATAAGTGGATTAAAAAATGGAATAATGTAGATGGGAAATGGGAGATAGAACTTACCATAAATCCTAAATATGCCCATAAAAAGAATGTTGCCTCGTATAAGAAAAAGGGAACAACATCGGCCGATAGTGCTGAACGAGTTTCACGGAAAAAGCATAAGAACGTATCGACCCACCAAAAGAGAGATAAAAAGAGGGGTATTTATCTTTTGACTCAGGAAAACTATAGGCGTGCGGTAGAATCGAAGGAGTGGCGTGACGTTTGTCAGGCAGTAATGGCTCGTGATCATAATGCGTGTCGAATCTGTGGCGGTACTGCGAATTTGCGTGTGCATCACAAGTACTATATTAAGGGACGAGCAATTTGGGATTACCCAATTGATGCGTTGCAAACTATGTGTGAGTCGTGTCATACACAATGGCATGATACGCATCGTGTTGAGGTGTACGATAGTCTTCCATTAGTAGGAACAGGATATAGACGATTGTTGTTAGAAACATGTCCACGTTGTGGTGGCAAGGGATTAATCTCTGGGTATAATCATGTAGAGAGCGGAACATGCTTTTTGTGCTTTGGCAGTGGCTATTACAAATTGTTCGATATACCCAAGGAAATAGAGGAATGAAAGGTTGATGTGTAGGTTGATAATTCTTTTGACAAAGGTAATTCAACTTTTGTTGCCTATTAGAATGAGTAGGAAATAGATTTATATCTATTCTTTTTGAAAATATTTTTCGTTTTATTTGCGTATATGCAATTTTTGTAGTATCTTTGCGCGTTTTTTTGTAGAAGAACAAGGAAGATACTATTATGATAGAATACATCAAAGGAATTTTGACCGATGTTAACCCTACTTATGCTGTGATTGAGGCCGCTGGTGTAGGTTATGCCATCAATATTGCTCTTACTAGTTATTCTCAGCTAGTGGGCAACGAACAAAAAGAGGCGAAACTCTTTATTACCGAAATTATTCGCGAAGATACTCATGAACTTTATGGCTTTTTTACGCGTGGTGAAAGAGAACTCTTCCTTATGCTCATCACCGTTAGTGGCATAGGCGCAAATACAGCTCGTATGATTATGTCTGCGTTTTCTGCCGCTGAGATTCGTCAAATCATAGCTACGGGAAATGCTCGCGCATTAGCGCAGGTGAAAGGACTCGGACCTAAAACTGCTCAACGTATCATTGTGGACCTCAAAGATAAGGTTCTAAAGGTAGATTTAGGGGTAGGAACCGAGGAGTTGGGTATGGTGGATGCTCAAGATGTGGGTGTCTCGTCGGTTGATAGTGCTGTGAAACAAGAGGCTGTGAGCGCGTTGACGATGCTCGGGTTTGCTGCGGCAGCTAGCGCAAAAGTTGTGGATAAAATTTTGAAGGCATCACCCGAAAGTAGCGTGGAACAAGTGATAAAGCAAGCGTTGAAAATGCTGTAGGTGTATGAATTAAGCAAAATCGCAGTTAAGGAGAACAGAAGTAAGAAAAGCAAGTGAAAAGATTATTGATTATATTTCTGGCCATTAGTTGTGGGCTGGTGGCTATTGGACAAGAGCAGGATACACTAGTGTCTTGGCAAGACAATGATAGTATCGTGATGGCTCCTCTACAGGTGCAGTCTGTGGGAGTGGAAAATTATGAACAACTCACGCGACCACAAAGTAGCCTCGACTTACAGAATCCTGATAACGTAACTACCTCTGTAGAATATGATGCTCGACTAGGGTGTTATGTCATGCATACCCGATTGGGTGATACGGATATATCTACACCCTATATGATGACTGCAGAAGAGTATCGTGCCTATAGTGAGCGTGAACAGATAGGTCAGTACTGGCAGCAGAAAATCAGCGAGGTGGAGCATGATAACGAAAGCAAGTTTGATATTACCGATATGAAATTCAATATCGGTCCTGCAGATAAAGTGTTTGGCCCAGGTGGAGTGCAACTGAAAATGCAGGGATCGGCAGAACTTCTATTTGGATTCAAGCATCAATATGTAGATAATCCTGCTTTGACCGAGCGTTCGCGAAATAATAACATTTTTGACTTTGACGAGAAGATTCAGGTGAGCGTCAATGGTAAAGTGGGCGATAAGTTAAACTTTAATATGGGCTACAATACGGAGGCCTCGTTTAGTTTTGATCAGTTGAACTTAAAGTTAAACTATAAAGGTCAGGAGGATGATATCATCCAGTCGATAGAGGCGGGTAATGTATCAATGAATCTAAACAATAGTTTGATTAGAGGTAGTAGTGCATTGTTTGGTGTGAAGACAGACTTGAAGTTTGGTAAATTGCGTGTGCAAGCGCTAGTATCGCAACAGAACTCAGAGAGTCAGTCGGTCTCTAGTAAGGGCGGTGCACAGATGACAAACTTTGAAATGCCTATTGACACGTATGATGAGAATCGTCACTTCTTTTTGAGTTACTATTTCCGAGATAACTACGAACAAGCGATGGCTCAGTTACCCTATGTCGCTAGCAGCGTAACCATTAATCGTATTGAGGTGTGGGTGACTAATAAACGTGGCAACTATGACCAATCACGCAATATAGTGGCATTGGCTGACCTAGGTGAGAATGATCCTATTCACATCCTTGGTACATGGGAACCTGCTCCTGGAGCTCGGACTCCATATAACAAAGCCAATGCGTTGTACGAACACTTGATACAGAATTATCCCCAAGTGCGCGATATCCAGCAGGTGAACCAGGTGATGCAGTCACTACCGGGCATGGAATTAGGTGAAGGTTACGAGAAGGTAGAATCTGCGCGACTGCTCAATAATGGTGAATATACGTTAAATGCTGCATTGGGATATATTTCTTTAAAAACAGCGCTTCATCAGGATGAGGTATTAGCTGTGGCATATGAATATACGTATGGAGGTCAGGTGTATCAGGTTGGTGAGTTCTCCACAGATGGTTCAGAGAGTCTAAAGGCGCCTAACTCACTTGTGCTGAAATTATTGAAAGGGACGAATAATGCACCGAACATAAAGGGGAAGGGTACTTGGGATTTGATGATGAAGAATATTTATTCGCTGGGTGCTTCGCAGATGTCGAACGAAAAGTTTGAACTCTATATTCAATACCGCAATGATTCAGTAGGTACTGAGATGCAATACCTGATGGAAGGGGCCATCAAAGGTAAGCAACTGCTGCGTGTGATGCAGTTGGACCGTTTGGATGCCCGTAACAACAATTCGCCTGACGGACGCTTTGATTATGTAGAAACCTATACTGCCGTCTCCTCCACTGGACGAATCATCTTTCCTGTTTTGGAACCTTTTGGATCGCATTTAGCATCCGCAATTGGTGACAAGAAGATTGCTGAGAAGTATGTCTTCCAAGAATTGTATGATTCTACATTAGTTAGTGCGCAAGAAATGACAGAGAAAAACAAGTTCTACCTCGTCGGCAAATACAAAGGAACTTCTGGCAACGAGATTCGCTTGAATGCAATGAATATTCCTCGTGGAAGCGTGGTTGTAACAGCGGGTGGTGCTACTTTGGTGGAGAACGTAGACTATACGGTGGACTATACAATGGGTATAGTGACGATTCTTAACCAATCCATTATCGATTCCGGAACAAATGTAGATGTGAAATTGGAGAACCAGTCTCTCTTTTCTATGCAGCGAAAGTCGCTGTTTGGGGCTCATTTAGAGTATGAATTCAACAAGGACTTTACGTTGGGCGGTACAATTATGCACTTGCGTGAGAAACCTTTGACAACAAAGGTGAATACCGGTAGCGAACCGCTAGCTAATACCATTTGGGGTGTGAATACTAGTTGGAAAACCGAGTTACAATGGTTGACTCTGCTTCTAGATAAGGTGCCATGGATCGATGCCTCTGCTCCATCGACCTTGCAGGTCAACGCAGAATTTGCCCACTTGATACCTGGACATACGAGGGATGTGGGCAATGTGGGAACTGCATATATTGACGACTTTGAAGCTACGAAGACAAATATCGATATACATTATCCTAATTATTGGCGATTGGCATCTACCCCTTCTGGTGATCGCTTTACGGAGGCTACGCAGGGTAATGATATAGCATACAATAAGAATCGTGCGCTGTTGGCCTGGTATGCGGTAGACCCTATCTTTGGTTATCCACAGAGTAATACTCCTAAGCATATCAAAGACGATTTGGATATGATGTCTGATCATCGTACTCGTATTGTGTATGAGCAAGAAGTATATCCCAATAAAGATGTGCTGCCCAATGCGGACGCGAAGTTGTCGGTTATGAACTTGAGTTTCTATCCCAGCGAACGAGGACAATATAATATATCTGCGAACGAGATAGGTTATGATGGTAAGTTAACTCATCCTGAGACGCGCTGGGGTGGTATTATGCGTAAACTAGATAATACTGATTTTGAAAAGGCGAATATAGAGTATATTGAGTTTTGGATGATGGATCCATTCTTGACAAATCCAGATGCCGCTTTTGAGGGAGGTGATTTGTATATTGACTTGGGTGATGTGAGCGAGGATATCTTACGAGATGGTAAGAAGTCATTTGAGCATGGTATACCTTTGAATGAGGATGTAAATCTAGTGGATTATACCATATGGGGACGTACACCCAAAACGACTAGTACGGTGGTCGCTTTTGCTAATGAAGCCGGTGCCCGTGCTAAGCAAGATGTTGGATTGGACGGACTGACCACAGATGAAGAGCTGAATAATACTTACCTATTCTACAATGGTCGTAATCCCTATACGGAATATATAGAAGCGCTGAAGGGAAAGGTAGACCCTGCTGTCTACGCGTTATGGCAAGATGATCCATATTCTCCAGTAAATGACCCTGCAGGTGATAACTATCACTATTATCGAGGAGATGACTATGATCAAGAACGGGTGGCTGTATTGGATCGCTATAAACATTATAATGGTACAGAAGGTAACTCGCCTGAGATGGAAAATAATGCATCCTACGGTACTGCGTCCACGTTAAATCCGGATATAGAGGATATTAATCAGGATAATACTCTCAACGATAGTGAGCGTTTCTATCGTTATCATATCTCTTTGCGTAAGGAGGACATGCAACGTGTAGGTCAACAGCATATTGCTAGTATCATGGAGACCAAGGTGACACTACGCAACAAGGAAACGGCCATGGTGAAATGGTACCAATTCAAGATTCCATTGCGCGGCGATAGTGCCATGATGCGCAAGGTGGGGAATATACGAAATTTTAAGTCAATACGATTTGCACGTATTTATATGACAAACTTTTCGCAAGAGGCTCATATTCGTTTAGCTTCTTTGGATTTGGTGCGTGGTGAATGGAGATCGTACTCCAAAGGTTTATATCAAGATCTTGCAAATAATCAATACAATATTCCAAACCCATATAGTATGTCGGGTTCAATGGATGTGGAGGCTGTTAATATTGAGGAGAACTCCAATCGTAGTCCAGTGAACTACGTATTGCCTCCGGGTATTAGTCGTCAGACTGACCCTGGACAAGCACAATTGATAGCTCAAAACGAGCAGTCAATGGTGTTCCGCTTGCATAATTTGCAGGAGAAAGATGCTCGTGCTGTTTACAAGAATGTGGTGTATGACATGCGTCAGTATAAACTTTTGCAAATGTTTGTGCATGCTGAGTGTCTACCTCATTTTGATGCAGTAACTGATAATGAGTTGACCTGCTTCATTCGTTTGGGATCCGATTTGAAAAATAACTACTATGAATATGAGATTCCGCTGAAGATTACCCCTGAGGGTAGGTATAATAATGATAATGTGGAGGATCGCAAGAAGGTCTGGATGCCAGAGAATGAGTTTAATTTTGATTTGCAGTTGTTGACAAATGCAAAAATGGAGCGCAACAAAGCAAAACGTGCTGGCAATACGAATGTAGGCAATACCATCCCCTATGAGACGTATGATCCAGAACAATTGGCTAATAAGATTACTGTGCTGGGTAATCCAACCCTAGAGAATGTACAATCAATCATGATTGGTGTGCGCAATAAGTCTAATCATGAAGTCAGTGCAGAGGTTTGGGTGAATGAGTTGCGACTAAGTCAGTTTAACGAAAAAGGTGGTGTAGCAGCTATGGCAACTGCCGCATTGAGTGTGAGTGATATTGCACAATTGAATGTCGCAGGTAGATTGGAAACGGCTGGGTATGGTGCTATCGAATCGAATGTGCTGGATCGAAATATGGAGAATGCGTACCAGATTTCTGTTAGCGCAGCGTTGGAGGCAGGACGATTGTTCCCAGAGAAAGCAAAACTGCAAATACCGTTATATGTGTCCTATTCTAATGAGACCGAAGCGCCTGAATTTGATCCTCTAGATTCAGATGTAAAACTCTCTGAGACATTAACCAATTACGAGACAAAGCAGGAGAAAGACTCTATCAAACAAATGTCCAATACGGTGCACGAATCTACTACTTTCTCTGTATCGAACATGAAGTTGGATATTCATTCTAAGAAGCGAAATATGTTCTATGATCCGGCTAACTTCTCAATATCTGCTAGCTACAACGAACAGCAACAACATAGTCCGGAGATAGAAAAAGATATATCCAAGGATTATAAAGGCTCGTTTAGTTATTCTTATAACTTCAATCCAAAGCCATGGGAGCCATTCAAAGGGGTGGAGAAACTCAAAAAGGTAAAATTCTTTAGTGAGATGAATTTCTATTATCTACCTCAGTCTTGGGCTTTCAATACGAACATGCAACGCAGTTTTACCCACCTGAAAATGCGTGACTTTAGTTCGGAACTTGGTGGAAGTATTAACGAGAAGGAGTATACCTTCTCCAAGGACTTCACATGGGATCGTAATTTTGACTTCAAGTACGATCTGACAAAGAATATCAAGTTCTCTTTCCAAACTGCCATGAACTCAACTGTGGATGAGGGGGAATATACACCTGAGATTCTCAAAATGTACGAGGATTTGCGTTTTGGCAATAACTATTACGAGTTGTGGAAGGATTCTATACAACGTAGTATGGCTACTTGGGGAAGACCTTATACCTATCAACAGCAGTTTTCTGCATCATGGAATGTACCATTCAATCGTATCCCATACATTGAAGCGTTGACCGCTAATGCATCCTATAATGCGACCTACAACTGGAATCGTACCATGCAGGCTAATGAACAGCAGACTCCTCTGGGTAACGTGATTAGCAGTACACGTGCATGGCAGGTGGATGGTGGTATCAATTTTGAAACTTTGTACAACAAATCAAAGTATTGGAAAGAGATGACCCAGCATTATAATGGACGTAGTCTGCGTAGACGCGCTTTCCGTCCTAAGACATATACCGAAACCATCTCGCTAAAGGCTGGAGAAGAGAAGGAGATTGTTCACAGACTTGGTAGTGAATCTCTAAAGGTTACTGCAACTACAAAGGATGGTAAGCAAGTCAAATTGACTGTTAAACCTACGTCTAATACCAAGGTGATGGTTAAGTCGAAAGTGAATTTGGATGAGGTGTCGATCTCTATTAAAACAGTAGATAATAGTTCGCGTTCAGCAGGGCAGGTTACAGTAGATATGTTGGCTTATGTGGGAACTATGTTCAGAAAATTGCAAGTGACTTATCGCAATACCAATTCCATTACGCTGCCTGGTTTTGATCCGCAAGCAGGTTTTATGGGCCAACAGAGCATGGGAGATAATCTCTATGCACCTGGTTTTGGCTTTGCTTTTGGTGCTTTTGATGATAGTTTTGTTCAGAAAGCAAAGGACCACGGATGGTTGTCCGGTGATACGTCCGTTGTGCAACCGGCTACACGTGCCATGACATCCGATTTTGATGCTAAACTCACATTAGAACCACTCCCTGGTCTTAAGATACAACTCAATACAAAAAGGTATGAGGCCCAGTCTACATCTGTCATCTACTCTTACGATCAGTTACAAGAGAATATGACAGGTTCGTTTAATATCACGCAAGTAGCACTAGCTACTGCTTTCCATAAGGTAGGAACTGCAGACGACAACTTTACTTCAGAGACTTTTGAGAGATTCCTTAACAATCGTGATATCATGACTGGGCGTGTGCAAGAGCAATATGTGGGATTGGAGTATCCTAAATCAAGTTTTATTCCTGCACATTTGCGTGGTAAACCTTATAACCCAGAGAATGGCGCTGTGGCTAGCAATACGGCGGATGTGTTGGTGCCTGCGTTTATCGCAGCCTATACGGGACGTGATGCAAATAATATCAGTTTGAATCCGTTTATGAACTTGCTGCAAATCTTGCCAAACTGGTCGGTGACTTACGATGGACTAGGCAAGTTACCTTGGATGCGTGATAATTTCAAATCTATCACCCTCACGCACGCGTATACGTGTAAATATGCAATAGGTAGTTATTCTAGCTATTCGACCTGGACTCCTGCTATAGATTTGAGTAACAAGCAAGTCGGATTTGTGCGTGATGTAACTACAGATAATCCTATTCCTTCTTCGGCATATGATATATCTTCTATCACACTTACCGAGAGTTTCTCTCCGTTGATTGGTTTGAATATGACGATGAAAAACTCGCTCTCCGCGAAAGTGGAATATCGTAAGCAGCGAAATATCTCGCTGAACATCAACTCAGTACAAATTACTGAGGGGCATACGGACGAGTTTGTAGTAGGGCTAGGATATACCATCAAAGACCTGAATTTTATCACCAAAAACCGAAATGGCGCTCAAAAGAAGGTTAGCAATGATCTCAAACTGAATGTGGATGTGAGTTACAAGGATATCAAGACCTTGCTGCGTAAGGTGGAGGAGAATATCACTCAGGCTAGTTCGGGTAATAAGGTGCTAGGGGTGAAGATTAGTGCAGACTATGTGCTCTCACAGAAGATTAATCTTCAACTTTTCTACGATCATCAAGGTACTACTCCATTGATTTCTTCGTCTTATCCAATTAAGTCGGATAATGTGGGAATTAATATCAAACTCATGTTAACTAGATAATCTATTCCAGTCGCAGCCACTTTCGGAAAGTGGCTGCGTAGTTTGCTAGTTATGTTCAAAGTTGGAATCATAGGACCTGAATCCACAGGAAAAAGTACGTTGGCATATTATCTGGCAACGAAATATGGAGGAGTAATGGTGCCCGAGTATGCTAGAGGGTATATGGAGCACTTGGCACCTAGTTATGAGTATACCTATGATGATGTAGTGAAAATTGCTCAACACCAAGTGCGAGAATTGCATGAGATATGCTCGGATGCTGCAAATGATTTGTTGCACGGACGAGAGAAAATAGCATTTTTCGATACCGAACTGATTATCACTAAAGTGTGGTTTTTGCATAAGTTTGGGGTGTGTCCGCCGTTCGTGCAACAGGCATTGGAGGAGTATCCTATGGATGTTTACTTGTTGTGTTATCCCGATCTGGCATGGGAACCTGATCCTGTGCGCGAGAATCCTACTATACGCGAGTATCTATTTGATTGGTACGAACGAGAGATTCAGGCCCTTAATATACCTTATTATATTGTTCGGCATAATCTTTAAAATTAAAGACGCTCTAGAATCTAGAGTGTCTTTTTTATGGTCTATGCATATCTATTATTGAGTTGCGAGGGATATAAATGAAACAATCACGCTAGGTATGCTTAGCGTGATTGTCTTCTGTGATCCGTGCAGGATTCAAACCTGCAACCCCCACATCCGTAGTGTGGTACTCTATTCAGTTGAGCTAACGGACCATGCTTCTCATTCGAAAGCGAGTGCAAAGGTACTACAAAAAATTCATATACGCAAATTTTTTTAAGGAAAAATGCAAAAAACATACTTTTTTTTGTGTTTTTAGATAAAAAATGGCGTATAGGATGCATTTAACGACCGTAGCTTCGAGGTGGGGCCCATCTTGATGGGAGGTGACATCGAAGGTACAAGCGTGTCGTTAAAGGCTAGGGCGTAGCCCGCATGACCAAATATTTTTAGAAAAAAGTGTGTTTTTTGTGCAAAAAATTGTATATATGCGTAGAAAAATGTACCTTTGCAGTGAATTTAAAGTATTTTGCATATGAAAACATCCATCTATAGATTCCTTATTGTGTTGGGAATGTTTGCTGTGGTATGCTCTGCAGCTTGGGCAGTAGCGCCACTTCCGGGTTTGGACCTTGTAGAGCCGATTCGCAAGAGAGCGCCTTTTACTATTCTGTCACATGACGCTCATTCGAACGTCCAGAAGATTGTTGCGCGTCGCACACCGAATATTAACCTGGCGCCCAAAGGTCTGCTTATCTTGGTCAATTATACAGATATCACTTTTGATGAAAATAATACCCATATGGCTTTTGATTCACTAGCTAATGGAGATAATTATACTTACAATGGTGCCACCGGTTCGTGCAAATCCTATTTTCGTGCGCAGTCGAATGGCCAGTATGCGCCTACTTTTGATGTGGTCGGACCGGTTAATCTGCCACAGAAATCTGCTTACTATGCAAAGAACGACGCGGTAGGGAATGATCAGTATGTCGTGGATTTTGTAGTAGATGCGTGTAAAGGAGCAGATGAATTAGGTGTGGATTTTTCGCAATACGACAATGATAATAATGGTGTTGTGGATTTCATCTATATTATCTATGCGGGATATGCTGAATCTGAAGGTGCGCCTGAGAGCACTATGTGGCCACACAACTGGGACTTAGTATCTGCTCTATACTATGGTTATAGCAACATAGATGAATACTATGCCAATTCCGATACTGATTTCAAGTTGCCCAGTTTTGATGGCAAATTGGTGAATGCGTATGCTTGCTCCAACGAATTGCGCAAAGCCACGAATAAGCGTGCAGGTATTGGCACTATCTGCCACGAGTTTAGCCATGTGTTAGGATTACCAGATTATTATCTCACCACAAGCAGTCCTACCAATCAGCAGCGTCTAACGCCTGGAGCATGGTCGCTCATGGGATATGGCAATTATCTCAACGAGGGCAATACTCCACCTAACTTTTCGGTTTATGATAAATATTATTTAGGGTGGTTGACTCCAACTGTTTTGCAAGAATCTCAGTCGCTAACTCTATATGCTGATGGAGAGACGGGATATATGCTCACTCGTAATGAGCAACACCTACCGGATGGTCCTTATCGTACTGATACGGTATATTACCTCGAAAATCGCCAACTTGAGGGCTGGGACGCATACTTACCCGGACATGGCATGCTGATTTGGCAAGTGATTTTCGATGAAAAAGATTGGATGGATAATTGTCCGAACGACTATGTGCCTCGTTATCGTTTGATATCTGCTGTAACCGCATCTTCGCCATATACGACTACAAAACCCAAACCAGAGGTGCCATTCCCTGGATCTAAGAATATCACAAAGTATGAGCCATTTAAGCACAATGGATTATATAATATTCAAGAGAATAATGGAATCATCACGTGTGATTTTACATCTACGTATATTCCGTCTAGCCTAGTGAATATCACAATAGATCCTGCTGGCGTATGGTTTGATATACTTGGCAATATAGTGGATCCAACAACGTATAAAGGAGTCGTTATTCATAATCAACAGAAATATATTCTTCGATAATAATCTTGGTCTTTTACGGGTTCATGACGGGTTCATAGCGTTTTTCTATCCTACTTTTGCTCGGAACAACGATTGTCTGTCTCTACTTTACCCGTTACCACTCCGTTATCACTCCGAACTTTTAATCAAGGTAACCATACCTATATAATTAGCGCGAGGCATGTTAACATGCCTCGCGCAATTGCTATGTGTTCACTACGTATTACAGCAATTCTACCGAGCGATTAACGAACTTAGCCAATGCTTCACCCTTCAATTGACCTGCTGCCAATAGAGCAATGTCAATGAGTTGTTGGATCTTCTCTGAAGAGGTGGCATAAGCTGCATACTGTTCTTTGAGCTGCATCTTAAGGGCTGCCAATTCTTTGGTTACATTCGTTACTGCGTCTTTCTCTTCTTGTGTGAGTTCGGCTTCTTTCTTGCCCTTTTGTGCTTCACGAAGAGCATCTTCCTCTGCGGTCTTAACAGCAATTTGTTCTAGGAGTGGAGTTGTACCTTCTTGACATGCTGTAGAGATCTCTGCTAAGAGATTCTTAATCTTATCATTTGCGGTGTTGATTACCAAATTATATTGATCTGGCATGTTTCCGTAGAAGGACATACCCTGCTGGTGAACAGACATCTCCTTCATACGGCGCATAAATTCGTTTTGTGTTAAGAATACGGGCAGTGCGTCTGTCGCTACGGATTCGATAGATATTGCATAGTGGGTTTTGTCGGTCTTAGGTAGTTGACTCTCAAAACTATAACGCAATGCATCTTGCTCTGTGGCTGTTAACTCTACAGTTGCTTTATCATCTTTTTGGATGATGTTTTCAATCACGTCTGAGTCTACGCGAACAAAGCGAACGGCACCTTTCTTCTCCTCGGAATCGGTTGCGTGTTCGAAACTCTTTTGTTCGAATTGTGACATAGCGTGTACGTCTAGTTCGCCATCCATTAGGAGAATATCATATCCTTTTTCTTTTGCGCGTTGGATATATGCATAGCATGCTTCGGTATCTTGGGCATAGAGAATAATGGTGTCACCATTCTTATCAGTTTGATTCTCTTGGATATGACTCTTATATTCTTCGTAGGTGAAGTATTTTCCATCAATATTCTTTAGTAGTGCAAAACCGATTGCGCGGTCATAAAACTTCTCGTCAGAGAGCATGCCGTATTGGATGAAGAGTTTGATATCATCCCATTTGGACTCAAACTCTTCTCGGTTGCTACGGAAGAGTTCTGCCAATTTGTCAGCAACTTTTTTGGTGATGTGGTTGGAAATCTTCTTTACGTTGTTGTCGCTCTGCAAGTAGGAACGGCTTACGTTGAGAGGAATGTCTGGTGAGTCGATTACACCATGCAGCAATGTTAAGTATTGTGGGACGATGTTCTCTACTTCGTCTGTAACAAACACTTGATTACAATAGAGTTGGATCTTATTGCGTTGAATATCAATATTGTTCTTGATTCGAGGGAAGTAGAGGATACCTGTCAAATTAAAAGGATAATCCACGTTGAGGTGAATATGGAATAGTGGTTCATCCATTTGGTGAGGGTAGAGCAGGTGGTAGAAATGTTGGTAGTCTTCATCTGTGAGGTCTGCGGGTTTGCGTGTCCATGCGGGGTTGACTTCGTTGATGATGTTTTCTTCGCTTGTTTCTACCTGTTGACCATCTTTCCATTCCTTTTTCATTCCGAAAGCGATCTCTACGGGGAGGAACTTGCAGTATTTAGTTAGCAAACCTTCGATGGTGGCGTCTTCCAAATATTGGAGGTATTCTTCGTTGATGTGTAGTACGATATCAGTACCGCGTTCTGCTTTGATAGTCTCTTCCATGGTGTATTCTGGCGAACCATCGCAACTCCAATGTACGGCACGAGCATCTTCTTTGTAACTCAACGAGAAAATCTCTACTTTGTCTGCTACCATAAATGCAGAATAGAAGCCTAGTCCAAAGTGACCAATAATGGCTTCTGCTTTGTCTTTGTATTGGTTGACAAACTCTTCGGCACCAGAGAAAGCAATTTGATTAATGTATTTGTCGACCTCTTCTGCGGTCATACCGATACCATGATCCTGTACTGTAAGAGTTTTCTTACTTTTATCTAAAAGGACGCGCACGCGCGTATCACCTAGTTCACCTTTTGCTTCGCCCACACTAGCTAGGGTTTTGAGCTTTTGTGTGGCATCTACTGCGTTACTAATCAATTCGCGAAGGAAAATCTCATGATCGGAATAGAGAAATTTTTTAATGACGGGGAAGATATTGTCTGATGTTACCCCAATATTACCTTTTGTTGCCATATTTTTATTTGAAGTTAATAGAATAGTTAATGTTTGTATCTCTAATAATAACAGTCATGATGACGATGTGTGGCTTTGTTAATTGTCTGGCTTTTGTTACATGAATTAGAACTACAAAAACCTTGCCAAATATTGATTGCTGCCATTTTGTCAGTCTAGTATTTCGATATATATAATATGCTTCAATATGTTATAATTTACTTTTTGATATCAAAATGTCGTGAAAACTATCAAAATAGTTAAAAATAGACGAAAATTGCATTTTTTTGTCAAAATATTTGTTTATCCGCAAAAAAAGTAGTACCTTTGTGCGATTTTTCGCGTTATTGTGGAGGTAAATTACACTATTTATACGTGAAAAACAATTTTTAGTACTGTTTAATAATAACTTAATTTACTGATAATGAAACGAATTTACTGTTTAATGATGACTTTGATGCTAGCCGTTTGTGTGTTTGCACAAACTAAGGTGTCAGGTACAGTTTTTGAAGAAACAGGTATTGGTGCTATTGGTGCAAACGTTGTTGCTGAAGGAACTACTGTCGGTACAGTTACTGATTTTGATGGTTTCTTTGAACTTACAGTGCCTGCTGGCGTTAAGAATCTTGTAATCTCTTATATGGGTTATAAGACTGTTACCGTTCCTGTAAAACCAAACATTTCTGTTACTCTCGAGAGTGATACCGAGCAGCTCGAAGAAGTGGTAGTAACTGGTATGGTGAAACAAGATAAGCGTCTCTTTACGGGTGCTGCTACCAAGTTGGAGGCTGATGAAACCGTGCTTTCTGGTGTGGCAGATGTCAGTCGTAGTTTGGAAGGTCGTGCAGCCGGTGTGAGCGTACAAAACGTGAGTGGTACTTTCGGTACAGCTCCTAAGATCCGCGTGCGTGGTGCTACATCTATCTATGGTGCTAGCAAACCTTTGTGGGTGGTAGATGGTGTTGTGTTGGAAGATGCGATTGAGATGGACGCTGATGATTTGTCTTCTGGTGATGCTACCACATTGATTGCTAGTGCAATCTCTGGTATCAACGCGGAGGATATCGAGAGCTTCCAAATCTTGAAAGACGGTTCTGCTACCTCTATATATGGTGCGCGCGCGATGGCGGGTGTGATCGTTGTAACTACTAAGAAAGGTAAAGCTGGTCAGTCTAAGCTTAGTTATACGGGCGAAATTACATATCGTCAAGTGCCTACATATACCGATTATAACATTTGTAACTCACAAGAGCAAATGGGTATTTACCAAGAGTTTGAGCGCAAAGGTTGGTTAGAGTATTCTTCTTTGTATTCTGCTAAAAACTCGGGTGTATATGGTCGTATGTATGCATTGATCGATGCTGCCAAGGGCGGTGGAGAAGGTTTGGCTAATACTACGGAGGCTAAAAATGCATATTTGCGTCAAGCTGAGTTCCGTAATACCGATTGGTTTGCTGAACTTTTCAATCAAACCGTGATGCACAACCACTCTGTATCTTTCACAACGGGTACTGATCGTGCACGTGTGTATGCTTCGCTTTCTGCAATGCAAGATCCAGGATGGTACAAGGCTAGTTCTGTAAGTCGTTTTACTGGAAACATGAATGCTAGTTATGATATCTTGCCTGCTACAAGCAAACAAAAGTTGACTGCTAGCATTGCTACTATGGGTAGTTATCGTAAACAAATGGCTCCTGGTACAATCTCTGCGCAAACTGACCCTATTTCTGGTGCGGTTAGTCGTGAGTTTGATATCAACCCATTCTCATATGCGATGAATACTTCTCGTGCGATGGATCCTGAGGAGACCTACCGTCGTAACTATTGCGATTTCAATATATTTGATGAGTTGGATAATAACTATATTGATATTAAGGTAACGGATTTGAAGTTCCAAGGTGATATCAACTGGAAGCCAGTGCGTGGTCTTGAGATTGCGGCGTTGGCAGCTATTCGCTATCAATCAAGCCGTCAAGAGCATCATATTAAGGATGAGAGTAACCAAGCACGTGCATACCGTGCGGGTATTGATCCTGAGGATGCTACCATTCGTGATGCGAACCCATATCTCTATTCTGATCCAGATAACCCATTGGCTTTGCCAGAGACGGTGTTGCCAAAGGGTGGTATCTATAACTTGACCGAGTATTCTTTGCTCTCTACGGACTTCCGTGCTACTGTAAGCTATAATGCAGAGTTGGGTAAAAGTGGTGATCATATTTTGAGCCTCTTTGGTGGTGGTGAGTTGAACTCGACCGATCGTCAATATACCTGGTTCCGTGGTTGGGGTTATCAATACAATAATGGTGGCGAGCCTTATATCGATTATCATTTGTTTAAACAAAGTCAAGAGGAAAACTCAGTATATTATTCTAATGACTTTACCTATTATCGTAACTTGGCATTCTTTGGAATGGCAACTTACTCATACAAAGGTCGTTATACCATCAATGGTACTATCCGTTATGAGGGTACTAACAAGTTGGGTAAGAGTCGTCAAGCACGCTGGTTGCCTACATGGAACGTTTCTGCAGCATGGAACGCTCATGAGGAAAGATGGTGGCAACCAACTTTTGGCAAGGCTTGGACTTATGCAAGCTTGAAGGGTAGTTACTCTTTGACTGCTGACCGTGGTCCTGCTGGAGTAACAAACTCATTGGCCGTGTTCTCAAGTTTCACTCCATTCCGTCCTAGTACAACTGCTTCAGAGACAGGTATTACACTCTATGACTTGGAGAATTCAGAGTTGACCTACGAGAAGAAACACGAGCTCAACATCGGTGTAGCTCTTGGTTTCGTGGACAACCGTATCAATGTAGAGTTCGACTGGTATCGTCGTAACAACTTCGACCTTATCGGTTATGTACAAACCATGGGTGTGGGTGGTTCAACAACCAAGTTGGCGAACGATGCTACTATGCGTTCAACAGGTTGTGAGTTTACCATCTCAACTGTAAATATTAAGACTAAGGACTTTAAGTGGACTACTGACTGGATCTTCGGTTGGGCAGAAAATGAGATTACCAAATTGGATTCTCGTTCACAAGTGTACCAACTCGTAAATGGTTATGGTCGTATGGAAGGTCGTCCTGTGGGTGCACTTTATAGTATCCCATTTGCAGGTTTGACAGAAGAGGGTCTTCCTACATTCTTTATCAATGCTGAGCACACTCAAGTGGTAGGTCCTGGTAATTATGCTAACATTTACTTCCAAGAGTACGAGAACGTGGACTACTTGAAATACGAGGGTAGCATTGATCCTTCTATCACAGGTTCGTTTGGTAATACCTTCTCATGGAAGGGCTTGAAACTCAACGTGTTCTTTACTTACAGCTTCGGTAACGTGTTGCGTCTTGACGACCTCTGCCCAGTATACGGAAGCGACTATAGCGATCTTACTGCAAGTATGAAGGAGATGAAGAACCGCTGGATGGTTCCTGGTGATGAGAATGTAACTACTATTCCTGCTATTCCAACCGTTCGTCAAATGCGAGCTATTGATGCATTGGATAATGCTTACTCTGCATACAACTACTCTACTGAGCGTGTTGCGAAGGGTGATTTCATCCGTTTGAAAGAATTGTCTTTGGCATACGATTTGCCTAAGAAATATTTTGAAGGTCAAAAGGCTGTGTCTAGTTTCGGATTGAAACTTAGTGCAACCAACTTGTGGCTGGCATATGCAGATAAAAAATTGAACGGACGTGATCCTGAGTATTACAATACGGGTGGTGTATCATCTCCAAACCCACGTCAGTTTACATTGACAGTTAAATTAGGATTCTAATCAAAACCTGGAACTTAATTATTAGACAGGAATATGAAAATGAAAAAGAATATATTTGTTCCTATCGCTTTGTTAGCATTAGCAACAACGGCTTGTAATTTCTTGGATCATGAGCCTGATATGCGTGCTACGATTGACACAAAGGACAAAGTACGACTTCTGTTGGTAAGTGCCTATACAGATGCCAATAGTGCTCCTATTTGCGAATACTCATCTGACCAAGTAATTGACAACAATGTGCCAGATCCTAAGACTGGTCAAGCCAACGCTGTCAATCCATTGGACGAAATGTACAACGAGATTTTTGCTTGGAAACCAGTTAAGAGTAGTGGTTCTCAAGACTCTCCTAAATATCTATGGGATGGTCACTATACTGCTATTGCTGTTGCCAATCAAGCTTTGAAGGCTATTAAAATGCTAGAGGAGAAAGGCATTAATATGGATGCTGAGAAGGGAGAGGCATTACTTTCGCGTGCTTACCACCACTTCCTGTTAGCTGGTGTATTCTGCCAAGCATGGAAGAATGAAGAGGATAGCAAAAAAGATCTAGGTATTACCTATATGATGCAACCAGAGACCAAAGTGGCTCCAGAGTATTGGCGTGGTCCAGATTTGAAAGTTGGATTTGACCTTAATGGAGATACAGCATGGATTGGTGGTTCATTATATGACACATATATGGCTATCCAAGCGGATTTGGAGGCTGGTTTGAAACTCGTTTCAGACGAGTACTACAGCGTTCCTCGCTACCACTTCAATGTGAAGGCGGCTCATGCTTTTGCTGCACGTTTCTTCCTATACAAACGTGAGTGGGCTAAGGTGGTTGAGCATGCTAACCATGTGTTGTCTGAGAATGACGAGACAGTGTTGTCAATGCTGTTTGATGCTGAGACCAACCGTGATCAAAGTAATATTGAGTTGGCGTTTAACCACTATATTGATGTGAAAGCTCCAAGCAACTTGTTGATTCATACTACGATGTCTCCATCTGCTTATGCACACTTCTCAACATATGGTCGCTATCAGCACAATGGTGATGCTCAAGATTTTTCAACACAAGGAGCTGGCCCTTGCTGGAACGGTTCATTCCCTGGTATCGGCCTTTGGTCTGCTGACCAAAAATTGGGTGGATTCTGTGCAAAAGACTACTATATCTTTGAGTACACAGATAAAGTGCAAGGTTATGGTTATGTTCATGGTGTGACTCGTGCCTTTACTACCAATGAAACTTTGCTCTGCCGTGCTGAGGCTAAGACGCACCTCAATGATTTGGATGGTGCAGCTAATGATTTCCGCCTTTGGTGCCAAGGATATAACGTAAATGGTCGTATGGATACTTTGGCTAATGGTAATGTGAATTTGAGCAAGGAAAAGATTACCAAGTTCTATGCTGAGAAAGCTGGTACTAAGTTTGCACCTGTGTTGCACAACCAAGATATGTCTGCTGATTGGGTGATTACAGATGAACAGTTGCCATTAGTACATTGTGCATTGCACCTCCGTCGTATCGAAGGTTTGCATGATGGTCTTCGTTGGCATGATATCAAGCGTTATGGTATTGAGATTGAGCACGTACAAGGTAAAGATCCTGCTCGCGTATTGGTATGGAATGATGACCGTCGCGCAATCCAATTGCCTCAAGAAGTGATTATGGCAGGTTTGACTGCTAACCCACGTGAGGTATTAGGAGATAGAATTGATGGCAACCAAGCACAATCTCCAAGTTTGGATCCAAATGATGTATATACTCCATCTACTCCTACCTATTTTAGCGCTTTTGCCCAACCAAAAGCAAAATTGGAAATCGTTAATGACTAACTAATTTATAATATATACTAGTTATGAAAACAATACATAAGATATTTGCTTTAGCAATGTTGGTAGTGAGTATCGCAGCTTGTGAACCTCAAAATCAATTTTCTGAGTCTATCTTTATCGACCCAGTAGAGGATACCACTACTTATACATACCAATTTGATCAATGGTTGAAGAAATACTATACCGAGCCATATAACGTTGAATTCCTTTACAAGTTGGATGACAACGCTACAGATCCTAACTACAACGTAGTGCCTGTTAGTATTGGTATGGCTGATACAATGGCGCACTTGGCACTCTACTTGTGGTATGATGTATATGATTCAGTTGTAAATCCTGAGTTCTTGCCTAAGTATGGTCCAAAGATGATTCAATTGATTGGTTCCTCTATGATGGACCCTGTACAAGGTACTGAGAAATTGGGTTATGCAGAAGGTGGTATCAAGATTACTATTTTGAAAGTAAACAAGATGCAGCTTGACAACATTGATAACCTCAATGAGTATATCTTCAAGACTATGCACCACGAGTTTGCGCACATCTTGCACCAACAGAAGGATTACCCAACCGAGTTTGCGCAAATTACTCCTGCTAACTATGATCCTATCAAGTGGCAAGAGCGCTCTAATAAAGAAGCATGGCAACTAGGTTGCGTAACCAACTATGGTAGTAGTCAAGCACGTGAGGACTTTGTAGAGGTAATTGCTAACTACATTGTGAAACCAGATGCATGGTGGGCTAATATGCTCAAAGAAGCTGGCCCAGAAGGTGCCGCTATCATCCAACAAAAATGGGAGATTTGCAACACATGGTTGGAAGAGAAATGGGAAATCGATTTGGATGAACTTCGCAATGAAGTACAGAAGCGTCAACAAAACATGGACTGGGAAATGATTATGAACCTTGAATTCTTGAATGGTAAATAATTCTCTCACAACTCAAAAACAAAAAGACTAGAATATGAAAGCTAAATATTTATTATTAATCGGATTGTTTGCAGCTACCATGGTAGCTTGCAGTCGCGACGAGGAAAGTTTATTTGACAAGTCTGCTGCTGAGCGTGCACGTGAGGCAGTGGAGAATGCACAAGATGTACTTTCATCCAACGAGGCTGGTTGGGAAATGGCATATTTCCCTAATCTTGAGACCAGTGCTAAGGGGTATAATATGGTGTTGAAATTCAACGAGAATGGTAATGTGAGCGTGACTGCCAAGAATACAGCTACCACCATGAATAAGATTATGACCGACACTGCTAGTACTTGGGCGGTTAAGAGTGACTATGGACCAATCTTGACCTTTGATACCTATAACGATGTGTTCCACGCATTCTCTGATCCACAAGAGAATGGTGCTGGTCTTTTGGGAGACTACGAGTTCTTGATTCTTAAGGCTACTCCTGAGGTGGTGGTGCTGAAAGGTAAAAAACATAGTGCATATAGTGTGATGCGTCCAATGAAGACATCCAGTTTGGAAGCCTACTTTGCAGCATGCGAGAAAATGCAATCTTATTTGTTTGGAAACAACAACGTAGCAACTCTTAATCAAGGCGAGGAGAAGATGTACCTTTATAATGGCGCATCTGGGCAATTCCAAAGTGCTGCATATGGTTCTCCATTGGTAGCAGAAGCGGCTACTTATCACCCTGTATGCTCTACTGAGGATGGTATAATCGTTTCTACAGGTTTTGGAGATAAAGTACATGAGCATATTTTCACTTATGATAGCGTTAAAGGAGAATTGGTAGGTGAAGCTGGTTCTGTAATGAACGCAGGTAACTTGAACGTTTTGTTTAGTTCATACTTTACAGACAATGCCTTTGGTTGGGTAATTGATACCGTGGGTATCGACTCTGTGGCTCCATTCTTGGCGCAAATCAATGCGATTGCTAAGGACAAGGCATCTAAAATCAAACAAATGGGCTTTGGTTACAAACAATCACTCAATATGTATGAGGGTGGTTACTTTGTACAAGTACAAGTAGGCTACAAACAAAACGGTAAAGGTAAAGAGCAAGTTATTAACCTAGTTTGGACTATTGACCTTGAGATGAACGAGAATGGTATGACCGTTTCTAATCTAGCTATGTGGGATGAGAAGCCTGAAGATGGAAAAGAAGGTACAACCGAGCGTTGGGTAAAAGCTGCTCCTGCTGTACAAGGTGTGGTAGATGCTTTGTTGGGTAGCTTTACCGCTGAACCAGGTGCTAACCTCTTTAATGCTGTATCGGGTATGAAGTTGGTAGGTGCTAACCAAGAGTTGCTCATCAAGGGTGCCAATACGGTTAAAATGTAATAATTAACAAAAAATAAATTAACGAGTTCTAAACTCACAATGTCTAACAATTAAATTTTTAAAGGTATGAAAAAGTTTACTCTTTTAAGTGCAGTGCTCGTAGCAGGTATGGCTACCGCACAAGTTGAGGTTCCTATGAACATGGAGATCCGCAAAGCAGAGTTCAAATCTATCGAGATGACTGCTGAGGTTACCATGGAGGAGTGGAATGCAGACTATGTTGCAAAAAAGAAAGTTGCTGCAGCTGATTATGCAGATCACGACTACTACTTTACTGAAGGTATGATGCATTTTGGTTACACTCCACAATTCTATGGATTGATGAATTCATTTATCGCGGTTCCTTATTTGGATAGCGTAGTATGGACTAACTACTATGGTCCAACTAACTGGTACATGCAACACAATGATGAGTTGGTAGCTGAGAACAGTGAAACTTATGTAACTGGTTATGGTATTGATGGTTCTTACTATCTCCCATACACTACTGACCACACTTTGACACAAGGTGATAAAACCTACAACATCAAGGGTTACAAGTATGCTGCAGGTAATGAGAACGGTGGTTACTTGGCTTCTGCTGTTTCTCCAATTATCATTTCTACTGGTGAGATGATTCCTTTGACCCTCTGCGGTATGGAGACTGATCCTATGAACAATGAATCAGGTAGTGACTTCTATCAAATTGGTGCAGGTGCTCGTGGCGCGTATGCTTATGGTACCAACTTGATCGCTGATACAGCTACCAAAGTTACTGCTGATACCCTCATCTCTACTGTTCGCAACCTCAGCCCATTGAAGATCAATGCTGTAAATATTCCTGTTTACAACAACCAAGGTACTACCATCATGCCAGAGGATGCTGAGATTAAGATTGAGGTGTTCGCTGCTGATTTGACAAAGGGTATTATTTACACAGACTCTCTCCTTGGCGAGGCTGTAGCTACCGTGGAGAACTTCCTTGATCTTAATGGTAAGATGGGTACTATCTCTGTTGTTTTCCAAATAGAGGATATCTTGGGTGGTATGATGGATGCTCCTATCGTAGTAGAAGGTGACTTCGTACTCCAAATTACTGGCTACAACGAGTCTGGCTGTAACTTCGGTATCTTCGCAGACTACTATACTCCAGGTGGTACAACCATGTACAAGGTGGGTGGCAAATATACCCCTATCTTCTCTGCAAGCTCTAACCTCGCAGTTAGCTATGACGCTTACTGGCCAACTCTCGTAAATGATACTACTCTCAACGAGATGAACGCTCCTGTAGCAGGTGGTATGTGCCACTATGGTGAGGATACTGAGGATTATGTAGCAATTCTTTACACCAACGTATATGATATTGAGGGTGCTTGGTCTATTGAGACTCCAGAATGGGTATCAGTATATGCAGTAGATACTACTTACTTGACCTCTAATGGTGCAGTTATGATTGCATTTGAGGCTGAGGAACTTCCTGCAACTGTTGAGGGTCGTAAAGAGGTTGTAAGCATTGATGCTGACGGTTTCGTTTATGATTTCGTAATCACCCAAGGTGTAGTTAGCGATGACACTGCAATTGAGGATGTTAAAGCTCCTTTGTTCAACGATAACAAACTCTATAACCTCCTCGGTGTTGAGGTAGATGAGACATACAAGGGTATCGTTATCAAGAACGGAGAGAAATATATCCAATAATCTAGGCGATAACTAGTTTATCTAGAAGTTCTAGGTAATCTAGAAGAAATAAAGAGGCTTCCAGATTTGGAAGCCTCTTTTCTATATTAGAAGTGTATCACGAGATTTCGCTACCCTTGCGCTACCTTTGCGCAAGGGTTAATCATACAATAAAGTGTATATCTTTTCTGGTGCGAAGACTTCGTTGGCAACCTCCTGGAGTTGGGTAGGAGTGATTTGTTGCACTTTGGCGAATGTCTCGCGCCATTGAGGTGCACGGTGATGATACAACATTTGTTTTGCCATCGCCAAAGCGTTGTTTTCTTGATTCTCAGCTGAAATAGCCAATTGTCCTTCCAATTGTTGTAGGGCACGTTTGAGTTGGGAGGATGTGAGAGTGGTGTCACACATCGTCTGCAGTTCTTTGTGGCAGAGTTCGAGGCAATGGTCTTTGTTTTGAGGATCGCAGGCCAGATATATATTCCAATATCCTGTGTCGCTAAGGGGTACTGCCTGCGAATCAATATTATACACCAGTCCATGTTTCTCACGAAGAGTCAAATACAAACGACTAGACATACTACCTCCGCCTAGAATATTATTGAGCAAAAACATCGTCAATTGCTTGGGGTGGCCAATGGGGTAGGTGTGTGAACCTAGCATGATGTGCGTTTGGTGGGTGTGGCGGCGGTAGGTGCGGGATAAGCCTACCCCCATCCCCTCCCTAAAAGGAGGGGTGGCAACTTCCCCCCTTAAGGGGGGATTGAGGGGGGCTAACTCCTTTTCTGCCGCAGCTATCACTTGCTTGGTAGAGACATCGCCTAAAACGAAGAGCACCATACGCTCAGGGCGATAGTGCGTTTTCATCCAGTTTAGAGCGATATCAGGCGATTTGGAGATACGGCGGAGCGTTTTCTTGGTTCCAAGAATAGGCATAGCCATGGAGCTACCCTCGAAAATCATATTCTCGAAGTCGTCATAGATGAGTTCGCTAGGCGAATCGTTGTAACTCTCTATTTCGTCGAGGATAACGCTCACCTCTTTGTCGGTTTCCTTTTTGTTGAAGGTAGGGCGGAGTACCATGTCCGCGAGCAAATGCAAAGTTGTGCGGAAGTGATTATTGAGCGTGGCGGCATAAAAGGTGGTTTCCTCTTTGGTAGTATAGGCATTGATTTCGCCACCTATCCCCTCAATATGGTTGATAATCTGGCGGGCAGTGTAATGCTCGGTACCTTTGAAAACACAATGTTCGATATAGTGCGCCATACCATTTTCGTTAGGCTGTTCGTGGCGGGTACCAGCACCAATCATGATACCGACATATACGACGGGAGAAGTGGTCTTGCGGTGCACTATCTGCACGCCATTGGGGAGGTTATGATAAAAAGTTTCGTACATATTCATTTTATAGGTTATGCGGGCTTTGCCCTCGCGTAAAGCGACGTTGTTGTACCTTCGAGGGCATCGACCTCGCTATGCTCGCCCACTTCCTCGTCAGGATTGGCTTGCGAGACAGAAATCGCTCTGCGATTAAAACTCGCCGCTATCCTTCCTCTTCCCACAAATTAAAAATTTGCGGGAGCCCTATCGTACTGTCGCTTTATGCAGCCCATATGCTCGTTTTTTATTCAAAAGTAAACTTTTTTCCAAAAATACTTGCATATGTGCATTTTTTGTTGTACCTTTGCATCCGATTTCACGCGGCATTGGCGGAATTGGTAGACGCGCTAGACTTAGGATCTAGTTTCGAGAGGAGTGAAGGTTCGAGTCCTTTATGCCGCACAACGGGTCGTAAGACCCGTTTTTTGTATCAAATTGCAAACTATACAAATATTGTATTCGTTATAAATTGTTAACTAGTATGATTCGTCAATTATTTGTTTTGCTTTCGTTGTTAGTGCTGTTGGGCGCTTGTAACTGGAATGTGGAGCCACAATATAGTCCTGAGATCTATGGGTCACACTTCTATGTCAATCCTGTCTTTGATGGTGATTCGATTGTCTCAGCCAAGGACACTGTGGATATCTTTTACGATATGGATGATGATTCGTATGATCTAGACACTGTATATGTGGGTGATACGGTTGTTTTTAGTAGTGTGTTCTATAGTGTTAATAGTAATTTGGTGTCCGTTCGTATTGATTGGGATAGTACTAAATTGGACTTGTGGTATACTTTAACGGATAGTACGAAGATGACCCTTACTTCTCAGACAGATTTAGCATCTGGTGATTTGTATTTCGATCCAGGTTATAATCGTGTATCTTTCCCTATTGCTTTTACTCCACTAATAAAGGGTGGATTGTCGTTTTGCTTAACCGTGGAGAGTGATTCTGAGTTTCCCAAGACGTCCGCATTGTTTTATGTTCCTGCAAAATAACGTTTGGCTTCTTGCCAAAGTTCTTCCATTTCATCTAGGGTCATGTCTTTGAGCGACAGACCCTTTTCTTTTGCCTTTTGCTCGACATAATTGAATCGACGGATGAATTTAGCGTTGGTTTTTTCGAGTGCGTTGTCAGGTCGAATCTTGTAGAGTCGCGCTGCATTTACCAGCGCAAAGAATAAATCACCCATTTCATCTGTAGCTTTCTCCTCGTCCATGTTCTCTACTTCTGCCTCAAACTCTGCAATCTCCTCTTTCACTTTGGTCCATACATCTTGCGGCTTTTCCCAATCAAAACCCACATTGGCTGCCTTATCTTGAATACGATATGCCTTAACGAGAGCAGGCAATGCTTCTGGAATACCTGCTAGAACAGTTTTATTGCCATCTTTCTCTTGGAGTTTGACTTGCTCCCATAGTTTGGATACTTCCTCCGCATTTTGTACAGCTTGTTCACCATACACATGTGGGTGTCGGAAGATGAGTTTATCGGCAATCTTGTTGCAGACATCTCCGATATCGAATGCTCCAGATTCACTACCAATCTTGGCGTAGAAAACCACATGCAGAAGGACATCCCCAAGTTCTTTGGCAATCTCGTTCATGTCGTTTTTGATGAGTGCAGAAGCAAGTTCGTATGTCTCCTCTATGGTGTTTTGTCGTAGGGATTCGAAGGTTTGTTTGCGGTCCCACGGACATTTCTCTCGTAATTCGTCCATGACCGTCAAGAGGCGGTCAAAAGCTGCAAGTTGTTGTTGTCTATTGTTCATATATTTGAAGTTTAGAAGTTTAGGAGTTTAGAAGTTCAGGGGTATCATAATTATTCATTACGATAATTCCCTGTTCATCCAACTGAGCATAGGTAAACATACGCCAACAGTCACCCAATATCATGAGTCGGCTATCACGACTTAACATAAGATCCAATTCAATATGGCGATGACCAAATATATATAAGTCGTGGTGATTACCTAATTGCTCTTGCTCTTTGGCATAGAGGACCAGTTCTTCCTTGTCTTCTCCTTTGTATGGATAGGTACCATCTTTCTCTTTGAGGCGACTCTTTTTTGCCCATTCATAACCTAGTTCGTTTCCCCATGTGGATGGTAATAAGCGGAGTAGGAATTGCATGATGGGATTATGGAATAGTTTGCGAAGAAAAATAAACTGCTTAATCTTCTTTTGGATGTTAGCAGGTAGTTGCTGTATGTAGTTGCTAGGTACCAAGCCATCTCCGTGTGCTAGGAAGATTCGTTTCCCATAGATGTTGATAGTTTCTGGGGTTCGGTGTATAGTCATCCCTGTTTGCTTGGCAAGCCAACCGAAGGTCCAAATGTCGTGGTTGCCGATGAAGAAGTGCACTTCTATTCCTTGGCTGGTGATGTTTTGGATGGTCTGAAGGAATGGTTGGTATTGTTCTTTGCTCTTGTCTTCCCAGAAGAATTCGCACCAGAAATCAAAAATGTCTCCAAGCAGGTAGATCGCCTTAGCATCTTTCGCCATGGTACGTAGCATGGAGATAAGGGTCTGCTGGTGTGCTTGTGGGGTGTCGATTGCTCGTGACCCGAGGTGTGCGTCGGAGAGGAAGTAGATCATTGTTAGACCGCTGCGCTGTTAGAAGTTAGACCATTGCATTGTTAGACCGCTGCGCTATTAGATTATAAAAAGCCAAGTTCGAGTTTGGCTTCTTCGGACATCATGTCTTTGTTCCATTCTGGTTCGAAGACGATATTGACGTTTACGGTTTCTATTCCATCCACGGATCCTACTTTTTGCTTTACATCTTCTACTAGAAAGTCTGCTGCTGGACAATTGGGGGCAGTAAGTGTCATGTCTATCGTGCAGACCTTCTCCTCCGATAGATCAATGCGGTAGATTAATCCTAGTTCGTATATATTGACAGGTATCTCGGGGTCGTATACAGTTTTAATCATTCGTAGTACCTGTTCTTCTTTCTCTAGAAATTCGTTCATATATGTTTTTGCGTGTCAATTTCGTTATTTTCTACCAAAGTCAGCAGGTATTTCTCCCCAATGTTCGGTGTCCCATTTATGGATGGTAGTTGTCCAGGTATTTTCGCTTAACCACTTTTCAGCAGCCCGAACAGCTAGAAGTAGGTCCATGTTTTTTGGGCTCCATGCTAATTTGGTTTTGCATTTCTTTTGCTTGATCCAAGAGATGGCCGTTCGGCTATCGCTGTATAGCGCCCATGGTAGGTTGTGCTTTTTGAGGTATGCTAGTCCGAGTACGATGGCCAGGAATTCGCCGATGTTGTTGGTGCCGTCTACGTATGGTCCGCGGTGGAAGACCTGCGTGCTAGTGTCTGCGATGACTCCTCTGAACTCTAGTAATCCGGGGTTGCCAGAGCATGCGGCATCTACTGCTAGGGCGGGTAGGATGATTCCGTGCTGTAGCATTTGCTGTGCGGACATCTCTTTGACAGTCACCGATGTAGTGCTATTATTAGGTGTTTGCTTGCGGCGAGTGAGGTGTAGCTCTGGTCCTTGTGCGAATGCTTGTTCTGCCAATTCTCTCGTTGGAAAACCTTTGTACAGCGCGCCTATTCCTTTGACTTGTGCCTCACAGGCAGTCCAAGAGTCGTAGATCCCAGTCTCTCGTCCTTTCCAAACGACATAAAATTTCGCTTTTTGTTTTGCCATATGAGAAAATTGTACTACCTTTGTAGCGGAATAGAAATCGGAGTGTTATACCATTTATCTTTGATTGCAGGTGTAGTCCCACTGGGAATCGAACCCAGATCTAGGGTTTAGGAAACCCGTATTCTATCCGTTGAACTATGGAACCTAATGAATTTGAGTGCAAAGGTACAACAAAAATTGCACATTTGCAAGCAAAATGGCAGAATATGAAAGAAATACTTGATTTTTTATCTGAACTCTCTAGTAACAACAATCGAGAGTGGTTTGCAGAGCATAAGGCATGGTATCAGTCATGCCACGAACGTTTTGAATGGTTTACTGCAGAATGGCTGGAGCGTTTGTCGGTGATTGATCCTGAATTGGCTAGGCTAACTCCTAAGGATTGTATATGGCGTATTTATCGCGATGTACGTTTTTCTGCAGACAAGCGTCCGTACAAGGAGTGGTTTGGTGCTTTTCCAGCGATTGGCGGTGGCAAGAAGAGTAATCGCGGAGGGTACTATTTGCATTTGCAACCTGGTAAGTGTATGTTTGCAGGAGGAATATGGTGCCCCGATAAGGATTTGCTACGTGCTCTGAGGGGGGAAGTATATGCCAATTATGATGAGTTGGAAGAGATATTTGCTAATCCGGAGGTGAATCAGTATTTTCATGATTTTGATGAGGAACCTAGTCTAAAGAAGGTGCCCCAGGGTTTTCCTGCGGATTTTGTGCATGCTGATTGGCTTCGTAGAAAGGCATACACGTTTTCTGTTGCTCTTAGTGATGAGCAAGTCTGTGGGGAACATTTTATGGATTTGGTAGCCGATATTTCTCGTGCTGCCAAACCCATCAATGATTTTCTGAATTATACGTTTGAGGAATACGAGTTTTGATGTCGTATTGCAATTAGTTGCTAACTGCCATCACGTTGGCAAAGACTCCTGCTGCCGTGACACTAGCACCGGCACCGTAGCCACGTATCATCATAGGATAGTCGTGGTATCGCTCTGTGGTGATGAGTACAATATTATTGGAGCCCTCTAGTTGGTAGAACGGATGGTTGGCTGGTACGGTCTCTAGGCTAACGCGTGTTTGACCTTCGTCTAGTGTAGCTACGAATCGCCACCGCAAATTGTCCTTTTCCAATTCTTGACGTTTGCTCTCGAACTCTGCATCTAGTTCTGGTAGTCTACGCCAGAAGTCTTCTTGAGATCCTTCGAAATAGCTATCGGGTACAAAGAGATGTTTCTCTACGTCTTCTTGCTCTACTTGGTACCCAGCTTCGCGTGCTAGGATAACCAGTTTGCGAATCACGTCTTTGCCGCTTAGGTCGATACGAGGGTCAGGTTCGCTATATCCTTGTTCTTTCGCGCGGCGAATAGTCTCGGAGAATGGTATATCGGCAGAGATCTCGTTGAAAATGAAGTTGAGTGTGCCACTGACAACTGCTTCTATTTTGAGGATTTTGTCGCCAGAGTTCTTGAGGTCGTTGATGGTGCCGATGATAGGGAGTCCTGCACCAACGTTGGTTTCGAAGAGGAATTTCACTCCTCGGTCTACGGCTGTTTGCTTTAGTCTCATGTAGTGAGTATACTCGGACGATGCTGCGATCTTGTTGGCCGTGACAACCGAGATATTGTTTTCCAATAAGGTGAGGTAGATATCCGCGACTTCTTTGCTTGCAGTGCAATCTACAAAGACGCTATTGTAGAGTTTGGCCATTTGTAGTGCTGCGTGCTTGATATTGAAACTGCTAGAGGTTTCAGCCAGTTTGAGTTGTTCTTTGTAGGTGCTCAGGTCTAGTCCTTCAGGGTTGAATAGAGCAGTTTTGCTGTTGGCTATACCTACGATGTTGAGTTGTAAGTGTCTTGTTTCGAGCAGTGTATGGTATTGTTGGTGAATCTGTTGGATGAGTTGTGCTCCTACGGTTCCGACTCCACAGACGAAGATATTGAGTACTTTGTTTTCGCTCAGGAAGAAGGAGTCGTGTAGTACGTTCATGGATTTGCTGAGTTGCTGAGCAGGTACTACGAATGAGATGTTTGTCTCTTTGGCTCCTTGTGCAAAGGCGATCACGTTGATACCATTGCGACCTAGTGTGCCAAATAGTTTGCCTGCTATGCCTGGGTGGTTGTGCATTTTTTCTCCCACGATGCTGACCGCTGCTAGTCCTTTTTGTACGAGCATAGGGTACATGCTACCTACTTTGATTTCTTCCGCAAACTCCTCTGTGAGTGCTTGTACGGCTGCTTCGCAGTCGGTTTCTTGTACACCGAGTGTGGTGGAGTTTTCTGAGGATGTTTGACTAACTAGGAAGACGGAAATGCCGGCATTGGCCAATGTGGTAAATATTCGTTGGTTGACACCGATGACGCCCACCATACTGAGACCAGAGATGGTGATCATTGCTACGTCTCGTATGCTACTGAGTCCGCGTACGAGTCGTTGGTCATTGCCTGTTTGTGCTTGAATGATGGTGCCGGCGTTTTGTGGGCAGAAGGTGTTGAGTATGCGTATAGGAATATTCTTGGCACATGCTGGGTAGATGGTAGGAGGATAGACTACTTTTGCGCCGAAGTGGCATAATTCGGAAGCTTCGCCATAACTTAGGCTATCAATGGTGTAGGCGTTAGGAATGAGTCGTGGATCCGCTGTCATGAAACCGTTGACGTCGGTCCAAATCTCTAGCACTTGTGCACCAAGGGTAGCCGCTAGGATAGATGCTGTATAGTCGCTTCCGCCACGTCCTAGGTTGGTGATCTCGTCGGTTTGGCTATCGCGTGAGATAAATCCTGGGCATACTACCAGATGTGGCATAGGTGTAAAGGCCTTGCTGATGAGTGCTTCTGTGAGTTCGGTATTGAGCAAGCATTGACCTTGCTTGTGGTAGGTGCGGATGAGTTGTAGTGAATCTTTGCGTACGGCTCCTGGTAGGGCAGCGGTAAGAATGCGGCTACTGAGTTGTTCGCCATAGCTTACGATCACGGCTTCTGACTTTGGGCTCAGATCTTTCACGAGGTGTACGCCGAACAATATCGAACGTAATTCGTCCAATATAGCTTCTACGTCGTGCAATAGCATTTGTCGGGTAGTGGGGTTGTCTATCAGCTGGTTGATCATCTCGATGTGTCGATGACGAATAGCCTGATATTCCTCCATGTATGCTTCGTCAGCTTGCAATGCTAGGCGTGCAGCTTTTAGCAATTGGTCAGTGATGCCTCCTAAGGCACTGACAACTACGATGCAATCATCGGTTTGTTCAGCAATGATTTGCTGTATTTGACGAATACTATCAACGGACCCTACCGATGTCCCTCCGAATTTTAATACTTTCATGATGATGTATATTGGTGTGGTGTAGAGGCCTGGTGAGCGTAGTGCTGCTATCGTGGCCTCATGACTTTAGTCTGTAAGTTCTAAACGATTGATTATTTTAGTGATTTGCTCTGTCTCTAGCAAAAATCCATCGTGCCCAAATCGTGATTCTATCTCGTAGTATTGGGCGGAAGGGATATGTTGTGCCCATAGACTACTCTCTGCAGGTGGAAATAGTCCGTCTGATGTGATGGATATGACGATGCTTTTGGCCGATATCTGTGCTAGGGCTTGTGCTACTCCGCCGCGATTGCGACCTACGTTTTGACTATCCACACAGTGTAGCAGATAGTAGTAGGAGTAGGCGTCGAAACCACGTTTTACGAGTTTCTCTCCTTGGTATCGCTCGTATGAAGCAGCTCGTGATGCAAATAGGCAGTCGTCGTTGGTCTCGTATTGTGTGAGGTTGTAGCCATCAAAGCTGCGGTATGATATGAGCGATATAGCGCGAGCGGCTTCTAGACCTTTGCGTCCGCCATTGAGGTCTTGGCACGCATGGAAAGTAGGATCGGCCTCAATGGTCATTCGTTGCACTTCCATCCAAGCGCTCAACCATGGTGATACGCGTGGAGCGGTGGCTATGAATGCTGCACGGCGTATCACATCGCCCTCCATGATGGCCCACTCCAGGGCGTGAAAACCGCCGATGGAACTTCCCACTAGCAGGTCCACCTGCTCTATGCCTAGGTGCTGGCGCACGAGTGTGAAGAGGCGGGCTGTGTCGCGTACGGTGAACTTAGGAAATGTGAGATAGTTGTTATTGCCCATATCTCTAGGTCCTGTGGTGCCGTATGCAGAGCCGAAGATGTTGACGCACACTACGAAATCTTTGTCAGGGTCGACGCAGCAACCTTTTCCCACCATCTCTGGCCACCAGTCTAGTGGGTCGGAGTTGGCGGTAAGGGCATGGCAGAGCCATACCACGCGTTCGCCTGGTAGGTAGTCGCGATCGGAGGTGTGGTAGATGATTTCAATATCTTCTACGCAACCTCCTGCTTCGAAGTTGAAATTATGCGTTGTGAGCTTGTTGTAGCGCATGTTCGATATCGTTAATTAGGTCGTCCGCATTTTCTAGTCCGATGCTTAGTCGCATTAGGTTTGGATCGATGCCAGCGCCTAGGAGGTCAGCTTCGGATAGTTGTCTGTGTGTGTGTGATGCTGGGTGCAGGATGCAGGTATGGCAGTCGGCTACGTGTGTTTCTATGGTTACGAGCTCTAGACTATCCATGAATCGCTCTGCAAAGGCTCTGTCGCCCTTGACTGCAAAAGCCATCACGCCACAGGTGCCGTTGGGCATGTATTTCTGTTGGCGTTCGTGCTCTGGGTCCTTCTCTAGCTCAGGGAATCTGATCCATGCTACGTCGGGATGTTGCTCTAGGAATTGTGCAACTTTCAGTGCACTTTGGCAGTGTCGAGGCATGCGCACGTGTAGGGTTTGCAATCCGAGGTGTAGATAGAAAGCGTTTTGTGGACTTTGGATAGAACCTAGGTCACGCATGAGTTGTGAGGTGGCTTTGGTGATGTATGCAGCTTTGCCAAAAGCCTGGGTGTATATAAGTCCGTGGTAGGAAGCATCAGGTTCGGTGAGACAGGTATATTTGTCGTGGTATTGCTCCCAATCGAAGTTGCCGCTATCGATGATTGCTCCGCCTACTTGTACGCCTTGTCCGTCCATATACTTGGTGGTGGAGTGGGTGACGATGTCCGCTCCGAACTCTATTGGTCGGCAGTTGATGGGTGTAGGGAAGGTGTTGTCCACGATGAGTGGTACTCCATTTTGGTGTGCGATGCCCGCTATGCGTTCGATGTCCAGAATGCGTACATTGGGGTTGGAGAGAGTTTCGCCGAAGACTAGTTTGGTGTTCGGACGAAAAGCTGCAGCCCATTCCTCGTCGCTAGCATCTTGGTCGATGAATGTGATTTGTATGCCCATTTTAGGGAAGGTGACTCCAAAGAGGTTGTATGTACCTCCATAGATGCTAGTAGTGGTGATCATGTGGTCACCGGCTTGGCAGATATTGAAACAAGCGAAGAAGTTGGCTGCTTGACCTGATGATGTTAGCATGGCTGCTACTCCGCCTTCCATGGCCGCTATTTGTGCTGCGGTGATGTCGTTGGTAGGGTTTTGCAGGCGAGTATAGAAGTATCCGCTCTCTTCTAGGTCGAAGAGGCGGCCCATCTGTTCGCTAGTCTCGTATCTGAAGGTAGTACTTTGGATGATTGGTACTTGTCTAGGCTCTCCTTTTTGGGGATTGTACCCAGCTTGCACGCATAGCGTGTCGATATGTAGTTTTTTAGTCATAATCTATTGTTTGTATAGCTTTGCTATAAGGCCTTATTTGTGCAATAAATGAAAAAGTGCACAAAGGTACAAAAAAAAGTGTGAATATACAAGAAAAAGTTGTGTTTTTGTGGCTCTGGGCAATGTTTTTGCAGAAATTTCTAGTTTCACCCTAATCTAATGCCCATTTGTATTTAGCTTTTGACAATATGCTATTGCATAGTTTGAGGGTAACAAAAAGCGTGGCAGGTCTGCCACGCTTGATTGTATTGGGAATGGAGGATCTAGCCGAGTAATTCAATTATCTTTTCTACATCACCCATGAGATGCTCTGGGATGGCATTATGCGCACGAAGATCTTGGAAATCCGATAAGAATACATCACCGATTTCGTCCTTATATCGCATGTAGATTTCTTTTGCTTCTTCGAATCTCCCCTGTAGGAGGATAGCAGCAGCGAGGTTGGTGTAGATGTCGGGTCTATCTTCTATGGTTAGTGCTTCGCGAGAATATTGCTCTGCTTTGTCAAATTCTTTAAGCAGGAGCGAAGTATACGATAAACCGTGTAGAGTACTAGCAATATTTGACAAATAAGTTTTTGGATTATTTTTTACCAGTCGTTGGTAAATTTCTAGGGCTTTTAGGTAGAATTCCTTAGCTTTTTCGAATTGTTTAGTTTGTATATATATTTCGGCTATGTTGTTAAGTGAATCTGCTACATCAGGTTCATATGCTTTGGGATTATCGATTGCCAGTCGTGTGTCAATATCTAATACTTCTAAATAGCATTCCTCTGCTTCCTCAAAACGTTGCGTGTCTGAATATAAAATTGCCAAATTGTTGAGTGACTCAGCCACGTCTGGTTCGTACGCTTGCGGATTGTTTTGGGATAATCGTCGTCTAATTTCTAATGCTTGCAAAAATAATTCCTCTGCCTTATCGAATTGTTGAGTATCATAATATAAAATCGCTAAATTGTTGAGCGAACCTGCTACATCAGGTTCGTATACTTGCGGATTGTCTATGGCTAGTCGTTTTCGTGTTTCTAATGCTTGCAGATAGTACTTCTCTGCTTCGCTGAATCGTTGCGTGTCTGAATATAAATTTGCCAAATTGTTTAGCGAGTCAGATAATCTTGGTTCATATGTATTTGGATGGTAAACGGCCAATTGTTTATATATATCTAATGCTTGCAAATGGTATTCTTCTGCTTTATTAAAGCGTTGAGTATCAGAATATAACAGTGCTAAATTGTTTAGCGACATTGCAACATCCGGTTCATATGCATTTGGATTTTCTGTTGCTAATCGCTTCCAAATTTCCAATGCTTGCAAGTGGTATTCTTCTGCCTCGTCGAAGCGTTTTGTAGCGGAATATAAATTCGCCAAATTGTTTAGCGACATTGCAACATCCGGTTCATATGCTTTGGGATTATCAGTAGCTAATCGCTTACGAATCTCTAAAGCTTGCAAATGGCATTCTTCAGCTTTATTAAAACGTTGCGTGTTTGAATATAAATTTGCCAAATTGTTTAGCGAATCTGCTACATCAGGTTCGTATGCTTTGGGATTATCAGTAGCTAATCGCTTACGAATCTCTAATGCTTGCAAATAGAATTCTTCTGCTTTATTAAAACGTTGAGTATCAGAATATAACACTGCCAAATTGTTGAGTGACATTGCCATGTCATGTTCATATGCTTTGGGATTATCAGTAGCTAATCGCTTACGAATCTCCAATGCTTGCAAATGGCATTCTTCAGCTTTATTAAAGCGTTGAGTATCAGAATATAACACTGCCAAATTGTTTAGCGACATTGCCACGTCAGGTTCATATGCTTTGGGATTATCAGTAGCTAATCGCTTACGAATTTCTAATGCTTGCAAATGGCATTCTTCTGCCTCGTTGAAACGTTGAATGTCTTTGTATAAAATCGCCAAATTATTAAGTAAATTTGCCACTAGCTGTTCGTATGCTTTAGGATTGTCTGTGGATAATCTTTGGCGAATATTT
>JAZKYJ010000010.1:0-2641 GCA_045612045.1 Paludibacteraceae bacterium | reverse complement strand
TTCCTCACCTGGTGTATGCATCAAAATCTGGGTAGCACGATTCCATTCTGCCACAGGAGAAGCACTCGAACAAGAAGATGTATTGCTATGGCATGCTGTTAGCACACACAGCAATACCAACGGAATAAAACGAACTGATTTCATCATATCTATTTTCATGGAGTTTAACGGCGCAAATTACATATCTTGCATGGATAGACCACAGTGTGAGATCGCATATCGCTTGAGTTGGCGAGTGGCAACTAAGAAATCCTTTGAGCGCTGCTCCAACAAGGACAAATCAATATCTTTTGCTTGGCGCTTCACCTCGTAGAAAATGGCCTCCTTACTAATCTCATTGATAGCAATGATATCTATTTCAGACTCTCCATTTCGACTCCACCAACTATCTATGCGTGTAAACTGTTGTTGCTCAGCTAATTTCTCTTTGAAGTATTGCTCAAGCATCTTGCCAGAGAAAGTTTCGTAATCTCGCTCAATGATTTGACGCAAAGCATCAAAGGCTTCTATCTCCAGCATGTGGTTGTACTTAAACAAGAAACGAAACCAAAAAGTCAAGAAATTATCGTTTAGACGATAATGGATATTGCTGTTTTTGGTCGTAAAGAGTGGTTTGTGCTTATGGATAATGCCATAACTATCTTCTAACATAGTGAGATAACCACCAATCTCTTTGCCTATCATATCTTCAATCTGGCTGCGCTGCGTATGTCCTGACGCTATGGCAGTAAGAATCGAGAAGTAAATGCCATAGTCCTTACCGAACTCTTCAATCAACAAGTTTTTGCCCTCTGACAAGAAGATAGAATCAGCTTGCACTATCGTTTCTATCATCTTACTGCGCGTAGTAGCACCCTTGTCCATCAACAACTCCACATATTTTGCTACTCCACCCGTAAAACTATATAGTGCCAACAAGTCATCTTGTGTATAGTTAGGATTATGGTATGCCAATATCTCTTTGAGTACCGAAGGAGGGAACTTGTTGACACGAATGATGGCTGTTTGGCGATTATAGAGTGGCTCTTTGTTGCTTTCGAATATCTTGTGAATAAGTGATTGTACAGAACCTCCCACAATCAAGTTGATCCGCGCTTCATTTTTATGAAAGTCCCAAATGCGCTGCATATCGCTATATATAGACGCATTGATGCGTAGAAACTCCTGAAACTCGTCAATAAAGAGGGTAATTGGTTGCTGTTTGGCTATTTGCATGATATACTCAAATATAGCTGCGAATCGCGACACCTTACCTAACAGTGGAATACCTAATTTGGTAATTATTTCTTGCTGATAATCTTCACACAACGCTGCTTCTGCTTTCTTGCTAACAAAGAAATAGAGAAATGGCATATCCTTATATGCATGCAACACAAGTGATGTTTTTCCGATACGCCTTCTACCTGTCAAAACGGTGAATTGTGCGTGCTCCAATGACTGTTGTTGAATAGTCTTGAGGGTGTCTGTTTCCCTGGTTCTATCAAAGAATATCATACGTATATAAATTTGTAATGGCTATTTCCGAAATGGCTATTTCATTTTTAATCCGCTGCAAAGGTACAACAAAAAATGCACATACGCAAGAAAAGTGAGAAATATTTGCAAAAAAATGATAGATTACATCTATCTCATACGCTATACAGCACTCGCTCAAGCTCGCTTGAAAGCGAAGTGTTGGGTAGCGGATGATATGGTCAAACCGTTTTTGCAAATATTTCGAGCGATCTGAAGTATGGGCTGCATTTTGCGGCTGTACTTTCGAGGAGGGACCCGCCTTTTTGCGGGAGGTGCACTCGAAGTACAACAAAAAATGTAAGTGGTTTGTAAATGGCTGATTCATAAGGTTCAGTCGTATTTCACCTTTATTGCTCCGAATCATATTCGGGTATCCCTCACCTCTACACCATACACTTTACACAAAAAAATCGCCATTTCCTTGCATATTTTGAATAAAATTACTACCTTTGCAAGTTCTTATATAAAAAAATATAATTATGGAAATCGAAAAAGCACTCAATGGTACTGAACTTACCTTGAAAATCATTGGTCGTCTTGACACCGTTACCGCTCCTGAATTAGAGGCTTGCCTTAAAGAGAGTTTAGATGGTATTGCTAATCTAGTAATGGATTTTGCAGCATTAGATTATATCTCTTCTGCTGGCTTGCGCGTGATATTGCAAGCGCAAAAGACCATGAATAAGCAAGGGGATATGCTTATCAAAAATGTCAATGAAACCATCAACGAAGTATTTGAGATGACTGGTTTCGTGGATATTCTGAATATCGAATAATAATGAACCGAAAAATACATATAATCACTCGTTGTTGGGCAATGCTCTTGCTAGCAACGATGTTCTTTGCGTGTAATAAGTATGACAAGCACTATGTCATCTACGAGGTGTGGGTGGGTGGTGTGAAAGTCACCACACGCAACCAATCCGATATATTGGGCGATGGTACTGCGCGTTATGAGGGTGATCGAGAGTCGGGTACTCTGGTTCTAACTAATGCCAATATCACAGAAACCATCGACCCTGATGCAGATGCTGTTGTTGTGTCAAATATTCCAAATCTGACTATTAAACTAGAAGGAGATAACAAAATAGGTTTGGGCAACAACGCTCCTGTGAATGCTATCGCT
>JAZKYJ010000009.1:0-4130 GCA_045612045.1 Paludibacteraceae bacterium | reverse complement strand
TAGGTAACGACAAAACTCCGTGTAACCTTGTAGGCTAACGGAGAACGTAACTAACTTTGCACCGGAAAGGATGTATCAACAAATCGCTAAGGCAGGGAACAATAGCAGATGTAACGGCAGCAAACAATCAATGCAGGCATAACGACAGCGAAGCATTTTCTTATTGAGGTAGGCAACATACAAGGGATGAAAACAATCAAGTGCAAAAAAAATGGTAGCACAGCCCCAGCCATGCTACCCAAAAAAAGAGAGAGAAAAGGAACTTGGTGTCTTCAAAAGATGAAAAAAAGCAGCACCGTGTGAGGGTGCTGCGGGGGGAAGTGTTTAAAGGGCAGTTTCATGGTTGCTTTCTTTTGGGTCTTCTGGTTTGATTGGGATATAACGAACGATGGTTGTTCGGTCATCTACCTTGATGAACTCTCGGCGGAGTTTACCTTCTGCGATGAGCCGCTCTTTCTCTTGGCGGTCACGTTCGGCTGATTGTTTGGCACTTTCGTGCATCGTAACTTGTTCTGCACGCGTCAGGACGCGCTTGGTTTTGCGAAATGGACGGATGGGCATAATTTTGAGGTTAGAGGTTAAAGGTTTGAGGTTAAAGACGGGAGTTATTTTTCTGGGGGAACGATTTTGTCGAGTTCCTCCATGCGAGATAGTGCATACTCTTCAGTTTGCTCGTACTGGCTGAGGTAGTGAAGATGGTCGTAAGCCAATTGGTAGCGTTGCTCACGAATAAGCACTTCGGTATGCATACGGTAGAGGAAGAGGTAGTACGCCTCTTTCTGGTTGTATTCCCATTGTTCGTTTTCATTAAGCGGTTCGTCGCGTATGGCCATTTCGTGGAGCTCTGCTTCGAGTTGGTCTTTGATAGTTTCGAGTTCGTATGGAAGTCGTACATCCTGCTTCTCAAAAAGGATCTTGAAATAGAGGTAGTGGGCATCCATTCTGCCGTGATGGTGCACGAGATGGATATAGTAGAATGCCTTCTCCAATTGTCCTAAGTGGTAGTAAGAGAGTGCAAGATAGTATGCACTGCGAGTAGCGTGCCAGAAGTGCAGGGTCCCATCTTCATCATACTGTTGGCTGGCACGTAGGTAGTATGGCTCCAAGAGCTGTATTGCCTGTAGGTATTGCTGATGTAATGCCATACGAACGCCCTCGGTGTAGTAATAATCATCCTTGCTTTGGTTGAGTTCGAGCAACTCTTTCTGCTCTTCGGTGAGTTCTTCGCCCGATCGCTCTGCTTGGCGAGCAGCGGTGATTTTTTCTCCGAAGTGCTCAAAGGTGTTCTCGCTGTTGGTTTCATAGCAAAGTAGGCATGAGACTGCTTGTGGGGTATAAACGAAGCTTGGCGTTTGCTCTTGCAGATGGTCATATGCTACCTTCATGGCAGTCAGGCGAAGGAAGATTCCGTCCACGGTTTGCTTGACCAGATGCAGGGTGAAAGTATAGTGGTGGAAAGTGGTATCAATGGTTATCACAGCAGGTGTGCTGCTTACAATAATCTGTCCGTCACTTTCCTGAATCATGGTTAAGAAAACATCCGTTCGGGCAATGGCATCGCGTTGTGATACTTGCTCCGTAGTTTGCTCTGTGACGATAGTCATGGAGAGTAGGTCCTCTACTTGCTCTTTGTCGTAAAGCGACTGTATGAGCTGACCAATAGAAAGACTACGCGCGTTGAAGTGCTTGTAGTTGGCCATGATCTGCATGGGTTCGTTGTATTGTTTTACGCGCAGCGAGAGTGCTTCGTCACGCGATTGGTCCATGCGCTCTTCTTCGCTGACTTGGTCACGATTGTCGTTCTCCATGAGTAATTCGCGTGCCACTTCGAAGATGCTCTGGAAATGGTATTTGAGTTCCTCTGTGGATGGGTTGATGGTTCCTACTTTGATAACAACATCCAGCATATCCCTCTCGCTATCGTAGCGATGAGTAATCTGAACATATTTGTTCTTGCTTGATAGTTGGTTACAGATGCGTTGTACCCAAAGGTAGTTCTCACGGCTATAGGGTACGCCCCAATGATAGTAGAGTAGAATCTCTTCGTTTAGGTCGTTGCTATAAGATTCGAAGTACGCTCCTTGACAAAGGAACACGCGGTATGTCCATTCCTCGCGAACTTCGCTATGTTCCACCATACAACCCATTTGGGCAAGAAAGTCTGTTAGAATCTCTGTACCTGTCCTATTAGTAGTGTCCTGCTTTGTGGCTTCGGATACAACCGCAGCAATTGGCTGACACTCTTCAGCGGGCTTGTTTTGTGCGGATTTTTTGGCTTTCTTGTCGGCGATGCGCTCCTGGATAAGTATGCCGAGGATGAGGATGACTACGGCAGTAGCCACATAGATGACCCATGTTTCCATACAAAAATAGTTAAGGATGGTTATATTATTTATTCTCTTCGTGTTTAGCTGCTAGTGCCTTGATGCCATTGATGATATCCCACCAATCGGCATCGAGGCGGTTGCGCATCTCAGCGATGATAGGTTCGGGGATTTCCTTGTAGAAAGCCTCCGCAATGCCGCCAGTGATGCAGGTGAGGGTATCGCTATCACCGCCTAGTGAAACGGCAAGGCGGATAGCCGACTCAAAGTCCCAACTATCCAAAAAGGCGATGATTGCTTCGGGTACAGTGCCTTGGCAAGAAACATCAAAGTAGTAGTCAGGACGAATATCATCGCAGTCACGATTGAGGTCATAGCCAAACTTGTCCATAATATACTCCTTGATTTCCTCCTTGGTCGCATTGTGGCGTGCCATCCAGATGGCAGCGGCAGTGGCTTGCGCACCTTTGATTCCCTCAGGATGATTGTGCGTTATCTCGGCAGAACGTTTGGATAAGTCCAATGCTTCGCTGAGGGTTTCTGCGACCCAACCACAGGCGGAACACCGCATAGCAGAACCATTGCCCCAAGAGTTATAGGGGTGGCGACCGGACGCTATGTTGTCGAAATTATTGTTCTCATCGCGATAGCCATAGAGAAAGTCAGGATTGAAGAGCCAGCGTGAAAACGCACCGCCATATCCCGCACGGGGATAACGATGCCCCCAACGCACCATGCATTCTTCTAATGTTTCTTGGGAGCGTTCAGGGTCAGTAAGCAACCACTCGGCGACTGCCATAGTCATGACAGAATCGTCGGTGGGCTCGCTGTGGGATGAGAACAATGGGAAATGGGTTGACTTAGTGTTGCAAAACTCGTAGACACTGCCTACGGTATCGCCAATAATTGCTCCGAGCATAGTTTTTAAAGGTTTAGGGGTTGATTGTTTAATGTGTAATGTGTAATGTGTAAGGTGTAAGGTTTAATGACAATAGTTAGAATTCAAGGTGAAAATTGCGGCGAGACTTGAATTGGTTGTAGGCGGATTGATTGAATCGGTAGTAAGTAGCCGCCCGATGTGCCTTGGACGGTTCTTTCTCTCCCGTGTCATCTAATATCCCGACGGAAAGCATTTTCTTCATGAAATTACGTCTATCAAAATGTACATTTAGAATCGCCTCATATAGGCGCTGCAACTGAGGGATGGTGAATTTCTCTGGCAGCAACTCAAAGCCCACAGGACGAAAATGCAAGTCCTCACGCAAACGACTCATTGCTACACGCAGAATACGGTCGTGGTCAAAAGCGAGCGATGGGATACGATCTATCGTGAACCATTTAGCCTCAGCAGCGTCGTCTCCACCTTTTACTTCACGCATGGGCGTGAGTGCATAGAAAGCCGTAGTTATCACGCGTCCGCGCGGGTCGCGATTCACATCTGAAAAGACAGCGAACTGCTCCATGTATATCTCAGGAAAGTTTGTTTCCTCGGTCAATTCGCGCTGCGCACATTGGTTGATGGTCTCATTCATTCGAAGAAATCCACCTGGGAGTGCCCATTGACCTTCGTAAGGTTCAACACCACGCTTCACAAGTAGCACATTGAGTGCTTGTCCATCAAAACCAAAAATCACCGTGTCTGCCGTCATTGCTGCACGAGGGTACTCGTAGGCGTACCATCCATTTTCAGTCTTCTGATAGTCTGGGATAATGTTTTGTTTCTTTGCCATAATTTTGTACTAAATTCTTGATTCTCGTTTGTACTCCAATTAGGTTCTTTGTGTAAATTTTCCGCAAAGGTACAAC
>JAZKYJ010000008.1:0-45229 GCA_045612045.1 Paludibacteraceae bacterium | reverse complement strand
AATAATTCTTCCCATATCACTGAGCAGGTTCTTGCTATTGTGTTTTCTACAAGCATCACTACTCATATCAGTACGATGATAAGTCCCATTTCCCCAATAATAGTACACGGATGTACCACTACGTTTAAAGGTTGCTGACGTTTCGCTAGAACCATCTTGGGATAGCCAATACACTTTACAGCCTTCGTGGTTACATAAAAATTGATACAACTCGTTTTCTTTCAGTTCTTTTTCAAAATCTCTTTCCATAATTAAACATTTAGATAAATTAAAATATTCGTTTTTGTTTCTTATTTTATTAGGTCATTCTATAATTCCATGAATTAGAAGGATGAACGATAATCTATAGTTTTAAGGGTTTTAGGTTTAATGGCAAATACTAGTTTTTCCATTTTACAGGCAAAGGTACTACATTTTTCTAATATTGGTGTTGGCAATCAAGTCGTACGCCATCTTTGGTGGCTCGTTGGAAGTGTCGAAAAGGAGGTTTGAATTAGGTATAGGCATAATGTGGAGAATTATTTTAATTTTATCAATTATTTTTCCTTTTTCTCAGCTTGTCGCATTAGACTTATGAGTTTACTTTGTTTGGTCACTATGCAGCCGACAAGTGATACTCCTTTTTGATCAAACCATTCCTTGTTATACCAAAGAGGTTTGTTGTCAGCACCAATAATAGCTACAATCTCATTAAGGAACCAGTATATTCCTTCTTTGTCGTCATTAGGGAATCGAACATAAGATTGCCAATGTGGCTGAAAACGAAAAAGTCCTAAATCATCGTTATAAACATAGAAGTTGTTATAGAAATAAGTTGCATGGTTATTTTTATATAATCTATATGCAAGAAGACTTACTCTTGCATCATGTACTGAACATTGCGAGATTGCTTGAAGATCATCCAATAAAATGCAACCCTGATTATCTTCTATTAACTGTAATTTCTCTTCGTTTGTCATAGGAATTCAAATTAATGTTTATAAAAATCCCAAACCACCTTGTAACTGGTATAAGGTTGACCATTGTAGGTTAGCTCGACTAAATTAGTCGACTCTACGTGTATCACATCACCTATTTTAATGGTGGTTTTAGGGCCAATTGATGCTCGATTGAAAAATGGTTTGCGACTTATCTCCACATTCTCTGGCAAAAAAACATCACCTCTATCATGATTGTAGTAACAGGTTAGTGTATCGCCACAAACTGATATAACTTTATAGTAACCTTTGCTGACATAGTTAGGATTGTTTAATGGCAAATAGGTTGTTGTTTTGAATTATGCTGCAAAGGTACTACTTTTGCTGATAGTAAGCAAATAATAACAACGTTGCCAATATTTAATAGATTTCGTGTTTAATATCGTAGCAACGTTGCTATTATGGACTCAAATAATTAGCTTGTAGGCAAAGAAAATCTTCTCTCCTTTTCTTAGCTAGGTGTTTAGAGTTGAATGTTTATGGGTTGCTTATTGTTTGGTAGTGATTTTTAGGATTCGCTTCGTGTTGTCGATTTCGATTTTTCCTAGGCGTTGTAGGACGGTCTGTCCGAGCAGGAGAGGAGCGTTTTGTGATTCTACAACCGATGCACGTACATCTCGTAGGGTCAGTCCTCCGAACTCAATTTCCTTGAGGATGATTGTCGTTCCTACAGCAATGGCTCCTGTAGCCACCTGATAGGTCTTTTTGCCTACGATGTCACGAGAGTCAAGATAACCATTTTTGTACATGAAGTTAGCTTCTACTTGGGAGATGGTCACATCGCTAGCGCCAGTGTCAAAGATGAAGTTCAGCGGCAGCTGGTTGATGGTGCAATCTACTTTGGTCACACCACCTGATTTGGAGAATGGAATCTCTACGATGCGTTCTTCGCTACTTTCAGAATCCTCTTCACCTTTGAAAGCGCGGATGCGCTCTTGCGCTTTGCTCTCATAGGTGGAGAGCAGGCTGTCGAGGCGTTCGCCATGCAGTGGAATGAAATCAATATCTCTGCGGATCTGATTGAATCGTACCAAACCATCCTTGAGTTCTTCTTCTAGGGTTGAAAAGGCTAGTTCTGTTTCTCCCAATAGGCTATAGCAGCAAGCCAAGTTATATCGATGATCATGTTCGGTAGAGTCTGCGGCTAAGATGCTATCGGTCAGGTGGCGTGCCTCTTCGTGGCGACCTAGGAAGATGAGTGCAAAAGCAGTTTCTACGGTGTTCTCAGTGTCTTCTACCACACGCAGAAAATCTTTTTTTGCTTTCAGCGTATCTCCCATGATATGGTATGCTCGTCCACGCATGTAGCGTGCGAATGAGTCGCTAGCGTCTAGCGCAATAGCCGTGGTGTAGTCCGTGATAGCGCTCTCGTATTGGCCTGATAAGAACTGGTATTGACCACGCATATGGTATGCACCATTGGACTCAGGGTATTGTGCGATATAGGAGTTGCAGATGGCTATACATGAGTCCAAACGGTCTAATTCGCTATAGACACTAGTAAGTTGTTCGATAAAATCCGAATCGGTAGAATCGGCTGCGTATGCCACTCGTGCATAGTGAAGAGCAGAAGCAAAATCACCCATCTCTTGGTAAAGGGATGATAGGAAAGCGTCGAAATATGGGTCAGCATCTAGCTCTTTGACTTTTTCGGAGCAGCGGATAGCCTCTTCATAGTTTTTGTTGGCTTGGTAGAGATAGAGTTGGTACATATACCATTCTATAGAATTAGGATTGGCATTGACCTGTATGTTGATTCGGGGCATTAGTTCGGCGGTCAGTTCGTCGTTGGCATCTGTTATTAGGTCCGTAGCTAACTCTTCGAAGTGCTCTTCTTTGAGCGCGTTGATAATATTATCGGCAGCTTCCTCATAGCGCTCCAACGCAATTTGAGACTCAGCGATATTGCTATAGATGAACGAACGAGTAGCTAGTTTACTTGCATACTGATATTGCTCGATAGCTTTCTCGTATTGCTTGAGTTCGTAGTACGTCTTGCCTTTCCACATATATCCACTGATGGCACTAGGCTCGATTTTGATGATCTCTTCGAAATCTGCTATGGCATTCTCGTATTGCGCTAGCTCTAGATATAGTACGCCACGATAGCGCCACCAATCTGGGTTTTTGGGTTCGAACTTGATGGCTAGATTTGCATAATCTAGGCATTTGGTGGTATCTTCGAGGTCATAGTAGATTTTAGACAACGACGAATAGGCCCATGCATGATAGTACTTGTCTGCTTTAGGGATGTACTTGATGGCTTTGTTGAGCATTGAGATAGCTGAGCCAATCTCATCTTGGCGGAGTTTGATGCCTGCTAACCAAGCGTAGGCATAACCGTTCTTAGGGTTGTCTGCAAGTTCTTGGGTAAGGTAGTTTTCGCCTTCCTCGTCGTTGTCATTGTTGACAGCCTCCACACCTCGTTGATAGTTGTAGCTGGTGGGACGTTCAGGTTCTTTAGCGCATACGATAGTAGCGCATACTGCGAGTAGCAGCACTGATAAGATTCGTTTCATTGTTGTTGAGGGTTTATAGTTTATAGTTTATGGTTTAAAGTTCGTAGTTTAAGGGCTATTCTTCTTCTGTTTGGTGGAGAGCACTTAGAGCCAGATGGGGGTGCCATATCCGTAGGAGACAGTGCGCAGTTTGCTCGATTTGACCAGATCGGATGGCGGTACCACTTTTTGCTCAAGAGACATACCTCTACCAGTGATATGCTTCTTGACTAGGGGAATGTTGAGAAAATGGTAGTCCCCTAGTGGATTGGGGTCGCTAAGCAAGATGCCGTTCTTCTGATACATCTCCCATACCAGTTCCGAACAGTAGAGTTTGCCGTTGTTGAATTTGAACTTCAGATCGTATGGGGTGCCGAGCAATTGGTTGTAACGGAATGTGAGATCTTGTGGCTGTTTGAGACGCATGATGCGGTAGTGGTGAAACATCTGTCCGCGGCGGAGCCATGTCTTCATAGGAGTTTTCTCCACACCACGCTCTGCTTCAATGACGTAGGGTTGCCCATTCTCAATGACGATAACGCCGCAGTGCGAATAACGTGAGAGTGTTCCGAGCTTGATGGCTGTGCTCTGATGGGACTTGGATACATGAAAGATGACATCTCCATGTTGGGGCTCGTAGGTGGCATTGCAGATCATGAAATAGGCTGCGCGTACCACGAAAATAGCAGCAATAGCTAGAATCGAAAATAGCAAGATTTTACGTTTCATATTATTAAGGTTTTAGTTTGAATGATTGACCGCGCTTTGCGCTGAGAGAAACATCTTTCAGCGCGGCGGTCTTAAGGTTTGGTTTGGGTTTAATGGCAACGTTCAGAACTCTAGATTGAAATTTCGTCGGTTCTTAAACTGGTTATAAGCGGAATGGTTAAATCGGTAATAGGTCGCAGCCCTGTGGGCCGTATTAGACTCTTTGGTTCCCGTGTCTTCAAGAATGCCTGTGGCGAGCATCTTCTTCATGAAATTGCGGCGGTCGAAATGTACATCAAGGATCGCTTCGTACAAACGCTGCAGCTGCGGCATGGTGAATTTCTCAGGCAATAGTTCAAATCCCACTGGCCTAAAGTGCAAGTCTTCGCGTAGACGACGATAAGCATCCCGTAGAATACGATCGTGGTCGAAAGCGAGAGCTGGAACATTGTCTAATCTAAACCACTTGGCCTCGGCGGCATCATCTGCACCATGGACCTCTTCCATTGGAGTTAGCGCGTAGAATGCGGTGGTGATGACACGACCACGGGGATCTCGGTGTACGTCAGAGTATACACCAAACTCCTCCATGTATACCTCGCGGAAGTTGGTCTCCTCGGTCAGTTCCCTTTGAGCGCATTGGTAGATCGTTTCATCCATGCGAAGAAAACCACCAGGCAAGGCCCATTTCCCTTTGAAGGGATCAATACCGCGTTGAACGAGCAGCACGTTCAGAGACTGACCATCAAAACCAAAGATGACAGAGTCTGCAGTCATAGAAGGACGTTTGTACTCGTAGGCAAACCATCCATCCTTAGTAAGGCGATAGTCCACTATTTCTTTTGTTTTTCCCATATCAATCAGTTATAATTGTTTTACAATTTTTAGAGCTATAGAAGTGATTTAATGACTCTTTGTGTAGATTTGCCACAAAGGTACAACATTTTTTTGATATGACCAAATGTTTTGTGTAAAAAATACGCAAAATGTTGTTTTTAGTCATATTTTGACTACAATCGCCCCTCTATATATGCTTTGACCATCGCTGCGTGGGAGAGTGGGGTAGAAGGATCAGAAATATCTTCGTTGGTGTTGTAATCTAGCAGGATAACCGTTTTCTCGGCTGACCACTCGCGTATTTTTTGCACTTGCTCCTGCGCTTTGTTCTCCAGCATCCACTTATACGTGGGCACATATATGAGCATGCGCGCGTCGATATAACTAAGGAGTTCAGAACCCACAACACCCTTCCTATGTCCAAGCGGCTTACCAAAACGCCGAACTGTACGCTTGAAATTTTTCATCGTGGCGTTGCGAAACATCTGCACGTCGATGCCATAGTGCTCAAACACCTTCAGACCTTGCCAAATACCTTCTACTGACATGGAGGTATAACCTGGCGAAAAGGGCACGGGAATACCACCATGAGGGTAAAATGGACTTAAGCGAACCATATCGTCGCTTGCCTTACTGGTTACATCAATAATCAATGATTCTTCGCCGTACCTCTTACGCAGATTTTCAGGCTTGGATTTCTTGTTTGCAATAATAATCATATGAAGTTCACTTAATTATTTATTTATTTATACTCAGATTATTTTCTTTTTGAAAATTGGTTTCGCTCTAATTTGAGCGAAACCAATTCTTCTTACTTCACTAATCTTATCAAACGTTTATACTGAGGACCTGCCAAATCTTTTCCCTTTTTACTTTTATTAAACACTATCTCAATAAGTCCTTTAAGTTTTCCATTACTTTTCGTTCCTGACAAATAATATCCTCCAAAACCCACAATCACTTCACCATCTCCATTCATACATCCACCTGCAGGAAGAAAAATCCAATTCCTATTCACTTTACTACTCACCTTATATCCTTTCACTCCATTCACTTCTTTCCATTCCCACTTACACTGATTGAGCAATTCATCTATCTCCTCCTCACTGGGCATCTTACTACCTCCTATCATATCTACATCCACATCATTACAATATTCTACCCAATCTACTTCCTCTTCACCCATCACTTCATTACAACTAAAATACCTACCAAATTCTTCTTTCTTACTACTTCCAACATTCATATTTGCCCATTTAACACTCAATCCTAAATCTACAAACTCAAAATTTACTACTTCTTTCTTCTTCTTCTTCTTTTGACTTACAATTTCTTTTTTCATAAATTCAATAATTTAAATAATTAAACAATCAACAAATATAAATTAAACAATACACTCACACATATCCTATAAATAATATCTATTACTTATAGCCACAAAATACAACTCTCTCACATCTAAGAGAGCGAAAAAACATCTCCACTACCAAACAATATTTCAAAGAACAATTTTAAAAAGGCCTCTATATATAAGTGATTTTTTCTTTCTAAAAGTAACCTTTATCACCTCTTTTTATGAAAAAAAATATCTTTGTGTAAAAATACCACTATGATCAAGTGGTGCAATAGATCATACAAAAAGTGTGCCAAATGTGTATTCTGTACACAATTGGCACACTTTGTCATACATGACTTGCCCAGATGGACGGTTTTGGCATACCTACATGGGCTTATGAATGAACTTAGTTGTTATATAGTATTCTATTCAGCTCAGGATGATAGTCGTAATAGGTGTCGCAATGTCCGCGCACAAATTTTGCTGCCGTGGTTTGTGGGTATTTCGTGATAATAGTATAGTAGTTATAATGTTGCAGTTGTGCTTCCGCACGAGCCTCGTCGTCGGAGAAAAGTGCTAAGGCATTGCGAAGGAGTTGCTCGTAATCGGCCAGTATTTGTGCTTCCTTCTCTTCGGTCATCCATGGTTCGTATGCGGCGGTGTAGACGGGGTAGCCTTGTCCGTATTGGGTCAGCGCCCAAACATGGGTATAGGAGTTGCGCATGCCTGTGGCATACTCAATCATCGCATTAGCACGGCGATTGGGGTCCACGTTGGGATTCTGATAGGTTTGCTGCAATTGATGCATCTTGCAGGCGAAATTGTATTTTGCGTCAACTACACGAATATCACCAAACTTAGGATGTATATTAAATGGATTGCGGCTGAGACATTCACCCGTGTTGAGGCGCAGATGGTAGGTGGGGGATACTTGGCCGAGAATCTCCATGGCTTGTTTGTATTTGCGTTCGCGCAAATACAATGTACCTGCAATATCGTATAGATAGTCTTTGTCAATATAACTACCTGCTGCTAGGAATCGCTCAAACGAACTAGTGGGATGCATGATTCGGTCGGCATACTGCTTAACCTGACTAGCAGAAGAAGTTTTGAGCGACATGAAGAAATCATTGAAGAAACAATGGCGATGTTTTGGTGCCACCAACGTGAAAAAGAGGTTGTCTGCATAGTTGGTCAAAGCCATAGATAGGATAGGGTGGTTGGCTTCTTTCATACGTGGTCCTACTTCACCTAATACTATCTTGCGTAGCATAGAGTTGGGGTAGCACTTATATCGCTTGACTTGATAATTGTTGTCGTCGTAATCTAAGGAGTAATTGGCCCAGATATACCATGAATCGTAGGGATGCCATGTCTCCTTTACTTGTGATGCCTCCTGGCGAACGAGTTGCTCAATCCACTGCAAATCCGTATAGAGTTGTTTCTGGTAGTTAGCATCGTATGCCAGGGTTTTGGCATCTAGGTATATGCGCAACAGACGGACATTCGTCTGCATATACTGCGAGGTGGATGGGGAGATGGCTTGGCGTATGGTTTGGGCGGCTTTATAGGAATGTCCCATGATATCCTCTAGGTACGCTGCAGTGTAATACCATATAGACATATCCTGGCTGCGATGGGTGCGTAGGATATGTTGCATAACCTCATAGTAATCTGTACAAAGGGCAGAATCGCGGAGAGGTTGATAGTAGTCGCATAAATCATATTGCAAAGCGGGTGCCACTATATCGGCGCAATCGGGATTGAAATCGTACATATAGCGCACGAATGCAGCATAATTGCCTGTTTGGCAATTGGATAATTCGGCTAGTGCTCGGTAGTTGCCTTGTTCTAGATAGTATTGTATGGCTTTTTGTTCTTCGCCAATATGCTGGTAGGCGCCAGCAATATAATCCTTGATCATGGCGCGCATAAGTTCGTCAGCGGGCCAATGTTGAATATGGTTTTCCCATAGTTGAATGCATTGGTCATATCTACCGAGGGAAAATAATAGGCGGACGCGCTGTAGTTGCAAGCGTCTGACATAGAAGGAATCGTGGCCGGTTTGCGTAATGAATTCTTGCTCTAATTTATCTACTTCGGTGAGTAGAAGGTCAAAGGTCGTCGCCCCCTCCTTGCGTGAGGCGGGGTAGTACCATGGATCATTCTTGTCTCTGCGAGCCTCTTCGACGCGTTTGGCTATGTGTAATAGCTCTTGTGGGTAACGACAGCCGATGCTATTGATGAGGTATTGAACGAACTTGTTGTCAGGTGCCAGCTTGTGATCATGTAGGCATGCCTCGTACATAGCATTAGAGTAGCTATAGACGACTGCATCGATATGATCCAGAGGAACATGCTTGCCTGTTTGTTGTTGCCAAGTTAGTAGATTACGTTGTTTATAGTTGGGTAAACGGAAATAAGGTGTTTTGATTTCATCGCATACGCGATATACATTATAGTTTTTGGGAATATCACCAATGCTAGGGCAAGCATGAGCTAGGGCCAGATCACTCAGTAGGATAAGAATAAAAAGTAGTCGTTTCATAGGTGCTATAGTTCTTTAGGTTGTCTTCATCTAGATGGTACATAATGATAGAGGTTTCTTCGGTAAATGGCAGGCGTTGCTTGAGTTGCTCGATGACCGCCATATCGGCTACCTCTTTGCGGATGATATCTTTGCATTGCAGCCAATAGCCCTCTGGGACGCAGTGGTCTTTGATGACACGGAAATGGGTGTCACTGATTTGTTCATACAGTGAATCGTTAGTAAAATCCTGCTGGTGCAAAATAGCTTGGAAGGCATTCTCGTGAAACCATATGCCCCAACCAAAATTTGGGAAAGCATAATCCAAATGGAGATTGTAGTGCAAGGCATTTTTCAGATATGGCTTAGCATCTTCGTAGGAGAGAATGGAATTCTTGGTATCAGGATGTTTGAAGGAACCGGTATTGTAGAGCATGAGTACACCTTTGTCTACAGGCGGTGCAGATGTACGCAACTGATGCAGACGAATGGTGGCACTCAACTGGATACCTTGTGCATGCAGGATGTAGCGCATTTCATCCAAGAGGTGGAAATATTGCGACTCGGTAGATTCGGACCAATCACAATCTATCTGCACTTCATGTACCTTGTCGAGGAAACCATGGTATGAACACATGTTCAAAATGCGTGTACAAATTTTAGATGCGTACTCGGAGGTTTCCCACTCCATATTCTTTAGGGCCTGTAATGTGATGAATATAGTAGGTACGCATTCATCCACTATTTGCATGACTTGTGCCAGATGGGCGCTATCGCGAAATTGGATGGTGGCCACAGGCTGCGGCAAGAGCGCATCCCCTAGATTACGCTTGGACATATCCACATCGAATAGACGTAGATATAGACGTTTCACATTGTGTTGAGTGAGAAACTGCTGTTCAGCTTCGCTCACATCAAAAGTGGTACGCCAATAGTAGACGCTATTGTACGCTGTACGCGGATAATCATCCTGTACGTGTTTTTTGCATCCTGCAAAAAACAATAAGAATAGGAGAACTACGAGCGAATAAGAAATAGAATAATTTCGATGCATAGTCGTTAATGGGTTGTAGGTGTTATTAATAAATTATAAAAATCTCACAAACTGGAATTAGACTGCAAATATACTGCTTTTTATTTATATACGCAAGAGTACGCGAAATTTTTCGCGTACTCTTGATTGTTTTTTTGATTTATTTTATCTCTTCTGCCAATTGGGCGGCAACTTCGCGGTGGCGACTGTTGCTTTCAGCAATAGCAATGAGGAGTTCCTTGGCCTGGGAACGGTGGTTTTGTCCCAACTGGCAAAGCGCCTCCAGATACTCAATATCTTCTATCGACTCTTGATAGTGTGCGTCTGTAGTGCTGAGTGTCTCACGTACATCGGTTAGTATCTGTTCCGCTACGGCATAGTTGGCTTTCTGTATCTGCCATGCTGCATCTTGTATCAAATCTTCATGTCCTAGTATCTCCAATTCGTATCGATTTGCCACAATTTGGTTAATAGATGGGGCAACCATTGTCATTAGTGTTTCTGTGACGTTCTCATAAACGACTTTCTTTGGTTGCGATGGTAGGAAATAATGTGCATACTGCCTATAAGCCCAGCGCGATGCTTGACTATAATAGTTTTTCCATACAGATGTCGGTACTGCCATCACCACAATGCCTGCCAAAACGGCAACAGCCGACAGGGTGTAGATGGCGCGACGAAGTTTGGCCCAGCGGGATTGCTTCAGTGTGGGCTTAATGTCTTCGCGAGAAGGCACGGAAGCGGCTACTGGTATGTGTGGATGATCCGTTTGCTGTTTTCGCTCGGTATCCCATTGCAGCATCTGCTCTTTCAGACCGCGTGCACGGATAGCGTTCTCAATATCACGCTCCAATTGTTTATTATCAATATCCATAGCCATAGTTTATTAATTGTTGTTTGACAAAGGTTTTCACTTTATTCATGCACTTCGCCTTCTGGCTCTTGGCGCTGTCGGCATTGCTGTAGCCCAACTCTTGAGCCAGTATCTCCATCGACTTATTCTCCCATAGGTGCCCTAATAATAGCGGAGCACAAGGTTTACCTAACTGCTCAACTAGAGTACGGATGATACGCTCGCGCTCTTGGGTCTCCATATCGTCGTTGGGATCGAACGATTGGTCAGAGGATGGTGACTCATCGTCCATTGGATCATCTGAGCACTCTAGCTTCTCTTTGAGTATAATGGTATCGGTATCGTCCTCTTTATCTTTATTCGTGCTCTTAGACCCTTTGTTGCGCTGATTGATGATCTCTAGCGCTACGTATCGTCCGATGGTTTTGAAGTATGCCAATAGCGACTTTTCAATGTTATCTGCAGTCAAGCGCTCAGTCAGGATATGCTGTTGCAATCGGATAAAGGCTTCTTGATAAGCATCATCCATGTCGTCTGTATTAGGAAGAAGGCGCATGATGGATTGTTCAAATGGCACTCGCCAGGCATAATATACTTCGCGAATGCCACGTTGGTTGTTGTCGAGAAATGACTGTATGATCTCTTTGTCTGTCATTAGTTGTTGGTTATTTCTGTTGGTTGTACCACATTAGGAAGTCCTCGTACTGTTTGTCCGTGGCAATTCCCATGGTGTGGCACAGTTCTGCTACGCGAGCACCCATTTTCAGCATAGTATCATAGCAGATAGGGAGGGTAATCTCTGCTTTGTCCTTGTTGGCGTAGACGATGCATTTCACGTGCTTGTCATCGACCTCTTTGATCACTGCTTGGGTGGGTTTTACTACGTGGGGCTTTCCGTTGATTGTTACGTTGATGCTAGGCGTGTTTGCTGGTAGTACGCCTACTACTTGACGCTTATCGGCAAATCCAATTACACTCATTAGGCAGAGTGAGAGAGCCATCATTGTTTTTTTCATATCACATTTTTTTAGGTTTATTATTGGGGCATTGGTGCCTCCTTTAACCTTATGTGATGTGTTTTCGGGTAAAAGTAACCCGAGGTGTGAAAAATGAATCTTTCAATAGGTTGTCATTGTGCTGTGAGTAAAAAAAGCAGACGCAACGATTGTCGCGTCTTGCTTTGTATGCTGTACTCCTGCTAGTTTATCGAATGATGTCGCATCCCATGTATGGTTGCAAAGCCTTAGGAATGCGAATACCTTCTGGTGTCTGGTTGTTCTCCAATAAAGCTGCCACGATACGTGGTAATGCCAAGGCTGAGCCATTGAGGGTGTGAGCCAATGTCACTTTCTTATCCTCAGCGCGGCGATAACGACAGTGGAGACGATTAGCTTGGTAGGTGTCAAAGTTTGAAGTCGAAGAAACCTCTAGCCAGCGATGTTGTGCTTCAGAGTATACTTCAAAATCGTAGCAGAGGGCTGCTGTGAATGACATATCGCCACCGCTTAGGCGTAGGATACGATAGGGTAATTCTAGTTTTTGAAGTAGGCCTTCTACGTGCTCGAGCATCTCCTTGTGACTAGCGTCAGAGTGCTCTGGGGTGTCAATGCGAACGATCTCCACCTTGCTGAATTCGTGGAGACGGTTTAAACCACGTACATCCTTACCATAAGAACCTGCTTCACGACGGAAGCATTGGGTATATGCGCAGTTCTTGATAGGTAGTTGTGCCTCGTCAAGGATCACATCGCGGTAGATATTAGTAACAGGAACCTCTGCAGTAGGAATAAGATAGAGGTTATCGAGTTGGCAGTGGTACATCTGTCCCTCTTTGTCAGGCAATTGTCCTGTACCATAACCACTGGCCTCGTTCACTACGGTAGGAGGCATGATCTCCGTGTAACCTGCGGCATTAGCCTCTGCGAGGAAGAAATTGATCAACGCGCGTTGTAGACGTGCGCCTAATCCTACGTATACAGGAAAACCTGCGCCTGAGATCTTTACGCCGAGGTCAAAATCGATGAGGTTATATTTCTTCGCCAATTCCCAGTGTGGGAGCTTGTCGTTGTTAGCTAATTGTTCGTCAGTAGCGTTATCCCAATCGCGGATCGCGATGGTACCTTCAGCAGCAAGCTTATCGATCATAGGTTGGTTGGCCCAGTTTCCGATTTTCACCACCAGGTTATCCTCTGAGCTACCTCCCTCTGGTACGAGGTCATATGGGACATTAGGAATAGTGAGCAGAAGCGCGGTAAGCGCCTCTTCTGCTTTGGCCATCTCTGCGTCTAATACTGGGATGGATTGTTTTAGTGCACCTGTTTGTGCTTTAGCTGCTTCTGCTTCGTCCTTTTTTCCTTGCGCCATGAGTGCACCAATAGACTTAGAGATGCGGTTCATCTCTGCAGAAGCGTTATCTTTCTTTTGTTGAGCAGCTTTGCGCTCGGTGTCGAGTGTGATAACTTGCTCTATGGTCTCCGCAGCGTTAGCGAAGTGCTTTTTCTCCAAGCCAGCAATGATGGCTGCCTTGTTGTCGTATATTTGTTTGAGTGTTAACATACAAATGTATTGTTCAGCGCCCGCATACGGGCTGTTCTGCGCGGCTAAGCCGCTGTTCAAGATAGTTCAGATTGTGTAAATAAATACAAATTTCTCCTGCCAACTGCCGAGGCAATCGGTAGGAGAAATTTATTTGCCATTCCTCTTGCCGAGACTATGGGTGAACCCAAATTTATGCCTCTGCGATAGGTTGGATTGATACGTAAGATTTGTTGTTACGTTTCTTCTTGAAAGTAACGATACCATCGGTCAACGCAAAGAGAGTGTGGTCTTTTCCAATACCCATGTTGTCACCTGGATAGTGTACTGTACCACGTTGGCGTACTACGATGTTACCTGCTTTAGCGAATTGTCCACCAAAGATTTTGATACCTAAGCGTTTGCTTTCTGATTCACGGCCGTTCTTGGAACTACCGACACCTTTCTTATGTGCCATACTTCTTAAACTTGGTTTTTAGGGGTTACACATTAAGCCAACACGATCTCTTTTACTACGAGATTGGTCAAATCTTGACGATGGCCGTTCAACTTACGATAGCCTTTGCGACGTTTCTTGTGGAATACGAGAACTTTCTCACCACGGCACTCGTTGTCGAGTACTTCGCAAACTACTTTAGCGCCCTCTACAACTGGAGCACCTACTTTTACTTCACCGTTGTTCTCAACGAGGAGTACTTTCTCAAATGTAACCTCTGCACCCTTCTCAGCGGCCATGCGGTTTACAAAGAGCTTTGTGCCTGCTTCCACACGATATTGGAAGCCTTGCATTTCTACAATTGCGTACATTTTTCTATAAATGTTTTAAAATTATACTCGGTCAGGCGAGATGCTAAGTCATCGACGTTGGCATGCAAAGATTGCTCAGTTGCCCATCGGGCTGTTCAGATGTTTAGTCGCGCCTTAGCGCTTGTTCAGCAGTATTCCTGAACATCTAAACTTCTAAACTCCTAAACTTTCCTGCATCATCCGTCCCCTCAGCAGCGCTACTTGGTAGCCTAAAGCCGAAAAAGCGTGCAAAGGTACAACTTTTTTCTGGTTTGACCAAATATTCTGTAAAAAAAAGTTATTTTTTGAGAAATGTTTGTGTATTTGAATAAAAAATATTACCTTTGCAGGCTTAAATTTTGTTTTTGAATATTATAACGTTAAAATATCGCATAAAATGTTGAAAAAATGTTCATTATTGCTACTGCTAGTGGTAGCATTATTGTCTTCGTGCGTTTCTCCAAAAGAGTTGTCCTACTTTCGTCCTGTGACTAGCGAAAGTGCTGAAGAAATCAATAAGCATTTAGACTCTCAACCTGAACCCCGCGTAAAAATCAATGATGCGTTAGTGATTACAGTTTCTGCGTTGGACCCAGAAGCAGTGGTTCCTTATAACTTGCCTAGTGTAGCATATGCAACTCCTACCAGTAGCAATGTGCCTACTACTCCTTCGTTTCAATATTATACGGTAGATGCCAATGGGGATATCACTTTCCCCGTGCTAGGAAAATTACATGTGGTGGGAATGACTCAATCGGAAGTGATTAATATGATTCAGGAACGATTAAAAGGGCAATTGGTCAATCCTATTGTGACTTTGCGATTCTTGAACGCTCGTGTGACGGTTTTGGGAGAGGTGAAAAACCCAGGTACTTACATTTTGAATAATGGTAGAATAACTATCTTAGAAGCGCTAGGTATGGCCGGCGATTTGACCCAATATGCACGCAGAGATAATATCCTAGTGATGCGAGAGAATAATGGTGAATTGGAATTCGAACGCTTAGACTTGCGCGGTGATGCACTGTTTGCTTCGCCATACTTCTACCTGCAACAAAATGATGTGGTGGTGGTTAATCCTAACCAAGCTCGTACAACTAGTAATCAATCTATCAGTCTTTGGTTGAGTATGGTAGGTACAATCTCTAGTGCTGCAACAGTAGTAGTTTCCGTACTATCTGCTACGGGATATTTTGACAAATAATCAAAGATAAACATAACACGAAATAAGAACTATGTCTCAAAAACAACAAGAAATAGATATCCGTGCATGGATTATTCGTATTCTAAAGAATTGGTATTGGTTTGTGCTTAGTTGTGCCGTTTTTGGTGGCCTAGGTGCTTACAAATACGTAACCACTACCAAAAAGTTTGATGTAGACGCTAGCATTATGCTTCGTAGTGATGAGGAAGCATTCCCCCAGTTTGAGATGATGACTAGCATGATGGGAATGGGCAATGCAAAGATGACAGAGGATGAAGTAGAACTGCTCACATCGCGTGATATCTTGGTACAGGTAGTGCGTGAATTGGACTTACAAACTGAGTATCGTAAACTCGAGGACATGAAGTGGGTAGGGCAATATCCCAAACATGATATGACAGTGGTCTATCCTGATCGCTTCTTGGATACGATTACACGTGCTGTAGTGATCGATCTCAAGGTTCGCAAGCATGATTATGTGGTGAAGGTGAAATATGGCCGCTGGCAACGGAGTCGTCATAAGATTGTAGATCTGACCGTACCATTCCAAACATGCGCGGGAAAAATGTCGTTTGAATTTAATCGTCCTGGAGAAATTGAGGTGGGAGATAAATTCCATATGGTGACTATGCCAATGTTGCCTTTGATTGACTCTTATAAGAAGAATATTGTGGCATCACCTGTCCGCAAAGAATCTAATATTATTACGATTTCAACGACTACGGATATGCCAACGCGTGGACGCGACTTTATAAAAAAGGAGATCGAGTTCTACAATATGGATGCCGTACTTGATAAAAACATCATGGCGAGCAACACCGCGACCTTCATCGACGAACGCTTACGCTTGATAGAAGAGGAGTTATCGGTGGCTGAGGTAGACGTGGCGAAGTATAAAGAGCGATTGGGAGTGGTAGACTTAGCATCTGAGGCTGAAATGTCCATGATGGAATTGTCTGGGTATAGAAAAACGGTTGCAGAGGTAGAGACACAAATCAATCTAGTCAACTATGTAGCAGAGTATGTCTCGGATGAAAGCAAACAGACTAGTCTTATCCCTGCTAATATTGGAATTGATGATGTTTCATTGATTGCATTGATTAGCGAATACAATCAGTTGATGCTCGATCGTATGCGTGTACAACGTACTGCTAGCGAGAGTAACCCAATAATCTCTCATATGGATGAGCAACTTGCTGTCATGAGAGAAAATATTGTGACGAGTATCGGTAGTATCAACAAATCTTTGCAAATTGCAAAAAGCGATGCTGAGACACGTCTGAATAAACTGCAGGCGCAAAAACGCAGCATGCCAACGCATGAACGTGAGTATATCCAAGTGTTGCGTAACAAAGAACTAAAAGAGGAACTATATCTCTTCTTGTATAAAAAACGCGAGGAGAATGCTCTGACTCTTGCTTCCACTGTAACTCCTGCCAAGGTGGTTAACGCTCCTCAGATGAATCCTACGCCAGTATCTCCCCGCCTGAAGTTAATAGCTCTTGCATGCTTGGTGCTAGGTGTTGCATTCCCATTGGTTGTGATGATCATGTATGACGTGCTTAATAATCGTATTTCTGATGATTCACGAGAGTTGGAGCGTCGTCTCAAGATACCTTTGGGTGGTGTGCTGGTGAAAAATCATCATGGAGCCCATGTGGCTGTGAAGGATGGCGAGAATTCGGTATCTGCGGAATTGTTCCGTACCCTGCGTACCAATTTGCGTTTTATGCAACCTAATAGCGTGACAAATCCTGTGATTTTGGTAACTTCTAGCGTAAACGGTGAGGGTAAATCGTATGTAGCAACTAACTTGGCTATCTCTATGGCACTCTTAGGAAAGAAGGTGGCTCTAGTGGGATTAGATGTTCGTAAACCAATGTTGGCTAACTATCTTAATTTACCAGACCAAGGTTGTTTGACTAGTTACATAGCTGAATCAGGATATACTATAGAGGATATGATTGTACCTTCCGACATTGCTACCTTGGACATTCTACCTGCAGGTGTCATTCCTCCTAATCCTAGTGAGTTGCTCCAAAGTGAACGTTTGGATGAACTGTTTGCAGAGTTGCGTAACCGATATGACTATGTAATCGTAGACTCGGCTCCGATCGCTTTGGTGGGAGATACTTTCCTCTTGCATCGAATCGCAGATATGACAGTCTATGTCACACGTGCCAACTATACAACTTTCGAATTGGTTGATTTTATTAACCAAACCCATGAACAACAACGTTTACCTAAGATGGTGGCTGTGCTTAATGGTGCAGATGCCAAGAAGGTAGGCTATGGTTATGGCTATGGTTATGGGCATAACAAAGCGAAACGATAGGCGCTACTATGATTCTCTGTGTGGCCGAAAAACCGTCCGTAGGACGTGATATAGCTCGCGTGCTGGGTGCTAACACCCAGCACGACGGTTTTATGGAGGGGAACGGATATTGCGTTACGTGGACCTTCGGCCATTTATGTGCCTTATTAGATCCTCATGATTATCATGACGCATGGCGAGGATGGAATATGTCTTCTTTGCCTATGGTACCTGAGCGTTTTGGTATTAGAGTGAGCGAAGATAAAGGGGTGCAAAAACAGTTTAATATCATCAAAGAACTGATTGCTAAAGCCGAGATGGTGATTAATTGCGGTGATGCCGGGCAGGAGGGTGAGTTGATTCAACGTTGGGTGTACCAAAAAGCAGGTTGCCATGTTCCGGTCAAGAGACTTTGGATTTCCTCGCTCACCGAAGATGCTATTCGTGATGGATTTGCCAACCTTAAGGATCAAAGTCATTATCAGCGTTTATACGAGGCTGGTCTAATGCGGGCTATAGGCGATTGGTTACTTGGGATGAACGCAACAAGGGCCTATACCTTGCGTTTTTCTAAAGGAGCAGGTAGAGACAGGCAAGTGCTCAGTATTGGGCGTGTACAAACACCTACATTAGCACTCATTGTCAAACGTCAGCAGGAAATAGAGCATTTTGTGCCACGTACCTATTGGGAACTTAAAACGCTATACCGTGATACTCTTTTTACTGCCCAATTGCCAACGGAAGAAGATGAATACGCAATAACTTCGCTAGAGCAAGGACAAAAAATTTTAGATACTATTAAGGACCTGCCGCTAGAGATTACTTCAGTGGAAAAGAAAAAGGCTATGGAGTATGCTCCACGTCTTTTTGACCTAACTTCCTTGCAAGTAGAGTGTAATAAACGCTTCGCACTTTCTGCGGAAGATACGTTAAAACTAGCACAAAGTCTATACGAGAAACACGTGACGACTTATCCTCGTGTAGATACTACGTATCTAAGCGATGATATTTATCCTAAGGTGCCTGCTACTTTGCAAGGAATTAAGGATTATTTTGCACAGGTTATTCCCCTGTTGCAACTAAAAGCAGATGGTGGTAAAGGTTCGCAGAGCTTGCCAAAATCCAAAAAGGTGTTTGACAATAGCAAAGTAACAGATCACCATGCGATTATTCCTACAGGACAAAGACCCGATAACCTGACAGAACTAGAGCGTAAGGTGTATAATCTAGTGGCACTACGATTTATTGCAGCTTTCTATCCGCCATGTCAAGTATCTAATACCACTGTGCTAGCGCAATCGGGTGATGTGCCTTTTAAGGTTACAGGACGCGAGGTTATTGTCTCAGGATGGCGAGAGGTATTTGCTAAGGATAACGCTGCAGGGGGGGCTGAATCGGCTGAAATGAATGAGCAGACAGAGCAAAAAGTCCTACCTTCTTTTAAGAAAGGAGAGTCTGGACCACATGAACCGCAATTGATAGAACGCACTACTACTCCTCCTAAATATTATACAGAAGCCACTTTGCTTCGGGCTATGGAAACAGCTGGAAAAACGGTCGATAATGAAGAATTGCGTGATGCGATGAAGGAGAATGGTATTGGGCGCCCGAGTACGCGTGCGGCTATTATTGAGAAACTATTCCAGCGTAAATATATAGTACGAGAGAAGAAGAATATCAAGGCGACTGAATTAGGCGTCAATTTGATACATACGATTATTTCTCCATTGCTTAAGTCTGCCGAACTGACTGGTTTGTGGGAGAAAAAACTACGAGAAATAGAGCGTGGTGATTTTTTGGCGCAGCAGTTCTTAGACGAACTCAAGCAAATGACCGCTGAGGTGGTACTGGAGGTTAAGACTGATAAATCAGGTATGCGTTGCCCTGTTTGTGGTAAAGGTATAGTGATTCGTGGTCGTACGCGCTATGGTTGCTCTCGATGGCGAGAAGGTTGCACGTATGCCGAACAATTTTGATGAATAGGGATGCTATTTATAATATGGGGATATCAAAATAATGAATCTAATACAGCATAAGTAATAGTAAAGCAATAGGGATAAAACCATCAATTGTCAAGAGAATATCGCTAGAATACTTACTACGACCTTTGTAAAGATATTGGCGGTCATATGTATACAAGATATCACTGGAATAAGTACTTTTACCTTTATATATATACGTTCCATCCCATGTCAATAGAATATCACTAGAGTAAGCGTTTTTTCCAGAATAAAGATATTTTCCATCCCATGTTGCTAGAATATCACTGGAGTATGTACTTTTTCCTTTGTATAGGTATTTCCCGTCGAAAGTGTATAAAACATCACTGGAGTATGTGCTTCTATCTTTATACAAGTATTTCCCGTCCCACGTGAATAAAATATCGCTAGAGTAGGTACTGCGACTATTATATATATATGTAACAGCAAACGCCATCATAGTAGAACTTAGCAGTGCGAATACTAGTGAGAGAATCTTTTTCATATCTACCATTTATTTTTTGTTAGAACAAACATATGCTATTACCATACTAGCTAGCGTCATTCCAAATACACCTACTACTGGAGCTAGCGTTCCACATTCGCCGGCAATCTCTTCAGAATACACACATTGAATCTTCTGAGATGGGATGAGGTGACTTTTTTTCATTTTGTTACGTAGCGCTCTCGCTAGAGGGCATCCCTGTACTTTCCAGAATTCGGTTTGGCGGATGTTTAAAGGATTGAGTTTTCGTCCGGCACCCATACTAGAAAAGACCTGACAGCCTGATAGGGTAGCGTTATACAAAAGCAAAGCCTTGCATTCGATCATGTCAATTGCATCCACTACTACGTCATACTGTGAGAGGTCGAAACTAGCTGCTGTATCAGCATTGTATTGTATATCTATCGTAGATACATCTGCATTAGGACATATGCTCAGTAAGCGCTTTTGCATCTCTTGAACTTTGCTTTGGCCTATATTATTGTGGGTGGATACTACTTGGCGATTAAGATTGGTGCGGTCAATTACATCAAAATCAACTAATGTTAAATGTCCTATACCGGTTCTCAATAAACTTTCTGCGCACCATCCGCCAACACCTCCTACGCCAAAAATAATAACACGTGCTTCTTGCAGAGCAAGAAACTTATCTTTACCTATGAGTTGAGTAGTCCGTGTAAACACCTCGCGAATATAAATTATGAATTTAAACTATTTGCAATGGCTAAAGCCACATTGATTCCATCTAATGCACAAGATGTGATTCCTCCTGCATAACCAGCCCCTTCACCACAAGGATATAAATTTGGCGTAGAAATTGATTGGAGTGTTTCTGGATCACGAGGAATACGTACTGCGCTGCTAGAACGACTTTCTACGCCCAAAATTACAGCATCGTTGGTCAAGAAACCACGGTACTTGCGATCGAAATCACGAAATCCTTGTTGCAATCGCTTGCCAATGTGCGCAGGCAACCACTCATCCAATCTGCTTGATACCATACCTGGCAGATAGCTACAAGCAGGAAGCGATTTGCTCTGTTGTCCTTCCACAAAATCCTTCAATCGTTGTGCTGGAGCCAAGGATGGTTCGCCTCCATACTGATATGCCAAGTTCTCAAGATATTGTTGGAAAGCGAGGCCTTTGAGTTTTAACTCCTGAACTCCTGAACCTCTAAACTCCTGAACCATATTTATGAGATCCTCTGGTCTAATCTCTACAACCATGCCTGAATTAGCGAATGGTGAATTGCGATGGCTGGCAGACATGCCATTAACTACACAACTTTTTTTTGCACTTCCTGCAGGCACGATATGTCCACCAGGGCACATACAAAAGGAATATACACCACGTCCTTGTATTTGAGTTACCAATGCGTACGACGCATTACCGAGTAATTGAACTAACTCTTTTGATGGATCATGGTACATCAACCTATTAATCAATGTTTGTGGATGCTCTGCACGTACACCCATGGCAAAGCCCTTATCCTCTAATCTTATTCCTTGCTCTATAAGCATTTGATAGGTGTCATGTGCAGAATGACCGATGGCAAGGATTATAGGACTATGAGGTGATAATGAGATAAGGTGGTTGAATAATTGTGTATGTACGCAGGTTTCGAAATGAATCTCTCCACCATGCTCCACGATGCATTCGCGCATAGCACGGATGATACTGGGTAATTTGTCGCTGCCAATATGGGCATGTGCCTCATAGAGGATATTGTCTTTGGCTCCGAAATGGTGAAATAGCTCCATTACCCGCTGCATGTTTCCGCGTTTCTTGCTGCGTGAATAAAGTTTTCCATCTGAAAAAGTTCCGGCACCACCCTCTCCAAAACAGTAATTAGATTCGGTGTTGAGACCTTGGTTTCGGTTGAGGATTGCAATGTCTTTCTTACGTTCTGCTACATCTTTTCCGCGCTCGTAGATTATAGGTTTGATGCCATGCATAAGCAAAGTCAAAGCTGCAAATAATCCTGCAGGTCCAGCTCCGATGATATTGACTGTATGCTTGGCTTGGTGTACATCATGGAATATAGGGGTGGCGTAGAGGGGAATAGGTGCGTCCTTATTGATGAACTGACCTTGTGCATCCGTAAGCAAGGTAAGATTGACTTTTAATTGCTTTTGTCGCGCATCTACAGAACGCTTCACGACACGGAACTTTTGTTCCATGTCGTGTGCTACTTCTGGTGATAAGATGAGAGTTTTTGAATTCATTAATTAGAGCAATGCTCTGCTAGATTTTACTTCTTGAGTTGCCCCAATAATTTTTCTTCGATTTCAGCAGCAAGATCAGGATTGTCACGTAACACTTTCTTTGCTCCATCTCGCCCCTGTGCTAATTTGTTCCCGTCATAGCTGTACCATGATCCGGACTTGGTCAGTATACCATGTTCTACGCCTAAATCAATAAGTTCACCAACATGAGAAATGCCTTCGTTGAACATTAAGTCAAACTCAGCTTTCTTGAATGGAGGCGCTACTTTGTTCTTTATAACTTTAACACGTACTAGATTACCAATAATCTCATCCCCTTCTTTTATTGCAGTCGCTTTGCGGATGTCTAAGCGTACTGAAGCATAGAACTTCAACGCATTACCACCAGTAGTGGTTTCTGGGCTACCAAACGTGATTCCTATTTTGTCGCGCAATTGGTTGATGAAGATGCATGTGGTCTGTGTCTTGTTAATCGTGGCAGTCAACTTACGTAGTGCTTGTGACATAAGGCGTGCATGCAACCCTACGCGGTTATCACCCATGTCTCCTTCGATTTCGGCTTTCGGAGTGAGTGCTGCGACGGAGTCAATGACAACGAGGTCAACAGCCGCACTGCGGATCAGTTCGTCCGCGATATCTAGTGCTTGCTCTCCGCAATCAGGTTGTGCAATTAATAGTTCGTTTGTATCTACACCTAGCTTTTCTGCATAGAAACGGTCAAATGCATGTTCAGCGTCAATAATAGCTGCAATTCCTCCTTGCTTCTGTACTTCAGCCATGGCGTGGATTGCTAAGGTAGTTTTACCTGATGATTCTGGACCATAAATCTCAATAATACGTCCGCGTGGATAACCCCCAACGCCTAGAGCTAGATTAAGACCAACGGAACCAGTAGAGATAGTGGGCATATCTTCTACTTTGTCATCGCCCATCTTCATGATAGCACCTTTTCCAAATTGCTTGTCTATTTTCTCCATTGCTAGTTGCAATGCTTTGAGTTTTTCCGTAGACGGATTTTTCTTTTCGTTTGCCATATAATAAATAAATTAGTGGTTATGGGAGCGAGTCCCGTTATTTTTTTCATTCACACTGCAAAGGTACTACATGAAACTGTCAAAACTTGTCAGTATGTCAAAAAAATGATGAAATATGTTTATTTTTTGTTGTATTTGTTCAAAAATATGTATTTATCTATATTTTCCTTCCTCCATATCGCTAAGAACAGATAAATAACTCTCGTATCTAGACATTGCTATCGCTCCTGTGGCTACTGCTTGCGTCACGGCGCAACCTGGTTCTCCTATGTGTTGACAATCTGAATAGCGGCATTCTCTACCAAAATGGAATATTTCTCGGAAATAATGTCCGACCTCATTCTTTTCCATATTCAGCATTCCAAAGCCCTTAATTCCGGGGGTGTCGATGATCCATGAAAGTGTGTTCTCCTTTCCTAGTTGCTGCGCATTCTCATCAGAACGAGAAATATTAATGGGATACATTTCTGAGAATGTGGTTGTGTGCATACCTTTGTGATGTGCTTCAGATATACTCCCAGTTCGTGCAATATCATCATCCAAAATCGCATTCAAGAGTGTGGATTTACCTACACCAGAATTACCAGATAACAGGGTGACCTTGTTGTGGAATAGAGGTGCTAATTGATTACGAACAAGGGCTTTATTAGTTTTGGCGGAAATAGCATAAGTCGTATAATTTAGTGATTCGTAGAGTTGTCTTAGCAATTCCAATTCCGATTGTTCTTCTTCTGTTAGTAGATCAATTTTGTTGAAAATTATGCATGCTGGCACGCGATATGCCTCACATGTCGCTAAAAAACGATCAATAAAAGTAGTAGAGGTCTTTGGGTGATTGATAGTGACTATCAGCGCAGCCATATCAATGTTGGCTGCCAATATATGCGATGCGTAACTAAGGTTGGTTGCGCGTCGAATGATGTAGTTCTTGCGATCATACACCTCGGTGATCCAATGTGTAATACCTGCTTTATCTGCATCTTGATTTCTATTTTCTGTTTTCACTTCTACATAATCACCGATAGCTATGGGGTTAGTCGAACGTATACCGCGAATGCGGAAGTTGCCTTTGATGTGGCAGTCCGCAGTGGTACCATCCAAGAAGTATACTCCATAACTAGTTCCTGTAGACTTGATAACTAATCCTCTCATACCATTAGAAAGCTTCTGTAGCCGTTAGATAAAAACTATATGCATTAATATTATTCCATCTATTATCTACATTGCTGCGTGCTACATCAAATCGAATATTCACTTTTGCTTTATTGATAGCAGCTCGTAGGCCGATTCCGTATCCTACTTTGGGTATAGTCCAATGCCAATTGTGGAAATCATATACATCTCCTATTCCAGCAAAGATGGCAGCACGGAAAATATTCCAAATAGGTATGCGTAATTCTGCTTGTAATGCCAACATGATATCGTCTCGAAACATATCGCTATTGATACCTCTTATTCCATCTTGTCCTCCCAATCTAGGTAGCATAGGGTAGAGTGTGCGATGTGATATATGATATTCAGATAACATTAAATGAGCTTTAAATTGCCACGCTATAACTAGACTACGTGGTAAAGGTATGTATTGCCTTAAGTCTGCAAATATTAATCCGTTGATAGATGCTAGTTGACCTTCTGGAATATCAACCTTGTTGGTGAGGGCGGCCATCGCAGAAGCTTTGAAGAATAGTCCTTGTGTGGGGTAAAACTGATTATCTCTACTATCATATTGTATTACCACTCCAAGCGCTGTCTGGGCTAAGGGATGTGTTGTACTATATTCTCCTGGAATGTTAAACTCTGCGATCAATAGATCTGCCATAGGACCTAGTGCAAAATTATGTGCTAAGGTAATAGGGGTTTGTATGCTAAGATATGCTCGTTGTAGATCGTATGGCTTCCCTCTACGTAGCATCCCTATACCCATATTCCCCTCGTTGCCTGTTCCATAATAGGTTGCAGGGCGATTCCCATATCCAGCACGGAAGGTTAGCATCCATGGAATATTTCCTCCAACGTATAGTGAACCCTGTGCATTGATGTACCATTGATGTTTGAGGGAGTAACTCCCATCTATTTGTACAATGGAGGTGCGTTGTTGGTTAGGCAAACGAAAGTATCCTTGTGCTGCTGCGCCAAACTCCCATGTGGTCTCTGGGGTGTAATTGACTACAGGTACTCCCATAGCTGGGAGATTCAATATGCTATCCAATGATATAGCATAGGACACTGTGGGGAGTAGCGTCCATGCTAATATCATTCCTAGAAATCGTTTGCAGTGTTGCACGCGCCTATGATCATTGACCATTATACGGTCATGATTTCTTTCTCTTTCTTAGCGTAGATTTCTTCTACCTGCTTAATGTACTTATCGTGTAATTTTTGTACGTCAGCTTCAGCATCTTTCTCAGCATCTTCTGGCAATCCCTCTTTGATTTGCTTTTTAAGTAAATCTATTGCGTCACGACGAGCATTGCGTATGCTTACTTTAGCATTTTCAGCTTCTCCCTTGCACTGCTTAGCTAGCTCTTTACGACGTTCCTCTGTTAATGGTGGAATCATCAGGCGTATGCTTTCACCATTGTTGCTAGGTGCAAGTCCGACATTTGAATTGATGATAGCACGTTCGATTTCAGCAATCATCTTCTTTTCCCATGGTTGAATCTGTATGGTGCGTGCATCGGGCGTAGTGATGGTAGCTACATTGGCAAGTGGGCTCATCTGACCATAGTATTCCACACGTACTACATCTAAGATTCGTGCACTAGCTTTGCCCGCTCGGATGCGAGCCAAAGCATCATCTAAATACATCACTGCAGATTCCATTAATTCCTCTGCATCGGTTTTGATTTTAGAAGGTTCAATCATATCTGTATAAGTTTTAAGAGTTTTTGTTAATTCTAAAGGTTTCTAGTGTTAGGGTTTTACCAAGGTACCTATTTGTTGTCCGTTGATGACTTTCTCTAGGTTACCAACCGTGTCCATGTCGAACACATAGATAGGCATCTTGTTCTCACGGCACATGGTAATAGCAGTTAGGTCCATTACTCGTAAATTGCGGGAGAGTACCTCATCGTAGGTTATCTCTGTGAATTTAGTAGCAGTAGAATCTTTTTCAGGGTCAGCTGTGTATATACCATCTACGCGAGTCCCTTTCATCATGATGTCTGCTTTGATCTCAATGGCTCGAAGTACAGAAGCTGTATCGGTGGTGAAGTATGGGTTACCAGTACCACCTGCGATGATGACTACATTGCCCTCTTCCAACAATCGGAGTGCACCTGCGGTAGAGTACAACTCGCCAATAGGTTCCATACGTACACTAGTCATTACGCGAACTTTTTGTCCGATAGCCTCAAGTGCTGAGCATAGGGCTAGAGAATTGATGACTGTTGCGAGCATTCCCATTTGGTCGCCTTTTACGCGGTCGAAACCTTTTTGAGAACCGCTGAGTCCGCGAAAAATATTGCCTCCTCCGATTACAATGCCAATTTGTACGTCTTTTTGAGCGATTGTTTGTATTTGGCTAGCATAATCGGCTAGGCGTTTCTCGTCGATGCCATAGCCTTTTTCTCCCATAAGGCTTTCGCCTGAGAGTTTGAGTAGGATTCGTTTCATATCTTTAATTATTGTTTGTTATGCGCCGCAAAGTTACTACTTTTTTTTTGGATATGCAAATTGTTGCGTATGTTGTGCAACTATTTATGTAAAAACATAACTTTTACTTCGTTGGTTTTTAATACATATATACCTGATTGTGGAAAATTCAGTCGTTGCATATTGCCATCTTCGCGAATATCAATTATGTTTCCTAATAAATCGTAGAGTGTGATGGTGCTAGTCGTATTAGTTTGGTCTAAATCGGAATATATACCATCAATAACAAATAGTGTCTCTATGGCAGGGCCAGCATATTCTTTCTTCTTGTTATCCATTGGTCGAATCCAGAACGTATAAGTGCCTTTTTCTGGCAGTGTAACAGTCAATGAGGTTTTATTAATCGTGTTTTCTGCCATTTTTTTGTTGTTAGGATCGTAGAGACGAAGTTTGTAATATTTTGCATTACTTGCCCATGAGGCACTCATTTGCATCCCATCAGTAGAAAGTGAGAAGTCTGTGATTGGAGCAGTCCATTCTGGAGTATGTGCAGAATAGCATTCGCCATTGACTTGTGGAATATCGTCTTGTGTGGTGAGTTTACCGAGAATAACCACTTCGTCGCTACTCTGGATTTCTTCTCCGGTGGTATAAGGGGCTTGGTCTACCCATTGTATATGGTTGCAAAGTATGCTTTCTTCTTTATCACCATTATGGGATATAGCAAACTGCGCCTCTTGCTCTTGGAGAATTGTTGCAGGTGTGCTAAACACACTTGTCACCATGCCTTGAACTAAATATTCCATGGAGTATGTGTCTTTGTGTGTCTTAGCTATTTCTAAAGCTTTACTTACTGGTAATGCTGTTGCTGCATTGTAAGTAATGCTGTCTTTGTATTGTATGGACTGATCACCTATTAGTTGATTCCATGTAGGAGTTGGGATACATGCATAGCCTTTGTATTGCTTGAAATTGACTTCGAATGTGTAATAAACACCCAACGTGTCCTTTGTGTCCTGTAGAATGGTTAGCTGTAAATCAGTGGGGGTATAAATGCTGCATTCTTTACTGTTGCCGATTGCGCAGATTACTTCTCTCAAGTGTATGCTATTGGTAGTAGAGGTATTTCTCTTGTCCAATAAATATGTTCCGATAACGGAGTTTTTACTATTACTATTTAGGTTACAACGGATAAGCAGTTCGTCTTCAGCAGTGTTTTCCCAGAAATGAGGGGTGTATAAATCCATTTCCCATCTGTTTGTTTCGCTGATTTGTGTGAAATCAGCTGCCAATGTGTCAGGTAGCTTTGGAGCTTGTGGAGTATAGAAATAGATACTATCTTCTGTGATGGTAATGGCGTTCTTAACTTCTCCTTTTCCTTGTATAAGAATAGGTTGAAAATTGTTATTTTCATCATTTATTCCGATAATGAGGTTGTAATCGCCGGCAGGGACTGTGCCTGCAATCTTGCCATTTAATGGATAGGTTTGATAGTAGTATCCTCCTCCGAGATTGATTTTACTCATAGTTACGGTGTGGACCAATTTATCATTTTGGTCATATAGGTTGTACACAAAGTTTCCAAGTGCATTTCCGACACCGCTATTAGATAGAATGAATAATTCGTAACTGATATCGGTGCTTCTTTTGATGGCTGGCTTTGACTTGAGAGTAAGGGCATCTGCTGTTAGTATCGAATAAGCAGTCCCTCCTTCATCGGGGCGAATATTGGTATATACACATACATCTACTGTGAAAGCGAGATTTTGAGCGCTTCCACCAGTGCCATGTTGTCCTGGGTCTAGAGCAGAAATTGAATAATACCCATCAGATGTACCAGTCCATCCCCAATTTATGTGGAGATAACCATTGCTTTGCATACCATCACATACAAAAGCATGTCCTTCGTAATTAGTAGTATATGCGCTGATATATACTGGTCTTCCTGCTTTAAGGTCGGTGGCGATACCTTCCAATACTTTATTCTCAGGCATATAATCTTTAGGAAGAGGAATAATTCCTGCGTCATAACCGAAGTAACGATTGAGTCCTTGTAGTGCAATACCTGAAGAACTACCACTAGCTGAAGGGGAATATTGCATGTTGGAAGCTACGCCTACATGAAACATTAACTCCGCTACTGCATCTGCTTGCTCGGTGGTGTATGTATTACCTTTGTATTGAGGAAGCATATTGTCCCAATCATAGGTGGCTTGGGAGAAGTCAGCGCTTACCTCTATGCCATTCCTCATCCTATACGAATGTTTGCCCCTGCCAGTTTCGGGATATCTATGTATGTACATAATTTGACTAATGGCAGTTGCTACGCATCCTGCTACAGAGCGTTCGCCATCAATGATAGGACAGTGGTTATTGTATGGTTTGCCTTGTCCCCATTGGGTGTTATCAAGCAATGGTTCTATGGTTGGGTATTGCGAACCCAATCCTTTGTCTTTGTTAGCAGATGAATGTGGCATCAATGCAGCATACGCCAACTCTTCAGTGTACATCTGCAACCACACCTGCATGCTGCTCGGAATATCTTGTGGGTCAAATTTGCCTTGATCCGCATATCCGAGCACTGCACGTGCGTTGTCTTCTGCAGAGACTAGTACAAAGCCATCTTCTGCTTTACCATTAAAGACGTAGATAGCAGGTGTATGACCATCTTGTTGGGTATGCGTGTATGCTAACTCAACAAGCACGGATGTCTTAGACGCTTTGGTTGCGGATTGTATGCGTTGCACTGGTGAAGTAGCATGCTGACGCTGGTTAATGAATTCGCTAGCTATCTGTGCTGCCTCTTGTGGGGTGCGAGCAAAGGTAGTTCCTATGAATAAGACTGATGTAATAAGGATGATATATAATCTCTGCATATGAATTTAGAATTATTTATCTTCTTCCATGTACCAACTAGCGTACATGGCATAGTTGTGTGCAATCTTGCGATTGATTTCGTTTGTTTGTTCAGGGTCTGCTTTCTTGATAAATTTAGCGGGAACGCCTCCCCATACTTCGTATGGGCCAATTTGTGTGTTCTTGAGTACCAACGATCCAGCAGCTACGATAGCGCCTTCGCCTACTACTACTCCGTCTAATAGGGTAGCGCCCATGCCGATAAGTGCGTAGTCATGAACGTCTGCACCATGGATGGTCACATTGTGACCTACAGATACATAGTCGCCGATGGTGATGGTACTTTTCTCGTATAGGGTGTGAAGCACAGAACCGTCTTGGATGTTCACATGATTACCAATCTTAATCCAGTTGACATCGCCGCGCAATACAGCGTTGAACCAGATGGAGCAACCATCGCCGATGATGGTATCACCGACGATAGTTGCGTTCTCTGCTAGAAAGCAATCCTTTCCAATTTGCGGAGTGAATCCGCGTACGGGAACGATAAGTGCCATAATTAGCGTGCTGCAATGATGGCGCAGAAGTCAGCAGCTTTCAAACTAGCGCCACCGATCAAACCACCGTCAACGTCTGGGTTAGCGAAGAGCTCAGCAGCGTTCTTAGCGTTGCAGCTACCACCGTAGAGGATAGTGCAATCCTCAGCGACTTGCTCTCCATATTTCTCAGCTACTAGGCTGCGGATATATGCGTGAATCTCTTGTGCTTGTTCAGGAGTGGCGGTAAGACCTGTACCGATAGCCCATACGGGTTCGTATGCCAACACGATTTTTCCGAAGTCTTCTGCGCTGAGGTGGAATACAGAACCTTCGAGTTGTGCTTTTACAACCTCGTTTTGTTTGCCTGCCTCACGCTCCTCTTTTACCTCGCCGATGCAGAAGATTGGTTGGAGGTTGTTAGCGAGTGCTAACTCTACTTTGTCTTTCAAGATCTCGTAGGTCTCACCGTAGTATGCACGACGCTCAGAGTGACCGAGGATGCAGTACTCAGCGCCGGTAGATGCTACCATAGCAGCGCTTACCTCACCGGTATATGCTCCTTTCTCTTTATCTGCGCAGTTCTCAGCGGCTACAGCGATTGGACTGTCCTTCAAGAGCTCAGCTACGGTAGCCAAGTGGATGAATGGAGTACCGATGACTACGGCGCACGCTGGGTTAACTACTTGATTCTTCAATTCTGTAGCCAATGCTACACCTTCTTGCAGGGTCATGTTCATTTTCCAGTTACCTGCAACCATTTTTGTTCTCATAATTGTTGTAATTAATATTTAATATAGTTAATAATAAATGCTTGTATTTGTTTTCTAAACTGTGGCATCGTCCTCTATACAAGAACCGCATTAGCGATTGCTAATGTTATATTTGTCTATGACTACTCCGTCTTGAATGGTGATTACACCCGGATTGGCACGCACGATAGTTTTGAGAGTAATTGGATCACAAGTACAAATGCTCTCGCTCAATGAAGGGAATTTGAGGTTGAAGGCGATGATCTCGTCGGTGCTAGAACCTGTTAGGATGTAGAAGTTGGGCATCATGAAGTGGAGTTGGAGTATTTGGTCCATTTTCCTTTCATCTGCTTTGGTGAGGTCATACATCACAACGAGTGTTACTGGATGTTCGCTTTCTAGTATATCCCATGTGATATCATCTCCTTGTGGATTTATAATCTCAAAGTCGTGAATTGGAGGTTCGTAGCCTTTTTTGATAAGTTTGGAGTTTTGTCTTACGAATGTCCAAGTGCTATCTCCTTTGGGATAGTTATCTAGTGTAAAGGTATGTTCAACGCCCTCTTTTTCATATACAAATGATATTTCATATTGATCAGGTTCTGCGTCCTCAGGGTATTCCATCAAGGTAGGAATGTGATTGCCAATCTTATAGGGTCTAAAGTCTTTGATTGGCAAGTGATTATGGGTCCATACCATAAAGGTTATAACTACAATTATGGTGATGCTAGCAATGAGTATCTCCATCCAACTGCGCCAAAGTGGAAGGGTATGTTTGCGTAAGAGCAGTAAGATAGTAGCGATGGTTATCATTACTACATTTTTCCAAAATGTTTGCCAATTGGATAGTACAACGGCATCACCAAAACAACCGCAATCGCTAACGGGGTTTGTGAGTGCGATGTATAAGGTGAGGGGAGTCATGATACAGCAAAATAGGAATGCCACCCATGATGTCCATTTTGAGCGCACATTTAGTAGCATACATACGCCGAGTAGTACTTCTATCGTGATTAGGCTCCATGCGCCGACTTCTGCTAGTGGTAGAAGATCGGTAAAGTATCCGCCAAATGCTTTCAAGTAATCTTCGATCTTATATGCGGTGCCAAGTGGGTCAATAGCTTTGACCACACCAGAGAATAGAAATACAACTCCCAAAAGTGTGCGGAAGAGACTTGTCATCACCCTTCCTAGAGGCAATGTGCTAAAAGAATGGTTATTTTGTTTCATTTTCCATCAGTTTTATTAAATAGAATATGGCATAATTGAGCATATCAAAATAGTTGCCATCCACCCCCTCGGAAATGAGTGTTTGGTTGTCATTGGCAGCTATCTGCTTGTTGCGATTGATCTTGGTGAGGATGATGTCGGTAAGGCTAGTAGCGAACATATCTCTCCATGCTTCACCATAGTCATGATTCTTCTTGAGCATGAGTGCCTTGGCTTCTGCCATATAGTGGTCGTAGAGTTCGATGGCACGTTCTGCGGTCATGTCCACTGAGTCGGCATAGCCCTCGAATAGTTGGATGAGTCCGATAATGCTGTAGTTGACAATCGCCATCATCTCGCCCTCGATACTTTCTCCTACCATGTTAACGCCCGTTTGCTCAATCTCGCGCACGCGCTTAGCCTTAATAAATAACTGATCGTTTACGGTCTGTGGACGCATGATGCGCCAACTTGGACCGTAATCTTTCATCTTCAATTCATAAATTCTGCGGCACTTGCTTGCCACAATATCAAATTGTTTAGGAGTATTCATATATTCTTTGCTATAAACTCTCACTTTAGCCCGTATGGCGTCCTGTAAATTATTGTTGTGTAATAACCAATTTCTTACCATTCATGATATACACACCATCAGTAGGTACATCAAATGGGCGATTATCGCCTGCTGGTTTACTATCCACCAATCGACCGAGCATGTCGTATAGATAGATTATCTCGCCAGAGGTGATGTCTTCTACACCTGTAATCGTGGTGTTTATCTCAAATTGCACTTCCACAGCGTCACCGATATAGTATTCCTGTGGTTCATCCACAGGACGAATCCATAGGGTGTATGTGCCGTCGGTTAAATTCTTGAGGGAGGTGGATTTGAAGTTAATAATATCTTCTACCTGCCTTTCGCCCGCAGCATTGGTTATTTTCACGTGGAAATTAGGAGCATCGCTCTCCCAAGAGAAATGCACAGTACTTCCTTCGGTGGTGACTTGCAAGTTGCGGATAGAGTAGTCTATGTCGCTTGTAATTTGGATAGTAAAGGTGGTTTCCACCGCATCGCCGATATAGTATTCTTGTGCTTCATCCACAGGACGAATCCATAGGGTGTAACTTCCATTCTCTAGATTTGTTACATACACGTTTGTAAAATCAATGATGCCTTCTGCCGCAACATCTCCGTTATTGTCTGTTACTTTCACGTGGAAGTAAGGTGCTTCACTTTCGAAGTTAAAGAACACAGTATCTTGGTTGGTCGTCACTTGCAAGTTCTTAATGGAGTAATCCACCTCAGGTTGTTCGCCAGTTGTGTGCTTGTAAACATATCCCTTGATTTCAGGAGTGTTACCATTGTAGTTTTGCACATTTCCTAGAACTACTACCTCATCGCCGAGTTTAATCTCGTTGCCAGTTACAAAATCGCTGTTATCTATCCACTTGGTATTGTAGCAGTAGAACTGATTATTGGTAGAACCATCGTCTGAGATATCAAAACGAGCTTGCGTATATTGCATGATTTGCTCAGGCGTATTGCGCATATTGGAGATGATGCCTTCTACGAAATACGACATCTCTGTGGTGTTGTTATGCCCCAATGCCTTAGTGATTTGTAGTGCTTTGGATGCAGGCAATGTGGTGGCCAAATCAAATGTATAATTGGTATTGTATTGGTAGTATGAACCATCGGTGGTGGTGTACCAATCGGGTGTGGTGGTGTACGAACCTTGCTTCACTTCGCCATTCACCTCCATATAGTATTGGATGGTCACCTTCTCTCCTTCGGCTGGTAGGATAGTCAGGTGTAAAGCGGTTGGTGTGTATTGGTAGCATGCTTGTTTGTATCCTTCAGCATACAATACATCCGCATCAATCGTACCTGCTTCCAGGGTGTAGGTACCTGCCACGGCCGTGTTGCTACCGCTGTGAAGGTTGCAACGGATAAGTACGTCGGTCTCAGATGGGGTGTCTGACCAGAATTGGCTAGAGAACAAATCTACCGACCATGTTTTACTGCCCTCTATAAGAGCGAAGTCAGCATTGGTGAATGGGCGCATTTCTTTCTCAGGTTCCGCTATTGCGCCAAACACAAACTGATTGCTATTCACCGTGAATGGCACGCGCACCTCTCCTAACCCTTTGACTAGGATAGGGTGGTCTTTGTCGTTATCGTCTATATAGCGAATTTCCAACTCATAATCGCCTTGTGCTAAAGTGCTAGGCAGATATTGTGTTAGAGTGATAGCACTGGTGTAGTAATAACCAGGAGCTAATTCGAAAGTACCTATTTCCTCTTTGCTCACTATTTCGCCTGCTTTGTTGTAGATAAAGTAGGCTATCATACCAGCTGCGGTAGCAATACCTGTACTGGTGAAACGCTCTAAACTAAACCCTACTGCTGTCCTTTTGCTAATGGCATCACCCGATGTGCGAGTCAATTTATCTACCGTCACCAATGGCATTGCCTCGCCACCTGCACTAGGCTTAATGTTGGAATAGATGCATACTCCTTCGGTAAACGCTAGGTTGCTAGCGCTACCACCTGTTCCTTGTACCTCAGGGGCGAGAGCGGATAGGGCAAAATATCCATTCGCCATACCATTCCAACCCCAATTGATATGTAGAAATCCGTCGCTCTGCATGCCGTCGCATACAAAGGCGTGTCCTTCTTGGTTGACGGTAGATCCACTAACATATACTGGGCGACCCGCTCGTAGATCGGAGGCAACCTCTTGTAGAATATCCTCTTCTTTCAAGAAATCTTTAGGGAGCACGTTGATAGATTTGTCATAACCAAAGTAGTTAGTCAATCCCACCATAGCGATGGAGGATACAGCTCCACTGCCGTTCACGGTGTAGTCCATATCGGCGGCCACACCTGCGTGAAACATCAGTGTGGCTACGGCATTGGCTTGGGTAGTGGTGTATGAACCTTTGTAATTGGGTATCATGTTTGCCCAATCGTAGGTTGTGTTATCAAAGTCAGCACTTACTTTCAGTTTCATGCTTTCGGTGGTATAGGAATGACTACCCGTACCCTTGGTTGGGTATTTGTGTGCATACATGATTTGGCTCATCGCTGTCGCTACGCAACCGGTAACGGTGCGCTCGCCATTGATTTGAGGACACATGTTGTTGAATGGTTCGCCTTGTCCCCATATGGTCTCGCCAAGTAGCGGAGCAATAGTTGGGTAGGCTTCTTCCTCCGCCTCTCGCCTTTCGCCTTTCACCTCTCGCCTATTCACCTTGCCTTTCGCCTCGGTCGCTGACCGCATCTCATCCGCATACATCTTTAGCCAGAATTGCATGTTTTCTGGTATATTGTTTGCGTCAAAGGTCCCTTCGTCAGAGTAGCCTAGTACGGCGCGTGCGTTATCTTCTGCGCTGACGAGTACAAATCCCTCGTCGGTGCTATTGAATACAAACACAGCGGGAGTGGTGTTGTCTATTTGGTATTGTGTGAACGCCAATTCTACGGGTACAGTCACGCTGGTAGCTGCGGCTGCTTTTTGCAGACGCAGTGTAGGAGTTGCGTTTGCTTGGGTGATAAACTGGCTAGCAATCTGCGCCGCCTCTTGTGGAGTACGAGCCTCTAGCGTGGTGCAAAGCACGCACAAGGCGCTTATGATGAGCATGTAAATTTTCTTCATAATTTTCTGTATTTTGTTTAACAAACAAATTTAGCGCACAAAGGTACAAAAAAATACGCACATACGCAAGTGTAGCGAGTAATAATTTTCAAAAAAAGATAGTACTCCTAGTACTCCTAGAGTCTCTAGTACCAAAAAATCGCTCCCCATTCTCTTTGGAGAGCGATTTCCCTTTTCATCGCCTATAACCTATAGCGTCAGCGTCCTATATTAACGGAGCAAATATTTATTACCATTTTGGATAATAATACCACGGTAGGTCTTGTCCACTTGGCGACCCAATACATCGTACATAGGTGCATTGGTGTCCAATATAGGGCGAACATTCTCTACGCTAGTTGGGGTAGATTCCCAGATAGCGTAAACAGTACCGTCGTATCCTACAGGCAATACGGTCAATGCCTCGCCTGCGCCATTCGCATTGTCATACCAACCTACGAATACATCACCGTCCTTCACAGGAGTTGGGATGGTGTAAGCCTCGCCCTCAATCTTGCTAGGCAACTCTACCTCTACGATGGTAGTACCGGTAGAACTACCTGCATTAGCTTGTTGGTATGCAGGACCCCATTTCTCTGGCTTACCAGCTTCGCTGAAGTTCTCAGATACTGGCCATGAATCGTGGATAGATTGCAAGAAGAAGGCAGCGATAGCGTAGCGCCATGCAGCAGCAGTCAAGTCGTCTGTCAAGCTGGTTTGTACGCTCATGATATAAGTTTGGAGCCATTTCCATTCAGCTTTACCAAAGGCTGCTTGTACGCCTGCAGATGTCAATTTACCGCAGATTACACGGCAACCGCAAGGAGTGTCTGCGCTGTTGTGAGGTTGGCCTGCACCCTTAGATGCAATCTCCTCCAATGTTCCAAGTGAGGTGATACCTGCAGCCTCTTTGTAGCTTGCCCACAACTCTTCTTGAGTAGGCACTTGTACTGCGTCTGCGCCGGTCATCTCTTTGACTACCTTACCGCCATTGAGTACCCATGTCACCTTAGCCTCACGCCATTTAGCATATACGGTTCCCTTCCATCCTACAGGCAATACGGTCAATGCCTCGCCGGTAAAGTTAGGATTGTCATACCATCCGAGGAAGACATAACCTGTGCGAGTTGGAGTAGGGATGGTGTATGGAGCACCTGTGATCTCCTCAGGCAACTTGGTAGTACCTACGTTACCGCCATTCAATACCCATGTTACATCGGCAGGGTCTGCCTCACGCCAGATAGCGTAGAGTGTACCCTTCCAACCAGCTGGGATAGAGGTGAGTGCGGTACCTGTTCCCTCTGGGTTGTCGTACCAACCTACGAATACATAACCATCCTTCACTGGTGTAGGCAATTTATATGTCTCTTTAACTGAGTATGGCAAGCTTGCGCTTGAACCAGTAGCAATCTGATAAGCTTGTCCCCATGCTTCAGGTTTACCTGCGGTAGCAAAATCAGCAGTGTTAGGCCAAGAGGTACGTTTCTCGCAGTTGAAGAAACTGTGCAAACTCCAGCGCCAGAGTGCTTCCATACCTTCTGCGTTTGGATCGTTGGTCAAGGTATAACCTTGAGCTGCAGATACTTCGATGATATAGTCACCCAACCACTTATACTCTGATTTTGCGTCGGTCATGATCTCGCAAGCTTTGGTCATGAAGGTAGAAACAGCGGTGATAGGTTGGTCAGAACGGCTTGTTCCGTAGTAAGTGTTGAAGTATGGCTTGAAGGTGTTCCAAAGCTCTTCGTTGGTAGGAACTGTACCACCAGGCACGCTACCGCCATTCAACTCCCATGTGATATCTGGGTCTTCTGGACCAACGTATGGATCGGTACTTGGGCTACCCTTCTCCATGAAGATTTGTGGATAGATAGTCTTATCTGCGGTTACGGTCACCTCTTGTACCAAATCTTTGTAACCTGCTTTGTGTACGTAGAGGGTATATTTACCTGGTGCCAAGTTTTCAAATACGAACACACCGTTGTAGTTGTGGTCAGTGGTGTAGTAGTCTTGGTTAGAGAGTTTACGTTTTACGTAGTTGTAGCAGTCGGTCTTAATTACCTCTTTTGCTTCGTTGCGCAATACGATTTTAGCGCCATTGAGTGGCAAATACTCGTCGTTAGAACCAGTGTAAGGGATATAGTACTTGTGGCTGTATTTCTCAGTCTTAGAGCGAACATAACCCATGATATAACCTACTTTCTCGCCTGCTTTGCCGTAGTAATCTTGGATACCACGGAAATAGCGGACGCCCTCTTGACGGCACCATTCTGGGTTCAATGCGCGGTGACGAGCAGGGCTGTACGTGTGGAAGTAACCCTCTGACAAGTAACCAGGGATGTTGTGCTTCAATGCGCCCAAGTAACCGTAGGTAGAAGTTGTGTTGTAGAAGTCCAAGTCACCTAGGATACGTGGATTGCTAGGTGAATAGTAGGTCGTTGGCTCTGGACCACCACCGCCGTTAGGCTTGCCTGGATTGGACCAGAATGCTTCGTACAAACGAGTCACACACGCTTTAGCCATTTTGTCACTATTGGTTACACCTGGCTTGCTGGTGTAGCCACGCCAAAGGATAACTGGGTAGTTAGCAAACTTACCATTGGCACCACCCAACTCGCCTTCAGGACCAGCGTTAGAGTGAATAGAGATATAGTAGTCCGCACCGTAGTTCTCTGCCTCTGTACAGATGGTAGAGAGTGCTTTGTTGAACTCGTTGGTACCGCTACCGCCAGAAGCACGGCGTGACATTTTTACACTGTAACCTGCGCCTAAGAGTTTGCTCTCGAGCATAAATGATTTCCACAAGTTGGTGTTAGACTCGAAGAATCCTAGGGTATCACCTGCTGCGTAGTTAATGGTTGCCATTGGGCGGCAGTTAGCTCCCCAGCTACCATGACCAGGGTTGATATATACTTTGAGTGCGCTAGCAGACATTGCGAAGCAGCACAATGCAAAGAGGGATAAAACTAGTTTTTTCATAATCCTTGCCTTTAAATTTTAAACTTTAAACTTTCAACTATTTCACATTCAACACATACATCTCGCCAGCTGCGGTAGAGAATGCAATCTTACCTTCAGTTGCGAATGGATAGATAGCCATTGTGTTTTTGCCTATTAGGATCTGGCTTTTGCCGTCCAAAGTGTAAACAACGATAGCAGAAGCGGTCAATACGGTGCCGTCATCTTCGTCAGCCATACCTACGATGGTGTTGTTGTTGTACCATTGTGCAGCGCGGCAGTGATTGGTGATTTTGCGCACGTTATTGCCGTTGATATCGCATACGAAGCAACCTTTACCAGAAACATAGTACAAGATCTTGCTACCATCTGGCGAGATGCTAGGCCAGTTGTAAGCTTGATCGTTACCATTGGGAGTGAGGATAATGCTTTTGCCATTGTGGTTTAGTACCATGTGAAGATTCTCGTTGACAGCAATAGTGGTGTTAGCGTCTGCCGTTACGATTTGTGCAGTACCTCGTTGTGCCTGTGCACGTACCACTGCTTTGTCATCAGCAATGTTGTATTGCATGATGTCGTAGCGGATTAGTGGGTTGTTGTCGTGGCGTTGACGATAGGTGATTTTGTTGCCGTCTTGGCTAATCTTTACGTCCCAACCAGCCCCTTCAGCTTCGGTGATGGTGGTTGTAGTTTCTCTTGCTAGATCATAACGAACCAACCCCTTGTTGTTTAGATCGGAAAGGAGTAGATAGTCGCCTTGAGGGCTAATTCCTACAACTTTACCCTCCGATTGGTTGGGAATGGCAATCTGTTGCATAGATGCAATTTCTAGCACCTGTGCGCTCGCGAGCATGCATGCGATACATGCAGCGATGGTAAGGATTGTTTTTTTCATGTTGTAATTCTAATAAAAAAGTTGTATGTTAATTATTTATTAATCTACCTTGTAAATCATATGTTATTTCTTTATAATAATAGAGGATGTAGATTTTGCCTTGATACACGATTAATGTGGTAAAGCAAATTTGCATATACCATACGGATTTGCAAAATTACGAAAAAAAATCGAATACACCAAAAAAAAGTATGTTTGTATGTTGCAAAACATATTTTTTAGGAACTGTCGGCGCATGGGACGTAATAAAATGTTGCAGGATTACCTATAAATGGGCTAGGAATCATCTTAAATGTATAAGGGAATTGATTACACTAAAAAAAGTTATTACTTAATTCTGAATTGGAATTGAATAGTCATACTTTTTTAGACAAATTTCTGTTATGCGAAACCATATAGAGGTGCATTTTGTTTTAGAAAAAAACTCGCCTTACCACTTTCTTATGGTAGGGCGAGCAGCAATATACATTTAGGTTATATAGATTAAGTAGTGAACTAGTTTTGGAACTGTAGTTTACCATTTTTGAGAGTGACGATAACCGGTTTAGATTGATCCACTTTACCAGCGATAATGGCCTTGCTGAGTTCGTTGAGCACTAATCGCTGCAACGCACGCTTCACAGGGCGAGCACCGAACTGCGGATCATAGCCCTCACGAGCGATATAGTCGATCGCATCATCGGTAATACGCAAATCCACACCACTTTGCATCAGCATCTTATGCACGGCATCGATCTGCAAGCCCACAATATCGCGAATCTGACGCTCATTGAGCGGCGTAAACATAATTGTCTCATCGATACGGTTGAGAAACTCAGGGCGAATCGTCTGCTTCAACAGTTCCATCACCTGCTGACTAGTCTTCTCGTGGGCTATCCCTTGCTCCTCATTCTCACGGATGAGTTGGCTGCCTAAGTTCGAAGTGAAGATGATCAGGGTGTTCTTGAAGTTCACCGTGCGTCCTTTGTTATCCGTCAAGCGACCATCATCCAGCACTTGCAACAGCACATTAAACACATCTGGGTGTGCCTTCTCAATCTCATCAAACAGCACCACGCTATAAGGCTTGCGACGGATGGCTTCGGTCAATTGTCCTCCCTCATCATAACCTACATATCCTGGAGGCGCACCAATCAATCGAGTGGCAGCGAACTTCTCCTGATACTCTGACATATCAATGCGCGTCATCATATTCTCGTCATCGAATAGATACTCCGCCAAGGCTTTCGCCAACTCCGTTTTACCTACGCCCGTTGTTCCTAAGAATATAAACGAACCGATAGGACGTTTAGGGTCTTGCAAACCCGCACGAGAACGACGAATAGCATCACTAACTGCCTGAATAGCCTCATCTTGCCCCACAACACGCTTGTGCAGTTCCTCCTCTAGATGCAAGAGTTTATCTCGTTCGGACTGCATCATTTTCGTCACAGGGATACCCGTCCAACGAGCCACAATCTCGGCAATATCATCCTCGTCCACTTCTTCTTTGATGAGGCTCTCACCTTGCATTGCATGCAAAGCTTCTTGCGCCGCTTTGATATTGTCCTCTGCCTGTTGTATCTTGCCGTAGCGGAGTTCTGCCACTTTGCCGTAGTTGCCTTCTCGTTCTGCAACCTCTGCTTCGTGTTTCATCTGTTCGATGCGTGCTTTCTCGTTTTGAATAGTAGCCACATAGCCTTTCTCCTGCTCCCAACGAGCATTCATTTCCTTCGCTTCGGCTTGCAGCTGACTCAACTGCTCCTCGATGGTAGCAAGTTTGGCTTTGTCATGCTCTTTCTTGATGGCCTCGCGCTCAATCTGCAATTGCATGATCTGGCGATTGAGGTTGTCCAATTCTTCGGGCTTAGAGTCCACCTCTAGGCGCAGTTTTGCCGCTGCCTCGTCCACCAAGTCAATGGCTTTATCAGGCAGAAAACGATCTGATATATAGCGAGTTGATAGCGTCACCGCAGCAATCAACGCATCGTCTTTGATACGCACTTTGTGGTGGGTCTCGTAGCGCTCTTTCAATCCACGCAGGATAGAGATAGTAGCCGCCTCATCGGGTTCATCCACCATTACCATTTGGAAACGGCGCTCGAGGGCTTTGTCGGTTTCAAAGTACTTCTGATACTCGTCCAAAGTAGTCGCACCCACAGCACGCAACTCCCCTCGTGCCAAAGCAGGTTTGAGGATATTAGCTGCATCCATGGCGCCAGAGGTCTTGCCCGCACCCACGAGCGTGTGTATCTCATCTATAAATAGGATAATCTCGCCCGCAGCGCTTGTCACCTCCGTAATAACCCCCTTGAGGCGCTCCTCGAACTCGCCTTGGTACTTCGCACCAGCAATCAGCGCACCCATATCGAGGGAGTAGATTTGTTTCTTTTTGAGGTTCTCAGGCACATCGCCACGAATAATACGATGCGCCAAACCCTCCACAATAGCGGTCTTACCCACACCAGGCTCACCGATGAGGATAGGGTTGTTTTTGGTACGACGTGAGAGGATTTGTAGCACGCGACGAATCTCGTCGTCACGACCAATCACAGGGTCCAGTTTGCCTTGTTGGGCACGTTCGCAAAGGTTAATAGCGAACTTCTGTAGGTTTTCGGTTTTGTTGTTCATTGTATTCATAGTTGTTGTTTTTTAGTCATTAAGGTCCTTAAGGTCGTTAAAGACTTTAAGGTCGTCACTAGGTGATAGACAAATCCCATACCAAAGCCCTTAGACTGACAAAATGGCAGACGAGTAGTTTGTGAATATTAAGATTCCCCATCTCTAACTCCTAAAATGGTAGGCACTTTGTCCGTTCGCTAAACAAAAAAACGCATAAGAAAGCGATTTTCTTGCGCATGTCAAAAATAAACAGTAATTTTGCGACGACTTTCATTTTATGGAAGTGTCGTATAGTACCTTTGCACCGTGAAAAATTATACTGCACATGAAAAAATCATCAACTGCATATCTATTTAAATGCTACATCTGGCTTATAAACACTATCGCACGCGGTCCTATATCGCGTGAAATGATAAATGAAAAGTGGGCGCACTCGTCGGTCAATGATTACAAACAGGATTATATTCCAGAAAGTAATTTCCATCGTTGGAAAAACACTATTGAATTGCTTTTCGATATACAAATCAAGTGCAACTTCAATAATGAGTACTATATAGAGGAGGCTGCTGACTTGCGTGGCGCTAACATGCGTACGCGCATGCTAAACCTTATATCGATAAATAGTTTGCTCAAGGATTGCAAAGAATTGAACCGACAAATTCTCTTTGAACCAGTTCCTGCAGGAGAGCAATTTCTCGCACCTATCATTGAGGCTTTGCGTGACAAGCATGCTATCCAAATGACTTATCAAGGTTTTGACAAAACGCACCCTTCTACTTTTGTCGTAGAGCCATATTGCCTGAAAATGTTTAAGCAACGATGGTATCTATTGGCTTATTCGCCAGTTAAGGATAAAACGCTCGTTTATGCGTTGGATCGTATGCATGAAGTAGAACTCACCAAGCAGAAATATGAACTACCGAATGATTTTGATGCAGAGCTTTATTTTAAAAACGCCTATGGTGTGACTGTTCTTGAGAGCCAACCAGAGAGAATAATTATTTCTATGGATGAAGGTCAAGCAAAATACTTACGCACACTTCCATTACATCCATCGCAGAAGGAGACAGAACCTATCAATGGGTACCCTGCTTTTAGTTTTTATCTATATCCATCTGAGGAGTTCTGTCAAGAATTGTACAAATACGGTTCGGATGTAGAGGTGCATGAGCCCAAATGGCTGCGGGAGGAGTTTGCAAAGGATGCCAAAATAACAAATATAATGTATAACAAATAAATAGTTATTGTGATGAATTTTGTAGAAAAAAATAACTCAATCCTACAAAAATGGAAAGAGCACAACGAAAAAGTTGAGAAGACCATGAACAAGCAAAAACCAAATTTTGCCTCAGATGGAATCATGTTTCGTGGTGAAATAGATCAGTATCTCGCAGACGAAAATGAACGCTGGTCTAATCCTGAAAAAGAGAATGAATTATGGGAAAACGCTCCTATTCGTTATTTGTTTTTGACTAAAGATCAAAATGCTGGTACTAAAGATGCATGGGACGTGCGTAGCGAAACAGGAAGAAGCAACGAGGATTCTAGTAATATCCGGTATCTATTCTATCGCAACTTAATGTATATCCTATATGGTATCATCCATAGTGAGGATACATTATGTGATTATGAAGATTTCACTAATGAACAAGCGATACAGACTTATGATAGCGCACCACTTGCACGTATTAATGTTAAGAAACAGGCGGGAGGAAGTTCGATAGATAATAATAAATTAAAGACATACATAGAACGTGATAAGGAGTTTCTTATTGAGCAAATAACTGCGCTCGATGCTGATGTACTAATATGTTGTGGTTATTCAGAATCTATCGAGGATACTGGAAATATTATTCTAAATTTCTTAATTAAAGAAATTTATAATTTCACAAAAATTAATGAGTGGATATACTATGATGACAAAACAAAGAAAGTGGCTATTAATGCCTGGCATTTAAGTTATAGAGGTGTCAAACAAAAAGATTTTTTTGAAGGATTAGTAACCGCATATCACAAGTTTATAATAGAACATCCTGATTTCATTAAACATCGTTAATTTATTAAAAGCAGATTTGATATCTACAGTTTATCTTCAAGCAGAGAGAATTTCATAAGAAACAACACACCCTTCCACTTTGTGAAAGAGTAAAGCAGTAATTTTGCAGCGTGATTCGAAAAGAATCGCGCTGCATTACTTTTATATATAAAGAATAACGAATAAATTATTACTTATGAACAAACAATCTATCAATGACCAACTTGAGTTGTTGCGTCTTAAAGAATTATTTATGTCGGACATTAAGATCCGAAGTAAAATGACAGACCTAATTTCCAGCGATAACGAGCGTACGGATTTTAAGAAGTTCTGCGAGTTTACACACTGCGAGCCCCGCATTGCAAAAATGCTATCGCAGTTATGGGTCATAGATATGATTTTAACTCCAGAAGAGATAGCAGCAGAAAGAAAAAGATTAGAAGCACTAAGTTATTGGAATGATAATCGGCAGTCGTTGGAAAAATTAGCGCCATGTATAAGTATTTTGCAAGACCATCAGTTTGCAAAATCTGAAGCGATAATAGATGGCTATAATTGCGAACTTCATATGCTATTGTCGAACAATGAATTATTGGGAATATTATGTATTCTGCCTCATTATGGGCCTGGAATGGGATGTGGAATTGAATCTTTGATTTCTCAATATATTAAATCTGAGTTCAAGAATTTCTTTACACATGAGGAGACGTATGCTTTGGTTAAAAGGTTCAAAGTTGATTCTTACGAAGAGGCTTTTGATTGGTATAAAAATGTTTTAGACAACTTTATGCAATTAGATGAAGC
>JAZKYJ010000007.1:0-38978 GCA_045612045.1 Paludibacteraceae bacterium | reverse complement strand
GCTGTAGTTAAGGATCTCGCTATCAAAGAGCTCTCTAACAAACGCCTCTTCGTAGTAGACGCTTTCTGCGGTACTAACCCTGATACTCGTATTGCTGTTCGCTTCATCGTTGAGGTAGCATGGCAAGCACACTTCGTTACCAACATGTTCATCAAGCCAACCGCTGAGGAGTTGGAGGTATTTGAGCCTAACTTCGTGATCTACAACGCTTCTAAGGCTAAAGTAGAGAACTACAAAGAGCTTGGTTTGAACTCTGAGACTTGCGTTGCTTTCAACACTACCAGCCGCGAGCAAGTGATCCTCAACACCTGGTACGGTGGTGAGATGAAGAAAGGTATGTTCTCTATGATGAACTACTTCCTCCCACTCCAAGGTATCGCTTCTATGCACTGCTCTGCTAACACCGATATGAACGGTGAGAACACCGCAGTATTCTTCGGTCTTTCTGGTACAGGTAAGACTACCCTTTCTACCGATCCTAAGCGTCTCCTCATTGGTGACGACGAGCACGGATGGGATGACAATGGTGTGTTCAACTTCGAGGGCGGTTGCTACGCTAAGGTTATCAACCTCGACAAAGAGTCTGAGCCAGACATCTACGCTGCTATCAAGCGCAACGCTCTTCTCGAGAACGTTACTGTGGATGAGAACGGCAAGATCGACTTCACCGACAAGAGCGTTACTGAGAACACTCGCGTAAGCTACCCAATCGATCACATCGAGAAGATCGTTCGTCCTATCTCTGCTGGTCCTGCTGCTAAGAACGTTATCTTCCTCTCTGCTGATGCATTCGGTGTATTGCCTCCAGTATCTATCTTGACTCCAGAGCAAACCAAATACTACTTCCTCAGCGGCTTTACTGCAAAACTCGCTGGTACTGAGCGTGGTATCACTGAGCCTACTCCTACTTTCTCTGCTTGCTTCGGCCAAGCATTCTTGGAGTTGCACCCAACTAAATATGCTGAGGAGCTCGTAAAACGCATGGAGAAATCTGGCGCTAAGGCTTACCTCGTTAACACTGGCTGGAACGGTACTGGCAAGCGTATCTCTATCCGCGATACACGTGGTATCATCGACGCTATCCTCGGTGGTGACATCCTCGAGGCTCCAACCAAGAAGATCCCATTCTTCGATTTCGAGGTTCCAACTGCATTGGCAGGTGTTGATCCAGCTATCCTCGACCCACGCGACACTTATGCTGACGCAGCTCAATGGGAAGAGAAAGCTAAGGACTTGGCTGGTCGTTTCATCAAGAACTTCGCTAAGTACACCACCAACGAGGCAGGTAAGGCACTCGTTGCAGCTGGCCCACAACTCTAATCTACTAGAATCTAGTGCGACTAGTGTAACCAGTATAACTAGACCAACTAGAATAGCCACGAAAGCCGAGCGGACTCCCGCTCGGCTTTTTTTGTCACTTTTTGTTTGTGTATATCAAAAATAATTTATACCTTTGCAACGTCTTATATCCTTGTTGTTATGAAACGAATTTTTAGTCTCTTAGTTTTATGCTTATTGCCTATCATAGGAAAGGCTAATGGCGACCCCGTTGTAGAATATTGTGCTTTGACACTCAGCAAATCGCCCGTACCTCGCGCTATTCCAGAGATTCAGATTGAACGAGAAGACTTGAATATTGAACTGATGGATGGTTGTGCTCGCATCAAAGTGGATTATGTTTTGCATAATACATCTAATACGCAATTTAGGAATATACATTATGGTTTCCCTGTAGATTGGGAAGGTGATGGGGCTGCACATTGGGTAGGCGATTATTATTCCGAATCAATCTATCAAAAAGGTTGGTCGGATGATTATGTCACGGACTTCTCGTTCAGCCTCAATAACAAACAACTTCCAGCGACAATGAGTGGCGATACGCTACTCCGTTCTGCATATACAAGCGGTGATTGGCATAAGGAACATGGCTATCCAGATTGGCAAAAAATACAAGATTCGATATTTAATGATAATAGAGAAGACTTAGATTGGCATCAAAGCATCTTATCAGAATATGAGTGGGATGGAGAGTACACCGACACACTCCTATTAGAAGAATCATTGCACCGCCGTTGGTATTATACTTCGTTTTCTATCTATGAACATGAGACGGTTACTTTGCATGTAGAATACACATTACGACATACTCATGTCGTGAGTTTATATGGGCATATGATGGAGTTTAAAAAGTCGTTTAGTGAATGGAAAGGTCAAGAAGATTCGGAGTATGCGGGTAACCGCTTTATATACGACTATTCCCCTGCTGCGGCTTGGGGAAATAGCAAGGTAAAGGAACTCAATCTAAACATTATTGCCGATTCTACCTTAGAGGTGTGGAGTCTTGAATCTAAGGACAAATCTGCTCCACTATTCGTAGGCAAGTATCAGAAACAATATACTGATTTTGATTATGCGACAGCCCGACCTCTCCGTTTGGAATATTCTCATGAACGACCCGATAGTTTGGATGTAATAGCTATTCGTGATCATAGATTACCTGCGGATAAATACAGTATTCAACTGCACGAAAATGACATCAATCATTATGAAGCACTAAAAGATTTATCAGGCTGCACATATGTAGAGTTAATCCCTAGTGATAGTGGAGATTATGTTATAGATATCTTGCTCAACGAACCTAAATATGTCACAGGATTGGCCATTATGAATGGTAACTGTTGTGATTCGCTTTCATGGATGTCATACGGGCGTATAGAGCAAATGCAAATCATGTACTTTGACCATGAAGATTGGCATTTAGTTTACGGAAATACAATGCAAGATAAGAAAGGTGAATCTATCACGCAACCTACTACTACCAAAACAGATATTCCTCTTAATTTCACATGGGAAGGACTGGTACGAGCAGCAGAAAAAGTCAACATAAAGAGCCGTTTTTCACAAATGCCATATTGGACTTATGAACGTGATTCTTGGGAAAGACCAGTACAACAATTTCGTATTCTTATTCCGAAACAAGAGCGCATTCCATCTGTTTCAGAGATTATATTACTATACGAATAAAGTTATAACGCAAATAAACGTAATTGAATTTGTTATTTGCGACGAAAAACAGTAATTTCGATTACTATTTTCTTGCACATTTCAAAATAGATCACTACCTTTGCGACAACTTTTTAACTAAAAACCACATTATTATGCAAACCACAGTTTTTCTTCCACTAAGTCCAGCCATCAAGTCTGTGACCATTATTGCCAGTATCATCATCCTTGTCACAATGGGTTATATGGCTTATCAATGGTACACAACCAAGCAAGTGATGCTATTGGTCACATTCGTGATTGTTGCCATTGCCCTACTCAGTTGTATGGTGCTCATCCCACGTAAACTAACGGTAAAACAGGAGGCAATCAACATTCACCTTCTCGCATGGAAAATTAATATTCCTGCCGATGAAATCGTGAAGATTGAGCACTATCCTCACGGCATTCAGTCTAGCCGTATTGCAGGAGCAGGTGGCTTCTTCGGTAATCTAGGATTGTTTACTTGCAAAGAATGCGGCAAACACTTGTCTTTGATTACCGACCCTAAAGAAGTTTGCATCATCACCCGCAAAAGCAAAATGCCCATCGTTGTAAGCATCGAAGACAACAGCGTCTTCAACGCAATCTCTAAAGTACAAGAAAAAAATTAAACAAATTCCAATATTTATTTGCATAAACCATAGAAAATAACTACCTTTGCCGTCGAATTCATTAAAAACACACATTGCCTATGAGATAAACTTACTACTTTTGCAAACAAACAACAAAATTAAAATCATTAAGTTATGAAGAAAATTCATTTTTCATTGCTCATGTTAGCAATCGTAGTAAGTTGCACATCGTGTGTTCGTGAACCAGAATCAGTAGCGTTTATTACTAGTCATTTGAATGTACCAATTACCCTCTACAACGATAGAGATTCTGTACATTTAGTTCCTTTGCAAAGAACCTACTTGTGTCATGTTGAAGTTGAAGACGGAAAATTTGTCGGTTGTACGGGTATGAATTGGACATTTAATTTATGTGATCCGGTCATTAAAATAGGTATATTGGATACCATATACACCGTACCAGAGCAGTATCAAATGTTCTTGTCGGATGTGGATGGTTATATGCATCATTTAGGTTATAGTAGTAGCAGTTCATCTCCTGTTAAATACGAGCATAGTTGCTATGATTACAACTTGAGAGCGGACTTTGTAGAACAAATTATCAACGCATCTGAAGCTTGTAAATAGTTCATTACCAATCTACTTCAAATAAAAGATAAGCCTTGTGCGAGTAGCACAAGGCTTATTAATTTTACAAATGTCTTGTTATTTGCTTAAAAAATCCTCGACCACCAACGCTGCCATCGCCTCTACAACAGCCACGGCACGCACGGCGATACAAGCATCATGACGACCGAGAGGTACTTTTGAATTTTGAATTAAGAATTTTGAATTATCCACTTCTGAACCTCTCAACTTTTGAACCTCTGAACATAACGATTCTAGCGTTTTGCGACTGGAAGCCGTAGGTTTGAATACACAACGGAAGACAATAGGATTGCCATCCGAAATACCACCAGCAATTCCGCCAGAAATGAGTTGGGAATCGGCAGACAGATACATTTCGCTTCCCTTAAGCGCTATGGACGAAAAACCCGAACCATACTCAAAGCCTTTGCAGCCATTGATGCTCATCATGGCGAATGCCAAGTGGCTTTGGAGCTTGTCGAAGATAGGTTCGCCTAGCCCGATGGGTAGTCCCAAAACAGTACATTCTACAATCCCCCCAATGCTATCGCCATCTTTTTGAATATCAGAGATATAGCGCGCAAAATTATCCGGATTGGTTTCGGTGCCAACTTGAACAAGTTTGGCAGAAATTTGAATGCCTTTTTCGGTCAGCAATTGTTGTGCTACAGCGCCTGTCACCACTCGTGCAGCCGTCTCACGAGCAGAAGCCCTACCGCCGCCGCGGTGGTCACGAATACCATATTTCTCTAGGTAGGTGCGATCGGCATGTCCAGGACGGAAGTTATGCTTGAGCCATTCGTAATCCTCTGGACGAGCATCTGCGTTGCGGATGATGAATGCGATGGGTGTGCCGAGTGTGATGCCATCCATGACACCGCTGAGCCATTCGACCTCATCAGTCTCACGTTGGGCCCGCGGCGAAACTCCCTTCGCTTCGGGGAGGGGTTGAGGATAGGTTCTTCCAGCACGTTTGTCCAACGCCTCTCGAATCATATCCATATTGATTCGTATGCCCGCGGGTACACCATCTAGCACCCCACCGATAGCTCGACCGTGTGACTCTCCGAAGGATGTGAAAACAAAATTTCTACCTATTGTATTCATGTAATTTACAAAATGTGGGTGCAAAATTACAAAAAAAATTGCATATATGAAAAAAAAGTTGTAATTTTGCGCGGTAATTAACAGATTCGCACATAAAAATGTTTGTATAACAACTAAAAAACATTCCTATATGAAAAAGTATTTTCTTTTGCTATCCGCAGTGGTATTGCTTTCGGTATCAGCGGTTGCTCGTCCTCGTACCCTATGGATGGTAGGTGATGGTGCAATGACCGAGTATAGTGATTCGGTAGAGGCCAAAGGATGGGTACAATACTTGTCCGAAGAGTTTGCTCCCAAGCGAGGGGTGGTGCTGAATGAATCATTTGTAGGCAACAGTCTGCATGTATTCATGAATGACAATGCCGCTATTCGCATAGAGCGAGTACCTGCTCGCACGATATTGTTTGTACAGTTTGGCACGAACGATTTGCGGGAGTATTCTCCAGAGCAACACAGTTCGTTGGACGCGTTTGTTCATCGCATGGATGAGTTGATCACGTTAGCACGTCGCAACAAGGTGAATATCGTATTGTGCACTCCGCTGGCACAGCCCTATTACAAGGACGGCGAGTTGGTTGATCGCTTGGGCGGTTATGCCGAGGCAGTGCGTCGCATAGCATCCTATAACCATGTTGCCCTACTCGATCTAGAGCAGGCGACACGTACATGGTTGGCAAGCATGAGCGAAGAAGAGGCCGCACAATACTACGTTAGCATTGACAAAGAGCAGGTGAAAGGAAGTGAATATCTGCTAAATGCCGAAGGTGCGAAAGTGGTAGCACAGATGGCCAAAGAGGCAATCAAGAATGTCAATAGCAAGAAACTGAAACACATCTTGAAGAAATAAGGCAGTGGACTTACGAGAAGTATTCTTGGGTATATTAGACTCGCCATTGATGGTCATTGTACTATCAGTGGCGTTGGTTTCGTTTGCATACCAGATATATTTCTACTTGCGATATATTCGTCGTGGCGGAGAGCTCACCAAGCGTTCTGCAGCGGTGCCAGACAAGGATCTGCCGGCAGTGAGCGTCGTGGTGTGTGCCCGCAATGAGCAATGCAACCTGAAGGACTATCTCCCCCTGCTATTGTCCCAAGACTATCCATGCTACGAGGTGATCGTGGTGGATGATAGTTCGGAAGATGAGACAAAAATTCTGTTGGAGCGTTGTGCGCGACAGTATTCGAATTTTTATCATACTTTTGTGCCCTGTGGTGCTCGTGTGTTGAGTAGCAAGAAGTTGGCGCTGACGATAGGAGTGAAAGCGGCTCATTATGAGTATCTGCTGCTGACTGATGCCGACTGTCGCCCGATGTCGAAATATTGGATTCGCGAGATGGTAAGTGGTTTTGCCGAAGAGGAGACCGAATTGGTATTGGGTTTCAGTCCATATTTTGAGAAGAAGGGTCTGCTGAACCATGTGATAGGTTATGACACCTTGTTTAACGGATTGCAATACATGGGTATGGCGCGTGCCGGAGTTCCCTACATGGGGGTAGGACGCAATATGGCGTATAGGCGTAGTACATTCTTCGCCGTAGGTGGTTTCAAAGGGTTATTGGGCAATCGCGCCGGTGATGATGACCTATTTGTCAATCGTATAGCCACGAAAAAGAACACCCGCGTGGTATGCAGTCCAGATAGTCTAGTGTGGTCCGTTCCGGAAACGACATGGGGGAATTGGCTCCGCCAAAAACGTCGTCATTTGTCCGTAGCTCCTCAATACAAAGCAGGCAGCAAAGCCCGATTAGGAATAGAGCCCGTGATGCGAGGATTGTTTTACACAAGCGTGATAGGCAGTGCGGTATTGGGAAATCTGTATGTGATGGGCGTGGTTTTGGCACTGTTTTTGTTGCGATTATTAGTACAACTGCTGACGATAAATATAGCAGCCAAACGACTAGGCTTGCGCGGTTATGGATTGGGAGTATTGGTATATGACCTCTTCTTGCCATTGCTGACATTGTATATAATGATCAGTAATCCCTTACGCCGCAAGCCGCTATATTGGTAAGAATCAACATAGGACCAAGGTCCGTATAAACATTTAGAACAACTATGGAAGAACAAAAATTGAACATCAACCTCTCACCAGAGGTAGCAGAAGGCAGTTATGCCAACCTCGCCATCGTAGCCCATTCATCCTCAGAGTTCGTAGTGGACTTTGTGCGCATGATGCCAGGTCAGAAGAGTGCCAACGTGCAATCACGCATTATCATGACTCCAGAGAATACCAAGAAACTGCTGTTCGCATTGCAAGAGAATGTGGCTAAATATGAGAAGCAGTTTGGAACGATTCAGCTCAATGGCACCCCAGCGCCAGGAAGTACTATACCGATGTCCTTCGGCGGCGGTCAAGCATAGAAAGTTGTTTTGATTGGTATCTTGCGGCTTGGTTTTCGGTCACAATGTCCCACATTGCTCCCTCTAACCGCGCCGCAATCTACTCAATAAAAAAGCAACATTGGAATTGAAACCTTGAAACAAGCGGCTTTGCCGCATGAAACCACTTAAGCTATTTTAACACATGAAAAAGACATTCCCAGCTAGCCAACTCATTATTAATGAGGATGGTAGTATATTCCACCTTCACATTCGTCCCGAACATTTGGCGGATAAGGTGATCTTGGTCGGCGACCAAGGTCGCGTGGATATGGTGGCTTCGTTCTTCGACGAAGGCAGCATTGAGTGCGATATCCAAAGCCGTGAGTTCCACACCATCACAGGCCGTTACCAAGGCAAACGTATATCGTGCATCTCCACAGGTATCGGCACCGACAACTGCGATATTGTGATGAACGAGTTGGATGCCTTGGCGAATATTGATTTCGCTAGCCGCAGCGAGAAAGACGAGCACCGCACCCTTGAGATTGTGCGTGTGGGTACCTGCGGTGGTATGCAAGAAGACATTCCATTGGGCACATTCCTCGTTAGTGAGAAATCCATTGGTTGGGACGGTCTTTTGGCTTTCTACGAAGGTCGCGACGAGATAGCGGACCTCGGCTTTGAGGACGCATTGGTGGACTTTATCCACTACCCTGCCAAAGCGGCTCGCCCATATGTGGTGGCAGCAAATCCAGAACTCGTCAATCGCATTGCGGGTGAAGATATGATGCGTGGTTGCACCATCGCTGCCAATGGTTTTTATGGTCCTCAGGGGCGCGTATTGCGTTGCGACTTGGCGGTAAAGGAGATTAACGATTTGATTACCGACTTCCGCTACGAGGGACAACGCATTACCAACTACGAGATGGAAGGTAGTGCCATTGCAGGATTGAGCCTGTTGATGGGACATAAGGCGATGACCGTCTGCTGCGTGATTGCACAACGCAAGGTAGAAGCGGCGAATACCGACTATAAACCTCGTATCAAACAACTGGTACAAACTGTATTAGAGAGAATTTAATATTGAAACATTGAAATAGCGCTTTTGCGCGTGAAACATTTTAACTAATGAAGAAATTAGCCATCCTCAGCCTTGCGCTAGTAGCACTCAGCGCATGCTGCAAACAAGAACAATCATTCGATTACACCGTGGACAAATTTTATGACCTCGAGATTCTGCGCTATCAAGTGCCAGAGTTTGACTCACTGAGTCTACAACAAAAGACCCTCGTTTATCACCTCACCGAAGCCGCCTTGCACGGCCGTGATATCCTCTTTGACCAAAATGGTCGTTATAACTTGCGTATCCGCCGCGCTTTGGAGGCGCTCTACACCCAATACAAGGGCGATAAGAAGAGCGAGGAGTTCGCTAACTTTGAGAAATACCTGAAGCGCGTATGGTTTGCCAATGGTATTCACCACCACTACGCATCTGACAAGTTCCAACCAGAGTTTTCTGAGGAGTGGTTTGTGAATGCATGCGCAGAGGCAGGTGTGACCTATGATGAGGCTATCCTGCCTGTTATCTTCGACCCAACCGTGATGCCAAAGAGTTTGAGCCTTGAGGGCGAAGACCTGCTGCTAGCGTCTGCTAACAACTACTACGAGGGCGTGACCCAAGCTGAGGCAGAGGCATACTACGAGGCACACAAGGACAACTCTGCAGAACCACTCTGGATCGGTCTGAACAGCAAACTCGTGAAGGAGAACGGTCAAGTCGTTGAGCGTATATATAAAGTAGGTGGTATGTATAGCGCCGCGCTAGAGAAAGTGGTTGAACATCTTGAGAAAGCGCTCCCATTTGCCGAGAACGAGCAACAACGCCTTGTGATAGAGAAGATGATTGAGTTCAACAAGACTGGCGATTTGAAGGCTTTCAACGAGTACTGCATCGCATGGGTGAAAGACCTAGATAGCCGCGTGGACTACGTGAATGGTTTCACCGAGACATACGCTGATCCATTGGGTATCACAGGTACATGGGAGTCACTCGTGAACTTCAAAGACATGCGTGCTACCCACCGCTGCCAAACTATCTCGGACAATGCACAATGGTTCGAGGATAACTCTCCAACCGACAAGAAATACAAGAAGGAGGAAGTGAAGGGCGTGAGCGCAAAGGTCATCACCGCAGCCATCTTGGCAGGCGACTGCTATCCTGCTACCCCTATCGGTATCAACCTGCCTAACGCCAACTGGATTCGCAAGGACTATGGTTCTAAGTCTGTAACCATCGACAATATCACCCATGCCTATAACGAGGCAGCCAAAGGCAATGGCTTCAACGAGGAGTTTATGATTAGCCCCGAGGTGATTGCTATGTATGAGAAGGCAGGTGCTTGCGGCGACTTGCATACTGATCTGCACGAGTGCGTAGGCCATGGTTCAGGCAAACTCATGCCTGGCGTTACCAAAGATGCCCTCAAAGAGCACGCTTCTACCATCGAGGAGGCACGTGCCGACTTGCTCGGTCTCTATTATATGGCTGATCCTAAGCTTGTTGAACTCGGACTCTTGGAGGATGAGGAGGCATACAAGGGCTTCTACTACCAACAAATGATGAATGGTCTGATGACCCAACTCGTGCGTATCGAGCCAGGCAAAGACATCGAGGAGTCACACATGCGTAACCGCCAGTTGATTGCTCTCTGGGTGTTCAAGAACGCCAAAAACAACGAGGTAGAGATGATTGAGCGTGACGGCAAACATTACTTGCAAATCAATGATTACGAGGGTATTCGTCGTTTGTATGGCGAGTTGCTCCGCGAGATTCAGCGCATCACTTCCGAGGGTGATTATCCAGCAGCTAAAGCGATGGTTGAGGAATATGCCGTGAAGGTAGATCAAGACTTGCACAAGGAGATCTTGGAGCGCTATGAGAAACTCAACTTGGCTCCATACAAGGGTTTTGTGAACCCTGTTTATACCGCGCATTACGATGCTGAAGGCAATATCACGGATGTTACGCTCGATTACACCGAGGGATATATTGAGCAACACTTGCGCTACTCCCGTGATTATTCGTTTTTGCCAGATATTAATTAATAGATGGTAGATCGGACTTACGTCCTGTAGATGGTAGATCGGACTTACGTCCTGTAGATCGGCGCAGAGCGCCTGTAGACTACAGCGCAGCGATCTACAACAAAGTGATTGACAGCGAGTGAAATGGGAGATCTTCCATGAATATTGAACTGCCAATATCGAAATCCATTGCAAATCGATTATTGATTTTGCAAGCCACATACGGAGACGGTCTGATGACCGTCTCTGCTGATTTGCCCGACGATGTACAGATTCTCCACCGCGCCTTAAAAACCCTTAGAACTTATAAAACTTCTAAAACTCTTTTAACCCCACATATCAATGTGGGTAATTGCGGCACCGCCATGCGGTTCCTCACCGCCTATTGTGCGCAGCTAGAGGGGCAAACGACCATCTTGGAGGGCGTAGAGCGCATGCACCATCGTCCTATTAGTCAGTTAGTGGACGCTTTGCGTGAGATTGGAGCAGAAATAGAATACCTAGGAGAGGAGGGGTATCCCCCATTGTGTATTAAAGGATGTATATTGGATAAGCATAGGATAGTGACTATCAACACCCCACAATCCACGCAGTTCGTTTCTGCTTTACTACTTATCGGTGCCAACGTACAAACCAATAGCACTTCTCCTTACATCACCCTCACCCGCGAGATGATAAAGAATAAGGAACAAAGAACCAAGAACAAAGACAAATTACTAACGACAAATCAGACGCAGGAAACAAATCTTGACTCTTTGCTCCTTGCTCCTTACTCAGAAATCGAACGCGATTGGAGTTCCGCTGCTTTTTGGTACGAGTATGTGGCTCTTCATGGCGGCGAGATCACACTGCCTAGATTATACAAAGACTCCTTGCAAGGCGACAAGGTCGTTGCTGATATCTTCGCCCACCTTGGTGTCCATACCCAGTACACCACCGAAGGCATCACGATAACGAAAAACAACGATGAGGAGTTTTTAATCCAACAACCTAAACAACTATATCCAACAACATTGCGCGGCAATCAACATCCTGCCGCGCCGAGGGAAAAAGCCAATGATATACTGTCCTATGATTTCTCCGCTTGCCCTGACCTCTACCCTGCTGTTGCTCTTACATGTGAGCGTCTGGGCATTGAATTACATGCCACAGGGGTTGAGTCGTTGCCACTGAAAGAATCCGACCGCTTGCGTGCCGTGCGCGAACACCGTACGGATGCCGACCACCGCATGGCGATGGCATTGTTGGTTGCTGGCTATGAGGTAGATGATACCGCCTGCATCGGCAAATCCTATCCACAGTTCTTGGAGCAGTTCCATCGAATTAACACCTTAAAACTACAATAATATGAGAAAAAGTCATGTTTTTATGGCTTTAACAGCCATGATGTTGCTGATGATGAGTTGTGCACCAAGTGCAGAGAAACGCATCGATCAAGCTATTCAACAAGTGATGAACGATTACCAAGCAGTAGGCATCGCTGCTGTCGTTGTCCAGGATGGGCAAATCGTTTATGAAAATGCCTTTGGCCAAGCTAATATCGACAGTCAAACCCCTTTGACGACGAATCATTTCATGCGTATCGCATCCATCTCCAAGTCCTTTACTGCTACATCCCTCATGCAACTTGTGGAGAAAGGTGTCATCTCACTCGACGATGATGTGAGCGACCTCATTGGCTTCCAAGTACGCAACCCATACCACCCAGAGACACCTATCACATTGCGCATGGTGCTTTCGCACACAGCCAGCTTCCGCGACCCAGAGAATTATTCCACGCTCGACCATATCAATCCTGCCGTGAATGGCGACTGCAGTGCCACCTATTACGACTATGCTCCAGGTACTGGCTACAACTACTCCAATCTAGGTCTTAACTTCGCAGGCGCTATCCTCGAGAAGGTGTCTGGCGTGCGTTTCGATCGTTATGTAAAGGATAGCGTGATAATACCTCTTGGATTGCATGCCGGACACAATTACGATGAGCTTGACAGTACGAGATGTGCTGCTATATATCACTATCGCAACGGACAATACGTAGAGTCCAATGCCTACGGCAGCGTGGCACACCTACTAGATGATTATATCATGGGCTACTCTGCACCTATCTTCTCGCCTACTGGCGGCGTGAAGATCTCTGCGCACGACCTGGCTACCTATATGATGATGCATATGAACTATGGTGAACTAAATGGTGTGCGTATCATCTCCGAGGAGAGTGCCAAAACCATGCAGACACCCGTATGGATCAAGCAAACAGATGATTATTACGAAGACCAATATGGATTATGCCTCCAAGAGTTTGTGGATTTCCTGGATGATCCTTACTACAACACACCCGGCAACTACCCAGTGGGCCATACGGGCGATGCATACGGATTGCGCAGTATCATGATGTGGAGCCCAGCAGATGGTTGGGGCATCGTAGCCATCACTAATGGATATGTGTACAATCCCGAGAAAGATGTCGTCGAAGCATTGGCCAATGCCATCTACAAGGCATATTTGGGTCAATAGCATGGCGTTCTATAAACTATAAACAGAATAGTCTTATGAAACATTTCCTCTTCTCTGCCATCATACTAGCCGTATTGCTGCAGTCGTGCAGCCAGACGACAGAACTAACTTACGAACCTTTTACTGGCGAGCTGCGCCATGCTTTTGGTATCTCTACCAACACGCGTGCTACGACCCCTATCGTGCTCACCCGCATCACATTGGGCGACCAAACGGGATACGGCGAGGCGGCGCTGCCCCCTTATCTCAAAGAGACACAGGAGTCTGTCTGCGCATTTCTAAAATTGGCTCAGCCTATTATCAACAGCTGCCGCAAGCCGCTGAATGTGGATAGTATCATGCAGATAGTCAATGCCCTGGCGCCAGACAATCATGCGGCGAAGGCGAGCATCGACATTGCCTTGCATGACCTCTATGGAAAGTTGCATGGGCAGCCCCTGTGGCAGATGTGGGACATTGATCCAGAAGCTACTCCTTGCACCAGTTATACGATTGGCTATGATGCCTGCGATTCTATTGTACTAGTCAAGGTACGCGAGGCTGATTGGGCGAAGATTCTCAAGGTCAAACTCGGCCGTGAGGAGGCAGAGGACAAACGTATGATTAGCCTTATCCGTAGCATTAGCGACAAGCCCATCTATGTAGATGCCAACCAAGGTTGGCTCACCAAAGAGCATGCGCTGAAGATGTGCCAATGGTTAGCAGAGCAAGGTGTGGTGCTTATTGAGCAGCCTATGCCCAAGCATATGAACGAGGAGCATGCCTGGCTCTGCGAGCAAGTAGAACTGCCTATTATTGCCGACGAGGCATGCCAAACGTATGCCGATGTAGAGGGGCTGCAACCCTACTACGACGGCATCAATATCAAACTGATGAAGTGTGGCGGCGTGGCGGAAGCACGTAAGATGATCGCTCTGGCGCGTGAGTTGGGTATGCAGGTGATGATTGGTTGTATGACGGAGACTAGTGCGGGTATCTCTGGGGCTACAACATTGGGCCCATTGGTGGATTATGCCGACTTGGATGGTCATGTGCTGCTTGCCAATGACCCTTACGAGGGTATTCAGCTGATGGATGGCAAACTGACGCTGGTCAACAAACCAGGCACGGGCGTTACTCCGCGATCATATTCTAAATAGTTTTTCCTTTTTAAGTGAACATCTTGTTTGTAAGTAGATTGCTAAAATAGTTCCTATTCGTTATGCGTAAAGGCGATAAAATACGATTTTTGGATGCGATAGGCGGAGGTACTATCGTACAATATGATGCGCAGCGAGAACTCGTTTGGGTGGAGACCGACGACGGCTTTGACGTAGGACCGATACCCGCAGCTAAATGCGTAATGGATACAGCTGCCACCAGCTACCAACGAAAAGGTTGTATCGGTACACACAAGCAAAATGAGTTGCCAACTACACCTGTCAGCACTCCCAAAACAGCTCCCGCGAAACGACCAAAAAGACAACGCAATGAGCATGTGATAGACCTCCATCTAGAAGCATTGCCTACCAACGGTAGCGGAATGACAGATGTGGAGAAACATCAATATCAGTTGCGCTATTTCCGCATGGGCATGCAGCAACATATCCGTCACCGTGGACGACGTGTGGTGATCATCCATGGAAAAGGCAATGGCGTACTGCGCAACGAGATACGGCAAATACTCAAACGCGATTTCGGCTCGCAAATCGAAGTGCATGATGCCGATTTCGCTCGCTACGAAGAAGGTGCAACACTTGTTGTGGTGAAGTAAAGAAGATTTTTGAAACAAAAATACGCTCGTTCCGAGCTACAAAAATAACTAGATGTCACCTGAGAATCCGCAAATAACAATCATCGTTCCACGGCGAGGGATTAACGACGAAGGAAAAGGTAAAAAACATGCCTTGTATCGCCTTATCTCTGCCGCGGAGACAGACTATGTATGGATGATGGATGACGATGTATTACCTGCTCCTATAGCCAATAACTCGTTATGCGAGCATCCAATAGGTGGAACACCATCCTATAGCCTCTACGAAGAATCCGATCTATATATCCTTCCGCTACGGATGAAATCAAAGAATGAGCACCCCTCGCTACTAGAAAGATTACAAATAGCGGAGTATGCGGCTATTCAGCAATTGACTATAGAAACAGCTAAGCGAGGACATGCTGTGATGTGTAGCGGAGCAAACTTAATTGTCAAGCGAGATAGATGGTTGGAATCCTACGAAGACCTGCACCCCGAGATACCTAGTGGTGATGACATGTTCTTGTTGGAGTCGTTTAAACGCAGAGGATTGAAGATCATCGTGCTAGATGACCCTCGCTATGAGGCGATTGTATACCCACATACTGAGTGGAAGTCGTTTTGGAAACAACGCATGCGTTGGGCAGGGAAATCCCCTAAATACACCGACAAAGATATCCTTTGTTGTGGTGCCATCATACTTGCAGCTAATATATTGCAGCTGCTATGTCCGATAGTGATGATCATGAAGTTCCCTATCGAATATCAACTAATAAAAAAGAGAGACACGTCTGCCTCTCTCTTTACTGCGTTGGTACTAGAGGTATGTTACCCCTTCTACCTACTGATTTCTCTAATTGGCGGCATGCTTCGCCGTCGTTGGTAATTACTCAGTTACAGGTTCTGCTGCCTCCTCAAACTCTGGAAGAGCTTGAGCAGCTTGTTCTGCCTCATAAGCCTCTTGAACTTGCTCACTGATAGCGCTACCCTCTTCTGCTACAGCGTTGTCCCCTTTGCTAAAGCCAACGGCAACAATGCTAAGAATAATGATGATAGCAGCCAAAGTCCAACTAGCTTTTTCAAGGAAGTCTGCTGTCTTAGGTGCACCCATCACTTGGTTACCGCTAGAGAAACCTGCAGCCAAACCGCCACCCTTGCTGTTTTGAACGAGTACCAACAAGATGAGCAATACTGCTGCAATTACAATCAAAATAGTTAATAGTACGTACATAATTTATGGTTTTAAAAGTTTCAAAGTTTCTAAGTTGCAAAGGTAAATTACACAAATAGTTTGCAAAGGTACAACTTTTTTTTGAAATATACAAATATTATTATACAATATCAGCATTTTATTCTCTATATATAAAAAATGGCAGACCTTTATTATGAATCCAGACTTTGTATTTCACTATAATATTATTCATTGTTCTTTTTTTAGATAATAACACTATAGTAAAATATTATGGTATGTTCAAAAACACGATATCTATCGTATATATTTATATAGGAAGATGGTATGTAGCTGTGTACAATCTATGCAGATGTAAAAAAATATAGTAGCAATGTTCATTTTTCTATCACAAGGCGTATAATAATAACAGAGGAATTTCCGAATCAACGAACCGAAGCATGAAAATCAAAAAAATACAAGCAAATCATTAAATTTTTGAAAAACATTTATTATATTAAACCTAGACCTTAACTTAAACCTATTTATTTCCATAATTTCCGCTTGTTGTGACATCCCCCTATACTGACGGAAGGGAATGATATTGGGGCTAAATAAATACAGAATACAAGTTTACAAAAGATATAAGAACAAGATCCATTAAACCCATTAAAATTTACCACTATGAGGAAGAAAAAAGGAACTAAAGCAGTTAGTCAGAAACCAGCTTGGGAGTTGGCCAGTGCCACGATTATGAACACAATGGAGTTCTTAACCCGTAATTACGATAAGCGTAGTGATTCATTCGACGCTATTATGGAAGATTTGATAGATGAAAGCACATATCAACTTCTGGAACGTGAAGCTCAGCAATATTTGGAAAGTCGTTTGTCGATGAACAATTTACAAATACAATTGCTGACGAATATATTTTATTATTCAGCGGCTCATGCGGGTGCTCCTTGTGACTCTGAGGACTTGGCACATCTGATGAAGATTCATCCTCTGCGCGCAATGCAGTTCGGAGAAGAGTTGAGCAAATTGGAGGATATGGGGTACTTGATTAGCGTGATTAATTCTTGTGGTCAGAATAGTTGGCGCGTCAGTCGAGAAGCTACTATTAGCCTGCAGAAGAATGAGGCTTTTGATTCGTCCCAAACAAAGATAGAGAGTAGCATTGACTTCCTGAACAAAGCCAATGGCTATATCAATGAAGGAATGCGCTTTGATCAGAACAATGCTATTCGTAGTGCCATACTTCGTTTGATGCATCGTAATACGCATTTGCCCTTGGTTCGCAACTTGCTTCGTTTGAATGCGGAAAATAATGAAATGTGGTTTATCCTAGTTATGATGACCACATTGGTCGCAGAGAATGATCCTTATGTGTCTGTGCATGACTTGGAGCAGATTATGCCAGCACGTTATGTGCGTGTTATCTTGCGTCAGATACACCAAGGAACACATGTGTTTGCACAAAAAAAATATGTTGAGCCCTATAATCAAAACGGAATGGCTCAACCTAATCAATGGGTATTGAGCAATCATGCATGGATAGAATTTGTAGAGACTCAAGAGGATCTTGACTTCATACTTCAGGAGGAGGAAACTCCTTCGGGATTGTTAACCAGTTATAAGGACATCAGCAAAAAAGAGTTATTTTTCTCCGGAAACACCAAAAAACAGATTGATCGTTTATCTGCATTGCTCAATGAGGAGCAGTTTTCAAAGATTCGCATGGCTTTGAAGAGCAAAGGTCTGCCCGAAGGATTTTGTTGTTTGTTCTATGGTGGTCCTGGTACAGGAAAGACAGAACTGGTACAACAATTAGCCATTGATACTGAACGTGATCTAATGCAAGTAGATCTTTCTGCTCTTCGTGATAAGTATGTAGGTGAAAGTGAGAAACGTGTCAAACAAGTATTTAGCAACTATCGCGCTTTGCTCAGTCGCAATGGGAAAGCTCCAATCTTGTTTTTTAACGAGGCAGATGCCATTTTTGGTAATCGTATTGAGAATACTCAACACTCTGTAGATAAGATGGAGAATGCTATTCAAAATATTATCTTACAAGAAATGGAGAAATTTGAAGGTATATTGATTTGCACCACCAACTTAACTAGTTGTATGGACAAAGCTTTTGACCGTCGTTTTTTGTATAAAGTGGAGTTTGAATGTCCTACTTGTGAAGCTCGCAAGCAGATTTGGCAGTCCCTTCTCCCGGGATTAAATGATGATCAAGCTATGGAATTGGCTAAGCATTATGAGTTTTCTGGTGGCCAAATCCAAAACATCTCTCGCAAACAGATTGTAAATTCTATCTTCAATGGAAATGATGAATTAGACTTTGAACAGGTGATACAAGACTGCCAAAATGAGGTGATTAGCCGCCAAAATGGCAGAAAAATTGGCTTCTAGACTCACCTGGGTGGTGTGGCACGGATTTTGCATGTTACTGATGTGATTATAAAAACATTCTCAGCATTCTCTAAAATCCGTGCCATGTCCACAAACCTAAATCGCCCATCACGTCTACAAATATTAGATCGCTGCTTTTCTGATTTCAATTCGGAATATAGTTGCAAGCAACTAATTGAACTATGCCACACTTCTCGTGCCACCTTTCATCGGGATTTGGCATATATTCGTGATTGCTATGGCAAGGAAATATTTGATGTAAGATATTTGAGGCGAGGAGTGTATCGCTATAGTGTGCCCGGATTCTCAATTAGTGATGACGTGTTGGATGACAAGCAACTGGCTCAAATCAAAAGTGTTTTACTTTTGCTCAGCAAGTTTGTTGGCAAACCACAGTTTGATTATCTGCAGTCAGTGGTTCAGCACTTAGAAAAAAAGTATGAAGTGGAAGTGCCTATGAGTGATGCAGTAATTCACTTTGATGGCAATCCTTATGTAAAGGGGTTGGAATATTTGGTTCCACTATTTGAAGCTATTGTGCATCAGCAGTGCAAACAGATCTCTTATCAACCTTTTACAGGCAAGAAGAGTGTGTATATTGTTCATCCTTATTTATTAAAGGAGTATAATCAGCGTTGGTATTTGCTATGTAATAAGCAGAGTGATATAGACGAAAAACCCGCTCTTGTTACTTTATCGTTAGACAGAATAGAAAATATTAGCGATATTCAATATGCGTTCTGTCCTGCTCCAGAAGGTATACAAGAGTATTTTGATGATTTTATAGGAATCACAAATAAACATAATCATGAGGTGATAGACGTTGTTATCAAGTGTAAACCTAAGGAGTTTAAATTCCTAATGACTCGACCTTTGCATCCCACTCAACGTGCCTTATCTGGCAAACCAAATCATATTCAGATTTCTGTTAAAGAGAATTATGAATTATACCAGTGGTTGTTATTTTATGGAGATCAAATAGAAGTTGTATCACCTAATTCTGTACGCAACGAATTAAAACGTGTAATGGAACGCATGTTAGTGCAATATAGTACACAATAAAGCAAATAGTGTATAGTCTCATGGTTTTGAGACTGGAACATGAGATTTCGCTATAATATTTTGCGTATTAAAAAAAAAGTAGTAATTTTGCAGCAGATTCGAATCATGTTCCGCAATCGCTAGATTGTAAAATTTAAACCTTGACATTTATAGTATTCCTTAAATGTTAATTATTATGTACTAAAGCAGCCCATCTTATGGTGTCTGCCCGGGGGGAGACTCACCAAAGTCTCTAGCTTCTCTTACTGCTATTGTAACCGCTCAAAACTTAACACAATGAAAAAATCACATTCTAAGCACACAGCTAACTGTACGGTAAATTCACATTATCAATTGGTAAAAGACTATGCTTACGTCATCGATCAAGTAATCGCAAGTAAGCATTTTGATCAAGTTTGTCGTTTTTTGGAGTATAACGATCTTTGGCTGGCTGGTTATATTTACCTGGATAAAGCTGCGGAATACTATGATGCTACTAAAGGAGTAAAATTTTCATCATTTGCATACGGATGTATTTATAATGGTATTTTGGATACCATCCGTAAGGAGGAATTTCACATCCGTATCCCTAAAACCAAAATTAATGGTGAATATCAACCTCTGATTCCCTGCTACTCATTGGATGAAATCCTTGAAAATAGTCATTTTGATTTGGCAGATGAAGAAGACATTGATCTATATGCAATGATGGAAGATTATTTGACAGATCGTGAATATATGGTAATCACCCACAAGTATGGACTGGAGGATTCACCATGGTCTTCAATTGAATTGGCAGAAAAATTGCATGTAACTCCTCAAACAGTAAACCGTATCAAGCGTAGTGCATTGGAGAAATTGCGTGCAGCTGGTGCATAAAAACAGCGTGATACAAAGAATCAGCTAAAATATCTATCAACTTCGGACATCTCAACATTATCAAAGTGTTGAGATGTCCTATAAACTTTAACCATGTTATATAATCTAATCGGTGACCCTCATGGTAGAGATGTCTGGAAAAAATTAGTCAGAGAGGACGCTATAAATATCTTTCTAGGAGATTATCTAGATCCCTATCCTTCGGATAACTTGCAAGCAGGTATAGATGATTGGGGCAACTTACAAGAAATCTTAAAATATAAACAAACCCATGCAAATACTGTGTTATTATTGGGAAACCATGATTTGCATTATATTTGGCATGAGCATTATTCTCGCTACAATGTGATGCACGCAGCCAAGTACGAGGAGTTCTTTTTGCGGCATTGGTCGGAGTTTCAAGCTGCATATGCTATTGGCAACAACATCTTGGTAACTCATGCAGGAGTGAGTCCTGATTGGTGTAAAATAGCAGGTATACCTATCGATGGAGAACTCGAAGTGAATGCTCAAAAGCTAGCAGAAAGAATCTGCGACTACGTCAACGATAGAAATCGATGGCATTGGTTGATGACCAAATATACTTTTGGTGTTTACGATACGTGTGGTATGAGTAGTACGGCTTCTCCAGTGTGGATTCGTCCTCAAGCATTAATCTCTACAATGGATGTTCAAAATCCGGCATTTATGCGTATAACACAAGTAGTAGGGCACACACAAACCAATGAGATCTTCCAAGTAGAAAACCTTGTCTTCATTGATTGCTTGGGAAAAACATGTTCCTCACTAATCATAGATGTAGCTGAAGATGGTAGCTACACCCTGACCATCCATCAACCAGAACAATAATCGATACAATAAATAATAAACTGAAACCTAACTATTATGCTCGAACTAAAAATCAATCGTTCTATCACCGAACGTACACCAATCTTATCTGCTTATATGCAAGATATTAGTCGATATCCCCTGCTAACATTGGAGCAGGAAGTCGAACTATGCTTTAAGGCACATCACGGTGATGCGGAAGCTAAACGTCAGTTGGTCAATTGTAATCTACGATTTGTGATATCAATAGCCAAACAATATATCCGCCAAGGTATTCCACTAGAAGATTTAATCATGGAAGGGAATTTGGGCCTGATGAATGCAATTGATAAATTTGATCCTATGCGAGGGTTCAAATTGAGTACCTATGCCGTATGGTGGATCCGACAAAGCATATTGCACGCGCTCTGTGAAAAGGGACGAACAGTTCGTCTACCACTCAACCAGGTCGGTTGGCAGAATAGGATCAAAAAAGCTATCCAACAGTTTATACAACGCGAAGAACGCACCCCATCCGTGAGTGAACTAGCAGAGTTGCTAGACATGCCTGAAGACAAGATCGAAGATTCGCTTCGTTTTATGTCTTCGGAAGTAAGTATTGATATCCCGATGGGTGAAGATGGAGATTTAAGCATGGCAGACACACTCCCATCAACAATGCCAAGTACGGATGAAGCAATGAACGAGGAGAGTCTCAGGCATGATATTCAGCAGTGGTTACAAGTGTTAGATCCTCGCTCACGTGATATAATTGAATGCAGTTTTGGATTGAATGGGATTACACAAATGACACTAGAAGAACTTGGCATCAAGCATGATATATCTAGGGAACGTGTACGCCAAATTCAGCAACGCTCGTTAGCTACATTACAATGCCATGTACCCCGCTCTCTTATGGGATAAATTATACAGTAGCTCTATATACCTTTGGAGTAACGCCTTCGTGGGTTTTGAAGAAACGATTGAAGAAAGCTACGTTTTCAAAGCCTAAACTATTAGCAATTTCCTTTATAGGCGTCATGGACAGTTTCAGTTGCGCCTTTGCGTCTGTCAAAATGGCCTCTACGATCAAGTCACCTGCTGTACGCTGACTAGCCTGCTTGATGGTAGAGCACAGGTGTGGAACCGTTATTCGCATGGCCTCAGCATAATCAGAAACATGGTGCCACTCTTGATAATGCTTCATCACCAATTCACTATACTCGTGATAAATCTCTGTTTTACGATCCATCTGCTGCATCTTAGCACCAAGATTTGCCACAAAATAGTCCTGGAAGATTACATAAATAAGATTGTATACATGCGCCATACGTTCCGCATTGAGCATGCTTGGTGTACAATTAACTGCATCCTCTACGAGTTGCGAGAAAGTCATGATTATCTTAGCCTGCTCTTCATCTACGTGAACGCTCTGGCAAGCCTCCGTCATAGTTAACCTAGGTCGACGAATACTATACGCATTCCTTTCTAAAAAAGAAGAAGAAAATACTATATATTGTACACGAGCATCCTCACTAAACTCATGCACACGAAAAAAACTATTAGGCGCAAGATAAATAAGATCTTTTTCTTTGAAGTTATACTGCGTAATATTCACAGTAGCCTTAGCAGACCCTGTTGCAAGAAAAGCATATACTCCACATTTCAATTTACATGGGAATCGTCCGTATTCGTTGAGCACTTTGCCACTCGCTTCACCAAAGATATAATCAATGGGACAGTCAATCAAAGGGATTTCGTTTTGCATAGTATAAAAATTTAACGCTGCAAAGGTACGAAAATATTTTGAATAAAGAAAAGAAAAAGCATATTTTTTCAACAAAAACATGCTTTTTATTAAGAAACCATCAATTTCGAACCGTGATATGAAAGCAAGCTTGCTTATGTTCGTACTTGACGTAGATTTTTCCAGCACGTTGGTGATTGAGCAATACTTGTCCGAGCACTAGTTTTAGATTATCCGGATGCATGTATTCACGGGTCCAAGTAACCTTATCGTATCGACAATATGCTAGATCGAATGTAGTGCCATAATTGTGGCACGAATTAGTGGTGGCGTTGACGTTGCCACTTTTTTGTAGGCGTTGTATATCTTCCTTGGTGCGCAAGACGCTAGTTACATAGAAGCGATAATGCGGAAGGCCATTGCGCTGAAGAATATGTGCAAACTCTTTTCCTATGCTGTCTAATTCCGCAGCCGCTTTGGGCACAAGATATGGGATAGAATGAGTGAGCGGATCTACTACATAGTTTTCATTGGTCTTGATTTCCGTGAGTTGACTACGCATTTTAGCAGCATGTTGGCGGTCTTGAGGCGGAGTAGCAAGTCCGATGGCACGTGCAGCTTGCACCTGCTTAGATTGCAAATCACGAAACTTCACTTTGTAGTCAATGGTTCGACCTGGATAGCGGACCAACGTGTCTTCTACAATGACAGCAGGTGAGACGTGTAGGTGTTTACATATTTTCTTTCCACAGAAAACGATAAGCAAGATTAGTCCCGCGATAAGCAGGACTAATCTTATTGTATTTCGTGTAAATTTTCTAATCACTTAGCACTAAACTCATTATAGGCTCCACTCGAAACCATCCTTGGTATCCTTGATGGTGAACCCCAGTTCGGTGAGGGCATTTCTGATCTTATCGCTGGTAGCCCAATCCTTGTTGCGCTTAGCTTCTAGACGCATCTCGAGCAGCATATCCACTGCCCCTTTGTAGGCGTTGAGGAGTTCAGGAGTTGAGGAGTTCAGGAGTCCCTCTGCTCCACCCAGTTGCAAACCTAGGATATCCATCGCATAGGTCTTCCATACAGCACGCAGTTCCTCCAAGTCTGCTTCAGAGATCGTACCTTTGCCATCAAAGACAGTATTGATAGCACGAGCTGAGTCAAACAGGTGAGAAATCACGATAGGTGAGTTCAAGTCGTCATCCATCGCCTCTTGGCAACGCTCACGGAGCGAGTTGAGGAGTTCAGGGTTCAGATGTTCAGAAGTGGTAGCAGACGCCTTGATCTTCATCAATCGTTGGTATGCCTCAGTGAGACGCGCAAGACCTTTCTCCGCAGCTACGAGGGCATCGTTGGAGAAGTCTACGGTAGAGCGATAGTGTGCCATGAGGATGAAGAAACGGATAGTCATTGGGGTAAATGGTTGCGCCAACAACTCATGCTTACCTGCAAAGAACTGCTCTAGGGTGATGAAGTTGTTATAACTCTTGCCCATCTTCTTACCCGCGATGGTGATCATATTGTTGTGCATCCAGTAGCGCACGCTCTCCTTGCCGAGTGCCGCGCAACTTTGTGCGATCTCAGCCTCGTGGTGAGGGAACATCAGGTCCATACCACCGCCGTGGATATCAAACTCCTCGCCCAAGTACTTTGTACCCATCGCAGAGCACTCCATATGCCAACCAGGAAAACCTTCGCTCCATGGACTTGGCCAGTGCATGATATGCTCAGGCGCAGCTTTCTTCCAGAGTGCAAAGTCGAAGCTGTGCTTTTTCTCTTGCTGTCCGTCTAGTTCGCGAGTCTCAGTCACAATATCCTCTAGGTTACGGCCAGAGAGTTTGCCATAAGGATAATCTTTGGCATACTTCTCCACGTCCATATAGACGCTACCGTTGCTCACATAAGCATAACCTTTGTCCATGATCTTTTGCACAAACGCTATCTGCTCAATGATATGACCGCTGGCATGTGGTTCGATAGATGGTGGAAGTACGTTCAGCAGCTCCATGTCGCGATGGTAGCGGTTGGTGAAATACTGCACCACTTCCATAGGTTCGAGTTGCTCAAGGCGTGCTTTCTTAGCTATCTTATCCTCGCCCTCGTCTGCATCGTGCTCTAGGTGTCCTACGTCGGTGATATTGCGCACATAACGCACCTTGTATCCAAGATGGAGCAGATAACGATAGAGAAGGTCAAAAGTGATAGCAGGACGAGCATGTCCCAAGTGTGCATCGCCATACACGGTAGGACCGCAGACATACATGCCTACGTGTCCTTCGTGCAATGGTCGAAATATCTCTTTTTGACGCGAAAGCGTATTATAAATCTGTAGCATAGTTTATTTGCTTTGCAAATGTTCAGGAGTTCAGGTGTTCAGGTGTTCAGGAGTTGAGGTGTTCAGGAGTACTTCTGAACAAGCGCGAAGCGCTACTAAACCTCTGAACTTCTGAACAGCAGCTCTGCTGCGTCTGAACTTCTGAACTTCCTAACAGCCACATCGTGGCGGTCTTAAAGAAGACTTTTTGGATCGAGGTTGTTTTTCTCGATATCTTTGAAGTAGTTGTATGTTCCCACTTTGAGTTCAGCGCAAGCAGCCTCGTCAGCAACGATGATACCATGTTGGTGCATTTGTAGCGCAGAGATGGTCCACATGTGAGAGATTGGCTCCTCTACAGCGTGTTGCAATGCACGAGCTTTATTGTGGCCGTTCACCATGATGAGAACCTCTTTTGCGTCCATGATGGTGCCCACACCTACGGTAAGAGCAGTCTTAGGCACTTTGTTTACATCGTTGTCGAAGAAACGAGAGTTAGCGATGATAGTGTCGGTTGTAAGCTCTTTCATACGAGTGCGAGAAGCGAGTGAGCTACCAGGCTCGTTGAAAGCGATGTGTCCGTCAGGACCGATACCTCCGAGGAACAACATGATGCCGCCATATTGCTTGATCTTCTCCTCATAGCGAGCGCACTCAGCAGCGAGGTCCTCAGCGTTACCATTGAGGATGTTTACGTTCTCAGGACGGATATCGATGTGAGAGAAGAAGTTGGTCCACATGAAGGTGTGGTAGCTCTCTGGGTGGTTTTCAGGGATACCAACATACTCGTCCATATTGAAAGTAACAACGTTACGGAAGCTTACTTTACCCTCCTTGTGGAGTTTGATAAGGTTGCGGTACATACCGAGAGGTGAAGAACCTGTAGGAAGACCAAGAACGAAAGGAGTGCCCTCTTTTGGAGCGAACTCGTTGATGCGTTTTGCTACATAATTAGCTGCCCACTCTGAAAGTAGGTCATAGTTTGGTTGAATAACTAATCTCATGGTTTTGTTGTTTTATGTTGTTAAAAAAATAATTTTTATTTTTGGGTTCAGAAGTTCAGAAGTTCAGACGCAGCAGAGCTGCTGTTCAGAAGTTCAGAAGTTCTGTTGCGCTTCGCGCTAGTTCAGAAGTTCAGAGGTTCAGAGGTTCAGACGCAGCAGAGCTGCTGTTCAGAAGTTCAGAGGTTCAGGAAGTTCATGAGTACTTCGTTCCTTTTAATTCTGATTGCCTGATTTTCTCTACAAGATGATAAATCATTGCGGAGATTGTATTTATCTCTCCTTTTAGTTTATCAAACTCCTCTTCAGATATATACTGCACATCATATGCACGATACAACTGACTCAGAACTTCTTGACAAGAACCCCTTGCTATTGATAAAAATTGTAAAAACTCCTTATTACCTCCCCTACCAAATCCTTCTGCAATATTATCCATTATAGAACCCGCAGCAGCTCTTATTTGTTGTACGAATCGATAATCCCGTTCAAATTCAGGTTTACGAGTAATCGTATAAATACCTTTAGATATAGCTCTAGCATTCTGCCATACCATCAGATCCTCTATCTTAGATATTTTTCCTGCCATACTTCTGAACTCCTAAACTACTGAACCCCTGAACTCCTGAATCTAGTCCTCCTGGACTAAGACCACTGCGCTTCGGGCGGGCAAGTACAACTGCAACCAGCCTTTGCCCTTCTTCAAGTAGCCGTCGTCTGGCATAGTGAAGTGCTCTACTGTATCGTCAGACAAACCAAAGCCCGCAAACTCCTTCGCATCGGTGTTCAGCACCACTCTGTATTTGCCTGCTGGCACAGGGATACCATATCCATCAAAAGACTTGATGCCATTCCAGTTGAAGACAAACACCAGTTTTCCGCGTTGGTATGCCACCACTTGATCACCCTCGTTGTCGCACAACTTCTCCACCCATGGCAGATGCACGCCGCATTTATCTTTCACTGGCGCAAGGTTATCCTTCAAAAGATGTACCATTGCCTCGTCAAACTTATTGAGGTTGCTGAAGAAATAACGCTCATTATCCACCAAACTCCATTGACGACGAGCATACTTGTGGCTCCAGCCATTGCCTTGACGTGGGAAGTCAATCCACTCTGGATGACCGAACTCATTACCCATAAAGTTCAAGTAACCACCATTGATGGTTGAAGCAGTAATCAGACGAATCATCTTGTGCAAGGCCAAACCGCGATCTACCATATAGGTTGCATGACCATGCTCAAAGTGCCAGTACATATCTGCATCGCAGAGACGGAAGATGATGGTCTTGTCGCCCACCAAGGCTTGATCATGGCTCTCCGCATACGAGATAGTCTTCTCACCCTCGCGGCGGTTGGTCATCTCGTAGAAGATATGTCCCGCTTTCCAATCTTCGTCACGCACTTCTTTGATATACTTAATCCAGAAATCTGGAATACCCATCGCCAAACGATAGTCAAAGCCCATACCACCATCTTTCACAGGACAAGCCAAACCCGGCATACCTGACATATCCTCCGCAATCGTGATCGCCCCTTTCTTCACTTCGTGAATGAGTTTGTTAGCCAGGGTCAAGTAGCATATCGCATCGCCATCCTCGTTTCCGTTGTAGTAGCAAGAGTAGTCCACAAAATCCTCACCCAAGCCGTGACTCTTGTACATCATAGATGTCACACCGTCAAAGCGGAAGCCGTCGAAGCCATACACATCCATCCAGTATTTGCAGTTAGAGAGCAAGAAGTGTAGTACTTCGTTTTTGCCATAGTCGAAGCACAAGCTATCCCATGCTGGGTGCTCACGGCGACCGCCGTCGTGGAAGTATTGATATGGTGTACCATCGAAGTTACCCAGACCCTCCAACTCGTTCTTTACCGCATGCGAGTGCACGATATCCATGATCACATCCATGCCGTATGCGTGTGCATCATCAATCAGACGCTTCAATTCCTCTGGTGTACCGCAGCGTGATGACACAGCAAAGAAGTTAGACACATGATAACCAAAACTGCCGTAATAGGGATGCTCCTGAATAGCCATGATCTGCAAGCAGTTGTAGCCGAGCTTCGCAATACGAGGCAACACATCTATGCGGAACTCCTCGTATGAGTTCACTTTCTCCTCCTCGCTAGACATACCAATATGGCACTCGTAGATAAACAGCGGATCATTCGCCTTTCTGCGTGCTACACGCTTGCGTTTGCACGCAGGTTTCAAAGTTTCAGAAGTGTTAAGAGTTTCAGGAGCCCACACTTGAGCCGCGAAAAGTTTGGTAACAGGATCTTGCACCACGCGGTTGGTATAACTAGGAATACGCTCACCTTTGCCGCCGTACCACTCCACAAGCAGTTTGTAGAGTTGCTCATGCTTGATCATATCCTCATCCAGCACCACTTCCCATACGCCATTACCCACAGGTTGCAAACGATATGCCTCATCTTTCTGCCAGTTATTGAAGTCGCCAATCATGTAGATAGCTGTCGCGTTAGGTGCCCACTCACGAAGGACCCATTGCGCCTTTGGCGCGGTTGAGAGGTTGAGAGGTTCAGACGCAGCTATGCTGCTGTTCAGAAGTTCAGAAGGTTCAGGAGCTCCTGAACTCCTCAACACCTCAACACCTGAACTCTCTATTTTGTGCAAACCAAAATAGAGGTATCCATTCGCCCATTCACTCAGTTTCTTTCCACCAGTGAGTTCTTGTTCGCGCTTGAGTGCATAGTTGTATCGTCCTTCGATGGCTTCTGCATAAGGACGCAAGTAGGTGTCTGATTGTATTAATTTGAGCGTTTTCATCCACGAAATATTTACAATATTTGCAGTTTATTAAAATCGGGCGCAAAGGTACGAAAAAAATCGCATATACGCAAGGGCGAGGCGATTTTTTTTGTTCAGGAGGGGAGGGGTTCAGGAGTTCAGGAGGTCAGGGGTTCAGGAGGTCAGGAGTATCCCAAAAAAAGCGAAGCGCAGTTGTCTGCGCCCCGCTCATGTTAGGCCGATAGCATGTACAAGGTTTGTAGAATGCTAAGGCTTGGTAGCATGTTAGGCTTGGTATGCTTGCCACTCTAGGTTCCAGAGGAAACCCCACATGCGTTTGTACTTGCTTTGTGCCAAGAACGCTGCTTGGTCGGCTGCCATCTTGGTTGGGTCGATCTGACGAGCTCGTACAGCTTCAGCGACTGCAGTGAACTTGAGACGAATAGCCGATTCCTTAGAGGTCACTGGGTGGGTGTTGTAGTTACGTTCGCCCTGTACTGAACAACCTCGTTGCTTCTTTCCGTACTTGCGTGTAACAGCAATAAACTGCTGTTTTTGTCCGAAGATTTTACCCGACGCATTATCTACGGGTGCCAAATAAGAAATTCTTCCTGCCATAGTACTAGTCCTCCGAATTAGCTTGTTTGTACAATTGTGCGTAGATGTAAGCAGTAAGTGTAGGGACCTTTCTCTGCTTTTTCCATGCGGCACGGTAAGTAGCCAATTGTTCGGCATCTGCTAAGATGGCTTTTGCTTGCGCAGCAATAGTAGTCATCTTTTGCTGAACAGCAGCCTGTGCCTCGGTTGGAGGATCGTTGGTGACGGGGTTCTTGAGCGCCACGCCGATAATTTGGTTGTCGAACTTGCGTACACGAGTGTACACTCTGTCAGTGCGGTGATATTTACCGCTGATGCTATCCATATGGATCATGGCCTTAATCTTTGCCATAAAAGCATTACGATTAACCTTAATACTATCGCGAGGTTTTTGTGAGATTGATGCAGTGTTGTATGTTGTTTGTGCATAATCTCAGTGAAACATAGTTGTGGTTCTTTTCGCACTATATGGCTAGCTATGTACACTTGCGAGCGGATATACGGAATAAGCAACCAGCGAATTGTTAGCACATAGGTCTTCGATACGAGAGAAGTGCCGTGTGCAACCAAATCGCCGGCAAAGAAAATAGGGGAATATGAAATAAGCAACCCCCTAATTCTCGGGTATTTTCCACCGAGATTAGGGGACTGACTGAAATATAGGTATTTACGAGAAGAAAAAAGTACTAAAAAAATGAAAATTTTATATTTTTTCTAGTGCGTTATAAAACTCTTCTACTGTGGAAGTGAATTTCCATGCAGCATATTTCTGTCTGATTTCTAGTGATGTACCAGAGATGGAGAGGAAATTTTTCTTGATGGTATCGAACTTGGTGTTTAATGCCATAGAGATGTGCCGATAGAATTGCTCTTTGGAAAATCCCTCAAACTGATGTTGTATATGTTCGTAGTACTGTAGATGGTGTATCATAGCCGTCGCAAAGGGAGTATTGCTTTGCTTGGTTATTTCGTAGAGCAGCTGAATCTTGCTATCATCTGTTAGGCGCGTGATAGCAGGCATAGCGAAGAATCCTTTTGCTGAGACTTTCTCGTAGAATATCTGTATTGGTGTGGATTCTTGCAGTATTCGTTGGTCGAAGGTGAGCAGAGGATAGTTCTCTGTAGGCGTATCATACGCTTCTGTTTCGGCAGTAGTCTGCTTAGGATGCGTATCAGTTGTTGGTGGCAGATTTGTGGCTGTTGGTGTGGAGTAGTTAATCCCGATTCCTCCATTGGATATGCTTTGACTGCCGACTTCGATGTCTGTATGTTTCTCGATCCTTTCAGCCTGATAATGCGGGGCATTATATATAGGAGCATTGTATATATTGGTAGTGGTAGGATGCCGTTCGAGGAACTTGATGTGTTCTTCTAGCAGCGGTATTCGTTGCGTATCCTGTTGCAATCGTTGTTTTTCTTGCTCTAGATGCCGATTCTTCTCCAATAAATTTGCAATAAGTTTGTCTTTGAATGTCAACGTCTGTTCGTACATTGCAAAAATGCGATGCGCATCATCCACGTGCATGCATTGCTCTGCATTGTCTACTTCATAGTTGTAATTAGGCATTAGAAATGGTTTGTCCAATTCTTTTTGAATACTAGCGGCCAGTTGAGTGTAGATAGACTCTGCGTGTAGTCCGCTAAAAACTTGTTTGAATAAGCCAACAAAATTATTCATTAGCAGTTTATTTATGGTTATACATTTAGGATGAGGTTAGCAAATCTCTACATCTTCTAAGTCATCAATAATCTCGATAAGTTTGTGTCCATCGATTTCTAATTGCTCAATAAGATCATTTCCGTTGGCAAAATAGATGCTATTTTCAGATGGTGTAAAGCACATATCATCACAGGTACAATAATGTTCTGCATCGGCCATCAAAAAGTACTTGGTACCTTTATAAGCGAATGTAACATCGTATCCTTGCACTGCAAACTCATAGAAGAACACTTCTCTGTTCCAGTTTTGATAACCGTGGTATGTATTTCCGAATTTCTCAGGCGTTGGTGGGTACTTGATATTGTAAGGATAACCTAATAAGTCCTTACCTACTACTCCTATACTACTTGGTTCCATAATTTCTAATTTTATCTAATAAACTTTTCATTTCTGTTGTTAGAGCATAAGCATCTTTAAGCTGTGCCCCATCTTTCCAATTATGATAATGTGGTGATATGCCTTTGTGACTTAGCGTATGAATGCTCCAAAGTTTCTTACCATCGTCTCCGTATTTAGCAATTTCTTTCACATCTTCTCCGTTAGCCATGAAAGATACATATATACGATTAGGCATGTGACTTTCTTCTGGCAATTTCCCTTTTCGATTAGGATTCTTCGGCTCTAAGACTTTAATATTATCACCCATAGAAAATAGGGTTTTGTATGCGCGTCCTTCTTCTGTATGAAGAACACCGCTTGCATGACTTCCATTAGCTCCCATGACGCATCCTCCTTAAATATTCGTTATCAAAATAAATGCTGATATCTTCTCGTTCACCCTGCATCTTTTGACCATAGCGAATGATACGAGTGGGTTGGAGTCTGCGCAGTGCCTCATGATAGCCTCGCAGCCAAAGGTATTTGGAGTCGGAATGAGCATTCACTCCATTGCTATTGATAGCGATGGTGGTGCCACATGGTATGCCAACAAAACAATACTCATAGCTATCGGGAAGTGACCATGTGACATTAGCAATCACATTAACGCCATTGCGTTGTAGGTACTGCGCCATTGCCTTATTGTGGCAATTGCAGGCATATCGAGCGAATGCAGGCATCTCAACTAATTGTGACATATCTGGCGAAAGTACGTATTTGTATTGCCTGAGTTTGGATAAATAGTTTTCGGGATTGCGGAACAATCGCAGGAAGCGATAGTCATCCTCATAGAAATGGACGATCTTGTCAAAGTCCTGATTCTTCGCGCTAATAGCTTCATGAAAAGCAATCATTTGCGTAGGAATAGGATCTGACACATCATATCTAAATATGAGTGGCACTCCAGTCTGGTTATCGACTTGTAGATTACTGCACAGGTAATCTAACATTAACGCCTCATTGATCTTTTTGCGTGCAATCGAAGGCTCATTTTTTATTAAAAATTTTCTTGTCATTTATCGAAAATTTAATTGTTAATGACTAGCATCGTTATTGAAAAAAACGTTACGTTTGTTAATAAATCAATTCGATTTCTTAAGAAAATGAGCCATTCTTTGGTGATTCAAGAATAAATCACTACCTTTGCAGCGCAAATGATGGCTCATCTTCATCTTTTTTAGTTCTTGCCGGAACCCATAAAAGAATCGAAAAGTATGCTATCTATCCCGAGTCAATCTGCCAATTGATTTGGGATTTTTTGCATCTATACCTTACATAAATTATGTATTATGCAACATCCATTATTTTCCTTTCCTTGTTAATTCTCGTTGTTTCATCTTGTACACTTCTCCTTGTGCTTCTGTATCGAGATTAGCCATTCGGACAAGATCAAAGATGTAGTTGTGCTTTTTGTAATCATATCCCAAGGCATCAAAAAGTGCTTGTGTAGGGAGGTAATAGTAAGACCCTGCCTTACGCACCTTGAATGAACCTTCGTCTTCTTCGTTGACAAACACCATATATAATTGGTTGTTGTCATCAGTGTCTTGTGCGAACTTAACAAATCGCTCGTTACCCGGTAGTTTTAGGGCTTTGGCTGTTGTTTCTGTAAATCCCAGTTTACCAGTCGCTTGGATAGTACATCTAAGTTTTACATTTAGTTCGGTTGTTTTGATAAATGTCAGTTTCATTGCCGTATATTTATAAAATCCGCTGCAAAGATAATGCTTATTTTTTGATTATGCAAATATTTACAATAACTTTTTTATAAAAATTATGCATTTTGCACTTTTTGGTGTAACTTTACGTTTTTTGTGTATTTCTACATATTTTTCGCAGATTTGCCGATTTTCCGCATTTTTGCTGTTTTTTGGTAATTTTACAAGTACATTTACATTTTTATTTATTTTTCCTTTTATTATTTTATAACTTTTTCTTTGCGATTATATTCTGCGTTTTATTATTATTCCTTTGTAAATTCGCTGCAAAGGTAATGCAATTTTACCAATTGTGCAAGTTTTTCGTACAAAAAGTCTGTGAATAAGGTGTAAAAGTTGTCCAAAATAAAATCGCAACATGCTAGAAATGAGCGTGTTGCGATTCCGTTTGATAGTATAAATTTTCCCGAAATGTGAAGTATCTTTTGGGTGATGTATTAGAATTGCATAGCAAGTCTTAGTCCGTTGCCCGCATAGTTGAAGTTCGTGTGAGTATTATTTATTTCCTTTGGCTCGGTTGTGTGTTTGGCAGAGCATTTGGCAGTTGCAGATGTCTGTAGCGCCGCCTTTGCTCCATGCAGTGACGTGGTCAGCATCCATCTCGGAGAGTTTGTAGATCTTGGTGCGGGTGGCCGTATTAGAGATGGCACAGTGCGGGCAGTTGGAAATACCAAGTGCTTGTGCCTGAGCGGTTTGTCGAGCATAGACAGTTTTCTTGGTTGGTTCGTCGAAGCAACGCACTTCTAGGAGTTTGGTGTCTGTGCAACCGCTGAGGATGTATTCATAGATGCCTCTTTTGTTTTTTACATAGAAGTCTTCGTATAGTTCTCGTTGTTTGGCAGCCACAGCAGTTGGGTCATAGGGCTGTTTGTGGTATTTCTCGTAGAGTTCACCCCAAGGTAGGCCGCACATCTCTTTTTCTATATTGATGAAAACTCCACTTGCCCAGTCGATGACACTATCAAAATAGGTTTGCATTTCGCGGATGTTGTCATCGTTGCGATGGAGTGACATATAGCCGCTGATATTGCCATGGCTGACCCAGTCTAGTGCCGTATGCAAGTAAGCTTGTCGTTTGACATTTCCCCGAAGGAAAGCAGCCCACTTATTGACATTGGCGTTTTGCGAGTTGGAGAAGACCTCTTTGGCTAGTGTGACGAATGAACCGCAATACACGGCGTTGAGTATCTCCTGTTCCTCGAGAGGAAGACCAACGATATTGATGGTTTTGAACCATTCTTTGATTTCGCTCTCTGTGCCTTCGCACTCATATACCAGGAGTTCTGTTTTGAGGATCTTCTCACGGAGATCTTCCGCCATATAGTCGAAATACTGCTCCATGCCGTCGATTTTGATAGCGAACTTACGCGTTAGGAAGCGCCCTAGAGAGGTGATTCGTTGCTGTCCGTCGAGTACTTCGAGGTGGGTATCGTCCACGCGGTTGAAATAGAGCAGACCGATGGGATAACCTTTGAGCACAGATTCGATGACAGCCATCTCGCGTGCGCCGTTTTGCTCAGCGTATAGGTAATTGCGCTGATACTCAGGCTGAATGGTCAAACGACCACTTAGTCCAAATAGTCCTTTGCCTTCGGCTTCGTTGTAGGTAAAACCTTTGCAAATCTCTTCAACGGTGTAAATCTTGCGTTCTGCTTTCATGGGTTATTGTTTTTTTCTAATTAAAACACGGGCGTACATAGAGCGTGGTTTTCCATCTATAATAATTACTCCACGCGCATTAAGGTCATTTGCGTTAGCATACTCTGCAATGGTATATTTTTTAATCTTGTATGGATCGTCATTTCTTTGCGTTATTCCCAATATTTCAAATTGTTCTGGGCAATATTTGTCTAGAAAAGAAACGGGAACTGCCATTATGCCTTCATAATCACTAGGGATGAGTTCCGTAAATGGAATCTCAATTGCATCGTAATTATCATAGTGATAATACTCTGTTTGCCCTTTTAACTTCTTGTTGAATTTGAGGTTATCTGCCATACTCATGAGTCTCAGCGGCTGGTGACGACGACCTAATTCAATATTTGTAAACCAACGCACACCAGGAACACGAATGAATCCTTCGCGATAATCATGAGAATTAAAATAACTTAGCGTTGTATCTAATTCCATTGGTGAAGTGAAATAACCAGCACCTCTAACAAATGGATTATCGATCCAAATTTTATTTTCTTTTATAAGCGGGAATACTTCTTTGTAAGTGATAGCGTTCATATTACCTATAATCGCAAATTGCTTCTTAGCTTCCATTATCCATGCGAGAAATTCGCGAAAGAGGGAGAAAGGCGGGTTGGTGATGATGATGTCGGCTTCGTCTCGCAGGGCGGTGACTTCGGCAGAACGGAAGTCGCCATCGCCTTCGAGGTATTGCCATTGCAAGTCTTCGATATCAATACGCCCGTTCGCATTGGTGTCGTGGTCAAGGATGAAGATTTTTCCTCTTACGCGTGACTTGTCGGCATTATAGAGTGGGTTTTCTGTTTCGAAGAGTGTGGGTTGCCAATCGGATTTGAAGTTTTTACTTTCGATGGCATAAGAGGTGGAAATGAGTTTTTTTAGTCCGAAGAACTCGAAGTTTTGTGCAAAGAATCGTGTAAAGTTGGACCACTCAGGATCATCGCAAGGCAGCAAGATAGTCTTACCACGAAAGACATCGGGGTTGTACTCTATGTAGGCGTTTACCTCTTTTTGTATATCAGCGTACTGGGTGTAGAACTCGTCGTTCTTTGCTGCCTTCGCTTGACTGAGGTTGCTGTTTTTTGCCATTTCACTGCGGTGGTTGGGTTTACAACGCTGTGTTTGGCAATAAAAAAAGCGGGACTTCAAAATTACTTGTCCCGCAACTCCTGGCTCTGGTAAGCACTATTCTGTAGAACAAGCAACCAGAAGCCCGCTGTATATGGATATAGCATACCTAATAAAGGCATGTATATGAATATACACGCAGACATCTATCGTTGCATTGCCTTGACAGAATTTATTTGAATTTACCAGATTCAGAGTTGCCAAGCACAAAGCGTCAATAAACGCTGTTATTAAAATATTATTTCCACAAAGCAGTTAGTCATTGATAGTTGATATCACCTGCTGATTGCCTTGCGGTGCAAAGGTAGTGAAATATTTTGGATTGTGCAAGAGAGGAGCGGCTTTTTGTGAATTTTTCTTTTAAAGAAATGGGTATTTGCCAGACCACTGGCAAAGACAAGACTGGTGGCGGCAGGGAGAAACGAAGGAGAATGAATAGACGACAATAGCGACAAAATGCGCGCCAATCAACTCTCTGGCGCGCACAAGGATACTTATATAACCAACAATATAAATAATAATCAACAATATAGACAATAATTAAGGGAATTATATAGGAGTTAGCACTAAATAAGTTAAAAGTGGGTAGAAATACTCACTTTTTATTTTCTACTAATATCCATATCATAAATAAATTTTACAATTTTTTCTATTTTCTTTTTAATCTCATTCTTGTTTTTAATATCACATACATATGGTTCGTGGGAGATGATTTCTATCCGAGGTGTAATAGTTGTATCCTTAAGTATATCAATAACCCACCCCTCGTCATCCTTACAAAACTCAATTGCAATATAACATTCTTTTTCATTTAATGGGTTATACCATAACCATCCGTGTCTCCCTTTGTATTCACAAGCATCAAATTGTTGTGTTAATCCTTTCATAGTGCGGAAATTTGAGGAATTTCCTCTCAAAAATCTTTCATATTTCATAGTATTAAACTATTTATTATTAAAATGGTTTTTTATGTTATTAGAAAGTCAATATTCAAATGCGATGCAAAGATACGGAAAAAAACGCACATACGCAATTTTAAATCAAAATAAATCACTTGCAAATCGCTTTTTATATAAAATGTATCAGTTTGTATATGATGAACATGTACCAGTACAAGATGTAATTTTACTTTTTGAACATATTAATGCTTTAGGATTAAATATGGGAATTATTTACAACAACATACACAACTTTATTTCAACAACTATTCCGCTCGCCACAACACAGCGAGCGGCAAGGGAAAAATATAAGGTAACTTATACAACAGAGTAGACAATTATATATAAACATTATCTACAACTGCTTGAGCTGGTGGAAAATAATAGCTCGGATGAAGTTGGGCAGTTGCGAATAACGCTTGCCACGACCTGTATTAGGGTCAATGGGCGCTTGGGGATCAGCATGCTTTCCACGCGTATTGGGCACCTGCGCCTGAAAACGAAGGCGGAAATCCTCATATAAGGCACGTGCTTCGTCAATCGAATAATAATCAGGAACTTGCTCAATTTTTCGAACTGCCATCTGCATCTCTGTAGGACCACCAGGCTGACCGGCCTGAAGAATCTGCGAAGTGCGACGGCATGCCTCCGTCCAAAGAGTATGCTTGAGGAGCTCCGCACCCGTTCGTGGATTCTTCTTGAAGTCACGTGGATGGCGGATAGCATAGGATTCTTGTTTGCCTTCATGAACAACTCGCCCGCGCTCATCACGGTACTTCTTTTGACGAAGGATAATGTTACTGCCTTTAGTTAATGAGCCATGCATCTCGGCGACGGGTTGGGAAAGAACTACTCTTGCCATAATCTTAATATTTATTTATTAAATACAGGAATAATTTAACATTGTTTTGCACTCAAATAGCACTACATGAGTAGGTCAGTACATTTTGTGAGGTGACCTATGGAAGCGCTTAATAACTAACGAATCACTAACGAATAACTAACGAATCACTAACGATTTGCCGTGTAAAAGCGGTGCAAAGGTATGAAAAAAATCGCGAATTTCCAAATTTTCAGAAAATAATTCTGGAGAAATTGTAATGCAACAAATCTATACTATCCAAAACGCACACCTGAAAAAAAATCACGTATTTGTAACATATTGATTATCAACAATTAATGGGGGGGGGTAAATTAAACAAAAAACATCACAAAAAATTTGCACAATTCAAAAAATTATACTAACTTTGCAGCGTCTTTGTATAACCTTGATAATAAATATATAGCATATGAAAAAGACATTTTCTCTACTTCTCTTTATTTTTTGTTCGCTATTTCTATGTGCAGAGAAGTTTGAATATAATCATCTCTACTATAACACACTCAGTGATTGTACTGCCGAAGTGAGCAGCCAAGCCTCATTGAACTATAATCACGACTCTCTGGTCATACGACAAACAGTAGATCATCGAACGAATGCATATCGTATAGTTAGAATCGGGGAAACTGCGTTCTACGAATATCCATCTCTCGTTTTTATCTCTCTGCCAAATTCTGTTACAAGTATAGGAATGGGAGCTTTCTATAATTGTACCAATTTAAGCAAGATCCTCCTGCCACCTGCATTGCAAACAATAGGATGCGGAGCATTTGCTAATTGTACTTCC
>JAZKYJ010000006.1:0-77743 GCA_045612045.1 Paludibacteraceae bacterium | reverse complement strand
GACTCTGGTGAGCAAAAGATTATCGGCGTGAACGAGCACCGCTTGGCTCACGAGGATCCAATCGATATCCTCGAGATTGACAACACAGCTGTACGCGAGGAGCAAGTGGCTCGTTTGCAAGAGCTCCGCGCTAAACGCGATGAGGCTGCTGTACAAGAGGCATTGGCAGAGATCACCGCTACAGTACAAGAGTGGGCAGATGGTAAAAAATGCTCTAACAACTTGCTCGCTTTGGCAGTTAAGGCAGCAGGTCTCCGCGCTTCATTGGGCGAGATCTCTGACGCTTGCGAGAAAGTGGTTGGACGTTATTCAGCAACAATTAGAACTATTTCAGGCGTGTACGCATCAGGAACTAAGAATGACGAGTTCTTCGTTAAGGCACAAGAACTCACCGCAGAATTTGCTAAGAAAGAGGGTCGTCAACCTCGTATCATGATTGCTAAGATGGGTCAAGATGGTCACGACCGTGGTGCTAAGGTGGTAGCTACTGGCTACGCTGACTGCGGTTTCGACGTGGATATGGGTCCATTGTTCCAAACTCCTGCTGAGGCAGCAAAACAAGCAGTTGAGAACGATGTTCACGTATTGGGTGTATCTTCACTTGCTGCTGGTCACAAGACTCTTGTACCACAAGTGATTGAAGAACTCAAGAAGCTTGGCCGCGAGGATATCATGGTGATCGCTGGTGGTGTAATCCCAGCACAAGACTATGATTACCTCTACAAGGCAGGTGTGGCAGCTATCTTTGGTCCTGGTAGCCCAGTGGCTAAGTCAGCTTGCACCATCATGGAGCTTTTGATGGCTGAGTAACGAGTCGTTTATAGATTATTGCTCAAGATCATATGAATCCTGACCTTTTATAGGTTGTAAAAAAGTGACTATAACAAACTAAGATTGTTATAGTCACTTTTAGAATTTAATAAAATGTAGTTCTAATTTGCTATTTTTGTTGTAGCATATTTACTAGCATGCCGCAGGCGGCTAGGATGTCTTCGCCGCGACTACGACGTATGGTGGTGGTGATACCTTTGGCGGTCAGGTAATCGCGCATCCATTCCATCTGTTTCTCGTTGGATGCGTAGCTAGTAATATCCCTTTCTGGTTTATTGTTGTCGGCATTCGGGTTTGCATGAAAACGTATCAGGTTGATGCGGCATTCTAAACCTCTCAATAGTCTTAGCAGTTCGTTGGCATGCTTAGGACTGTCGTTCACGCCTTCCCAGCAGATATACTCAAAGCTCACCCGGCGTTGGTGCTGCCAATCGTATTGCTTTAGCAGTTCAATTACATCACTCAGATGGTGTTTGTTCTCTATTGGCATAATCTGCTGACGTTCAACAGCGAATGGATTGTGCAGAGATATTGCTAAGTGACATTCGCTCTGCTCTATAAAGCGTTTTAACGTAGGCAGTATACCTACAGAGGATACGGTGATTCGCTTGGGTGACCATGCGCATCCCCATGTGCTGGTCATCACTTCTAGCGAGCGCAATACTTCCTCTATATTATCCATGGGTTCGCCTTCGCCCATATATACGATATTCGTCAGTTTGTCGGCATCGGGTATGGAGAATATCTGGTTGAGTATGTCGTTAGCTCCTAGGTGCCCTTGAAAGCCCAATGTGCCGGTCATGCAAAATTTGCACCCCATCTTGCATCCTACCTGTGTGCTGACGCATAGGGTAGCTCGATCATTGTCGGGTATGTATACCGACTCGATGTATCGTTCGCCTCTCTTTTCGTCGCCTGTAATTTTAAATAGATATTTTTTGGTTCCATCTTTCGAAACCGCTTCCGCCACAGGTTGGTGTCTTCCTATGGTGTATTGGCTTTTTAGTGCTTCTCGCCCTTTCAGCGAGATGTTGGTCATCTCGTCTATACTACGAGCTCGTCGCACGTATATCCATTCGGCTATTTGCTTACCCGCAAATCGTGGCAATCCTGCTTCTAGTGCGATGGCTTGTAGTTCGTTGATGGTTTTTCCCAGTAGTGGTGTCATGTCCTTATAGGGTGATAGATTGTTTTTATAGTTTTTCTGCTAGCAGTAGCATGGGTTTATCACCCACTCGTGCGCCAATGATAGTCCGTTGGCTATCATCTTTTATTTTCAGTTTTTTTCTCAGTTCTTCTGCCGTCAATGGGTAGTTGCGAGTGAGTATGCTGGCGCGTATGTCTTTGTGTTGTCTTTTGTCGTAAATGCTTAGCAATCGCCATTTGCGTCCAGGAAAATCGTCGCAATAGTTTTCCGAGCTGTATAGGTGGGTATGTTGTGCCATTTTCTTCAGTTGATAGCGAGCAGCTATCTGTTTGTATGCTCCTGCTTTCAGTATGGCAGCATTGGGTTCGTATAGATAGATATCTTTCTCTATGTCGCTAGGAGTAGGTGCTGCAGTAGTTTTTTCGGTTTCCGTATCCCATTCCTGTCTATCTAGCGTCATTAGTTTTGCTTGGTGGTCATAGTTCTTGATGTGGATGGTAGTGATTTTGCTGGTGGTATGTGTGGGTGTCTGGGTATTGTCTAGTGTCAGCAATATTTCTTTCACTTCGTTCTCCAGGGCTATGATGTATACCTGAAACGCTTCTTCCAAAGTGCGCAAAGCAGCGGTGATATCCAGCATGGGGCTCAGTTTGATCATGATGAAGCTGGCTTGGGTTTTCATCATAGGTAGTAGGTGGCAAAGGTTGGGTTCGCAATCTTCTATTCGAAACACCTTGCCTCCTTGCGCATTGCGTCTAGCAGGATCTATGTATAGTATGGTCAGGGTGGTGTCTGCTGCCATTTGTTGGATGTATTCTTCGGCAGTCGTATGGTGTATATGCACGTGTGGTCTATATAGTTGCATATTGTGTGTCGCCAGTCGACATAGTTCCTCATTCTGCTCTATATAGTGTGCTTCGGTGGCGTTTTCGCTTAGGTAGTAGGTGTCTATACCCATTCCTCCGGTCAGGTCTACTAGTTGGTATGGAGGGGTAGGTAGTAGGGTGGTTTTGATATGGGCAGTAGCTTCGCTAGATGACTGTTCGCAAGAGATTCTGGCGGGGTACCACCAATCTTCTTTTTCGGCTATGCTAGGCAGTTTGTCTTTGGTACGTTGTCTACCTTCCACTTGTTGCAGCATGAATCGCCACTCTTCGTCGTTGAGGTGTGGATATTTCTTTCTTTGTAGTGCTAGATCTGTTATGTTCATATTTGTTCGCTGCGCTCTCTGTAGCTCGCTTTGCTGAAGATCACTTGAAGTCTTCAGGCACTCTGTGCCGTCCTATAGGACCTTTGGTCCGTCCTGTAGCTCGCTCTGCGAGCGTCCCATAGGTCTCTCACCCCAACAACCGTATATCTTTTACAAAGGGTGCGTTGATGGCCTCATTTAGTTTTCTCACCACATCAAATCGATATTCGAATAGTTGTGCGCGTAGTGCTGCCGAATGGATATGTACATATAGCACGCCCCTTTTCATTTCTATTTCCCCGGTCAGGTTCGCTACAGCTTGTCCCATCACTTCGGGCCATAGTTGTATGACTTTGCGTTCCATCAGTACGGTTTCTGCTTCCGTTCCCTGGATGAATTGTGCAATCAATTCGCCGATAGATTGTGCCTGATGTTTCTTGTTATCTATCATCTCAGTCGTAGTCTTTGGTTGGTTTTCAGGGTGGTGCCATAGGGTATTCCGTTCATCTTGTATAGACTCTTCAGGGTGATACCATATTTCTGTGCTATTCCCCAGGCATCTTCTCCGGTGCGGAAGTTGTGGTATGGGTGTTTGCGACTGGCTTTTTTCTTTTTGGCGTAGATATACACTTTTTGCCCAGCTACCAGTTCTCTGGTGTCTAGTGCGTCGTTGTATTTGCGCAGGGTGCGCTCGTACATATTCAGAGCAATGGCTAGTGTCTGATAGGTATCTCCATCGGCAGCTGTCACATATTCTATTCCGTTGTTTCTTCCTCTTTTGTGCTGTGCGCTCGCCGGTATTCTCTGTTGGATGGTTATGCGCTCTTGGTCTTGTAAGATGCTGTCTTTCTGTGGATTATTTTGCCATGTAGTGTCGCTAGCACTCACTAGTCCTGCTTTAATCAGGATGGTATCTAGTGTCAGGGCTTGCAGGTCATATTCTTCTATGATTCGTATCAGTTTCTCGGGGTATTTGGGGTCAGTAGCATAGCCACAAGTGCTCAGTCCGTGTGCCCAGGCTTTGTAGTCTGCTTTGGGTAGGGCAAAGAGGCTCTCATATCGTTTGCGAAGGAGGAATAGTGAGTGGTCTTCGTAGCTGTCTTCTACCGATGCATATTGTCGAAAACACTCATTGCTCTTCTCGTCGTCGTGGGTATAGGTTTTGCCTACCCAGTCACTGGCGCACTTGATGCCAAAGTGGTTGTTGGCTTGTGTAGCGAGTTCGGATTGCCCAGCAGCGGATTCCAATAATCCCTGTGCCATGGTGATGGCGGCGGGTACTTGGTGCTTGATCTGTTGCTCAATGGCCATATCGCGATATTGTTGGATATAGGCCACGTATTGTGGATTCTTATGTTGTGCACATAGGATGATGCACATCATCCAGGTGCATGCTAGGAGGATAAATCTATTCATTGTTGTGAGTGTTTTGCGGCTGCAAAGGTAAGAAAAAATTTGCAAATATACAAAAAAACAGTACCTTTGCAGCCAAAATATTTTTTTATGAAACGTTTTTTCTCTTTTTTGCTCTCATTGTGGGTGGTCTGCGTGACCTATCCATGTACCTCTTTTATCATTTCTGGTCGTGCTACTCCCAGTGGTCGTCCATTGATGTTTAAGCACCGTGATACGGGTGAATTGAACAATCGCGTGGCGTATTTCTCTGGTCCCAAGTATGCTTTCATAGGTCTAGTCAATGCTCCAGTGCTTTCTGGCGAGGTTTGGGCGGGTATGAATGAGGCAGGTTTTTGTATCATGAATACGGATTCGTATAACCTGCGTGAAGACTCGTTAGACTGTGCTATGGATCGTGAGGGCCAACTCATGTACCATGCGCTAGGCATATGTGTATAACTACACAAAGAGAGTGCCCTGAAGGACACTCTCTTTTTTTATAATAGACATCATTTATTACTTTGTTAAAATAATGTATTGCCAAGGTTTAAGAGTAATTTCTTGAACTTCTGTAAGTGTCATAGTTTTACCACATATGCAATTGTATTTACCAGCATATTGATCAACTTTTATAATTACTGTTTGCTCTTCACTAGACATGTTCATTACACTAATAACAGTATTTTCTTTATTGTTTTTAGGGCATACGGCTTGGCGCACGCATGCGAAAACGTTGTCGTTATCAGCATTGAGACGAAGCATCGGAGCACCTATTTCATTACTCCATAGAGCAAAGTTCTCAGCACGAAGTGTATTCAGTTTGATATACATGTCTTCTTGTGGTGCATTTTCTACACGGTCGATAAGGTCTTTTTCAAAAAACGCTAAGCGGTGATGGTTGCCACTAGGTTGACCCGTATAAATCATTGGCATACCTGGTACTATATATGTAAATGCTGCGAATAGTGCATACGCATCTCCCATGCGCTCAAATTCGGTGCCATTCCATGAGTTCTCATCGTGGTTAGATGTGAAGTTCATTCGAATTGCTTCATGACGGATTGTTGTATCTACTTTTGCGAAATATCCCCAAAGATCCTCAACGGTCTTTTTGCCTTGAGCTACACTATTCATCAAGTGGTGGAGAGTCCAACCATAGTACATATCAAATGCAGTCTCAGTAAGCTCTTGTGCCTTGTCTTCGTCCTCTGCAAGGGTAAACATGTTTGGGTGTTTTGCTTTGAGTTCAGCCATAGCTTCGTTCCAGAAATCGGTTGGAACTTCGCCTGCTACGTCGCAACGGAAACCATCAATACCGATAGAATCCATCCACCAGTGCATTGCTTGTTTCATAGCTGCACGCATGTCTTGGTTGTCGTAGTTGAGTTTAGAGATGTCGGTCCAATCGTATTGTACCATGAGGTTGCCGAGGCTATCACGGTAGTGCCAGCCGTCGTTCTTGGTCCACTCACTATCTGGAGCAGTGTGGTTTGCTACCCAGTCAAGGATAACTTTTAGACCTAATTTGTGTGCTTCTGCTAGGAAATGTTCAAAATCTGCACGTGTACCGAACTCAGGGTTGAATTGGCAGTAATCGGTTATAGCGTAATAGCTACCCAATGTGCCTTTGCGCTCTAGTTCGCCAATTTTTTGGATAGGCATAATCCAAATGATATCCACGCCCAATTCTTTTAGTTCAGGAAGTACAGCCTCTGCGGCTTTGAATGTACCTTCTGGGGTTAATTGGCGGGTGTTAAGCTCGTAGATAGTAGCATCATAGCTGTAGCATGGATGCTCAAGTTGGCAGCAAGGTTGCTTTGCGCAGGATGCTAAACAGAGCAATCCTAACGCTGCGAAAATAATTTTTTTCATCATTCAATATTTATTGGTTAATTATATAGTCCACACTTTCTCTCCGTTGATGGTGATGCTGCTTTCTTCTGTGAGTGAGATGACAACATCCACTACCTCTCCCATATATACGCGTTGGAAGTGTAGGGTAGTGTCGTTCACGGTGACAGGAATATAGTCGCCATAGATAAGTGCCATATTCTCGCGACGGAGTTGGGCTAGTTCTTGAACTTTGGCGCGGAAGTCAGCTTGTTGGTCATTGAGACCAGCAAATTTCATCATATGACGATTGTCAGGGTCGTTGGCACCTGCTTCTCCGTACTCATCTCCTTGATAGACACAAGGTACACCAGGGATAGTGAAGTTAACGAGCTCAAGGAGCATAGCCATTCTATATGCGTGTGCTTCTTTGGTAGCGTCACCATCTGCGGTTACGCCGATATGGCGTGTCCAACCAGCCGCTTTGTCGCTCTCGTTCCAACTAACAGCTCCACCTGCCAATGAGATGAAACGGCATTTATCGTGGTTACCTGAGATATTACCCATGGTATGGTGTGCTCCATAAGCAGCAAGAGACTCCATGATAGTTTGGTTCATACGTGTGAGAGATTGGTTTGGTTTGCCAAATACATCAATAGCGGTATGGTAGATGTTGAAGTCAAATTGTGAGTTCAACATACCTGTTTTTACATATGAACCAATCAAGTCGGTATCACCGTATGTCTCACCAATCATCCAAATATGACGATTAGGGTAGCGTTGTTTCATTTTGCGTCCCAACTCGCGCCAATAATTGAGTGGAATATGCTTGCAAGCATCGTGTCGGAAACCATCAAAAGCGAATTTATCTAACCAAAACAATGCAGAGTCTGTCATAGGGCCACATACTTCTGCGCGCTCCAAATCTAGGGTAGGGATATGTACATCAAACCATGTTGTCAAACGAGCCTCATCCCACAACTCAAAGTTGCGACGACCATCAGGCAAGATACTATCGGTGTGCCAGTCAGGGTTTTGTTGGAGGGTAGGGGAATTGATATGCATGTGGTTAGCCACGTAATCCAATACCACATTCATATTGTGCGCGTGTGCGGTAGCAAGCATTTCTTGTAACTCTTGGTCAGTACCAAATCGTTTATCCACAACGGTAGCAAAAATAGGCCAATAGCCGTGATAACCAGAGAACTTTGTATAAGTCTTGGTATTATCGTATTTATTGCCATTTGGGAAGCGATTCATTCCCCATGCATCCCAAGGGTTTTGTGTGATAGGAGAGATCCAAATGGTAGTGATACCCAATTCGTCGAAGAATCCATCTTTGATTTTCTTGGTGATACCAGCGATGTCACCACCTTGATAATCAACGATATCCAATACTTCTGGACTGTTCATTTTCCAGTCATTTTTCTTGTTACCATTCTCAAAACGGTCAATCATCAATGAATAGAGTATTTGCGCTTGATCATCAAAACGTGTCAGTTGTTTTGTAGAAATCACAGGTTTTCCATCCTCTAAAGGAATTAGTATATCATTCAAGCGTTTACCATCTCCTATGGCATATACACGGATAAAACTACGACCTTTGCATTCTCGCCACTTTTTTTCAATATTGAAGCTTGCTTGAGTCTCATACTGTCCGTAATTGACATACTCTGTTGCACGTTGATTTTGCCAGAATATACGGAACTGTAGGTGTTCATATGAATTCAGCACACCTAATGTAATAGTTGTATCAGTACATGACTTTGTTACTAACCCAACTTCGTATTGCGAATCTGGTACAATTGGAATATCATATTGAATATTGTTAGTCGTATCAATTGCGCTAAGTACTGACAATGTTTGATCACCAGTAATTGTTAGTTGTCCGTTCTCAACGCCTAATACTATATAGCTAGGTTCTGTGGTAAACTTGAGTGTGTTAAAATCTTCTACTTGTGGTAGGTAATCTGTTAGATAGATTGTTTCTTTCAGGTTATCTGCTCCTGTATATATTATTGGAGAGATTGGGTTTTGTGTGTTAGCATTTCGTTCCTCTTTAACTGTATTTTGGTTACATGAGATTAAGCTACCTGCAACCAAAAAAGATAATAGTATTTGTTTCATATGTGTGATTATTTAATTTATTTATATCTAATTATAGTATTTCGAGTTGTTTCTTAGCAAAAATCTGATATCCTACTTGACAGTTATAACATTGGTGAGGCTGGCAATAATTTTGATATAGATGTATTAACGCTTGAGTATCTGCTGCTGATTTTACTGATTGTCCTAGGAGTTTCCATTTACGTATGATGGTATTATCTTCGGCCGGAATCTGCTCTAATTCGTTATATGCATTATTAATATCTAACGAAGGATTGTGTACAAGTGAGTATGCATATCTAAATGGTATGATGGTGTTTATCAATAGAATTTCTAATGATTTAATTCCTATTGAAGTTGATTGAGAAATATGTTGGTCATTTCTATCACTTTTTAGTTTTAAAATGCTAATCATAGAATTTATATCTTTCGCTTTCATTAGATTAGCAAATAAAAAATCAGTTTGTTGAAGTATGGAGGCAAATTGTCGAATGCGTGTTTCTGGCATGTTTTGAGGACGCATTCGCGCCCTTTTCCACATTGCTGCATTCATTGGAGATAATTGAAACTTATTTCTTAAGAATTGATACTCTTTCCATAATGCATCTTCTTCTGAAGTCCTAATTTTTTTCTCGCTAAGTAAACCTGATTGGCCTAATAGTATAGCTGTTAATTGAAAGAGACTATTGCGATGTTTAAGTAGACAAGACAATGGGGTTTGTATAGCTAACGTCTCAAATGGAATTCCATTTGTATGAAATCCAAAATTATGTGCCAAACTAATGTAGAATGCATGTATCCAACTTTGTTGCGTGATTTCTAGTAATTTTAAAATAGATTGTCTTTTACATTCTAGGCGTTTGTTTAGTAGTACCCTTTTCCATCCTCCGGTTAATAGTGCTGGCTCTGATAGTAATTGGTTGCTACAATTAATCCCATCTATACCACCATATGTCCATTGTGATTCTTCTAACCATTTAGATAAATAATCTTTATTTTGAGGATATTGTAATTCACATTGAGTAATTATGCGTCCTTTACTGTTTCTAACATTATCATCTGCTTGGCATACCACATGAAGTATCGTATTATCATATGCTGCATCTCTATCATGATGATGCTTATTCCAATCGGAGGAATAAATATGCATCTCTACATTACCTATCCACTCTTGCTTACCTATACGTATATGTGCATTGCTAAAATCTGGTCCGGCATTTGTATTGTACATACCCACAGATATGATTTCGATTTCTTGCCCATCAGTAGTCCTTTGCACGAATCCAGACCATAGATGCTTTTGCCATATATAATGTAATAAGATTTCAGGCATTATTTTTTACTTGTCAATGTGATTGGTGGATTCTGCTAGTTGCTGTGCACTTTCAAATAGTTGTTCAGATATTAGAATAGCTTTTTTATATGTGATTGACTCGCTTTTAGTTTCTTCTTTAATGAAATGGAACAAACTATCTAATCGGTGTATGCTTATTACAATTACCAAGACTATAATTCCCCACTTGATAACTCCGAAAGCTGCACCAAGCAAGCGATTCAACCATCCTAAGGCGATTTTTTGGAAAAGACGGGTTATCAGTCTTGCTATCACATGCAATGATAATGCTACCAATATAAATAATAGTGCATATGCGGCAACTGTACATACCATTTCTGGCCATGCAAAGAATTCGTATAACCATGCTGAAAGATTACCCCCGAATAGTTGAGCGGCAATACATCCAGATAAAACTGCTAATATGGACGCTAATTCTACTATGAAACCTTTTATCAACCCTCTCACTAATCCGATGAGTAGAGGTAGGAGTATAATGATGTCTAACCAATTCATAGATAATCACTATTTTGTATATTCTTCACGTTCCCAGAGATTACCGTCTTGGTCAAATAATTGAAGGTCGTCTAATGAACGTATGGTGATAGACCAATCATCGGCTGCTGGTGCATATCTTGCGTTGTCACTATAGAAACCTAAAATTCCTACAATATTTCCTGAGTATTTCGAACAATTAGCAACACCATTTTTATCAGCTCCAGGCAAATAGAAATGTGCAAACTTTGCATATTCTGATGATGAAATGACAGTTTTATTACCTTTAGTGTCCGCTATTATACGACCTTGAGGGTAACCTATATTGCCTGTCGTTGGCGCAAAAACATTTGCATTTCCATCCTCCGTTGGGTTGCCGGTAGAGCATTTTGATACAGACCCGTTACTCTCAAAATATTCGCCTGTATAATGTACATCCTTTATACATACCAATTTTGCATCCCATTTGCGTGTTTCTTGCAGGTTCAGTACGCTGGTAAAACTTTTGATATTCAATGTGTCGTAGACTAATTGACTAACATCAGGTTTGCCTATTCTTTTTGTTCGTTTTTTGAAGATTGCTCCTGGAATACGTCCTGGTGCCCATCCTATTTTTTGCTCTGCGTTGTTAGCGTAAATGTTGTTGTTATAAGAGGGTAAACACAATTGTGGTTGATTGGCATATCTACCTATTGCTAGGCCATCGACACGTATTATTATTTCTTGTCCTATTGGATATTGACCACTAGCCGAACCTAAATCAACTGATAATCGCATAGCTTGTTGTTTACCATCTACGATTTGTTGAATGCATAAAGATTTGTAGAAGTTACCACCTTGATCATCTGTGGTTACACGCCCTCGTATATAGATTGGAGTAGTAGAGTGGGATATTGTGTCAATAGAAAATAAATAATTTCTACCATCACTAGTTGCACGCGTGCGGTACAATGAAGTGTCGCTTAGATAGTTACCTTTTTCTGTCATAAAACTATCTTTTAATTCTTCATATGTCATTAATATACCTTGAGATGTCATCTCTTCCACCTGAGTTTCTGTTAGAAAAAGGTCACTTTCTACTACAGAATCAGGAGTGCACGCTATTAATGATATTGCACAAAGTACCAGAAATAATGTATGTTGTGACAAACTTATTATTGACTGTTTCATTTCACTTAGAATTTAAATTGTAGATTTAGATAGAAATTTGTTCCCCATGCATAATAATATTTTGATGGGAATTTCCAAGCGTTAGGGCTAATCACAGAGTTCTGACTATTATCTATTCCTTGACGTGTTTGACGGGGTAAACGCGCTTGTTGATACCCGCCTGTTTTAAAATGTGTGTTATTAAGCAGGTTGTTAACTGTTAAGTTGATGGAGATTGACTTTCGGTCTTTTAAATAAATCAGTTTTCCGATACTTGCATCTACTAAGAATCGATGGAATGGATTATGTGCACTCAACGTTTCTTGTTGGGCCATAATTGAAAATGGATATTTAAGTTCTGGAACCCCATACTTATCATAGATAATTTCACCTTGTTCGTTTGTTGATATAGCATCAGTATAACTATCCCCATACCATCCGTTTACGCTGCTTCCATCAGCTCGTGTCCCTGTGAAGAGTCCTTTCATACGTCTTGCTGGAGCATAATCTAGGTAACTCCAATCGAAATAACTTACTGTAATGTCTGCAAACCACATTTTAGGATGGAAGAAACTGAGTTTTAAACTAGAATTAAGCTGTGGACCTGTGGCTACTCGTAATCCTTTAATGAGTACGCTATCACGCAATTCGTAGATTGGTCCATTCGCATTTTCTGCTAAAGCCATACCATTTTCTGCCGATGTAGTTGCCAATGCATTGCCGGTGTAACGATAGTCGCCAATAGATATTGCTCCTGTCAATGTGAAATACATTCCTAGTTTCACTGCAGCTGCAGTTTCGATACCTACGTGACGACGATTAATGCCTGTCATTGACTGATTGACGAATGTACGAGCTTCGTCATCATAGTATCCGTTTAGTTCTGTCCCATTCCAAAACTGCGTATAAAATGCAGTTATACGACCGCGTACAATCGGATAGTTGAATGAATATGTCAGATCTCCACTGAACATTTTCTGACTAGCACCATAGTATTCTTTTAACCAGGATGTACCATCTACTAAGGCGTAGTAACGTGCGTAATCATGGCGGTAGATATTTTCTACTGCACGATCATGAACGCGTGGTGAGATATATGCATCGCGTGCTAATGGTGCTTTTGTTTCTGCCAATGCATTCAATTTGATATGGTTGCGACCATCTATCTTATAGTTGAATCCAAACTTAACCGCTGGATCTACAAAATGGTGACCATATCCTAATAATGTATGCGGAACGTTCTCTGATGCTAATACTGCTGATGCATTATCTGCTAAGTAGTATGATGCTTGAGTAGGATTCAAACGGGCTAAATACCATGCTCGTCCGTTTAACATATTTGTGGTCCGTTGCATGGATGAGTAAGTTATTTGTAAAGCATAATATAGGTCTATTGCGTTCCATGACCATTCATTTTGTGCCCATAATTTAGCATTGAGCATATTGATACGATAATCATATCCAAAACGTCCATTTTTCTCTATAAGTGCATCGGGATTACGTAGGTCATTTTGCTTTACCGCTGCAATATCAGCTTGAGTTAAACCAATATTGGTAGCTAATTCTTTGATGTCACGTTCTGCAAATGGATCAACATCCACCCACTGTTTGCCACCTAATAAATCATCCACAGTTTTATAATGTATACCTTGTGATGCTTTCAATTCAAGTCCAATGGTTGTGGTTAGGTGATCTACCGAAGTGTTTCTATAATTCGCATTTGCCACCGCCTCTTGGATATCGTTGTGACGACGTTCTACAATGTATCGTGCTGAACCTTCTGGATTGATCTCGTTATTTGCATAGTTTGCTGCATATAGAGCATCCCAATCTATTTGGGTCGTTTGGTTATCACGACTTATCCACAAATCGGTCATTGTTTTATAGGTCTCGTAATCTATTGAGTGTCCTATAGATGAACCATTGTATGATAATGGGTACTTTATATACCCTCCATTGGTTACTGCTCCTAATGGTTTACCATTCATATCATGACTAATAAAATAGCCATCCTTATCTATTTGACCATCCAACAATGCTGATGGCAAATTTCGATAATAATCTGGACGAGGGTCTGGAGCATTGTAGAATGTCAACGCTGAGTTAGAATACATAGAGTAGTGGTAACCTGCTGCAACCTTTAGGTGGCTCTCCTCATCGATCTTCCAATCAAAGCTGGCTATAACTGTAGGATCGTAGCTATGTACGATACGTGAGTTGCGCATTTTGCCATTTTGGTAACCCCAATATGGATTGTAGTTGTTGTGTCCCCAAGATGTCTTGTTGTATTGGTTGGTTAAATCGTATGTCTCTTGTGTCAATGCTGCTGACTGACCACGCATAGTGGGAGCACCAAAAGTAATCAATGACAAGCGCATTTCATTATCCCATTGTTTTTCTGCTGTTAGGAAATACCCTACAGAACTATATGTGATACCCTCACCTATTTGACCTTTAATATCAATATATGGACTATAGCGCCAAGCCAATTGTGCTGCAAATGCCCAACCATTCTCCTTCAAACCGCTAGAGTAGGTAGCGCGTGCGGCTCCTTTGTAATTGCGATTGGTCCCCGCCATACCCACCTTCCAACCTTGCGCATAGTTGGTTGCTGATTGCAAGTAGTTGGTAGCTTGTCCCACAGAACCAAACGCGAAGTTGTTCGCTTCAATCCCCTCTACTACTTCTTTGTAACGTGTTGCATCATTCAGACCACCCATTGCAGAAAAATTGAATTGTCCACGTTCAGCAGAGTTAAAACTTAATCCTTGAATATAATTTTGCTCGTAGGTTTGATCATAACCACGTCCGCGATAACGTGCATTGGACCATGCGAAGGATACTGTGCTGTTGAATATATCCTGGCTTGCACTTGATGCGGATGATACGGATTGACTTTTTCCTTCATCGTCGTTCAGATCCATCTCATTCAAATTCAATAGTACTTCCTCTTTGGCTTCTGCCAACAAGTCCGTTTGTAGGATAATATCACCCAAATCGTTTTGTTGGTTTTCAACAAGTTGAACCAAGGCGATATCTGACATAAATCCTGTAGCTTCGAAAATGATTTCTTCGTCAATCGCTTCTAGATAAGTCAGTGAGAACTCACCATTATCATTGGTAGTTGTGGCATAGCCTTGGTTAGCTAAAATAATGGTCGCTCCTTTGATTGCCTCATTATTGGCTGAAACCACACGTCCAATAAGACGGGTAGGTAGGTTTTGTTGCACAGGTTGTTCCTCTACCACTTCTTGTATAGGTTGTTCCTCTACCACCTCTTGCACAGGTTGTTCCTCTACCACCTCTTGCACAAGTTGTTCCTCTACTACCTTTTGTACAAGTTGTTCCTCTACCACCTCTTGGGTTTGCTTGGCAGGGATAAGAGCATATTTATTCACCCATGATTTAATTCCTTTGAGTAATATACCATTGGGATGAAATGTTGACTCTATTTGTTCTATGGCGTGTTTCACGGTGTATACCCATGATGATATTTTCTCGCCTGTCATGTAGTGAGTGCTATCAGGATTTACCATTACACTATCTCCAACTTGCATATCGCATGTAGTTGTGTTTTGTGCACTGATCCATCCGGCTAGGCTACAGAGTACAACTAAAAAGATTACTCGTTTCATATTTATAGTGTTTAGTTCTTACTTCAAAATTCCTAATTCAGAATTAGAACTCTGCTGTCTTTGGTGTGCGTGGGAATGGGATCACGTCTCGGATATTTTGCATGCCTGTTACGAAGAGCATCAAACGCTCAAAACCAAGTCCGAAACCAGCGTGTGGTGCTGCACCAAAACGGCGCGTATCTAAGTACCACCACATATCCTTCATAGGAATATCGCGACGCTCAATTTCTGCATTAAGTTTGTCAAGGCTCTCTTCGCGTACGCTACCGCCAATGATCTCACCAATTTGTGGGAACAATACATCGGTACCTTGTACGGTCTTGTCATCTTCGTTGATCTTCATATAGAATGCCTTGATATCCTTTGGATAGTCAGACATGATCACTGGCTTATTGAAGTGTTCCTCTACCAAGTAACGCTCGTGCTCTGAAGCCAAGTCATCGCCCCAAGTACATGGGAACTCAAACTTCTTGCCATTCTTGATAGCTTCTTGCAGGATATTGATACCCTCTGTATATGTAAGACGCACAAAGTCGGTCTTGATAACGGATTCTAGGCGTGCGATCAAGCCCTTATCTACAAACTGGTTCAAGAACTCCAAATCATCTTTGCAGTGCTCCAATGCCCAGCGAACGCAGTATTTAATAAAGTCTTCTTCTAGGTCCATGAGTTCATCTTTTTGGATAAATGCTACCTCTGGCTCAATCATCCAGAACTCTGCCAAGTGGCGTGGGGTGTTGCTGTTCTCCGCGCGGAATGTTGGACCGAAGGTATAGATCTTACCCAATGCCATGGCTGCCAACTCACCCTCTAATTGACCTGATACGGTCAAACTAGTTTGTTTGCCAAAGAAATCATCTGAGTAGTCGATTTTACCCTCCTCATCTTTCTTGAGGTTGTAGAGGTTCTTGGTGGTTACTTGGAACATTTGTCCTGCGCCCTCGCAGTCACTAGCTGTGATGATAGGGGTGTGGAAATAGAAGAATCCGTGCTCGTGGAAGTATTGGTGAATAGCCATTGCCATATTGTGGCGGATACGGAACACAGCACCGAAGGTGTTAGTACGTGGGCGGAGGTGCGCGATGGTACGCAGATACTCCATACTCAAACCTTTCTTTTGCAATGGATATTGCTCTGGGTCGGCGGTGCCGTACACTTCCAATTCGGTGAGCTGAATCTCTACCGCTTGACCGCTACCTTGGCTAGCAACCAGGTGACCAGTAGCTGAGATACATGAACCAGTCGTTACAGGCTTGAGGTTCTCCTCAGGAATTTGAGTTAAATCAACGACTATCTGAATATTTTTAATGGTCGAACCATCATTCAAAGCAATAAAACTAACGTTTTTGTTTCCTCGTCGACTACGTACCCATCCGCGTACATTGATGAGTTGTCCTTCACCTGACATTTGCAGGGCATTGATAATTTCTGTTCTTTTCATTATTGTTTGATTATTCTGTTCTTATTATAGTTCTACTAAATCATCATTTAGTTTAGCATCATCTGAGAGGGAGGCACCATAGGCCTCTGGTGGAAGAGAGTTCATCCGACTTTGCTGAGTATTGTAACTCATATTTGTTACATCATCCATTTCGTATGCATCATTCTCATTTTGGAAACGCGTATACTTTCCTATAAATCGTAACCATATCTCGTCGGTCGCACCATTACGGTGTTTGGCTACTATGATTTGACCCAAACCGCGCAAATCCTTACCATTGCCATCATCATATAGTTTGTAATACTCAGGACGGTGAATAAAACATACCATATCGGCATCCTGTTCTATAGAACCTGACTCACGCAGATCGGACAATAATGGTTTTTTACCATCTACTGTATTGTTGGAGGCATCACGCTTTTCTACGGCTCGACTCAACTGAGCCAATGCAATCACAGGGATGTTTAATTCTTTTGCCATGCCTTTTAGAGTACGGGAAATTATACTCACCTCCTGCTCGCGACTACCAAAATTCGAACCATTGGCATTCATCAACTGTAAGTAGTCTATGATTATCAGTTTAACGCCTTTATCTTTGTCGTTCACCAGTTTTCGGGCCTTACTACGCAATTCAAATACACTCAAGCCAGGGGTATCATCCACGTAAATTGGAGCTTCACGCAACTCGCTAATCTTCTCGTCCAATTTCAACCATTCAGCTTGACTCAACTTTCCATTCCTAATCTTGCTACCTTCTATCTCACATACGTTCATAATCAAACGATTGACTAATTGAATGTTCGACATTTCCAACGAGAATATTGCTACCGGAATCTTAAAATCAACAGCGATATTCTTGGCCATTGACAATACAAATGCTGTTTTACCCATTGCGGGACGAGCAGCTATGATCACAAGATCTGAATTTTGCCAACCTGATGTAATCTTATCCAATTCAGTAAAGCCGCTGGGTATACCTGATATATTGCCGTCATTCTTTGATGCGGCTTTCATGCGGTTTATGGCCTCAGATATCACTGGATCAATCTTGGTCACATCACGCTTTTGAGCACGTTGAGATATCTCGAAAATTTGCCCCTCTGCCTCTTGTAGCAATTCTGCTACATCTTGAGTTTCATCATAACCTTTCTCCTCTATTTGACATGCCACGGCTATCAAATCACGAGCAGTGGATTTTTGGGCTACAATTTGTGCGTGATATCGTAGGTGCGCAGCAGAGGCAACTCGCCTAGTTAATTCGCTTAAGTATACTACGCCGCCTGCTTCCTCCAGCAAACCCATCGTTTTGAGTTGCTGTGCTACTGACAATATATCTACTGGGTTATCTTGATTAGATAACGAACGGATAGCTTCGAAAATATAGCGATGACGATCTGAATAAAATGATTCTGGGCGCAGCAAATCAGCTACTGTACCGTAGGCTTCTTTTTCTATCATTAATGCGCCTAGCACCGATTCTTCTAAGTCCAATGCTTGTGGTGGCAATTTCCCCAAATCATTTGCACCTACTTTAACTACTGTAGTTGCTTTCTTTTTATTATTCTTTGCTAAGGCTGACATATCTCTTTAATAATTCATATGCTGCAGTAAAACTGCTTATCTCGTTCTTTAACACACGCTGTTCTGTATCTTCTATAAGTTTTTCCATTACATCGGACTTATAGAAGCTATCCAATAGATTTTGATTGATAGTTTCGTACATCCAATATTTTGCTTGTTCTGTTCGCAATTGACTCAAATAACCATTCTCGCGCGTGTACCTTATATAATCCTCTACCATTTTCCAAACTTTTCGTATGCCTGTGCCTTCCACAGCTGAACATGTCTCAGCATAAGGTTTCCAACCTGATTCCGTTGGAGGAAATAGAGATAATGCATTTTTAAAACTTACACGGGCAGCTTCGGCACGCTCTACGTTTTGACCATCACACTTATTGATGGCAATGCCATCAGCCATTTCCATAATACCGCGCTTAATACCTTGCAATTCATCACCTGTTCCTGTTACTTGTAGCAGTAAGAAGAAATCTACCATTGAGTGAGCGGCGGTTTCCGATTGACCTACTCCAACGGTCTCTACAATAATAGTATCAAATCCTGCCGCTTCACACAATACTATCGTCTCACGAGTCTTACGTGCTACTCCTCCCAAACTACCTGCAGATGGACTAGGGCGAATAAATGCATTACTCTCTACGGACAAATGATTCATTCTAGTTTTATCGCCTAATATACTGCCTTTACTGCGTTCGGAGGATGGGTCGATTGCTAAAACTGCCAATTTCTTCCCTTGTTGACATAACATTGTTCCAAGAGCCTCTATAAATGTAGATTTACCTGCGCCTGGTACACCCGTTATGCCTAATCGAATTGCATTGCCAGAGTAGGGGAGGCATTTCTCTATTACTTCTTGGGCAATTTTCTGATCGCTTGATAGATTGCTCTCTATCAACGTCACTGCCTGACTTAGTAAACGCATATCACCGCGCAATATACCTGATACGTATTCATCTGCTGATAATACTTGCTTACGACGACGAAACTGAGCATAGGGATTTACGCTCGGTAGATTCTCTACACCGGCATTTACAATCAGACCTTTATATTCACTGCTGTTTTCTGGATGTTTCATTCTTATTCTACAGTCCAATTGACTTTTACTTTTACTACTGAACGTTTGGGGTCATTCGTAATGATTATTATTTCTCTGCTATACTGTGCAATGGACATACCCTGCGTGTTTAATTCTAATTTAATATCACCCTTCTTACCTCCTTTTATAGCTGACTTAGGAGGCAGAAGTGTCATACCTTTATCATTACTATAAACTCTGCGTATATGCAATGGATTAACTCCGACATTCCCCAATACTATTTTTGAATTGGCTTTTTTACCTGATTGTACCACTCCTAAATCTAAACTGCTTGCAACCTCTGTTATTGGAGCTAATTGGATTTCCTCGGCAGTCATCTTTGTGAAATCTTCCACAATATTTGCCTTTATGGTTATCGCATACTCATCCGTGAGAATGCGTTTGCCATTAACTTTAACGTACAATTTGCATTCCATTGGACCATAAATAGGGCACTCCTGGGTGGATAATGTCAAATCAATCTTTCCTGTTTGACCCGGAGAGAGTGTGGGCGTACTTACCCAAGTCTTCAAATAACTTTCATCTGTATTGTATAGCAATTCCACTGTTATTGGCTCTTGAGTCGTGTTGGCATATTCAATAGATATCTGCTTGGGAGAACCTTTGCGAACTGAACCAAAATTGATGTTTTTACGTTTCAAACTCAATTCACCCATCTTAATGCTATATTGATCTGCTTGTTGAGCAGGTTTAGGGATAACCTCACCCTTGATGTATAATTTGGTTGTAGCCTCCATCGCATTGCTAGTTATGGTCACTGTCTTTTGAAAACGGCCGGGACGACCACTTGGATTATACGTCACTGTTATTTGACCACTCTGACCAGGTTCAATGGGCTCACGAGTCCACTTTGGAGAGGTACAACCGCAACTAGCACGCACATTGGTCAATACTAAAGGTGACATACCCTCATTCTTGAACTCAAAAACAGTGGTTACACGACCATCTGATTCATTAATCTTTCCAAAATCATGTGTCGTCTTGTTAAACGTAATTACTGGCTGTTGAGCTAAACCTGCCATGCTTATCAGCAATGCAGACATCAATAACATCTTTTTCATATGACTTGTTCTATTATTTTCAAAATATTTCTAGTTTGTGTTGCTTAACTTATCTCTACTATATTGACCGCTGTTACACTTTCTATCGCACGTAGTTTCATGCAAATTTGACTTAAAACTTTTTCCTTGAATACTACCATTTCTACATCGCATTGAAACATCTTGCCTTCGCTCGTTACGTGCAGATCACGCATGTTCGCCTTGTGATCGCATATGATATGCATAATTCGCATCAATACTCCAAAAGAATCTTCACCGCTAATATGAATCTTGGCTATTCGCGCTTTTGTCTCTTTTTCTTTCTCTGACGAGTCCAATTTGCCCTTTGACTTGCGGAAATACTTCTTTATCCCATCCTTCGCCTTTGCCGTTACTGCAATCTCCATCCATTCTGGCTCTGGTGACTGCTTATCGGATGTCAAAATCTCTACTTGGTCACCACTTTGTAGTATGTAACTTATAGGACGAGCACTTCTGTTGACATTCGCGCCGATACAATGCTCTCCTAACTCCGTATGCAATTGATAGGCCAAATCTAATACCGTTGCGCCTTGAGCTAGTGTACGAATGTCGCCCTTGGGAGTAAATACCCATACCTCATGAGCAAACAAGTTCAACTTGAAAGTGTCCAAAAACGCAATCGCATCATCATCAGGATTGGCTAACACATCACGTATCTCGCGCAACCACTTGTCTAATTCTCCACCGCTATTCTCGCCCGTCTTGTACTTCCAATGAGCGGCCAAACCATGCTCGGCCAACTCGTGCATACGATTCGTACGAATCTGAACTTCTATCCACTGACCATGCTGCCCCATTACTGTTACATGCAATGCCTCATAACCATTGGCCTTTGGCATCGATATCCAATCACGTATGCGCTCTGGATGAGGACGGTAAATCTCCGTTATCGCTGAATAAATCATCCAACATTGATCCTTCTCGGAAAAACCACTGTTGGGCTCGAATACAATCCTGGCTGCTAATAAATCATAGATCTGCTCGAAGGGAATTCCCTTCTTTGTCATCTTTTTATAAATAGAGTACACAGATTTTGTTCGAGAATACAATTTATAATCGTACCCCATCATACTCAACTTCTTGCGGATGGGCGAGGCAAACACTTCAAAACTATCACGCTGAGATTCTTTTGTTGCATGTAACTTATTTGCAATCTCTTCGTACAACTCTGGATGCTCATACTTGAAACTCAAATCCTCTAACTCTGTTTTTATTGGAAATAATCCCAGACGATGAGCCATCGGAGCATATATATATTGAGTCTCTGCTGCTATCTTGCGTTGTTTCTCAGGGCGTTGGGCAGATAATGTGCGCATGTTGTGCAAACGATCTGCTAACTTAACCAACATTACACGAATGTCATCTGACATTGTTAATACCAACTTGCGAACATTTTCTGCTTGCTTCATTGCCTTGTCCGCAAATACTCCACCGGACAACTTAGTCAAACCCTGGACTATCGAGGCAATTTTCGGGCCAAACAACAATTCTATATCCTCTACTGTATAATCAGTGTCTTCTACAACGTCGTGCAGCAAAGCTGCACATATACTCGTACTACCCAAGCCAATTTCCTTAACTACTATACGAGCTACTGATAATGGATGCATCATATAAGGCTCGCCAGATAAACGACGCACACCGTGATGGGCAGATTTGGCTAACTCATAGGCACGTTTGATCAGATCAGTACGCTGACTATGCATAGAATTCATATAGTCGTCTAGCAATAGAGAAAACTCGCGGGCTAGCATTTGTTCTTCTTGAATACTGAATTCTTCGTTTAACATAAAGCAGTCTTATCTTAGAATGGGGCGTTGGTGGGTGACATTCTCGCTTAAAGCGTTTGAATTTTTTATACTCGCCTTAGGCGATATTTTTCTGCAAAGGTACAACTTTTTTTTGATTCTACCAAATTTTTTATATACTTTCTTGCTTTTTCTGTGCAAATGGTAAAATGTGCTCAAAAGCAATATTTCTTTTTTGCTGCAAAATTATACTTTTTGCTGCTCGCGTTTTAGTAGTTGTGTGTTGAGATTTCTTAACGAAACTCTTTGAATTTCTAACTATGAAGTTGCATACTTACTCAAAAAAGTATTGACAGTCTCTGAAAGTGTAATTCTTTTGATTTGTTCGGTGTTTAGAAATTTGAAATTTTGTTTACTATTTCTAACTTAATAGGTTGTAGTGTTGAATAGTAGTGCTTTTTTCGTGCGCCCGCCTGTGCGAGGTACTGCCTTGATGTTCGTTTATTGCTGCATTATTTGCGTTTTAAGACGTTTAAGGTGCTTGTTCGGTATATCCTCGAAAAAAGTGAAAAATGCAAAAAAAAAATCTAAAAATTTGTGTGTTTAAAAAAAAAGTTGTAATTTTGCAGCCTGAATGATGGGGGCTTTGGGGCTAAAAATTTTTTGAAACTTTTTTAAACTTTATATAGATGATTGAGAACGACAGAATTATTCCTGTGAAGATTGACGAGGAAATGCGCACCTCGTACATTAATTACTCGATGAGCGTCATAGTTGCACGTGCTTTACCTGATGTGCGTGACGGATTTAAACCTGTACATAGACGTGTGCTCTTCGGTATGCATGAACTGGGGAATACCAGTGATAAACCTACTAAAAAATCTGCGCGTATTGTCGGTGAAGTTATGGGTAAGTTCCACCCTCACGGCGATAGTAGTATTTATGGAACGCTAGTTCGTATGGCACAACCTTGGAATATGAGAAGTGTGCTAGTGGACGGACAAGGTAACTTTGGATCTCTAGATGGAGATAATGCTGCTGCTATGCGTTATACAGAGGCTAGACTATCTAAGTTGGCAGAGGAAATGCTGCGTGATATCGAAAAAGATACTGTAGATATGCAGGCAAACTTCGACGGATCTCTACGTGAACCACTTGTCTTACCTTGCCGTTTCCCTAACCTTCTTGTGAATGGTGCTAGTGGTATTGCTGTTGGTATGGCTACAAATATGCCTACACACAATTTAGGCGAAGTAATTGATGGTTGTGTGGCTTATGTCAAAAATGCCGTTGAACGTGTTCAAAATCCTGAGACTGAACCAATAACTGTTGCTGATTTAATGGAGTATATCAAGGCTCCTGATTTCCCAACGGGAGGTACCATCTACGGCTACCAAGGTGTTCGTGATGCCTATGAGACAGGCCGGGGACGTGTGGTTATTCGATCTAAAGCGGAAATCGAAACTGAAGATAATGGACGAGAGAGAATCGTAATCAGTGAGTTGCCATACGGTGTTGTAAAATCTGATTTGGTCAAGAATATTGCAGACCTAGTCAACGATAAAAAGATTGAAGGAATTTCGGGCATTAGTGATCATTCTAAACGCGATATTCGTATTATTATTGAGATTAAACGAGATGCAAACGCACAAGTAGTGCTGAATAAGCTATACAAGTTTACTGCTCTACAATCTAGTTTCTCTGTCAATAGCATTGCTTTGGTTAAGGGTAGACCGCAGTTGTTGAATCTACACGATATGGTGGCTAATTTTATTGAACACCGTATGGAGGTTGTTATCCGTAGGACCAAATTTGAACTCAAAAAAGCAGAGGAGAAAGCACATATTTTAGAGGCTTTAATCGTTGCTGTGGATAATATTGATGAGGTCGTTCAAATCATTCGTGCAAATCGTACACCTGCTGATGCACAAACAGCTCTCGAAGCACGTTTTGGATTTGATAATCTACAATCGAAAGCTATTGTAGAAATGAAACTCGGACAGCTCACTGGTCTACGTATCGAAGAGTTAAAAGAGGAGTATCAGAAACTCAAACAGCTCATAGAACATCTCAATGCACTCCTTAATAGCGAAACAATGAGATATGAGGTGATTGAAAATGAACTACTCGAAATCAAAGAAAAATATGCAGATGAGCGTCGTACGCGCATAGTCAAAATGGCCACAGAGTTCAATCCTGAGGATATGTATGCCGATGATGATATGGTCATTACTATCTCACACTTTGGATATATCAAACGTACACCACTAGCTGACTTCCGTCAACAAGGACGTGGTGGAGTAGGGGCAAAAGCTAGTGCTGCGCGCGATGAAGACTTTATCGAGTATGTACACCAGGCAAATATGCACTCTACGATGATGTTCTTCACCGAACAAGGACGTCTGTATTGGATCAAAGTCTACGATATTCCTGAGGGAAATAGACAATCGAAGGGACGTGCATTACAGAATATGATTAATATTCAAAAGGGTGACAAAGTCTGTGCTTTCATCCATGTGAAGAATCTCAATGATCGAGAGTATGTGGATAACCACTACCTGATCTTCGCAACGAAAGATGGTCTCATGAAGAAGACTACACTTGAGTCCTACAGTCGTCCACGTGCCAATGGTATTATTGCACTTGGATTGCGCGAAGGGGATAGACTAATTCGTGTCACACTCACAGATGGTAATAGCCAAATGCTTGTCGCTTCGTACAATGGCAAACTTGTACGGTTCCCTGAAGATACCGTGAGACCTATGGGACGTACAGCAACCGGTGTGAGAGCTATCAAACTAGATGAGGATGGAAAAGATCGAGTAATAGGTATGATCTGTGTCGAGAAAGGAAGTAAAGATACCGTATTAGTTATTTCTGAAAAGGGATATGGCAAGAGAACCATGTTGGATGAAGAGAGTGGAGAACCTATCTATCGAATCACCAACCGTGGTGGCAAGGGTGTCAAAACGATGAACCTTACTGACAAAACAGGTAACCTTATCGGACTAGAAGCTGTAAACGATGACCAGGATCTCATGCTTATCACTAAGTCTGGTACGGCTATTAGAATGGCGATGAACGCTATTAGCGTGCTAGGACGTGCTACCCAAGGTGTCAAACTCATCGAACTACAAAAACGAAATGATACACTCATGTTTGGATGCGTTGTTCCTAAAGAGGAAACCGAAGAACAAATAGCGGATGAAGTAAGTACTGACCAAACAACGTCAGTAGAAGAATAACCATAAAAACTTTTAGAACTGTTAAAACTTATAAAGATATGAAAAAGTCAATTTTTCTCGCAGCACTTGTGCTAGTTGGTGCAGGCTGCTTCGCACAAAAAGCGAATGTAAACAAAGCTCGCAACTCAGTTGAAGCTGAGACCCCTGATTATTCAGCAGCTCGTGTTGCTATCAATGAGGCTCTGCAAAATGATGAAACTAAAGATCAGGCTAATACTTGGTATGTGGCTGGATATATTGGTTACAAGGAGTTTGATACCAATAACTTGAATCGACAAATGGGACGTCAAATTGATGTTGATGCATGGGGAGCTTCTGTGATTGAATCACTCAACTACTGGGAGAAAGCTTATGAGTTGGCGCTTGTTCCTACATATGATAAGAAAGGAAAAGCCAAATATGATACACGTACTCCTAAGTTGATCTTGCCTAAAATTGCCGAGTATTATAATAATTCTGTCCTCATTAGTGCGGGATATAATGCATACGAGGCTAATAACTCATCTTTGGCATATGATATGTTCATTGCGCACGTTAATATCCCTGAACTAAAGATTATGCAGGATTACCCTGAGGAGGCTGCTAAATTGCTACGTGATACTAGTTACTACACTTGTCTTTACTATGCAGGACGTTTTGCATATGAGGCGCAACGTTATGATGAAGCTATTGCCACCCTTGAACGTATGAATAGTGAGCATGCTGCAACCAATGCGCTTCGTAAAGAGGTGATTTATGCCAATGAGTACATCTATCAAATCTATTTGGAGCAACAAGATACCGTGAAGGCAGTTGCTTCTATACAAAATAGTATTAACCTCTTCCCAGAGGAACCTTGGTTTATGCAAAATCTTATCAACCTTTACATTAACTCTGGACAAGAAGATAAAGCGGTAGAATACCTTGACTTAGCTATTCAACGTGAACCAGAAGTAGGACAATATTACAACTCTAAGGGATCTATTCTTGCACGTATTGGACGTTTTGATGAGTGTTTTGCTGCTTTCGATAAGGCTATCGAACTCGAGCCTAATAACGCCCTCTTCGTTTCTAGCCTTGGTTTCGCTTATGTGGATCTAGGTAATAAGATCAACGATGATGCTGCTTATCTTGATGCAAAAGCGTACGCTGTTGAGAAAAAGAAAGCTGATGAGGCTTTCCAAAATGCACTCAAATACTTTGAGAAAGCATATGAATTAGAACCTGATAATTACGATTATAAGCGCTCACTACGCTCTCTCTACTATCGTCTTGGAATGAACGATAAGTACGAAGCACTTGCTGATTAATGGGAAGAATACTTGCGATAGATTTTGGGCGCAAACGTACTGGATTAGCCGTTACGGATCCACTCCGTATAACGGCTAATCCGCTTATTACGATACCGACACATACCCTCATCGATTGGCTAACTGACTACTTCAGCAAAGAACAAGTGGATGAGGTTGTAATTGGACATCCTCTACAGCTAAATGGACAGGAATCTGAATCCATGCAGTATATTCAACCATTTATAAATAGGTTCAAAAATGTCTTTCCCAATATGCCACTCAAGCAGTACGACGAACGATTCACATCTGTCATGGCTCATCAAGCTATGCTTGCAGGAGGGATGAAGAAAAGTCAAAGACAAGATAAGGCCGTCGTTGATAAGATTGCGGCATGCATCATACTTGAAGGCTATCTAGATAGCATTCGTTAAACACTAAACTCTAAACACTAAACAAATGATTCTACCTATATATTTGTACGGTCAACCTGTACTTCGAAAAATCACAGAAGAAATTACACCTGATTATGCTGATTTATCACAACTTATTGCAGATATGTGGGATACGCTCGCAATTGCTGAAGGTTGTGGGTTGGCTGCTCCTCAAATCGGAAAAGCTATTCGTCTGTTTATCGTAGATGGTACTGAATTGGCGGATGATTATCCAGAATGCAAAGACTTTAAGAAAGTTTTCATTAACCCTGAGATAATTGAAGAAAGTGAGAACGACTCTACTTTCACTGAGGGATGTCTTTCTCTGCCTGGTATATCAGAGAATGTTATTCGTCCAGCTAGTATTACCATAAGATATATGGATGAAAACTTTACAGAATGCACTGAAACATACGATGGATTTGCGGCACGAATTATTCAACATGAATATGATCATTTGGAGGGACATGTCTTTACGGATCGTATCTCGCCTATCCGCCGTCAATTTGTCAAAACCAAACTCGCCAATATTGCCAAAGGCAAAGTAGCAGCACGCTACCGCACCAAACGCTAACCCTAAACAGTAGCGCAGCGTCCACTAAACAAAAAGTATGTCACTACTGACCATCATACTCCTTGCCATTGGCTTAGCCATGGACTGTTTTGCGGTGTCAGTCTGCAAGGGATTGACATCGCCTCATGGCTATGTCCCTCGTTATATCAAACCGATGCTGATGGCATTGTTGTTTGGCGTTTTCCATGCAGGTATGCCGCTAATAGGCTATTTTACAGGCAGTTTCTTCGCTTCTTTCTTTGAGCGTTTTGCCCCATGGATAGCCCTTGCATTGCTTGGATTTATTGGTGGAAAGATGATCTACGACTCTCTCCACGATGACGATGATGAGGCGCATCTAGCTGATTTTTCTTTTTGGGGACTTCTCTCCTTGGCTTTTGCCACTAGCATGGATACATTGGCTACGGGTGTTATTTTCATCCCTCACCCAGAGGTATTGTGGCTGGCAGTAGGAGTGATTGCTGCCACTTGTTTTGTATTCTCCATGACGGGTTTTGTACTAGGACATATCGTTGGTGCACGCTTGCGTGTGAATGTCAATATCCTTGGCGGCGTTATACTTATCATTATTGGTATGAAAATATTTATTGAAGGTGTATGTTTTTAATACAGAATACATTAGTTAGTCTTGATGTCCTAGAGAAGGATTTCTGTTGTGATTTGGATAAATGTCGTGGTTGTTGCTGTATCGAAGGTGATGCAGGAGCGCCTCTTACGGATGAAGAGGAAGAGAAAATCCATGAGATTCTTCCTGTCATCCTTCCTGATATGACCAAAGAAGCGCGCGCTGTTGTTGAAGCACAAGGTTTGTCTTATCTAGATCCTTCAGGTGAGAAGGTTACTTCTATCGTCAATGACAAAGACTGTGTGTTTGCTCGTACCGACCACAATGGATGGTGCTATTGCCTTATAGAGAAGGCCTTCAACGCTGGTAAGATAGATTTCAAGAAACCGATCTCATGCCATTTATATCCTATTCGTCTCAATCAAGTAGGCGATATGATAGGGGTAGAGTACCATCGTTGGGATATTTGCCACTGTGCACGTGTGTTAGGAAAGAAACTTCATCTTCCTATATATCAATTTCTTAAGGAACCACTTATCCGACGCTTCGGACAAGAGTGGTATGATGAACTCTGCCTTGTCGCAGAAGAGTGGAAAAAGCAATGTAAAAACTCCTAAACTCCTGAACTTCATAGTATGCTTGCAGAAATTATCACCATCGGCGATGAACTCCTTATAGGTCAGGTCGTCGATACCAACTCGGCTTGGATGGCGGAGCGCCTCAACGAGGCAGGGATTGAATTGCATCAGATCACTTCTGTTCATGATGACCGTGAGCATATTCTTAAGGCATTGGACGAGGCTTTTTCTAGGGCTGATATTGTCTTTACTACAGGGGGCTTAGGTCCTACCAAAGATGATATCACCAAGCATGTGATGTGCGAATACTTTGGTACATCGCTCGTTGAAGATTCTTTTGTGCACGCACACGTATTAGAATTATATAAGGATCGCCCAGAGGCACTCAATAGTCTCACGGCAACCCAATGGCTCGTACCTGAGTCAGCCACTATTCTGCCTAATAGAGTAGGTAGTGCACCGATTATGGTCTTTGAGAAATGTGTAAGAGTTCAGGAGTTGAGGAGTTCAGAAGAATGCAAAACGCATAGTTCGAAATTCTTAATTGCCATGCCAGGGGTGCCTTATGAAATGAAGATTGCTATGACAGAGCAAGTTCTTCCTTTTATTAGGTTAGAGGTTAAAGGTGAGAAATTAAAAGCGGATAGGATTCTCCACCGTACGATTTTAGTCTATGGAATACCAGAGTCTAAACTCGCTATACTCATTGAAGATTGGGAGAATGCACTTCCTTCGTCTATCCACCTCGCTTATTTGCCAAAAGACGGAATTATTCGCTTGCGTTTGAGTACATATGGCGAAGCTACAGAAGAAGACCTTCAATCATATATTGACACCCTTCTTCCGCTTATCGGTGATTATCTGCTTGCAAAAGAAGATATCTCCCTTCCAGCGATTGCGGGCCTTTTGCTCAAGCAAAAGGGTATGACCATTGCCACAGCAGAGAGTTGCACCGGTGGTCGTCTAGCTGCTGCGCTCAATGCCTTATCTGGCTCTTCTGCATACTATAAGGGATCAGTGGTTGCCTACGACAATACTATTAAAGAAAAAGTTCTTGGCGTACATCATAGTACATTAATGGAGTCAGGAGCTGTCAGTGAACAAACTGTTCGTCAGATGGCAGAGGGAGTTCGCACACTGATGCATACGGATTATGCAATTGCAACTTCTGGTATTGCTGGTCCTACAGGCGGAACTCCTGACAAACCTGTAGGGACAGTATGGATAGCTTGGGCAACCCCTATAAGCACTCAGGCGAAGTGTTTTCACTTCGGTGCTGCCCGCGAAAGGGAACAAATTACTCTTCGCGCTGTTACAGAAGCACTTGTTAGATTAGTTAAAATACTTTCCACCCAGAGCGCGGCAGGATGTTGATTGCCGCGCAACGTTGCCAGTGTTGTCGTTAATATAAAATAACCATGGAATTTATTAATGAGTTGTTTTTAGCTCCCTCCGTTACTCAGTCCATTGTCCTTCTGACTTTGGTTGTTTTCTTGGGACTTTGGGCGGGTGAGCATATCAAGGTCAAGAACTTTACTTTTGGTGTCACGTGGATTTTGTTTGTAGGCATTGCGCTTGCATCATTTGGAATATCCATCGACCCACAAATCTCCTCTTTTGCCAAAAATCTAGGACTCATCCTCTTTATCTATTCTATTGGTCTTCAGGTAGGTCCTTCATTCTCTCCTTTTGGAAAAAGTGGTCTTCGCCTTAATCTTCTTGCAGTGGTTATAGTACTATTAGGTTGTGTGATAACGATTGCTTTGCATTATCTCACGCATACGGATATGACCACCATGGCAGGTATTATGTCAGGGGCGGTCATGAATACACCTTCTTTGGGTGCGGTTCAGCAGACAGCGGCGGATCTACATATCGTTTCACCCAATATTGCCATGGGGTATGCTTTGGCTTATCCGCTTAGTATTGTGGGACTTATCCTATCATTCGAACTTATCCGATGGTGCTGTCGTGTCAATCTCAGCAAGGAGGACGAGGCACTGCGCCAAGAACATTCATCGGATGATGATCCTATTTGTGTGGATATTCGTTTGTCTATTGCTAATCCTATTACGCTCAAGGAGTTATATTCTATATGTCCTATCACTCAGATGATGGTCAGTCGTGTTACACGTGCAGATGGTACCGATCAACTAGTAGATTCCTCTACAGTCCTCAATCCAAATGATATCATCCGTATTGTCTCTGATAAACGCCACGAGAAGGATTTGCAAGTACTTGGAGAGGTTACACACTATGGATTCCGTGGTCGTGAACGCAGCAACCACCTCATCTCTCGTCGTATTGTAGTGACGCGTACTGAGTGCAATGGTAAACGTCTGAGTTCCTTTGATGTACGCCATCGCTACCATGCTACTATCACGCGTATCAACCGTGCGGGTGTAGAGTTGCTAGCGACCCCAGATTTCATTCTCCAATTGGGTGATCGTATCATGGTGGTAGGTGACCGAGATGATGTGCGTCAGGTGGCAGATATCTTTGGCAATGAGCTCAAACGTTTGGATTTGCCTAATTTGATGCCAATATTTTTTGGTATCTTTTTGGGTGTGTTGTTTGGCTCTCTTCCTATTGCTATACCGGGCATGAATATCTCTTTCAAATTAGGACTTGCAGGAGGTTCGCTGATTGTCGCATTGTTGATTGGACGTTTTGGACCATACTATAATATGGTTACTTTTGCCACAACGTCAGCTAATATGATGTTACGTCAGGTGGGGTTGACCTTGTTCTTGGCAGCAGTTGGTTTGAGTGTGGGAGATAGTTTTATTTCTACAATTATAGATGGTGGTTATATGTGGGTATTGTATGGCTTACTTATTACGATAATTCCGTTAGTAGTGGTAGGTTTTATTGCATATAAGGCATTACATATAAACTATTTCAAAGTGGTGGGTCTTTTGATAGGTTCCATGACGGGAGCGCCAGCATTGGGTTATGCACAAAGTTTATCTGATCGCAATGATCAAGCTTCTGTATGCTATGCTACTGTTTATCCACTGACAATGTTTCTCCGCGTGATGGCAGGCCAACTCCTAATTGTCTTCTTCTATTCGTAATATCTTATGTAAGATAATAATTTCATGCGTTTTTTAATATTATAGAATAGAAATTATAAAGTTCTATGCGAAAAAAAGGATGCAATTAATTGCATCCTTTTTTATATGAATAACATATTTATTCCTTTTATCTTTGTGGTGGAATATATTATTTGCTCAGTTTTACCACGATACTAGACAAGGCAGGGATGACAATATCCTTTTGGCTCAGATCGTATGTCTTGCCAGTCATCACATCCTCTCCCACAGGATTGTACTTGCTGAGTATCTCTGCGTAGTGTGCAGTAGGGATGGTGCGATCTTCTTCGCTGGCGTTTAGATATACAAACACCGCCTCATTCTCGTTGTAGCGGAAGTACGCATACGTATTGTCGCGGGTAATGAAGTGCATGGTCTTACCCGTGTGAATCACAGGTTCCCCTTTGCGCCATTGGAAGAGAAGGGTATGGTAGTCGCACATATCTTGCATCTCTGCTGTCACTTGCTCGCCTAGTGGCAATGGCATGCGTAGGGTAGAGTGGCCGAGGCTGCGGTCAGCAGACTTCATGCCGTACTCGTCGCCATAGAACACTTGTGGAATACCGCGCATAGTAGCCAACATCGTGGTTGCCAACTTCACACGGCGTGGGTCTTGGTCTTTCACTACATCCGCAATACGATCCATATCGTGGTTGCCAAGCATAATCATGATGTTATTCACATCCGCGTAGAGGTAGTCCATTGCTACAGCATCATACACGCGGGTCAAACCATTGCCCCAACCGCTACCGTCTGTCTCTAGGGCTTGGCGGATAGCCTCCTCTACAGGGAAATCCATCACGGTCTTCAGATGACTATCAAAACCGTTGTAGTTCTTCACGCCAGATTGCCAGTAAGCTACGGCTGGTGCAGGGCGTGTCCAACATTCACCTACGATATTAAAGTTAGGATATTCCTCCATAATCGCTTTCACCCATTCGCTGGCAGGCATCATCTCTATATATGGATAGGTGTCCACGCGCAGACCATCTAGGTTGGCATACTCAACCCACCAGATCGCCCATTGCTTGAAGTATTGCAAGAGGTCTGGGTTCTCGAGGTTCATGTCTGGCATGGGGCGGTCAAACCAACCACGGTTCGACAACTGACGGTCATATTCCGAAGCGTTGATATCGTAGTTTGCAGAGAAGACGTTAGGGGTATTGGTGAACTCGTCAAACTGATTAATCCAGTCATGATAAGGCAGGTCTTTCATCCACCAGTGTGTACCGCCGCAGTGGTTAGGCACCATATCCATGATAATCTTGATACCCTTCTCGTGGGCTTTCTTTACCAGTTCGCGGTATAGTTCGTTGCTTCCACAGCGTGGGTCAATATGGTAGTAGTCAGAGCAAGCATAACCATGGTACGACCATGCTGCCTCGTTGTCCTCTAGGAATGGTGTAGCCCAGATAGCGGTTGCACCTAATGCAGAGATATGGTCTAGCGAGTTGATCACACCCTGAATATCACCACCGAAGCGTCCGTGAACAATCTCTTTGTTGGCTGGTTCAGCCATGCCTTTTAAGGTGTTGTTGCTCTCATCGCCATCCACAAAACGGTCAGACATAATCAGGTAGATCATATCGCTTGAGTTGAAACCTTGACGCTCGCGACTGCCCTCGCGACGGGTATGGATCGTGTAATCTACATAACTAGATTTCTTATTTTTCTGGAGTGTGATGCGATATGTACCTGGCTCATTCACATCCAAATCCACGAATAGGTAGTTCTTGCTTTCTGCGTTGTGCTGACCTGTGAGTTGAAGACCAGTAGTGGCCCCCTTGACGGGTTTGCCGTTGTTGATCTTTTGAATAGTAACCAGTGCATCAGCTAGATCCTCACCTTGAAGCATCAATGTGAGTGGACAGTTCATCTCTGTCCACCAGCAGAGAGGTTCTGCACGGTCAATACGTGGTTTGGCTTGCAAAGAAAAAGCACTAAATAGTGCTATGCATAGAAAAAAGGAAATCTTTTTATTCATAATTTAGTATGATTAAAATCCTTAAAGCAATGACATCCTTAAGGTCGTTGTTTTCAACAAAATAGCACATCTATAAGCCGGGTTCTGTACCACAAATGGGAGTTGCATAGCATCAAAGTTCCAGATGTTGGCGTCTATCATTAATCTTGAGTCGCGTATTACTACGTGCTTCTATTGCTTCCTACCCTCCAACTCACGCGAGCAGCGCTCAGGCGTTGGTATACTTGGAATTGCAGCCCATCGTATGCTCGTATCACTTCCTCTCTTGCGAGATTGTTCGTCGCTTTTGCAGTGACCAAACATTGCTGCCTGACGGCCGTTAACCGCGATGGTGCTCTGTGCTGCCCGGACTTTCCTCGTCGTAGGGGATTAAAACATAGGTTTTTCTTCCCTTACTCCGCGATAGACCGATGTGCTATTTTTATTACTTTGTAATGTGCGCTCCGTGCAGGTTGAATCTTGACTTGCGTGGGGACATCACTTCGCCCTAGGCGAGTGAGCGGCATACGGGAATCGAACCCGCCTCCTCGGCTTGGGAAGCCGATGCACTACCGATGTGCTAATGCCGCGTATGGACAATTATCTTAGAAATCCGCTACAAAAGTACAACAATTTTCCCACTTGAGCAAATATTGAGGAGATTTTTTGTACATTTGAATGCATTTTGATAGATATTTCTGTTGCTTTCTCAGGATTTTTTATCAATTTCTTATCTAAATTTGCGTATTTCATAAATTTTTCGTACCTTTGTGCGCTCTAAACTAATGTATAATTATAATTAGCAAGATATATGGCTGCATCACAACAGAATTCAGGCACATTGTACAATGCCTTGACATCAGGAAGTAAAATTATTGGTACTATCATCACCGATAGCGATATGCGTATCGATGGCGTGATTGAGGGAGATGTGAAATGCTCCGGCAAGTTGGTTATAGGTGAGCAAGGTTCGGTGACGGGTACTATCGAATGTCAAAATGCCGAAATCATGGGTAAGATTGATGGTAAGATCCATGTCAAATATGCTTTGGCATTGCGCGCCACAAGTAATTTGGAAGGAGAGATTACCACCGGAACTCTCATGGTAGAACCTAATGCAATCTTTAATGGTACATGTACCATGGGAAATGCATCAACAGAAACTAAATAATTCACATATATGAAAATCAAGCCTTTCCGTGGCATTCGTCCACCTAGAGAATTCGCCAAGCAGGTCAGCAGTCGTCCATATGATGTGCTCAATTCTGAGGAAGCACGTGCTGAGGCTGATGGCAATGAGATGTCTCTGTATCATATCATCAAACCAGAGATCAATTTCGCACCCGGTACCGATGAGCATGATCCATGTGTCTATGCGGCAGCTCGCCAGCAGTTTGACCTCTTCCGTCAAAATGGATGGCTCCAGCAAGATGCTCAGGAGTGCTACTATGTCTATGCGCAGACTATGGATGGCCGTACTCAGTACGGACTTGTTGTGGCTGCATGGGTAGAAGACTATATGGAGGGACGCATCAAGAAGCACGAACTCACACGTCGTGATAAGGAGGAAGACCGCATGAAGCATGTGCGTGTCAATAATGCGAATATCGAACCCGTCTTCTTTGCATATCCGCATCACGAAGAACTGGATGCGATCATAGCACGAACTACTGCGCAAGAACCAGAATATGATTTCATCTCTGATCTAGATGGCTTTGGCCATACTTTTTGGGTAATCAGCAATGAGGCAGATATAGCTCGTATCACCGAGATCGTAGCCCAGATGCCTGCTATGTATATCGCGGATGGTCACCACCGCAGTGCTGCTGCTGCTCTGGTTGGAAACGAGAAGAAACTGCAAAACCCTAATCATCAAGGCGATGAGGAGTATAACTACTTCTTGGCAGTATGCTTCCCTGAGAATCAACTATACATTATGGACTACAACCGCGTAGTCAAGGACCTCAACGGCATGACCGATGAGGAGTTCTTGCTCGCCTTGCAGCAGGATTTCGTGGTAGAGAAAATGGGCTCAGAGATTTATCATCCTGAGGCTTTGCATGTGTTCTCTCTTTATCTATCAGGATGCTGGTATAAGCTCACTGCTAAGCAGGGCCGCTACGACGATGCAGATCCTATAGGTGTACTAGATGTCACGATCTCATCCAATCTGATATTGGACAAACTGCTAGGAATCAAAGACTTGCGTTCTGACAAGCGCATTGATTTTGTGGGAGGTATCCGTGGCTTACAAGAATTGGCTGATCGCGTAGATTCTGGAGAGATGCGAATGGCATTGGCTCTATATCCTGTTACGATGAAGCAACTCATTGATATTGCTGATACGGGCAATATCATGCCTCCTAAGACCACTTGGTTTGAACCTAAGTTGCGTTCTGGACTCATCATTCACGAACTCGTTTAACCCTTTAACCGTCTAACCGAAATAAAAATAAATATGAATAAATCACAATTATTTGTCAATATCGTATTGGCTGCCGCAGTTTTGCTGGCTTTGGCTTTGCCATTTTTTACTAAATCCAAACAACCAGCAGCTCCCGTTCAGGCTCCTGCTGCGGAGAACTTACCTGTAGCCTATCTGAATGTAGATAGCCTATTGGCTAACTACACTTTTGCTATTGATGCTAGTGAACAACTCATGACCAAGCAGGAGGATGCACGACTGAAGATGAACACCAAACTGCGTACTTTCCAAAATGAGGTGGCTGATTTCCAACACAAATTGCAAAACAATGCTTTCCTCAGTCGCGAACGCGCCGAGAAAGAGCAACAACGCTTGGCTAAGAAGGAGCAAGAACTTCAGGAACTAGAGGCTAAACTCACACAGGACATCATGCTAGAGAATCAAAAACTCAATATGCAGTTGGCAGATTCTTTGACCAACTTCCTCAATGTCTATAATGCAGATGGTCGCTACCACCTGATCCTGAGCAACAATGCCAAGGACAATGTGCTGTGGGCCGCTGAGATGTACGACATTACTGATGAGGTAGTGGCTGGTCTCAATGCGCGTTACCAAACGAAATAATTCCACTTGTGGCACGAATACGCTTGTTCTATAAACCCTATTGGAGATATGTGTTAGTAGATACTATCACATTGCTAGTCAGTGTATTCGTTGTTCTCGCTTGTTTCCCGCTTTCCACCCAAGTACCTTTCCAGAAGTATAGCGTCTTTGTGCTGATTTTCTCGGCCATGTGGTTGGTCTTTGGCTATCTGTGCCGCCGATACAATCCGGTCAAGTATATGAAGATGGGCCAAGATATACGGCGTCTGATCCTTACCTCCATCTTCCTATTTGCTGGTATGAGCGGCTATATGATGATCATGGAAGGGCGAAACTTTTCTATTTGGGTGCTGCTGACTTTATGGTTAGTGATGCTATCGGCATCGCTAATCATTTTGATTTTTAAGCATGCCTATCGTTATGCCTTAGACGCCGATGATGCCATTATCCAGGCGCCAGAACGCAGTCCGCAAAGTGTGCTCCATCATCCTACATCGCTATCTGCACAGGATAGGCAGATTTTGCGTGAGAGCATCCTAGAGTTCACGCCCGAAAAAGCGCTGCGCTATGTGGAGAAGAGTGTGGATCTCTATTCTTCCAACACCTTCACTTTGCGTTCTACCGAGCTCTACAACATCCAGAAGTTGCCTAACTATCGCTATGATGTGTTGGTGAACTTCATGCCGCTCAATCAGATACGCGGTGTCAATAAGCTCTTTACTACGGTCAACGATAAGTTACCCGACAATGGTATATGGGTATGTTGCTACGAACCACAATCTGTCACCAAGCGCAATATCCTAAGTCGTTATCCCGTGGTGTTCGGGTGGTTGTACTATGCCGCTTTTTTCTGCTACAAGCGTGTGCTACCAAAGTTATTCATGACATCTCGCCTGTATTTTGATATCACCGAGGGCAAGAATCGTGTGCTAAGCAAGGCAGAGGTACTCGGGCGCTTATGTTATTGTGGATTTGAGATTATTGACGAACGTAAGAAAGGCGATTTGAGTTATGTGATAGCTCGTCGTAAGTTTAGACCAGAGATCACCACGCGTCGTCTCTATGGCATACTGGTCAAACTCAATCGAGTGGGGAAGAATAGCAAGGTTTTCAGGGTATATAAGTTCCGCACCATGCACCCATACTCCGAGTTCTTGCAGGCGTACATCTACGAGCGCTATGCACTACAAGAGGGAGGTAAGTTTAACCATGACATCCGTGTGACTACCCTTGGTAGGCTGATGCGTCGCTATTGGATAGACGAGTTGCCGATGCTCATCAATCTCCTCAAGGGGGATATGAAGCTAGTAGGAGTTCGTCCTATCTCGCAACACTACTACTCACTATATTGCCAGGAGTTGCAGGAGCAACGTGTAAGACACAAACCAGGCCTGTTGCCTCCTTTCTATGCCGATATGCCTAAGACGCTAGAGGAGATACAAGCCTCAGAGATGCGCTATCTTACCATGTGTGAGACGCGTGGCACCTTTGTGACGGATTTTATCTATTTCTGGCGAATTGTCTTTACCATCGTTTTCAAGCGAGCACGCAGTTCCTAATGCGTCTTTTCCCGTCTTTACACTATGAACAGACTACTAATCATTAGCTTCTTTTTCTTTGCTTGTACGATTTCCTCATTCGCACAACATATACCTGTGCCATTGACGCAGACACGTCTTTATGATTTTCTAGATGAGATGATCACCGATGGCGTCATCTCTGCTCAGTCGGCTGTTCGTCCTTATACGCGCGACCAAGTTGCCCAAATGTTGGTGCAGGTTCATCAGGCCGATTCTCTGCTATCACGTCGTCAGCAGGCCGACCTCGCGTTTTATCTCAATGAGTTCGCACTCGAGCGCGATACGATGGTCAACAACTATGTCCAGTACACCGATCATGCCACTTATAACCTCTCTTTGGCAGATCCACAGTTCAGCTACATGGCTAGAAACAAGATGTTCAAACTGCGCCTGCATCCTATCTTGGGCATGAGCGTGATAGGTAGCCAGAAAGGGGCTATCTTGCAGCGTTGGTATGGCGCCGATCTGCAGATGGATATAGCTCATCACCTGAGTATCTGGGGCAATCTGCGTGACTATTCCTGGAGCGGCAATTGGCTGAACAAACACTATTTCCCTACGGATAGTGAGCGAAGAAATGGCGCCCGCATACATTATGGCGCTTCGCAGCAGCAACCCGCCCTCTCACCCCTAGCCGGAGTGCAATACAAGGAAGCCTCCTATGGAGGAGATTTCTCGGATTCAAAGGGGGGAATCAGTCTTTATTCTTGGTGGGGCAGCATCAGTTTGCAGCGCGAGAACATCCGTTGGGGAGATGCATATCATGCCTCGAATATCCTCTCAGGCCGAGCGCCTGCTGCACCAATGATTGCGCTTCAGTTGACTCCTTGCCAGTGGTTTCAGTTCGACTATTTCCACGCTTGGTTAGTATCGAATGTGGTGGATTCTACTTATTATTATTTGGAAAATACAACCAACCCAGGAGTACAAGACAAGGAGTATCGACCGTTAAATAAGTTTATGGCAGCGAATATGTTTACAGTAACTCCGATAAAACAGTTATCTTTCTCTTTTGGTAACTCCATTATTTATGCCGAGCAGAATATCCAGGCGGCCTATCTGATACCGATAGCCTTTTATAAGTCTTTGGATCACTTGCTAACAAAAGGTATTGCTTCTCAGAATCAAAATTCGCAAGCCTTTGCATCTTTGTCTATTCGACCTTTAAAACACCTGCAACTATATGGTTCGTTTTATTTGGATGAGTTTTCATTGAAACGCCTCAAACCGTCCGAGAAAGAGAAAAATCCTATTTCTTATATAGTAGGCTTTAATTGGAGTGGTTGGCCACTCAAAGGTTTAAGTTTGAAAGGTGAATTTATGCGTTCCTACATAGCTTGTTATACGCACTCTATTGATGCTTTGACTTGGACTACTAATAGTTTTAATATGGGACATTATATGGGTGATAACGCACAATCTATTTATACCGAGTTAGCCTACCGTCCGATACGTGGCATGTTGCTCAAGTTGTCCTATACCAATGATATGAAATATAATTCATATGCGTATTTGCGTGTTTATCGCGATGAGAATAATAAGAAAGTAAACGAATCTGCGGGGATTACCGAGACGATCTCTCAAAAACCATTTGATCATTGTATCTATCGCAATGATGAAGTGCGTTTAGATGGTTTCTACGAGGTACATCCTAATATGTTTCTAACAATGAGTTTGGGATATAATCATGCTCGTGGTTATGATAATGAGAAGACTGATGCAATTGCGAGTGAGGATATAGGTAATGCACAGTATTATTTGAACAAATACCTCCCCCTTTATTATCAAGGAAAGAATTTTACAGCAAGTATAGGATTTAGTTTTGGATTTTAAGTGAAGTGTAGCGTAGTCATATTAAATTGGAATGGTGAAGCCATGCTTCGTCAGTATCTGCCATCGGTATTAATACATACCCAGTTGCCAGATGTGGAGATTGTCGTCGCTGACAATGGTTCTACGGATGGTTCATTGGAATACTTACAAACGCAAAATGTACGTATCATAGTTCTAGACCAAAATTATGGTTTTGCAGATGGGTACAACCGTGCGATAGCGCAAGTGGATTCAGAATATGTGGTACTGCTAAATTCGGATTTAGAAGTAACTCCTCATTGGTTGGATACGATGCTGGAGTATATGGATGCACATTCCAATGTGATGGCGGCTCAACCTAAAGTGTTATCATGGCTCTCTAAACAGGAGTTTGAAGCAGGAGAGAGAAAGGCAATCTGCTTTGAACATGCTGGAGCTGCAGGCGGTATGATGGATATACTAGGATATCCCTATTGCCGTGGTCGTTTGATGACACATTTAGAAGAGGATTATGGGCAATATGATAAGGTACAGCCTATTTTTTGGGCCACTGGTGCTTGTCTTCTCATACGCACGCGTATATATAAGGAATTAGGAGGATTAGATGCCAAATTCTTTGCGCATCAAGAGGAAATAGATCTATGTTGGAGAATCTTAAATCATGCTTCATGTGCTGATGTTGTTTCGACATTGGTAGTTATCCCACAAGCCGTAGTGTATCATTTAGGTGGTGGTACATTGGAATATGATAATCCAAGAAAAACATTCTTAAATTTCAGAAACAACCTATTGATGTTGTATAAGAATTTACCTAGCCGCCATCGGTGGTGGATTATGTTAGTACGTTTGGGACTGGACTATTTGGCTGCACTACAAATGATATTGACAGGACATCGTGAGAATGTAAAAGCTTTGCTGAGAGCTCGTTGTGCATATCATAAGATGAAAAAAGAATACCACTCAACTCATGATAATAAAATGAGAGGATTTAAACTGTTAGCAAGAAGAAGTGTTGTTTGGGATTTCTATGTAAGAAAGAAAAAAGTATAATGTTTTTGGTGTGATTATGAAAGAAATATTATTGGTAATAGTCGCTTTAGTAATAGCAATAGTATTGCTATGCTTGAGAATTATAATCATAAAAGATGGCAGATTTAGTAGCCAACATATCTCCGAGAACAAACGAATGCGCGAGGATGGTATTCATTGTGCTACGTCGCAGGACAGAGAGGCTCGTAGAGCTAAAACAACAAAGATTGATGTACGCCAAATGTAAAGAACATGAAACAGATAGCAATATTAGGTAGTACAGGTAGCATAGGCACTCAGACCTTGGATGTGGTACGCCAACATCCTGAAGCATTTTCAGTGTATGCTTTATCTGCAAATCGAAGTATTGACTTGCTCATCAAGCAAGCCTTGGAGTTTAATCCAGCAGTGGTGTGTATAGCAGATGAAACATACTATCGTCCATTGTGTGAAGCATTGAGTGATTTGCCTATCCGTGTATTGGCTGGCGAGAAAGCGTTGGCAGAGATGGTGACTATGCCTGCCATTGATGTAGTAGTGGCTGCAATGGTCGGATATGCTGGTTTGCGTCCAACCATAGAGGCCATCAAAGCCAAGAAAACCATCGCATTGGCTAACAAGGAGACACTTGTGGTGGCAGGTGAAATTATTGATCGATTAGCTAGGTGCTACAAAGTAAATATCCTACCTGTAGATAGCGAGCACTCAGCTATTTTCCAAAGTCTTGTGGGAGAAGATATGACTAGTGTTGAAAAGTTGTTGTTAACTGCTAGTGGAGGTCCATTCCGCAACTTCACGCTAGAGCAAATGCAACTTGTTACGGCGGCTGAGGCTTTGCGCCACCCTAATTGGGATATGGGTGCGAAGATAACCATCGATTCTGCTAGTATGATGAACAAAGGCTTTGAAGTCATTGAGGCTAGATGGTTATTCAATATTCCTGTGGATAAGATACAAGTGCTAGTTCATCCTCAGTCGGTGGTGCACTCAGCTGTGCAATTTGTGGATGGTAGCGTGAAAGCTCAATTAGGCACACCTGATATGCGTATGCCTATCCAATATGCATTGACTTATCCAGAGCGTTGGATGAGCAATGTAGCGCGATTGAACTTGTTTGCTATTCAGAGTTTAACCTTTGAAGAGCCTGATATTAAGCGTTTCCCTAATTTGATGTTAGCTTACGAGGCAATGAACAAAGGTGGAAACATGCCATGTGTACTGAATGCGGCAAATGAGGTAGTGAATCTAGCCTTTCGTGAAAGTAGATGCGGCTTTATGCAGATGTCTGATGTGATATCCAAGACCATGGAAAAGACAATGTTTATCACCGAACCTACTTATGAGGATTATGTCCAAACAGATAAAGAGGCGCGTAAGATTGCCTTAGAACTATTAAAACTTTAAAACCTTTAGAACTTTTTAACTTACACAAGATTATGCAGTGGTTACAATTAATTCTTGCTCTTAGTTTGCTCGTTGTGATTCACGAGTTGGGGCACTTTTGTTTTGCACGACTATTCAAGACTCGTGTAGAGAAATTTTATATGTTCTTCAACCCTAAATTTTCGATTCTTCGTGCCAAGAAGATAAACGGCAAATGGCAGGTAAAATTCTTTGCGCCCAATGTGGAGTCAACCATGGTTCCTGTCTTGGATGAAATGGGCAATGTAAAGAAGGACGACAAAGGGAGAGTAATAGAGCGACCTATGACGGATAAAGAATTAGCTTCCCTGCCAGAGGATGATTGGCGCCGTTATCCAGATAATACAGAGTGGGGACTCGGTTGGGTACCTTTTGGTGGCTATTGTGCTATTTCAGGTATGGTGGACGAAACAAAGGCTGCTACTGATTTGCCTTCAGAACCACAACCATGGGAGTTCCGTTCCAAAAATGTATGGCAACGTTTGTGCATCATTGTTGGTGGTATCTTGGTAAACTTTGTGGCAGCATTGTTAATCTTCGGAATGATGTTGCTACATTGGGGTAAGGATGAGTTGCCTCTCAGTCAAATCAATACAGGATTATATTATTCAGACATTCTTGTTAGTGAAGGGTTCCTACAACAAGATAAAATTTTAAAAATCAACGGGATAGAACCTGTTCAGTTAGGAGATGTTGTTAACGCTATTATTCTCCAGGGGCAACGCGACGTTTTGGTTTTGCGTGGTACAGATACCATAACCCTAACTATGTCCGAAGATTTGCCTACCCGTTATTTAGCACTGCAAAACGATTATGATCGTGAGCAACGCGAGAAGCAACGGGCTGACCAATCGTATGTCAAGAAGGATTTTGTACTTCTGTCTTATTACATGCCTTTTGTCATTGATTCAGTCTTGCCAGGTGGAGCAGCCTCTTTCGCTAATATGCAAAAGGGCGATAGCATCGTAGGTGTCAATGGTATTTCAGACCTATGTCAAGTGCAGATAGCCAATGAGTTAGCCAAATATCCATGTGATAGTGTTACACTTGAATTCTATCGTGCTGGTCAACCTATGCAAGCCCAATTGTTTATCGGTGATCAAGCTATGATAGGAGTTACCCGTCTGATGCCTTGGGACTATTATAAATCAGTACATACTTCCTATACTTTCTTTGAGGCAATTCCTGCAGGTATTGCATATGGTTGGGATTTGCTAGTGATGTATGTCAAGCAGTTCCGTCTGGTATTTACTAAGGAGGGGGCACAATCTATGGGTGGCTTTGGAGCTATCAGTAATATGTTCCCTAATGAGTGGGATTGGTTCGAATTTTGGCATATGACCGCTTTCCTGAGCTTGATTTTGGCATTTATGAATTTCCTGCCTATTCCTGCTCTTGATGGTGGATATATCTTATTCCTCTTGTGGGAAATCATAACGCGTCGCAAACCTAGTGATAAGTTCCTTGAGGTAGCCAATACAATAGGATTCTGGTTGTTGCTTCTGTTGATGATTTTTGCGAATGGTAATGATATCTTCAAAGCATTTTTTTAGGCATATGAACGAGTATTTTGTACACGAATCCTCTTATGTGGATGACAATTGTCTTATAGGCAAAGGAACTAAAATATGGCATTTCTCGCATATCATGTCAGGATGCCAGATAGGTGAGAACTGCAATATTGGACAGAATGTAGTAGTGTCACCGGGTGTAGTCTTGGGTCGCAACTGCAAGGTGCAAAATAATGTATCTATCTACACTGGTGTACGCTGTGCAGATGATGTATTTCTTGGACCAAGCATGGTGTTTACCAATGTGATTAATCCGCGTTCTGCAGTAGTTCGCAAGGATGAATACAAAGATACGATAATTCGTAGAGGTGCTTCAGTAGGAGCTAATGCTACTATTGTATGTGGAAATACTTTGGGAGAATATTGCTTGATTGGTGCAGGATCGGTAGTTACCAAAGATGTACCAGCATACGCTTTGATGGTTGGTAATCCCGCCCGTAGAGTAGGATGGGTGAGTCGCCATGGAGAGAAACTTAGGTTTGACAAAGATGGCTATGCGACCTGTCCTGCTACTAGCGAAAAATACCAATTGATCAATGAAAAATGCCAATTAATTGAAAAATAAAAATATAAAATTGTAAAAGTTATGTTACAAAGAATCCAAACACTGTATCTGCTAGTTGTTGTAATACTAGGTACGTTATTATGTTTTTACTCTCCAGTCCAATTTCTCTTACCTGATGGTTTGGAATATATTAGTTTAAATATTATTGATAAATGGCCATTTGCAGTAATGACTATTTCTGTTCCAACTTTAACTTTTATAACCATTTGGTTATATAAAAACCGATTATTGCAAACCCGTATCAATATCATGACTGTAATATTGAGTTTAGGTTACTACGCACTACTAGCATTGTATATAGCATATATCATTAAGGGATATGAAACTTTGGACCAAATAACATTGAAAGATGCAGATTGGTATCTTACAATTTGGTCAGGAATACCTTTAATAAACATAATATTGCTTATGATGGCTACTAGACGGATACTTAAAGATGAAGCATTGGTACGAGCAGCAGATAGGTTGAGATAAATATTTTATTTTTAATTTTATAATATTCCTAATGATTATCAGTTATTCTACCTTCTATATTCATGCGATAGTTGTAGTTTAATTTTTATTTTTTTTAATTTGCATATGTTCATATTTTTTTGTACCTTTGTGCCCGAATTGTAATTTGAGTAATTATGCAAGATTTTCAATCATTATGCCAATTAAGGCGTTCATATAGAAAATATACGAACCAGGCTATAGAACAAGAGAAGTTGGATTATATCATTCGCTGTGCGTTGATGTCTCCTGCAGGTAAGCGTATGAATCCATGGCGCTTTGTAGTAATCAAAAACGAAGAGATATTACGACAATTAGCGGGTTGTCGAACTTATGGAAGTGGCATGTTTGATACGGCTATGGCTGGTATCGTAGTGGCTGCAGATACCAGCGTAATCGATACTTGGCAATGCGATGCCGCTATTGCTGCCCAAAATATTTGGCTTGCAGCAACCGATCAAGGTTTAGGTGCATGTTGGTGCCATGTCTATCAACGCGAAGGGGCAGAAGACTTAGTGCGTAAGTTGACCAACCTCCCAGAGAACTTTACCGTGCTTTGCGTGATGTCACTAGGTTATAAGAACGAAGAGCGTAAGCCTTTTGATTTTGAAAAACTACAATACGAGAAAGTAACACAGATAGATTAAAGTTTAGAGTTTAAAGTTTAGAGGCAAGGTATATGAAACCAACAATAGCTATTACAGCAGGAGATATCAATGGTGTAGGGTATGAAGTAATTGTGAAATGCATTGCAGATCCACATATTTGTGAGATTTGTCGCCCTATCGTATATGGAAACGCCAAAGTGGCAAAGAAACATATACAAACCATGGACGAACAGTACCATAACATCCAATGGAATATTATCAGCGATCCTAAGCAAGCTAAAGATGGACGATTGAACCTCATTACATGCTACAACGATGATACCCCAGTACAACTGGGAATATCCACTGCAGAAGCTGGACAAGCATCACTCAAGAGCCTAGAACGTGCATGTCATGATCTCAAACATGGTTTGGTACAAGCAATCGTGACAGCACCTATCAACAAAGACAATATCCAATGCGATAAGTTCCAATATTCTGGTCATACTGAATACCTAACAAAACAGTTTGGACAAGGCAAAGACAGTCTGATGATGATGCTTAGCGATCGTATGCGCGTTGCGCTAGTGTGCAACCACACTCCTATCGCTAGGGTAGCAGAAAATATTACGGAGGAACGCATCCTAAGCAAACTAGAAGTGCTCAACGAGACGCTTAAAAAGGATTTTTCATGCCGTAAACCACGTATCGCTGTGTTGGCTCTCAACCCACACGCAGGCGACAATGGTCTGATTGGTGAGGAGGAAACACAAGTTATTCGTCCTGCTATAGCGAAAGCACAAGAGCGTGGAATATGGGCTTTTGGACCATACTCAGCCGATGGCTTCTTTGGTGCAGGACAATATAACCACTTTGATGCTGTACTAGCCATGTACCACGATCAGGGATTGGCACCATTCAAGGCGCTAGATATGAGCGGCGTGAACTATACTGCAGGATTACCCATTATCCGCACCTCGCCAGACCATGGCACTGCTTATGGTATAGCAGGCAAGAACGAGGCGGACGCACAAAGTATGGCACATGCAATTTACGCCGCAATAGACATACTGAAGGTTCGCTCTGACAATGAGAAACTGATAGCTAACCAACTAGTTGTTGAGGTGAAAGAAGTAAAGAAAGAATACAAAGTAGAGAAATTTATACCACAAGATTAATATGACAAGTCAAGAAATTAGACAATCCTTTTTGGATTATTTTGAAAAGAAGGGACACAAGATCGTACCTTCAGCACCAATGGTCATTAAAGACGACCCAACATTGATGTTTACCAATGCCGGTATGAACCCTTGGAAGGGTATCATCCTTGGCAACGATCCTATTCAATTCCCTCGAGTAGCGGACTCACAAAAATGTCTCCGCGTAAGTGGTAAACACAACGACCTTGAGGAGGTAGGACATGATACCTACCATCATACCATGTTCGAGATGCTTGGCAACTGGTCCTTCGGTGATTACTTCAAACAAGGAGCTATTGATATGGCATGGGAGTACCTCGTAGATGTACTCAAACTTGACCCAAAGAATCTCTATGTGACTGTCTTCGAAGGTTCACCAGAAGAAGGCATCGAACGTGATAATGAGGCTGCATCAATCTGGGCAAAGCACTTACCAGCAGACCATATCCTTGACGGAAATAAGCATGACAATTTCTGGGAAATGGGCGATACTGGTCCTTGTGGCCCTTGCTCTGAGATTCACGTAGATAGCCGGAGTGAAGAGGAGAAAGCCGCCGTGTCTGGTCGTGACTTAGTCAACAAGGATCACCCACAAGTGATAGAGATATGGAACCTAGTGTTTATGCAATATAATCGCAAAGCTGATGGATCACTCGATAGTCTTCCATACAACGTGATTGACACAGGTATGGGCTTTGAGCGATTGGTGCGTACTTTGCAAGGCAAACAGTCTAACTACGACACCGATGTGTTCCAACCCATGCTCAAGACAATTGGCCAAATCTGCGGAGTAGAGTACGGCAAAGAGGAAAAGGTGGATGTGGCTATGCGTGTGATTGCCGACCATATCCGTACTATTGCTTTTGCTATTGCTGACGGACAGTTGCCTAGCAACGAGAAAGCTGGATATGTTATCCGTCGCATTTTGCGTCGTGCAGTACGCTATGGATACACTTTCCTCGGGCAACGTGAGGCTTTCATGTACAAATTAGTACCACAACTCATCGCAGATATGGGCGCTGCTTATCCTGAACTCGTAAAGCAAGAAGGACAAATAACCCCCGTGATTAAGAGTGAAGAGGATGGTTTCCTTCGTACTTTAGATAAAGGTATCAGTCTGCTCGATAAACTGATGAAAGAAGCCAAAGGTAAAGAGATTTCTGGTGTCGATGTGTTTATATTGAAAGATACTTATGGTTTCCCTCTAGACTTGACCCAATTGATCTTGAGCGAGAATGGCTTTACTACCAACGAAGATGAGTACAATAAAGCCCTTGAACGTCAGAAAGAAATGGGGCGTCAAGCTAACAAACAAGAGCTGGGTGATTGGGTAGAACTTAGCGATGGTGACACCGAGTTTGTAGGGTATGATATTCTTACTTGTGAGACCAAGGTTTTGCGTTATCGCAAGGTAAACCAAAAAGGTAAAGACTTCTATCAAGTGGTACTTACTAAGACTCCATTCTATGCAGAAATGGGTGGTGAGGTTGGTGATACCGGTACACTTGGTAATGTGCGTGTACTTGATACCAAGAAAGAGAATAACCTACCTGTACACCTCTGCGCTGAATTACCAGATGGCATTGATGGCGTGCTAGTAGCAACAGTTGATACCTACCGCCGTCAAGCAATCGCTTGCAACCACTCTGCTACCCATATCATCCACTATGCATTGCGCCAGGTATTGGGCGAGCATGTAGAGCAAAAGGGTAGTTATGTGACTGCTGATAGCTTGCGCTTTGATTTCTCTCACTTCCAAAAAGTAACTCCAGAACAATTGCGCGAAGCAGAGGTGCTAGCCAACAAAATCATCCGTCAAGACTTGGCGCTCGAAGAGAGCCGTCATACTCCAATTGAGGATGCAAAAGCAATGGGTGCTATGGCTCTCTTTGGAGAAAAATACGGAGACGATGTGCGTGTAATCAAGTTTGGTCCATCCGTAGAACTTTGTGGTGGCTGCCACGTAGCTTCTACGGGTAAGATTGGGGCTCTGCGCATCGTGATGGAGACGAGCGTGGCAGCAGGTATACGTCGTATAGAGGCAGTAACTGCTGAGAAGGCAGACGAACTATTCTACAAGCAAGTGGATACATTGAATAACTTGCGTGGAATGTTCAATAATGCTCCTGACTTAGCGGGTGCTATTCGCAAAGCAATAGATGAGAATACTGAACTCAAAAAGCAAATAGAGAGCTTTATGGCAGAGAAAATCGCTCGTTATTGCGATGAACTTCTCGCTCAGGCAGTGGATTACAACGGCATTAACCTCATTCGTCTAGAAGGCGAAGCTGACCACAACGTCCTCCGTCAAGTACCAGCTATCCTCAAGACGAAATTCCCTGAGGGTAAGTATGCACTCGTGGGCGCAACTCAGCAAGAAGGTAAACCTATGATTATTGTAGTGCTATCGCAAGCATTGGTCGATGCAGGTAAGAATGCTGGACAGATTATCAAATCTGCTGCAAAGAATATCCAAGGTGGGGGGGGCGGTCAAGCATGGATGGCTACCGCTGGTGGCCGCAATGCGGATGGGCTAACTACTGCAATGGAAGAAATGATTCATGCTGTATGTAATTAAAATTACTACATTTAAAATTATTACATTTTGAAAACTCTAACTGGGCGTTTACCTTTGAAATATCGTTCTGTAGTACGTTTCGTGTGTGTGGGTGCATTGGGAACTGTACTACAGTATGGTATTTACTTTCTTCTGTTAGATTGTTTTCAAACAAGATGGCCAGAGCAAAGCGTTCTGACTTCTTTAGCGTTTACAATTGGCTTTGTGATCGAACTAGTTTGTAATTATTTTTTAACTAGTTTTTATACATTTAGAGTCTCTCCTTCTCTCAAAAATGCAGGTGGTTTTTTATTTGGACGTGCAATAAACTATGTGATACAGTTGATGTTTCTTAATTTGCTAATTTTTTTGCATGTGTCAGAAGAGTGGGCCGGAATAATTGCCATTGCATTGGCTGGTATTATTAATTATTTTGTTTTGCTACCTTTTTACAAAAATAGAAAAGGTAGTTGACGTATAGAATTCTACAATATGAAGAATAAAACGTATGTTGACTTTCAAGGAAATTCTTTGCCTTATCCATGGCTGATTAATCTAATGCTATTTTTGGTTGGAGGTTCTCAACGTTTGCGATTGAATTTTTGGAGCAAGCATCCTAAGCATGCTGCAGAACGAACTTTAAGAGACATCTTGACAATATCTAAAGATACTGTTTATGGTAAAGAGCACCATTTCGATGTGATTTTATCTGCGACTAATGCAGACGATTTGTTTCGTTTGTATCGTCAATTTGTACCTGTAAATGACAATTTTGAAACTCTTCGGCCATATGTGGAACGTCATAAAAATGGTGAAGAAAATATATTGTTCCCAGGTAAACCTGATATGTATGCTACTACTTCAGGTACTACGTCACAACCTAAATGGGTGCCGATGACACATAAGTATCTCAAGGATGTGTATGGGAAGATGTCTCATGTGTGGACTTGGAATTTTATTCATCATCGTAGTAGAATTTTTTCAGGTAAACTTTTTACTACTGTTGGTAAGGAACTAGAGGGATATGCTCCAGATGGAACCATATACGGTTCTGTTAGTGGGGTGCTTGTTCGTGATATCCCTACATTGATTAAGAAACATTATACTGCTCCTGCTTCTGTGATGTCAATCGAAGACTATGCAGCTCGCAATTATACATTGATGCGCTTAGCTCTACAACATAGAGATGTGACATTATGGGCTACTGCCAACCCTTCTACTATACTTGAATTGTTGCGTGTACTTGATGAAAACACTGAAGAATTGATAGACGATATTGCGAATGGTACATTAAGTTGGAACTATGATATTTCGATGCATATCCGAGAAGAATTGAATGCATATATTTCTCCCAAACCTGACCGAGCGAAAGAATTGCGTGAAATTTTATCTAAGTATGGAAAATTAGATCCAAAACATTTTTGGCCTTGGTTGCAATATATGTCTACATGGAAATGTGGCAATACTAAGATTTATATGGAGAAGTATTTAGATCGTTTTGATTTTAATAAAACGTTCTATCAAGAGTTAGGATATATCGCTACAGAATGTCGTTTTGGTTTTTCGTTAGATGATACTAATGAGTCTGTTTTATTCCCACATTTTCATTATTATGAATTTGTTGAGGAAAGTGAGTTGGATAAGCCGCATAAGCGATATTTGCAGATTCATGAATTGGAGCAAGGTAAACGCTATTGTGCCTATGTTACGACATATTCAGGAATGTATCGTTACAATATGAATGATTTAGTAGAGGTAGGAGGTAGGTTTTATAATACACCCACTGTACATATGATTTCTAAGGTCAATGGTATAGTGTCAATGACTGGTGAAAAATTGTACGAGCCACAATTCATTGATGCTGTGCATAAGGCTGAAGATGAGATGGGGATTAAGACCAAGTTTTTTGTCGGTTTCGCTGACATTAGCGAATCTAGGTATCATTTCTATTATGAGTTTGTGAATGAAAGTGTAGATCAGGAAACAGCTGATAAGTTTAATTCTTTAGTCGATCAGAAGTTGCAAGAGATTAATACTGAGTATGAATCAAAGCGAGCATCATTTCGTCTTAAAGAACCTCATGCACATATCTTACTAAGTAATGCTTATTCACGTTTTAAGGCAGCATGTTTAAGAGATGGCTTTAGAGATGGGCAGTTCAAATTCAATCTCTTGATGCAAGATGATATGCGTCGGCGAAAGTTTGATCAAATAGAGCGTTCTGAGACTTTATCCGATAAGATTATAGAGTGGGCTAATAATATTGATGAGCGTCAAAAGAGTAGACAACAAAGACGTTCGCAAAGAAGAACAGCACGAGCAGCTAGACGTGAAAAACGAAATTCTTAAACAATTTATTCCATATCTAGCCGTTATAATTGCCATGCTTATTTGGGCTGGTGCTGGAATAGCGGTTAAGGAGGCGTTACTCGTTTTTACACCGATGACGCTCATTGTACTGCGTTTCTCCATTGCTGTGGTTCTAATGTTTGTCATCGGCATGTTATTTAAAAGAAATAATCTGCTCGGACTTAATAGATTGAAAGTGAAAGATTTACCTTACTTTCTTTTGGGTGGACTATTGCAACCTTTCTTATACTTTATTTTTGAAACGTATACTTACAAAAGTTTTGATTCGCCAACTATTGCGGAGGCGATGCTCAGTACACAACCAATTCTAGCACCAATATTTGCGTGGATAATTTTGCGTGAGCAAATTACTCGAAACAATATACTTGGAATCTTAGTTTCTACTATTGGAATGCTAATTCTCTTACTTGTTGGAACGGATACCTTCTCTTTGGGGAATCCTTTGGGGATTGTGTTATCTTTTATTACGGTTAGTACCTCTGTCGGATATACAATAGTTTTACGCAAGATACCTTCTTATTATTCTCCATTGTCTATTGTTTTTTATGTGCAAACATTTTCATTATTCCTCTTTTATCTTGCGTGGGGTTTTAACGCTTGCATAAATGATGAAACTTTTTTTGCTATAGATATGTTGTCCATTGCAACTACGCAATTCTCACATGCTTTACTTTCAGTTGCTTATTTATCTATTTTAGCCTCTGTAGTCGCTTTTGTACTGTTTTGTTTCACGGTTCGTAAAATTGGCGTAGCGAGAGCGAATGTGTTCAATAATATTCGGCCAGTCTTTACAGCTTTAATCATGTTGACTTTGTTTGGTGAACAATTACCATTCAGCAAATGTATAGGTATTTTATGTATTATTTTAGGACTTTTCATTAGTCAAAAGTCACAAAATAATGTTAATGCAGTAGAAAAAAATGTCAAAATTTAAGAATATTTAAGAATAATTTTGCAGAGTCAAATTTTCTTTGTACCTTTGTACGCTAATTTCACATGGACTATTTTCCTGTGGTTTTAATAATTAAATATGCTTATGGAAATTTCTACACTTGAATCATTTCATAATTTTCTATTTATCCTCTTTATAGTAGGATTAGTGGTTTTTGTAGCACTATATTTTGTGGACGCTGGTTATGGTAAAATGCGTACCGAGAAATGGGGACCTGCCATCAATAATAAGGTCGGATGGTGCCTAATGGAGATGCCTGTTTTTGTAGTTATGCTATATCTCTGGGCAAAGTCTGAAGTAAAATTTCAGTTGCCATATCTGATCTTCTTTTTGATATTCCAGTTCCACTATTTTCAACGCTCATTTATTTTCCCATTCTTGCTTAAAGGTAATAGCAAGATGCCTATTATCATTATGGCTTTCTCTGTGATATGGAACCTCGTAAATGGTTATATACAAGGCTATTGGCTCTTCCATTTAGCTCCTCACTTTGCACCATATACCACTTCCTGGTTGACTGATTGGCGTTTTATTTTAGGGGTGATTGTATTCATTTCTGGTTGGGCAATTAATATGCACTCTGACCACGTGATACGTCACTTGCGCAAACCTGGTGATACTAACCACTATTTGCCTAAAAAAGGTATGTACAAGTTCGTTACTAGCGCTAATTATTTAGGTGAGATTACCGAGTGGCTAGGCTTTGCTATTCTTACTTGGTCTTGGGCTGGATTAAGTTTCTTCTGGTTCTCTTGTTGTAATCTTGTTCCTCGCGCGAATTCGATCTATCATCGTTACAAACAAGAATTTGCAGACGAATTCGACGAAAAGAAACTCAAACGAATCATTCCGTTTATATACTAGTCTCATAATTCAAAATTCATAATTCAAAATTTGATGAGCAACCTCCTCTTTACTGAGCACAAACTCGGTCCTATTACATTGCGCAATCGCGCTATCCGTAGTGCCGCTTTCGAGAATATGGCATACGGCAACAAACCTAGTCAAGATCTATATAACTATCATACTGCCGTTGCGCGTGGTGGTGCTGCTATGACTACTGTGGCATACTGCTCAGTCACACGTTCGGGTGTGTCTTTTGATGGTCAACTCTATATCCATGATGAGATCAAAGAGGATTTGAAAAAACTTACCGATGGTATTCATGCTGAAGGTGCTAAAGCTAGTATCCAATTAGGTCACTGTGGTAATATGACCCACTTCTACACCTGCAAATGCTTACCGGTTGGTGCTTCGTCTGGTTTTAACCTTTATTCTCCAACGCTTCACCGTAAACTCAAGAAGGAAGAAATCAAGGATATCGTCAAGGCCTTTGGTCATGCGGTAGATTTCTGCCGAGAGTGTGGATTTGACTGCGTCGAGATTCATGCTGGTCATGGTTATCTAATCTCCCAATTCCTCTCTCCATATACCAATCATCGTCGCGATGAGTATGGTGGTTCACTCGAAAACCGTATGCGTTTCATGAACGAGGTCATGGCCGAGGTCATGGAGCACGCTGGTGACGATATGGCTGTTGTGGTAAAGACCAATATGTACGACGGCTTCAAGTCTGGTCTCAAAGTAGAGGAGTGCATACGAATCGCACAAGAGATCGAGAAACATGGTGTTCACGCTCTCGTTCTTACTGCTGGTTTCGTGAGCAAAGCACCTTTCACCGTCATGGGTGGTGCTATGCCTATCAAGACATTGGCTCACTATATGAATCCATGGACCTTCTGGTGGCTTCGCCTCGCATTGCGATTTGTCGGGCACTTGATGATTCCTACTGTACCATTTAAGGAGCTATTTTTCCTTGAAACTGCCAAACAATTCCGTGCTGCATTGAAGATGCCACTCATCTATGTGGGTGGTGTAATGGGACGTGAGAACGCTGAGACCGCACTTGCTGAAGGTTTTGATTTTGTGCAGATCGGACACGCTCTTGTGCGTGATACCGATTTTGTAAATAAGATGCGTGAGGAGCAATATCACTCAGAGTGCAAACGTTCTAACTATTGCGTTGCGCGTATGTACACTCTAGATATGAAGTGCCACGAGTGTGATCAGGATATTCCTGCTTATCTCAAGAAAGAGGCACTCAAGTATGAACAAATGTGGTATCCTGAGAAAAAATAACTTCTGAACTTTTCTAAAAAGCGGCTCTGCCGCGCTGAACTATACTGAACAAAACTATGCTCGCACTCGTTACTGGCGCATCATCGGGTATTGGTCTACAATATGCCACCCAACTAGCGCGCGATTATCATACGGATCTTCTGTTGGTTAGCAACCAAGAGGAGGAACAAAAGAAAGTGGCTGCTGACCTCGCTGCTCAATATGGCGTAAAGACTATTCCTCTTTATGCCGACCTCTCCCAGCAAGACGCAGCGGAGCAATTGCTCCAATACTGCAAGGACAACAACCTTGTCGTGGATATCCTCATCAACAACGCAGGTGTGTTCTTCTTCAACCCTTATTGCGAGACCTCTATGAAGCGCATTGAACTCATGCTCAACTTGCATATGATTACGGTGGCCAAACTCACTCGTCTTTTTGGTGAGGAGATGATCAACCGCCAACTCACTGCAGAAGAACAGGCGCAAAAACTCTGCCGCAAACCACGCCAAAAGGGTTATATCCTCAATATGTCTTCCATGTCTGCATGGATGGCTATGCCAGGTATCCAAACCTACAATGCTACCAAAGCGTTTATCTATAATTTCTCCAAGTCGCTCTGGTATGAGTTCAAACCTAAGGGGGTGAATATCACCGTGATGACTCCTGGTGCAGTAGATACCGAACTCTTTGGATTAGCGCCTAATTTGCGCCGTTTGGCAGTGAACTTGACTGTGGCTATCCCACCAGAAAAATTGGTGAAACGAGCTTTGAAGAAGATGTTCCGTGGCAAGAAAGCCGACATGCCTGGTGTAATCAACCACCTCTGCACTCCATTGCTCAAGCACACCCCAGATTGGCTCGTCTTCCTCGCAATCAAACTCGTCGGCAAGTTCCAAAAATAAACTGCTCCCTTGTTTCTAGAGGAGCTGTCGCACAGCGACTGAGGGGTTTATTCCTCCACTCAAAAATAGTAGCGGCTCTGCCGCGTCCACTAAATACTAAACAGTAGGCGCCTTGCGCCATTCTCTAAACACTAAATCGCCGTTTATGCATGACATAGACGGCGATTTTCCCTTTATATCCCCCTTACCTGCCACCTATCCGCATCGGAACCTCATCGGAACCTCATCGGAACTTCGCCTTATCTTTTCCGTAAGATCCCCGAGAGAGCTAAGGACATCGCCGATTGTTATCGGGTACTCCCTTGCCTATATCCCATAGCCGCTTGCGGCGTCCTGTAGGCACAAGTGCCGTCCTATTGTCCCGGGGTCCTGTGCGCCTGCGCACTCCCTTCTAAACCTTAAATTTCTAAACTTTCAACTGAAAAATTTGCAGGATTGCAAATTTTTCACTACCTTTGCACCGTAAACCAGCGCCGAGGGATGTTTGACATCATTGGCGGTGGGAGCAGACATAATAAAAGGCGTTTATTGGCGCTTGTTTTGGTCAATAGAAAACTGGAAACTTTCTCACACCCGAAACAAGAGAGCGATAAATGCCCCTTGATGTGTTTAATTCGTTGTATCCCACAACGATGAACATATCGGCGTGGGCATTCATTGTTTATTCTTGTGTGAAGGTTTTTCCAGTACCTCTATTGAAAGGATAAGCAAAAAGAGGTTCCACGCTTTTTCTATATTTATACCAACGGGGCGTTTGGAACCAACTTCCCACAAATCATTCAATAACAATGAAGAAAATTTTATTTCTTGCGGTGTTACTATGTGTATATGCTGGCATGTCTGCACAGGAGACTGACGCAAAAACCAAAGTGGCTATATACACTACAGGTGAAGTTGAAAATAGTTACAAAAAAGTAATTGGCTCAAAAGTAACATCTTTTATTACGCAAAGTAGCGAATATGTAGCGGTTGAGCGTACTGTAGATTTCCTGAATGCTCTTTCCAAAGAGCAAGATTATCAAGCATCAGGTGCTGTTAGTGATAATCAAATTGTGAAGATTGGTCAACAATTTGGTGTGGACTATGTAGTAGTATTAGACATTTCTAATTTATTTGGCTCACTTTTTATTTCTGCACGAATGATTAATGTTCAAACAGGCTTGATAAAGGCATCTGCAGAATTGGGAAAAGAAGTAAATTCTTTGGATGGTCTAATTCAGATATCAACACTTATTGCCAGGGTTATTATTGGAACAGAAGTGTACAAATGTGAAGGCCCATTTGCTATGGAATATAATTTGTATAATTTTGTAGAGAATGGTGTGCCTGAAGGGTATAGAATAGCTTCTTCATCAGAAATAGCAACTTTAATTGAAATATACGATGTGAAAGGGATTGCAGTAAATTATCCTATTTATTGCGATCTGTCATCCTCTTCAGAGAAAGACTCTTACAAAAGAATATATCACTATACCAAAGGAACTTTAAAATTCAATGGAGATTCCACCGAAGTATATAAGTCCGAATGGTACTATGGTTCTAAATCTGAAGTAGATTCGTATGACGGAGAGGTTTCGTATTACACAGATTATAACCCAAAGAGCAATGAATCCATTACTTCTGGTTATGTATATCTTCTAAAAGAATAAGTCGAACTATTTTAAAACAAATTAAAACAACAAAGCAATGAAAAAGACAATCGTATTAGCCTTTATGGCTATGGCTATTGTAGCCATTCCTGCAAGCGCGCAAACTCGCAAAGACAAAAAAGCTGCAGAGAAAGCAAAATGGGAGCAACAACAGAAGTTTGCTGCCGAAGAGGCTGCACTCCGCCATCAAATGAAGATGGATAGCCTTGCTAATGCCCAAAAGGTAGCAGAAGAACAACGAAAAGAAGAAGCAAAAAAAGCTGCTGCTGAGAAGGCAGCTGCGGAAGCACAAGCCAAAGCAGAGGCAGAAGCTATAGCTGCGCAAGAAGTAGAAGTATCTGAACCTTGTGAGGAGTATTATAGCACAAAAGATCTTATTCGTGGACGCGGTGTAGCTGAATCACCAATCCAACAAGTAGCTATGGCACAAGCACGTGTAGTGGCGGTTGAAGAGTTTGCTTCTCAGGTACAAACCACAGTGCAATCTGTGGCTACTAACAATATGGCTGCTTTATCTGGAGCAGATGAATTGGATGTTCAAGTCTTGTTTAACGATAAGGTAAAAAACATTGTAGATCAAACTACAGGTTTCCGCATCGTATGCCGTAAGACCACCACGTTCATGAAAAATGGCAAGAAGATTTACAAACACTATATGGTTCTGGAACTAGATATGGAGACAATCTTGAAACCATTGTATGATGAAATTCAGAAAGATAAAGTAACAAAGTTGGAACTCACACTCGAAGAATTTGACAAGGAATTTGAGAAGCATTTCCCTATCAACTAATATCATCTTATCTCTTTTTGCACCGATGGGACTGATAATCCCATCGGTAGCCCAAATTTATATATTCAATATCTAAAGCCCACCACGAATTATTAAAACATAAACACTATGAAGCAAACTTTTGTGGCATTTCTTTTCTTTTGGGCAATGAGTGCTGTGGTTGCTTTTCCCCAATTACCACCAGAGTGGTGCGACTATGATTTGCGGAGAATGGCATATCCCGACAGTGAATATTTTACGGGCTACGCAGAAGGAGTACCCATGACTAGCGAACGCTCAGAAATAGCAACTCAACGCCTGAAAGATGCAGCACGTGTAGAAACTGTTTCTTCCATTCTTTTGCACATTACAAACCAATCAGCAAACGATATGGTTAGTCAACAAATGAGTATGGTAGAAGGCGAATTTTGGAATGTGATGAATACATTCACCTCCTCTACGACCACTACGGTGGACATGAAAATTCCTGGACTGCAAATAGAATCATGGCGCGACCCACAAACGGGCACGATCTCTGCTTTCTCCTACGTAAAAAAAAGCAGCCTTATCCGCCAATTGGAGAAGCAAATTACTGTAACACTCACTAAAGTGGAAATGTCGCTAGATCAAATCGATAAACTCTTCGCTATAGGGCAGAAACTACAAGCTGGTAACGCAGCGGAGAATGCACTACCATTATTTGCTGAAGTAGATGAAGCACAAAAACTATTAGTTGCTGTAGATGCCGATGCCACCGAAGAAACACTCATGCTATACGAAACGCGCACATTACAGCAACGTCTCATTACGATAGTGACAAAACTAAAAAATGCTCTCACTATCTGCCTTAGAGTAGATGCAAAGATATTTAATAGTGCTTATCCTGCATTGCAAGCCGAGATGCAGGGGCATTTGAGCAATCTGGACTGTAATTTTGTGAGTAACCCAAGTGTAGCTGATTGGGTGATAGATATTTCAGCGCAAGCTCGCGAACATAATACTATGACTATGGGCAATCTGAATACTTTTTTTGTGTATGTGGATGCCAATATAGCTATAACAAAGACGGCGACAGGGCAACGCGTGTATGAGAACATGTTTTCAGAGAAAGGCGGGCATACCCAAAATTACGAGCAAGCCGCCCAAGTTGCTTACAAGTATTTAACTCCAAAAATTAGTCAAGTTGCGGTAGAACAAGTAAAGCAATAAGAATTCTCTCGCATAACTTTCAGTTCAATCTTCGGCACACGAAAACTTTTTCAAAAAATACACTCACGCAGGAAATATAAAACCGACATACTGAGTGGTGAAAATGGTGTATTGATTTTCAGGGAGAAAGAATCTTGGAATCAATTTCTGCGGATTTTTTGAGGATGTCCGAGAATATGTTCGCAAGAAGTCCGTAGGAAAAACGCACATGGAGTCAATTTGTTGATTTTTAATGTCACCAATTTATTTTTTTTATTAGATTTCTTAGATTTTTTAGAATTTCTAGTATTTTATTTTTTTTCTAAGTATTCTAAAGATTCTAACTGATTACTTATAACTCATCACTCAGACTTATTTCATCGATACCACACCGTTACCACTCCGAAGGGGTACCGAATCTATACCGAAGGGATAAGCAAGGGATATGAATCATATAGTTATCACTTCTAATTTCAGAGTAATTAAATAGTCTGGTTAAGTGATAAACTATGAGTGGTAAGGGATGAGTAGTTTCTCCATTGCCTTCAGCGTCAACCTAGAAAACGCATAATTGTCCAAATCATTTAGACTAACCACCAACGTGTCAGGAATCTCAGGAAGTTCTGGCACGTTTTTTATTATGAACCGCGCATGCAACTTCTGGTGCGAAAGCACGTGGGTCAGCTCCAATATCTTCTCGCCTTTAACCTCTGCGGGGTCCCCGATAACGCTCGCAGCGTTATGGGGTGCACTTAAACTGTAGCCCGAATGGGCGTCCTCTAAACTATGAATTTCCTGAACTGGAAATTCATATAAATGCTTCCAGATATCATTCCCTTTTCTTTGATGAATCAAAGTCGTCCTCTCTGGCGTAATATAAATGGTATATTCCAAATACCTATCTCGCACTTTTGGACGAGGCTTGCGTACAGGCAAAAGTTCTACCGTATTGTTAGCCAATGCTTTACACCATGTGTTGAGCGGACAGGTACTACAATCAGGTGCCGTAGGCACGCAATGCAAAGCACCCAATTCCATAATAGCCGAATTGAACAATCGTGGATGCTCTCTATCCAATAAATCCTCTGCCAACTTCCTGAAATGCTTCTTGCCCTCGGTAGTATCAAACGCAATCTCACAATCATATAATCGTGAGAGAACACGATATACATTGCCGTCCAACGCAGGGTAGGGCAGATCAAAAGCAAAAGATGCTATCGCCCCTGCAGTGTAATCACCCACACCTGGCATACTACGAAGTGCAGAGAATATTTGTTCAGAGTTCAGGAGTTCAGAAGTCTTTTCTTTGGCGACCGAGGGTGTTGATTCGGTCGCAACGTTGTTTATGTTGTCGTTATTTAACTTAAACAACTCATGGTTTTTCATCAACTGCGCCGCCTTGTGCAAATTGCGAGCACGAGAGTAGTAGCCGAGTCCTTGCCAATAGAGTAGCACCTCATCTTCCTTGGCATCTGCAAGCGACCGGATGTCAGGAAAACGGTCTATAAAGCGATAATAATATTCTAAACCTTGTATGACGCGTGTTTGTTGTAGGATTATCTCCGAAATCCAAATCTTGTACGGATCATCAGTCTCACGCCAAGGTAAGATTCGATGATTCATCTCGTACCATTCTATCAGAGCATTATGTAGTAACTCATAATTCATTCCGCTGCAAAAGTACAACAAAAATAGTACATGCGCAAGAAAAAGTTCTTTTATTTTCATTTTTTTTGTAGTTCACGTTTTTTTTTATAACTTTGTAGCCTAATTAACAAAAAAATCACCATATTTATGAAAAGGTATTATTTATTTTTACTCTTATTAGCAACTACCATTCATGTTCTTGCAAAGGATAATGATCCAAGACAACAGGCTTATTATCAAATGGAATATAGTTGGATTCCTATTATGATTAAAGCTTATCAAAAACAAGAACAAAACAAAGAATTATATTCATTAAATGACGTAGAAATGTGGAGTACATACATGCAAACTAATCACCCTGATATTCATGAGCATTTTGATTGGGATAATCTGAAAGTTTATACGTTTGCTCAGCAAGGGGATAGTTTGAATATGGTTATATACGACTTTCCTGAGCCATTTAATTCGCCATTAGCCGCATACGGTGTGGTGGTGATTCGTCCTGATACTATCACATATTATACCCTTGAAAAGTCTTATCAGGGATATTATGTACTTGGAATAACAGATACCGAGACGCATACGAGTATAGATTTTTTTACGGAGCTTATTGCTATTGATGAGTTTATAGGAGTTGTATGCGAAAAAGAAAATATCCCACTCATCAAACATATTTCGCCTGAATATTGATGAAGAATGTACTTTTTTTAGCAACCCTTGCGCTACTTTTGTGCAAGGGGGTGTTAATCCATCTTAACTCAAAGTTAACCTTATGTTATACTAACCCATCTCCACTGAAGTAGGGAATGTATAAAATAAGTAGAGATAAAATGTAAAAAGTTTATATTTTTTTATCAAAATATTTGCATAATTCATTTATTTATAGTACCTTTGCACCCGATTTCGTTTTTTTTCTTAGCAAAAGTAATTCGAGATTGTTCAACAAAATGATATTTTCATTAAGAAAAGTATAACTGATTAAATATAAAATTATTATGACAAAAGCAGAACTCGTTAATGCTATTGCAATCCAAACAGGGTACGACAAAACTACAATCATGAATGTAGTAGAGTCAGCAATGGACAATATCAAAAAGACTATGGCAGAGGGTGAGCAAGTGTATCTTCGTGGTTTTGGTAGTTTTATTATCAAGACTCGTGCTCGCAAGATTGCACGTAACATTAAGAAAAATGAATCTATCGTTGTTCCAGAACATAAGATTCCAGCCTTTAAGCCTGCAGATACTTTCGTTGACTTATTAAAATAATCATTAAATAAACAATTACAACTATGCCAAACGGAAAGAAGCATAAAAGACACAAGATGTCTACTCACAAACGTAAAAAACGTTTGCGCAAGAATCGTCATAAGCATAAGTAAGCTTTAGCGATCTTTGACAGCAGCCTTGTGGTATCATGCCTGTTTGGGCGCAAATGGGTAGCCACAAGGCGTTTTTATTTAATTTGGGGATTTTTTTAGTTAAAAATCCTATTAGATCTTTGAAATATGAAAAGCGAATTGATTGTGGATGTGACATCGCAAGAAATAGCCATTGCGCTGACAGAAGATGGTCGACTTCAAGAGGTAAATCGCGAAAAACGCGGAGGGGATACTTTCGCTGTAGGAAATATTTACTTTGGAAGAGTTAAGAAAATAATGCCAGCGTTGAATGCTGCTTTTGTAGATGTTGGACATGAAAAAGAGGCTTTTCTGCACTATCTTGATTTAGGAACAGAGTTTTTAACTCAACAAAAGTACGTCACCAAACTTATATCTGACAGAAGACGAATACCCGAAATTTGTAAGATAGAAAAACAACCATCTTGCGGAAAGGAGGGACAAATAGCGGATTACTTGAAGGTGGGAGATACAATCCTAGTACAAGTAACCAAAGAACCAATTAATTCCAAAGGACCAAGATTGAGCGCGGAAATCTCTATCACTGGTAGAAACTTTGTGTTGATACCATTTATTGATAAAGTGATGGTAAGTAATAAGATTGCGCGCAAAGCTGAAAGAGGACGACTCAAACAATTGGTACAGTCCATCAAACCAAATGGGTTTGGAGTGATTGTAAGAACTGTGGCAGAAGATAAGAGAGTGGCTGAATTAGACAACGAACTTAGAGTGTTGGTCAAGAAATGGGAGGATTGTGTTAAAACTTTACAACGCAAAGAACCTGTTTCGCTGATATGTGAGGAATCTGGTAGAACGATAGGGATAATTAGAGATATCCTATCTCCAGATTTTGAATCAATTCAAGTGAATTGCCAAGAGATATATGACGAAATTAAACAATATCTCGAACTCATAGCCCCAGAAGCATCTAAAATAGTCAAACTGTATAGTGGAGATATTCCTATATTTGATAAGTTTGATATTACACGGCAGATGAAGACTGGTTTAGGGAGGACCGTTGGATTTAAGAAGGGTGGCTACTTGATTATGGACAAGACCGAGGCGTTGTTCTCAATAGATGTGAACAGCGGTAGCAAAAAACTCTATGAAGATCAGGAGCAAAATGCATTCCATTTTAATATGCTAGCAGCAGATGAAATAGTACATCAATTGCGGTTGAGAGATATAGGTGGAATAATTGTCGTAGACTTCATTGATATGGATGACAAGGCTAATCAGCAGGCATTGTATGATCATATGCGTTCGCTGATGGATAGAGATCGTGCAAAACATAATGTATTGCCACTTAGTAAGTTTGGACTGATGCAAATCACTCGTCAACGTGTGCGCCCCGCGGTAGAACTCGATGTGATGGAAACCTGTCCTACTTGTTTTGGAAAAGGCAAGGTACAGTCTACTATTATTTTTACGGATAAAGTGCAAGAGCAAATAGAGATGCACTATGAGACGTATGGACGAGGACTGAAATTGCATATGCACCCATATATATATGCATATGTCTCTCAAGGATTGGTCAGCCTGAAACTGAAATGGAGATTAAAATACGGTGTGCAAATCATCGAAAACCAAGGTTTGGGGATGTTAGAGATAAAGTTTTATGACAAAAATAACGAAACTTTGTGTAACCCAACTTGTGTTGAAGAAGAAAAAGTGACAGAAAAGTCTAATTAATTTAAAAAGCCATCTAGACTGCGGTTTAGATGGCTTTTATGATGCTCGTTGATGTTTTTCTGCTAAAATATTTGTTTATTTGACCAAAAAATACTACCTTTGTGCTCCCATTTATTAACTTGATAATTAAAATTAGAGTCGATGAATAAGCAGTATTCGGAAATGAAAGTGGTGGATGGAGAGTATATTCCCGTTCCTCCTATAAGTTATCCAGAGGAAAATCCATTTCAAAGAACATTATTTCCAAAACATATTAAGGATATTGCTTTTGATGAGCATTATCCATATTTAAACGATTCAAAGTGGTATCGATTTAACTTGTTATGGGGATACTATCTGGTTATTCATCTTTTGCTTCGTTTAAAACTGCGGATTCAGATGGGGCTGCGAATCAAGGGGAAGGATGTTCTTAGAAGGTATAAATCACAGTTAACTAATGGCGCGATCACAATTGCTAATCATGTTTATCGCTTAGATTGTCCTTGTGTACTGATTGCTGTGAATGCTAAGCATACTACTAGAATTCCAATGTATGCTCCTAACTTTAAAACGAAGGATGGATTTTTTATGAGTCTAGCAGGTGGAGTGCCTATTCCAGAGATTGAAACCAATCTGTCTGCGCTGAAAAAATTTAATGCTGCTTTTGATGAATTTGCCCGAAGAGGGTGGTGGATCCATGTCTTTCCTGAGGCGTGCAGATGGGATATGTATAAACCGCTCCGACCTTTTCAAAAAGGTGCTTTTACGATGAGTTACAAGTATAATAAGCCTATTCTACCTTGTGTATTAACTTATCGTGAGCGTAAAGGGATATTTAGGTTGTTCGGTCCAAAGACCTTGCCACTATTGACGGTAACGATTGGTGAACCTATATTTCCTGACACAACTTTACCTCGAAAACAAGAAGTTGATAGACTACGTGAACGTGCACATATGCAAATGCAAGAAATGGCTGGAATAGTCCATAACCCTTGGCCTGCTGCGTGGGAATGATTTATGCTATATAGGATTTTTGATGATATGTCGCAGTGTACTTCCGCACAAGTGGGGAGTATGTTGTCTATGGTTTCAAAACAACGTCGTGAACAGGCTTTAGGGTTTACACATACTTTTGGACAATACGCTTGCTTGAAGTCCTATTGTATGTTGATGGAGTTGTTGCAAGAGTGGGCAAGAATGACAGGCAGTAAAGTGGCAGATCGCCCTATTTTTGATTATAATGAATTTGGTGCACCGCATATAGATGGTGGACCGTTTTTTTCAATTTCCCATTGTAGAGATGCTATTGCGGTAGTGGTAAATGATGCTCCAATAGGTATTGATGTAGAGTCTATTCGTCAATTAAACGACACACTTGTTCGTAAGACGATGAATGCGGCAGAACAAGAGTATATTTTTAATAGTAAATACCCAAGTTATTGTTTTGCACAATTGTGGACTCGTAAGGAAGCCTATTTAAAATTTAAAGGTACTGGCATTATCAATGATTTGCCAAACGTGTTAGATAATACTGCACATCTATCTTGGTATGAGGTAAATGGTTCTGATGCTAAGTATGTGTGTAGTATAGTGTGCAAGTGAATAATTGTGAATAATTGTGAATATTTATGATCATTCTTTACTTCTGTTAAGTTATTTTATGATGTATTGAATTATTGTTACCTGAATATTTGTAACTTTGTGATTTTTTTTGTACCTTTGTGGCGAATTTTATTAGAGAATATTTTACTACTTAGAAATTAACTAAAAAACATATATATATTATGAAAGTAGGCGTAGTAATGGGCTCAACTAGTGACCTAGAAGTAATGACTCCCGCTATTGAGACCCTAGAGCAATTTGGAATTGAAGTAGATAAACGCGTTATTAGTGCGCATCGTGCCCCACACGAGTTGATGAAGTGGACAGAATCAGCTCGCGAACGTGGCTTGAGCATCATTATCGCAGGTGCCGGCGGCGCAGCACATCTCGCAGGTGTGATTGCAGGTTTGACCTCGCTACCTGTGATTGGAGTACCTATTCGCAGCAAAACCCTCGACGGCTTGGATTCACTCCTGAGCATCGTACAAATGCCTGCTGGCATCCCTGTTGCTACTGTTGCCATTAACGGCTCTAAGAACGCTGCTCTCCTTGCAGTGGCTATCCTTGCCCTGCAAGACAGCACTCTCCTAGCACAACTCGAGGACTTCCGCAAACAACAAACTGAGAAAGTAGTTAATACAGTTATTTAATCATGGCTAATTTTCGTATATACGTAGAAAAGCGTCCAGCGTTTCAGGTAGAGGCTCGCAGTTTGAAGAACGAGCTAAACGAGAACCTCCAACTCCACCTACAATCACTTCGCTATATCAATGTGTATGACCTCTTCGGCTTTACACCTGAATTGCTCGAGCAATGTCGCTATAGCGTCTTCGGCGAGACCGTAACCGACACGGTATCAGACGAGTGTGACCTCGCGGGTAAGAAGTACCTTGCTGTGGAGTATCTCCCTGGGCAGTTCGATCAACGAGCTTCTTCGGCTGTGGACTGCGTGCATCTTATTGATCCAAATGCTGAAATCGAGATTCGCTCTAGCCGTCTCCTCGTTTTCGACGAGCAACTCACCGAAGCCGAACTCGACAAAATCCGTCACTACTATATCAACGCTGTGGAGTCACGCGAGAAAGACCTCTCTCAACTCTCGCAAAACCAAACAGCCGATGTCAAACCGCTCGCGCAACTCGATGGCTTCATCACCATGCCACGCGAAGAGTATGCAGCTTTCTGCAAGGAGTGGGGACTGGCGATGAATACCGATGACCTCCACGAAGTGGTCACATATTTCCAAAAGGAACAACGCAATCCTACTGAGACAGAACTCCGTATCCTCGATACCTACTGGTCTGACCACTGCCGTCACACCACTTTCACTACTATCCTTGAGTCTATCAAGATCGATGATTCCTTCGTGAAAGAGGAAATTGAGAGCACATTGGGTATGTTCCACGATATCCGCGCGGAACTCGGCCGCACAGAGAAACCTCTCTGTCTCATGGAACTCGCTACGATCGGTGCGCGTTACCTGCGCAAGAAAGGCCTCTTGGACGATATGGAGGTCAGCGAGGAGAACAATGCTTGCTCTATCTTCATTGATGTGGATGTCGATGGCAAGACCGAGAAATGGCTTCTCCAATTCAAGAACGAGACCCACAACCACCCAACTGAGATCGAGCCTTTCGGTGGCGCTTCTACCTGTCTCGGTGGTGCTATCCGCGACCCATTGTCTGGTCGTGCCTATGTCTATCAAGCCATGCGCGTAACGGGCGCAGGCGATATTTATAAGCCTGTAGCAGAGACCATGCCTGGCAAACTGCCACAGCAGATCATCTCACGCAAGGCAGCGGCGGGTTACTCTAGCTATGGCAACCAAATCGGTCTTGCAACCACACATGTGCGCGAGATCTTCCACCCATCTTACGTGGCAAAACGCCTCGAAGTGGGTGCTGTAGTAGGTGCTTCTCCTGCTAGCAATATCCGCCGCGAGAGCCCTGCAGCAGGCGATATCATCCTTCTGCTCGGTGGCCGCACAGGTCGTGATGGAGTAGGTGGTGCTACGGGTTCTTCTAAAGAGCATACCGAAGCATCCCTTGAGACCTGCGGTAGCGAGGTTCAAAAAGGTAACGCACCTGAGGAACGTAAACTCCAACGCCTCATGCGTCGCCCTGAGGCTACTCGCCTCATCAAGAAGTCCAATGACTTCGGTGCAGGTGGTGTCAGTGTGGCTATCGGCGAACTCGCAGACGGACTCGATATCTACCTCGACCGTGTGCCAACTAAGTATAGCGGTCTCAACCCTACTGAATTGGCTATCAGTGAGTCACAAGAGCGTATGGCTGTAGTCATCGAAGCCAAAGACCGTGCCGAGATGGAGCACTATTGCCACCTCGATAATATCGAATATACCCATGTGGCAGATGTCACCGACAGCGGTCGCATGCGTCAGTTCTACAAAGGCGAACTCATCGCTGACCTCACTCGTGAGTTTATTGACAGCGCAGGTGCTAAGCACTTTGCTTCTGCAGCAATCTTGCCTGTTGAGGAGAAGAATCCATTTGCGCAAACCGTAGAAGGTGCTACCCTCGAGGAGAAAATGCTCAAGGTGATGGCGGATGCCAATGTCACCTCACAAAAGGGTTTGATTGAGAATTTCGATGCGACTATCGGTCGTAGTACCGTACTTATGCCATTCGGTGGCAAAACGCAACTCTCTGAAACACAAGTCAGTGTGCAGAAACTCCCAACCGATGGCTATACCAATACCGCCTCTATCATGGCGTTTGGTTACAACCCATTCATCGCCGACTGGAGCCCTTACCACAGCGCAGCTTATGCAGTCGTAGAGGCTTGTTCCAAGGTCGTAGCTGCAGGTGCTGATTATAGTAAGATGCGCTTCTCTTACCAAGAGTATTTCGAGCGTATGAGTAGCGAGCATGCATATGGCAAGCCACTCAGCGCATTGCTCGGAGCATTGAAGATGCAAGTGGCGTTCGGTTTGCCAAGTATTGGTGGTAAAGACTCTATGTCAGGTACTTTCGAGCATATCAGCGTACCTCCTACCTTGATTGCTTTCGGTATCACTACCGTGCCAGCGGACAAGGTGGTTTCTACAGACCTCAAACAAGCAGGCAATAAACTCTACCTCATCAAGCACAACGCGTTAGCAAACTATATGCCTAATGTGGAGCAACTCAAAGAGAATTGGACTTATACTACCAACGCTATACAATCTGGCAAGGTTTGCGCTACCTTTGCGCTAGGCTTCGGTGGCGTAGCAGAGGCTTTGGCAAAGATGAGTTTCGGCAACGAACTCGCGGTAGATATCCGAATTGCTGAGAACGAACTCTTCGACTATAATTATGGTTCTATCCTTGTAGAAGCAACCGAAGAACTCACCTTGCCAACTGCTCAATACATTGGTACAGTGATCGAGGGTACTCACCTTATTATAAACAATGAGCGCGTATCGCGCGAGGCATTACTCCGCGCTTGCTGTGGTCAGTTCGACAAGATCTACCCATCTGCAGTACCTGCTCAGCATCAAGCATTGATGCCAGCAGATACCTTGCCTTTAACCTCTAACCTCTCGCCTTTAATCTACAAGGGCGAAGCCGTTGAGCATCCGTTGGTATATATCCCTGTCTTCCCAGGCACCAACTGCGATTACGACTCTGCTAAGGCATGGCGCAAGGCTGGTGCGGAGGTAGAGACTACTATCTTCCGCAACCTTACAGGCGAGGATGTCCTCTCAAGTATCGACGAGATGGTTGAGCATATCAACCGCTGCCATATCCTTATGTTCGCGGGTGGTTTCTCTGCAGGTGACGAACCAGACGGAAGTGGTAAGTTTATTGCTAGTGTGATCAACAACCAAAAAGTCGGCGCTGCTATCACAGACCTCATCGATCGTGGTGGTCTGATCTTGGGTATCTGCAACGGATTCCAAGCATTGGTTAAGAGTGGTCTCTTGCCTTACGGCAAACTCGGCATGGTCACTCCAGACTCTCCAACTCTCTTCCGCAACGATATCAACCGGCACATCTCGCAGATGGTAACTACCACCGTGGCTACCACCGCCAGTCCATGGCTTCGCGGCATGCAAGTTGGTGATACTCACTCTATTGCAGTCAGTCATGGCGAAGGTAAGTTCGTGGTAAATGAGGCATTGGCTAGGGAACTCTTTGAGAACGGACAAGTAGCATTCCGTTATGCTGATCCTATGACGGGTGAGGCGACGATGGAAGCACCACACAACCCTAATGGCTCATATTATGCTATCGAGGGTATTATCTCCCGCAATGGTCAGATCCTCGGTAAGATGGGTCATACCGAGCGCTGGGAAGAGGGTGTGTTCACCAATATCGCTGGCAACAAGTGCCAACCATTGTTCGAGAACGCTGTGGCATACTTTAGAAAGAAATAAACTAATAAACTGCTAAACAAATAAACCAAAATATAATGGCACAACATTATGAGGCTGCCGGCGTAAACCTCGAAGCCGGATACGAAGTAGTAAGTCGTATTAAATCGCATGTAAAAAGTACCAACCGCTTTGGCTCTATGGGCAATATCGGTTCGTTTGGTGGAATGTTCGACCTCTCGGCACTCAACAGCAAAGAGCCTGTTCGCGTGAGCGGCACCGATGGTGTAGGTACCAAACTCAAACTCGCTTTCGCGATGGACAAGCACGATACCATCGGTATTGACGCTGTGGCTATGTGTGTGAACGATGTGCTCGCACAAGGCGCTGAACCACTTATCTTCCTCGATTATGTGGCTATCGGTCACAACATCCCTGAGAAAGTAGAGGCTATCGTTGCAGGTGTGGCAGAAGGTTGCCGCCAAGCAGGTTGCGCACTCGTAGGTGGTGAGACCGCTGAGATGCCAGGTATGTACGGTGACGGCGAATATGATATCGCAGGTTACACCACAGGTGTAGTGGAGAAATCTCAACTCATCGATGGCAGCAAAGTAACTGTAGGCGATGTTCTCGTAGGTATATCTTCTTCTGGCGTACACAGCAACGGCTTCAGCCTCGTGCGCAAGGTAGTTAGCGATGCAGGGCTGGACCTCCACACTGTTTATCCAGAGCTCAGCGCAGACAAGAAGCTCGGCGAAGTGCTCCTCACCCCAACTCGCATCTATGTAAAGCAAGTATTGGAGGTGATCCATAACTGCGATGTGCATGGCGTAGCCCATATCACTGGTGGTGGATTCGATGAGAATATCCCTCGTATCTTGAAAGAGGGTCAAGGCTTCAGCGTAACCGAGGGCTCATGGGAGATTCTTCCAGTGTTCCAATGCTTGGAGAAGTGGGGTAATATCCCTCACCGCGAGATGTTCAACATCTTCAACATGGGTATTGGTATGGTGATTGCTATGCCAGCGGCCGACGCAGAGAAAGCCATCGCTATCCTCGCAAAGCACGGAGACAAAGCGCAAATCATCGGTAAAGTCATCGATGGCACAAACGAGATCATTTAATTAGTAATTCAAATATTTTATTTAAGGTATAAAAAATTATGGCAAAAAGAGCTCTTGTCAGCGTAAGTGACAAATCAGGATTGGTAGATTTCGTAAAAGGTCTGCAAGCCGAAGGCTGGGAAATCATCGCAACAGGCGGTACACAAAAATTATTAGAGAACTCAGGCGTTAACACCATCGGTATCAGCGATGTAACAGGTTTTCCTGAGATTTGCGACGGTCGCGTTAAGACCCTTCACCCAAAGGTACACGGTGGTCTTCTAGCACGCCGTGACGAACCATCTCACCTCCAAGCCCTGGAGGAGAACGGCATCTCATTCATCGACCTCGTATGCGTGAACCTCTATCCATTCCGCGAGACTATCGCCAAAGAGGGTGTAAGCATGGCTGATGCTATTGAGAACATCGACATAGGTGGTCCATCTATGCTCCGTTCTGCGGCGAAGAACTACAATGATGTGACCGTCGTTTGCGATCCTGCAGACTATGACACTATCCTCGCTGAGATCAATGCTACGGGCAACACCACGCTCGAGACTCGTCTCCAACTCTCTGCTAAGGCATACACTCACACCGCGCAGTACGACGCATGCATTGCTACCTATATGCGCGAGAAAGCTGGCCTCAAGGAGAAACTCTTCCTCGAGTTTGACCTCAAGCAAGGTCTTCGTTATGGCGAGAACCCTCACCAATCTGCGAAGTTTTATGCTTCTACCAAAGCAATCCCATTCTCACTTGCCAGCGGCAAACAACTCCAAGGCAAGGAGATGTCATACAACAATATCCAAGACGCTAACGCTGCCCTTAATATCGCTCGCGACTTCCAAGAACCATTCTGCGTAGCCCTCAAGCACATGAACCCATGTGGTGCTGCTGTGGCTGAGACCATCGAAGAGGCATGGCAAAAGGCATACGAGGCAGACACCGTAAGTATCTACGGCGGTATCGTGATCTGCAACCGCACCATCACCAAGGAGATTGCTCTCGGCATGAAGCCTATCTTTCTCGAGATCGTCATAGCTCCTGACTTCACCGACGAAGCGATGGAGATCTTCGCTACCAAGAAGAACCTACGTGTCATCCAAGTGGACATGACTCCAAGCACCGAAGCTATCGACCAATATGTGAGCGTCAACGGCGGACTGCTTGTGCAACACCTCGATACCCAAATTGAGACGATTACTGCTGACATGTGCGCTACCAAAGTGCAACCAGATGCGGCTACACTCGCTGACATGCAATTTGGTTGGAACATCGTTAAGCATGTGAAATCCAATGCGATAGTAGTAGTTAAGAACGGCCAAACACTCGGTGTTGGTGCAGGTCAAATGAACCGCGTAGGTAGCGCTGAGATTGCTATGAAGCAAGCACACGCTGCAGGTGTGACCGAAGGTCTTATCTTGGCTTCTGATGGCTTCTTGCCATTCGACGATACAGTGGCTTTGGCTGCACAATATGGTGTAACCGCAATTGTTCAACCAGGCGGCAGTATCCGCGATAACGACTGCGTAGTGAAGGCCGACGAACTCGGCATCTGCATGCTTATGACTGGCACACGCCACTTTAAGCATTAATAGTGACGATAATATGAATCATACGAACTCCCTTGGCTGCTTCAGCAAGGGAGTTCAATCACGAAAATAAGTTTGTTTAACAAAAAAATACTAAAAACATGAAACACAATTCCTACTTACAAAAGTTAGTTGTACTTTTTGTGTTGATTTTCACTTTGTGTGACGCCTATGCATGGAAACCAGTAATTGTTGGTCACCGTGGTAGTCGTACTGGTGTTGAGAATACCGAAGAAGCGTTTATTAATGGTATTACTAAGCACGGCTTTCAAGCCTTAGAATGCGATGTCAAAGTAACAAGCGACAAGAAATATGTCTGCTGGCACGATGATATCATCACCAAATGTTCTCCTAACTGTACTATCTACAGCAGCACTTTGGCTACTATCCAATCAAAGACCCTCACTCAAACTCGCAATGGCGTAACTTATACCGGTAAGATCTGTACCGTAGATCGCTATTTGGAGATTTGTAAGCAATACAACGTGACCCCAGTGGTGGAGCTCAAGTATGCCGTAGGTATCAACGGTAGTGATATGAGTAACTTCCCTGGTTTGTATGCATTGATAGAGAAGCATGGTTTGGTAGATAAGACCATTATCTTGACTTCTATGAAGGGTTCGTTGCAATACGTTCGTGCGAACTATCCACGATTGACTTGCCAATACTTGGTTAGTTACATTTCATCCTCTAATATAGATTGGTGTAAAACCAATGGTTGCCACCCATCAGGATACTATGTAAATGGATCTAACAAACTCACGCAAGCGCTTGTAGATGAAGCTCATAATGGTGGAATGCATGTGGGTGCCTTCACGATGAATAATACAGCTGATTTCCCAACATACTGCTCATTTGGCGTTAACTATCTAACAACTGATGATTTCATTCGCAAGGATCTTCCTGAACTATCAGGTACAGACCCTAACGTACCAACTACTTACACGACTATCTATTACCGTCCATCTACAACGAACTTTGCCAATGGCTATACCGACCTTAGCAACAAACGTGCAGATGGTGGTACCGGTGATGGATATCAAGGAGTATATTGGTCCAAAAATGGTCGTTTGACTGCATCTGTATATGCTAATCTCAAAGGAAGCATCTTCTTGGATTATGCCAAAACAAAGACGAATGACGATTTGAAAGCCAGTCCATCATCACGCTTTATGCCAATCAAAGTTCCAACTACCTATACGGGTGTGATAGTACACCGTTTAGGTGCATGTACCGAAGCTAACTATAATGTATGGAAACATGCAGCAGGTGCAACAGGTATTAGTAGCGTATCGGTACATAATACTGTACCTCGTTGGACTAATTCTACTACCCATATTCCTGCTCCAATGACTATCCCAACGGATGGCAAGAACTTGCTCTGTAACAAAGAGGGATGGTGGGATGTATGGTACTGGGCATACTATTTGCCTAAAACCAACAATGTGACCATGTATTTTGCTAATACAAACGATTGGGAGAATGTACAATTGCTCACAGGTAAAGATATCTACACCCATAATACTAACCCTACTACTGCCACCATCCCAGGTACACAATTATCCTATTTTGCACTCAACGGTAAAGAGTTTGGTTATACCCACTACGGTTTTAGCGGCAATGGAACAACATGGGATAACAGCAAGACTATTCCTGTAGTAGGTGGCTCTGAGAGCAATTGGGTATATGATGAGAGTTCGTCACATGATAATAATAAGACAACGGCGGCTAAGAACTCTAATGCCAACCAAAACCGTATCGCTAACCGCATTAAGTATGCCAATAATCGTACAGGATTGTTGGAGAACTTGTTGAGCGGAGCAAACTTGTATATCCCTGGTGCTCAGGATGCAAAACCAACTCACAAGACCATCAACTCTTGGTCTGCACTCAACTATACACAAACATTTGTTGCAGAGGCAGGTGGTAAGATTGCAAGTTATACCTATAAGCTTACAGGTGCAAACACTACTGCTATTGTGCAAAATACAGCTACAGCTGGCACATCAACCGCAGTATCCGCATATACCGCTTATACAACTATTTCAGCTATTCCAGATGAAGGATATTCGTTTGACGGATGGTATGAGAATGGTAGTTTGATCAGCAACACCTTGACCTATACTTACAATACACCAAATAAAACAAGAACCATCACTGCTAAGTTTATCTTGGGAGCAAGAAAAGATGTTCGTGCGCAAACCTATGTATATGACGAAGCTAAAGCAGCTTGGAAATGGAAAGATAGCAACGAGGGTGGTGTATTTACTATTACCCATAGTGGTGGTACGGTTTATACGCATGAAGTTGTTGGTTATCAAAGAGATATAACCATGACGACAGACCCTGTTACTTTTGAGGCTATTGCCAATGAGGGATATGATTTTATTGGTTGGTGGAACAACCCTACTGTTTATTCTGCCAATCCATGGACCATGCAAAAACCATCTCAATATGAAGAATCAGTAACTGCACGATTTGCCAAACGAAGTGGACTCAATATCTCCGTAGAAAGAGGTAGAGGTGGCCAAATAGCAATAACCTGCGATGAAGGCTTTGGACAGAAATGCGATAGTGTTACTGACGGATTCTATAAGACAATGGTTGGATCTAATGTGACAGTCGTAGCATTAACCGATGAAGGATGTACATTCGAAGGTTGGTACGAGAATGATGTGCTCGTTAGTAGTGATGCTGAATATACCTATTTGGCTACAGATGATCTTAAGACATTGGCTGCAAGATTCAAATTCTCGGTAAAGAAAGATGTTCGTGCTCAGACCTATGTATATGACGAAGAGGCTGGCAAATATGTATGGAAAGATAGCAACGAGGGTGGAGTATTTACCATGACTCATAGTGGTGATCAAGTATACACTCATGAAGTAGATGGCTATGTAAAAGGATTGGTGGTAACAAGTGACCCTGTTACTTTCACTTCTATGCCAAATAATGGTTACGAACTCATTGGTTGGTGGAACAATCCTATTGTATACACCGACGACCCTTGGACAATGGAACGCCCAGAAGAGTTCAAACAATCAGTTACAGCTCGTTATGCTAAAATCCGTAGCGAAATGAATGTAAATGTAGATAACGAAATAGAAGGTCTATTATATATAACTTACGACAACGGTTATGGCGAGAAGACAGACACATTAACAACGCTATCTACTAAATTGCTAGTGGGCTCAGCCGTTACTCTAGAAGCTGTAGCAACTGAATTGTCAACATTCTTAGGATGGTACGAGAATGATGCATTACTCACGAAAGAGAACGTCTATACATTCACAACTACTGATTCACATAGAAACATTGTAGCAATGTTCAAAACGGATTCTACAACAACCAACGTAGATAATGTAAATGCTTCTACATCTGGTTTTCATAAAATATTCCGTGACGGACACATATATATATATAAGAACGGGTCTCTCCATACCATTACTGGACAAGAATTATAGAACATAAGTCTTAAAGAACAAGAAAAACGCATATCTATAAATTAGGTATGCGTTTTTTCTAAACTTTTATAACATTTTTTTATTTTAATTTGCATATTTCAAATAAAAATAGTACCTTTGTACGCATTTTTTGTATAAATAAGAATTTAAATACTAGTTTATTAACTTTTAATTGTTATTAGTCTTTATGAAGAAAATCTTTACTTTTTTCATGGCTATGTTGGTAACAATCTGCATGTTTGCAGTGCCACAAGCAAATTTGTCTGCTCGAAAAACAAAAGCAGGTTTTGAGAAAGTAGTGGTAAACAATCCACTTAAAACAAAAGTACAAGAGAGTTTCAAAAAGCAAGCGATGGCGCACGATTTTGTTCGTCCAGAGGCTACCAAGTCAGCCGCTAAACTTGCTCCTGCTAAACATGCTATGGCTGAAGGCCAAACTATCAACATGCCAATGTACTTTAGTACAGGTCCTGAGTACTATGAGGAGTACGGCGATTGGTACATTGTACTTGAGAATGATGACTGGTGGATGTTGAAGCTTGACTGGTATGCTCCTCAAGGCGAGAACAACGATGGTTATGTAGGTACTTTCACATTGGAAGATTTTGATTTGAGCAACACCTATTTCATCGATCCTGATTATGAGTATGTAGATGTTGAGGACATTACTTTGGAAGTTGCTAAAGAAAAAGTTGATGATGTTACTGCTCGTATTGAGGTAAAAGCAACTGTTTTGGGTAGCGATGGTAACACTTATGTAGTTACAGCAGACAAAGAAGTTGTTGAGGCAAAAGAGACTATCGAGATTGAGATCAACGATGCAAGCTACGCTTGGAATGCAGATGATGCTATGGGCGTATTGACTGCAAAGAATGACAAACTAGATTTGTCACTCACTGTTGAGGCATGGTGGGCTACTGGTCCATTCTCATTGAATGAGGTAATGCAATCTAGTGTGAAGTATGAAGGCAAAGAAGTAGAGTTGGCAAGTGTTGATATGCTGATTTCTACTGGCAAGAATGCTGAGGGACAAGTAGGTTATATCATCGCTTTGGAGATGATCTCTACCGATGCTATCATGTATAGTGTGTCTCTCTTCGCTCCTCTAGTAGCAACTGAAACTATAGAATTCACTATCAACAACCTAGAGATTGACGAGAGTAGCGCAATGGAGTATGGTTGGATTTTCCTAAATGGTGCTAACGAAGAGTGGGATCTTTCATCTGGTATCTATGGTCCTTGGAGTATGGAAGAGGGCACTTTCAGAGGTCAAGATGAGGTTATCTTCTGGTTGACTAACAAAGTGACTGATGATTTTACTGAGCAATTGTATGCTGAGCTCGTAGTAACTAACGACCCAGAATATGGCTGGGTAGTAAA
>JAZKYJ010000005.1:0-5351 GCA_045612045.1 Paludibacteraceae bacterium | reverse complement strand
AGGTGTAGAGCGTATCTTCCCTATGGATAGCCCATTCATCGAGAAAATTACTGTTAACAAATACGGTAAAGTTCGTCGCTCTAAATTGTACTACTTGCGCAATCTTACTGGTAAGAAAGCTCGTATTCCAGAGCGCCGCGTAAAGTAATCTAGACTTCAAACTAGAAGAAATAAAAAGAGAGTCTCATTGGGACTCTCTTTTTTGTTTCTCTCCTGCACTCCTAAACTCCTGAACTTCTGAACTCCTGACCTCCTGAAAATTCGCCTAGCGAATAATTGTTCGAGGCGTTAGCCGAGATAAGAACTCCTGAACTTCTGACCTTCTGAACTCCTGAACTTCTGAACTCCTAAACTCCCCTAATCGCACAGCGAAAACAAGTCTGCTCTAGGATTGACCAACATTACTGGCACTTTACTCTTACGAATAGCATATAACTCAGGCGGGCCAAACAACCAATCGTCCAATCCGTATTCTCGGCTAGCAGTAAGCAAGAGCAAATCGTGCTGCCATTCTTCGGAGTGAAAATCTTTGTGAAAGGCGAAGCTGTCGTGCTTTGCCACTTGCTCTTCGTAGCTAATCTTTTCGCCAGTCCGCTCGGATATAGTTTGGATATGGGTGATAATGCGCTGCATGTTTTGTTGGGCTTTGCTACCGTAGTCACGTGCGCGTAATAATATAAGGTGTGCACCTGTCTTTCTAGCTAGATATGTACAAATCTCTGCCTTATACACTTCCTCTTCCAGCATGCTAACAGGCACTAAGATTCTAGTCAATTCTATACTTGTGTTTCCCCGCACTCCTGAACTTCTGAACTCCTGAACTTCTGAACTCCTGCACTCCTGCACTCCTGAACAGCAGCTTGCTGCGCCTGAACAATTATCTTTAATCACCACATACGGTCTGCGCTCCTCTCGACATGCATCTAGCACACGCTGAATATCGCGACGGGTATCGGCGCAATATTCTACACGAATATCGTCAGTATGGAATAATTCAAAATTCAAAATTCCTAATTCTTAATTCTTAATTACTTTGATTCGCAAGCTCTCGGTTGATGCCCTCGATATAGGTAACTAGTTCGGTATCGCCCACTGCTTTCTCGGCAGAAGTGACGAAGATTGGTGGCAGTTCGGCCCATGTCTCCAAGAGTTTTTGTTTGTAGGTTTCTACGTTGCTATTGAGTTTGCTTTTGGTGAGTTTGTCGGCTTTGGTAAAGACGATAGAAAAAGGAACCTCGTTCTCTCCTAGCCACTCCATAAAATCCAAGTCTATCTGTTGTGGTTCGTGGCGACAGTCTACCAATACAAAGAGGCTTACCAATGCCTGGCGCAATAGGCAATAGCGTTCGATCATGGCTTTGAGCTTAGCGCGTTGCTTCTTGCCTGCCTGAGCAAAACCATAACCTGGCAAGTCGACCAGATGCCACTGATCTGGCGTGCCTGCATTGATGAGGAAATGGTTGATAAGCAGGGTCTTACCTGGCTTTTGACTAGTCTTGGCCAACTTGGGGTTGTGGGTAATCATGTTGATGAGACTGGACTTACCTACATTGCTTCGACCTATGAAAGCATATTCGGGAATAGTCGTCGCTGGACATTGCATCACGTCCGGGCTAGAGATTACAAAAGATGCAAATTGTATCATAATTCTTAATTGACGTTAATTGTCTTAAAATTTGTTTTCTTCGTCCAATAGGCAAAACCTCCCAGCAATGCCACCGTGGTAACACCTGCTACCAAGTATGCCACCCAACTCAAACCTAGTTTGGCGAAATGGAAACCTTCAGGAGCTATGAATATATAACTCACGCTCACCATCGTCATAAACAGCGCTGGAATCAGCGAAATTAGGTAGGCATATGGATATTTCTTCGTTGTGCGCGAGTTCTTGTAGAGGAATACCGTTCCGGCCCATAGGGTGAATACGGCTAATGTTTGATTGGTCCATGCGAAATAGCGCCAAACGACGTTGAAATCGACAAAAACCATACCAAATACGCACAAGAATAGTGGCAAAGCAATCAGCAATCGGTTGCGGATGGGGCGTTGGCTGAGGTGCATAAAGTCTGCTACAATCAGTCGAGCCGAGCGCAATGCCGTATCGCCCGAAGTGATAGGAGCAGCTATCACACCGATAATCGCCAATATACCACCTATCGTACCTAACCACGAACGAGAAACCTTATCTACAACCAATGCTGCGATATTCTCGCCTGGATGTGATGCAGCGAAGGCCTGTAGTCCGTCTATTCCGTATAAACCTGCCTCTGGGTCTGCAAACATCGTACCTGCTGCGGCTGCCCAAATCAGTGCCAAGATACCCTCTGCTACCATGGCTCCGTAGAATATCCAACGCCCTTGGCGTTCGTTGGTCACGCAGCGAGCCATCAGGGGGGATTGTGTGCCATGAAAACCCGATATAGCTCCACAGGCAATGCTCACAAACATCATCGGGAAGAGTGGCAAACCATTGGTCTGGCGATTGTGCAAACCATCGGTCAATTCGGGCATTTCTCCGCCAAACTGGCTAAGCATCACCAACATGATACCAATTCCCATAAAGAGCAGTACACCGCCGAAGATGGGGTAGAAACGTCCAATAATTTTATCTACAGGTAGCACAGTTGCCAAGGTATAATAAGCAAAGATGATCAATACCCATACTATAGGGATTAAATGTCCTTGGAACGTCATGGTGCCTAAGCTAGCCAATCCTTGCAACAAAGTAGCTGGTCCTGAAAGGAAAGTAGTAGTCAATAATATGAGCAAAACGATTGAGAGCAGGCGCATGAAGACCTGTACGCCCTTGCCCAGTTCTGTCCCCACCACTTCTGGCAGCGAAGCGCCCCCTTTGCGCAGCGAGATCATACCGCTCAGGTAGTCATGAACGGCCCCACCGAAGATCGTTCCCAGTACAATCCATAGGAAAGCAGAAGGACCATAGAAGATACCCATAATAGCACCAAAGATAGGTCCTAGTCCTGCTATATTGAGAAATTGGATAAGGAAGATTCTCCACGGTTTCATCGGAACAAAATCTACACCATCTGCCTTGCTGATGGCAGGTGTCTCTGCTTTTGAATCAATACCAAACACGCGCTCCACGAACGTGCCGTAGAGTACGAATCCAACCACTAGGGCAATGAGTGAGATGATGAATGTAATCATAGTATGTGTTATATTTCTTGCAAAGGTACATAATTTTTGCGAGATATGCAAAAAATGAAAACTTTTTTATCTAAAATTTGCATACCCGCAAAATTTATTGTACTTTTGTAGGTTGAATGTGAAAACAAGGAAAATACCCTATGACTCAAGAGAAAAAATACGATGTGTTTATTAGTTACCGTCGCGAAGGAGGTAAAAATATTGCACGTCTGTTGAAAACGGAATTAGGTCTGCGAGGCTATCATGCTTTTCTGGATTTTGATGAACTCAAGGATGGTCGTTTTGACAAACGCATCATGGACGCCATTGATGCAGCTCCTGTGTTTATGTTTATCTTATCGGATCACGCGTTAGATCGTTGTGTAGATGAAAATGACTGGGTACGCAAGGAGATCGAATATGCTATGGCTACAGAGCGGCATATTATTCCTATCAATCCTGATAAATCGTTTAGTGATTTTCCTGATTATGTGCCAAAGAATTTGAGGGATGGATTGGGATTGCATCAATTTTCACAATTGCTGCTGGATGATCTTTTCAACCAAACGATGGATAAGTTGGTTACAGAGCGTTTGGAGCCTGTTTTGGGTAAGCGCAATCGCTATCAAATGTCCACTACTGGCGCTACAATCCACTTGAATACCGATGCGAATTGTGAGGTTTATCGCTATGGTAAGCATGAGTGCAATGTGGTGACTGGAGAGGATAAAATTGTGTATTTGAAGAAGGGTAAGCATAAATTTGAATTTGTCTCCATTGATAACGAAAAAGCTAAATACTCCATGGTATTTACTGTGGAGGATATTGATATGGAGGATTTAATAGAGATTACGTTGCTACCTACCATACAAAAATGTGAACAGGATGAACGTGAAGCAGCAGAACGTTTACGTAAAGAGCAAGAGCGAATAGAACAAGAACGCTTACGCAAGGAGCAGGAAGAGCAGGAACGCATACGTAAAGAGCAAGAAGAGCGAGAGCGAATTGCGCAAGAGCTCAAAAAAAAGAATGGTCACGAGTATGTGGATCTTGGCTTGTCAGTGAAATGGGCAACTTGCAATGTGGGTGCAAGCAAACCAGAGGAATATGGAGATTACTTTGCATGGGGCGAAACAACGCCTAAGAGTACTTATTATTGGATTACATACAAGTATTTTAAAGGCAGTCTCATTTCACTAACTAAGTACAATACTAAAAGCAGTTATGGTATTGTAGATAATAAAACTACCCTCGAATTAAGTGACGATGCCGCTCGTGCGAATTGGGGTGGTAGTTGGCGTATGCCGACCAATGCAGAGCAAGACGAGTTGCGCGAGAAATGTACCTGGACATGGACTACTCAAAATGGTGTAAGTGGGTATAAAGTGACCAGCAAAATCAACGGCAAGTCTATTTTCCTCCCCGCAGCGGGCTACCGCGGCGGCAGTTCGCTCAGCCGCGCAGGCAGCCACGGCTACTACTGGTTGAGTTCGCTCCGCACGGTCTACCCGCGCTACGCGTGCGGCTTGTACTTCAATCCGAGTGACGTGGGTTGCCGCAGCAACGGCCGTTACTATGGTCAGTCCGTGCGACCAGTATGCCCTTAGAATTTACCCTTTTCCCTCGCGTTCGGCAACATGGTCGCAACGAATGATGCAATGCATCATTGGGCGACATGTGCCTCCGCTTTTCCCAAAAATCAGCAGATTTTTGGGAGCCCTAAGAGAAAAAGCAATGAATACGTTCGACGGTTTTGCGGTGCGAGCGACCCAGCCCGCTTCGCAAAGTTAGCCGCGGGACGTAAATTTTGGTGGTATAAGATAAAAAACTCTTACCTTAAATCGGGGTGGGAGTTTTTTGTTTTCTATTTCTTTTCACTAGGTTCAGCGAGTGCCACGAATAGTGCGGTTATTGTCCGGTTATTGTGCGGTGCGAGCGGGGAAAGTGAAAACTGAAAAGTGAAATGGCCTATTCTTTTTGTCGCTTACAATATCCAAATTAGTAAACTATTGTTGTTATAAGCAACAAAAAAAGGACATCAATGATGTCCTTTCAGTTTGTTTGTGGGCGTTGACGGATTCGAACCGCCGACCCTCTGCTTGTAAGGCAGATGCTCTAAACCAGCTGAGCTAAACGCCCGAATGGGAATGAATGGTGGGCGTTGACGGATTCGAACCGCCGACCCTCTGCTTGTAAGGCAGATG
>JAZKYJ010000004.1:0-21709 GCA_045612045.1 Paludibacteraceae bacterium | reverse complement strand
TCCATAGGGAAGATACGCTCTACACCTACGTTACCAGACATCTTGCGAACAGTGAAGCGCTTCTTGTCACCGCTACCGTGGATGCAAATAACATCACCGCGGAACTCTTGGATACGCTCCTTGTTACCCTCTTTAATACGATAAGCTACAGTCACTTGATCACCTGCAGCGAATGCTGGAAACTCTTTCTTCTCGCCAGCGAATGCCTCTTCGGCAATTTTCATCAAATCCATTTCTTTTGACTTTTAATGGGTTAAATAACTATAGTATACACTACTGTTCAAGCCGCAAAAATGCGTACTCTATGCTGATCGCCAGAGACTATAGTCGAAAATCGGCTACAAAGGTACTACATTTTTTTGAATTGACCAAATATGTTTGCATTTTTTTGAAAAATACCTTTAGATTGCTTACATTGCCTAATCGAAGTGCTTGTTTTGCATCAACTGGTATCCTCTTTTTTATAGAAATCAATTTTTAAGAGTATTTTTTTGTATATGTCCCAAAAAAGCAGTATCTTTGCACGATTTTTGAATATACACCTTATATATTATATAGCAATGAAGAATTTTGTAGAAGAATTGCGTTGGCGTGGCATGTTGCAAGACATGATGCCAGGCACAGAAGAACAATTGATGAAAGAACCAACCGCAGCATACTTGGGTATTGACCCAACTGCTGATAGTTTGCATATTGGTCACCTCTGCGGTATCATGATGCTCAAGCACTTGCAAAACGCAGGTCACAAGCCTATTGCGTTGATTGGTGGTGCTACGGGTATGATTGGCGACCCAAGTGGTAAGTCCGCCGAGCGCAACTTGCTGGACGAAGCTACCCTACGCCACAACCAAGAGTGCATCCAAAAGCAACTAGAGCGTTTCCTCAACTTCGGCGAAGGAGAGAATGCAGCAGAACTTGTAAACAACTACGATTGGATGAAGGACTACACATTCCTCGACTTCGCACGCGAAGTAGGCAAACTCATCACGGTAAACTATATGATGGCCAAAGACTCCGTGAAAAAGCGCTTCAACGGCGAGGCTAGCCAAGGAATGTCTTTTACAGAATTCACCTATCAGCTGTTGCAAGGTTACGATTATGTATACTTGAACAAGCATAAAAACTGCAAATTGCAAATGGGTGGTAGCGATCAATGGGGTAATATCACCACAGGTACCGAACTCATCAAGAAGATGGGCGGAGGTGAGGCTTTTGCATTGACCTGTCCGCTGATCACAAAAGCAGATGGAGGCAAGTTCGGAAAAACCGAGAGCGGAAATATCTGGTTAGACCGCAGATACACCAGCCCATATCGTTTCTACCAATTCTGGTTGAATGTTAGCGATGATGATGCCAAGAAGTATATCCGCATCTTCACTTGCCTAGACAAGGAGACAATAGATGCCCTGATAGCAGAACATGATGCTGCTCCTCATACCCGCGCACTACAAAAGCGCTTGGCAGAAGAAGTGACCGTGATGGTTCATAGTCGCGAAGACTACGAAGCTGCCGTAGAAGCTAGCAACATCCTATTTGGCAACGCTACACAAGAAGCACTCAATAGACTAGACGAGGAAACCTTCCTGCAAGTGTTTGAAGGCGTAGAAAAATACGAAGTGAGTCTAGCAGACCTAGAAGCAGGTATCCCTCCACTTGATCTATTAGCAGAGAAGACAAAAATCTTCCCATCCAAGAGCGAGGCACGCAAGATGATTACAGCAAACGGATTCTCAATCAACAAAGAGAAGTTCACCGATCCTCAAAAAGTTATCACCGCGGCGATGCTGCTCAAAGGCAAATACCTGCTCTGTCAAAAAGGAAAGAAAAACTACTACATTGTAGAAGCAAAAGCATAACGCATAAGACCAAATGCACTGCCAACGCAGTGCATTTGTTTTAATCATAGCTAAACTCATCTTGAAGGCCACTCCCTAGCAACAGGAAGACCCAAAACTACATTTTTCGTAATAAAATTGTATCATTTCTTATGAAAAAAGGTCAAAAATTGTGTATATGCATAAAAAGCAGTACTTTTGCAGTGTTTTTCGCAGCCTTCCTCTAGAAGGCCCCCTCAAAGCCTTTTTCGGCTAGAACAACAAACAGGTACAACACCCATTACAATTACAAACAATGAAGAAACTGACCCTATTCGTTTTCCTCTGCCTTGCTATGGGCCTACAAGCAGAGCGTATAGAACCCATCCCATTTGGCGACATGGAGAGTTGGACTGTGCGCTATATCAAAGAAGCAAAGCTTCTAGGCGGACAAACCAAAACGCTCTACTGCCTTGCTCCTACGGATACTATTCGCGAGAATGGTCCATACATCTACGGCAAAGATGGCAACCCATGGGCAACAAGCAATGCCTATGCCAATATCATAGGTATAGAAAAGGCTGCAGGCACAATGACTCCAGAACCCCGCGAAGATGGTGGTACAAGTTGCCGAATGGATGTAGAATTGCTAGGTGTACGTGTGATGGGCATGATTGACGTGCAGGTATTGGTACCTGGCACCCTATTCACCGGTCGTAACCTAGAACCTATTACCACCGCGAAAGATCCTTACCAAAACATTGACTTCGGCGTGCCATTCACAGGTCGTCCAAGCGCATTGATGTTTGACTATAAATGTATCATCTCTCCCGAGCAATGGGTATGGTTTGCTAAGGGTATGGCCAAACCTAAGAAGCAAGAGGGACACGACCAAGCAGAGGCGTATATCTATTTGCAACATCGTTGGGAAGACGAAAAGGGACATATCCACTCCATCCGAGTAGGAACGGGCTATGAGCGTTTCACCAAGGACCAAACGACATGGGTCAATGCTCACCGCGTACCTATTCACTACGGTGATATCACTGGTGAGAGTTGGTACGAAGACTATATGGGTTTCAAGGAGATGCAACGTGCTATGAACTCACGCGGAAAAGTGGTACTAGTAGAGGAAGAAGGTTGGGATGCCACACTCGAACCTACCCATATGGTAATCATGCTTACCTCAGGTAGATACGAGGCGTTTGTAGGAAAAGCTGGCAACGTATTCTGGGTGGATAACGTATGCTTGGTATACGACGAAGAATAAGTATTGACAGCTTATTTTAGGGTATTTTGCTGTATTGGTTGAACAAATTAGACTAAAAAACGCATTTTTTTTGCAAAAAAAGCAGAAAATATTTGGTCAATTCAAAAAAAAGCAGTACCTTTGCAGCCGATTTCGAAAGCAACGAAATTATTGACCAATGGTATAAAGGCTATTACGTCAGATTTTGGTTCTGAAAATCTTGGTTCGATTCCAGGTTGGTCAACACAAGAAGCCCGCTAGTCGGGCTTTTTTTGAGAGCAATCTCCATGTGTGATGGGATATGGGCAGCCACACCAACAGTTGTTTAGAGTTTAAAGACTGGGATTTCTGCCCTATTATTGAGTAACACTTTTATAAAAGAATGAAAACTTTTGAATTGGTAGGTACTCCACGTAGTGAGTACGGCAAAAAAGCTGCTAAGGCTTTGCGCAATGAGAATCTCGTACCATGTAACTTGTATGGTAATGGCGAGAACATCACCTTCACCGTAACCGTAGACGATGTACGCAAATTGATCTACACTCCAGACACAATGGCAGTAGAATTGACAATCGGCGAAACCAAAAAGATGGCTGTAGTAAAAGAATTGCAATTCCACCCAGTAACAGAGCAATTGTTCCACATCGATTTCCTCGAAGTTACCGAGAACAAACCAGTGACCGTATCTATCCCAGTACAATTGCAAGGTCACGCAGAAGGTGTAAAAGCCGGTGGTAAGTTGTCTTTGGAGATGAAAAAATTGAAAGTTAATGGTATCTACACTCAAATTCCTAACCGCGTAGAGATTGACGTAACAGACCTTGGTTTGGGCAAGAAGCTCTATGTAGGCGCAGTGAAGATGGCAGAAGGATTGAAACTTATGAACCCTGCTGATGCATGCGTAGCACAAGTTAAAGCAACACGTGCTAGCCAACAAGCAGCTGCTGCAGAGAAGGGCAAAAAGAAATAATCACCATTCATAAGAGCGGTACAGATAAGAGTGGAAAGGGATGCTTTTCCACTCTTATTACATTAAAGCACTAAACACTGAACACAACATGAAATATTTAATCGTTGGATTGGGCAATATTGGAGACGAGTACGCTAACACTCGTCATAATATAGGATTTATGATGCTGGATGCATTTGCAGAAAGCAAAAACGCCACATGGGAGGATAAGCGCTACGGATTTGTGGCTCGCTGTCGCGTCAAAAATGCCGAGATCATCCTGCTTAAGCCATCTACCTATATGAACTTAAGCGGCAATGCGGTGCGCTATTGGTTGCAACAAGAGAAAATTGCCGTAGAGAACATGCTAGTATTGGTAGACGATCTCAATCTCCCATTCGGCGCAATACGAATGAGAAAACAAGGCAGCAATGGAGGACATAATGGACTAGGTAACATTCAACAAGTACTTGGCACACAAAACTACTCACGTTTGCGCTTTGGCATAGGCAATGATTTTAGCAAAGGAGCACAATGTAATTTTGTGTTAGGACAATGGAGCACAGAAGAAACGCAACAACTGCCTGATCGACTGAAAGTTGTATCCGAAATCATCCCATCCTTCTGCCTACAAGGAATGGATAGAACAATGAACCAATTTAATGGCAAATAAGACTCAGAACAAGAGTATAGAGCATAGGACATGAGAATAGGAAAACATCCATGGATAGTAGGAGCAATGAATATGTTGCTCGTGATGTTGGTGTACACCTTGTCACGAGTATTCTTTTATTGGATAAACATTGACCTATATCCCCATGTCAGTTTCACTCACTTGATGGAAATGCTAGCAGGTGGTTTGCGCTTTGACCTGACAGCAATACTCTATATCAACTCGCTCTATCTATTGCTCGTCCTGCTGCCATTAGGGACAAAGATACGCAACCACCCCGTATATATTCATATTACCAACTGGACATTGTGGATACCAAATATCCTTGGATTCATCGTAAACTGCATGGATATGGTGTATGTACGATTTACCAATCGCCGCACGACCTGTACGGTATTTAGCGAGTTTCAGCACGACAACAATATTCTCCAAGTGGTCATGCAATCGCTTGTAGATTATTGGTACGTCACTGTATTTGGTGTATTCATCATCATCTTGTTCGTTGTATGCACGCGCAAGACCTGGCATATTGCATCCCCTCGCCACAGATGGATATATTATTTGAGAGAAAGCGCATGGATGCTCATTAGTATCTATTTTATAGTGATTGGCATCCGCGGTGGGTTTGGCAAGTACACTCGTCCCATCACCATCTCCAACGCATTACAATACACCAATACGCCACAAGAGACTGCCATCCTTCTCAATACGCCATTCTCCCTCATGAAGTCATTGGAAAACACCACCTATCTTCATCCACATTATTTCAGCGACCAAGAGGCAGAAAGGATATTTTCACCTATACATACCCATTCTACAGATAGCAACGAGAGACTAGGAAAGTGCAATGTGGTAATATTGATTCTAGAATCTTTCTCTAAAGAATATATCGGTTTCTACAATCACCATATCCCCAACTACGAAGGATACACCCCATTTCTAGATTCTCTACTAGCGCATAGCATCACATACCAGCATTCATATGCATCCGGCAGAAAATCCATCGATGCCATGCCATCCGTATTGTCGTCGATTCCAATGCTAATAGAGCCCTATATTGTAACTCCATACTCAACCAATGCCGTATCTTCTATCGCAGAATGCCTAAGCAGAGAAAAATACTCCACCGCATTCTTTCATGGCGCTCCCAACGGCAGTATGGGATTTCAAGCCTATGCACGCTCAGCTGGCTTCGAGCGCTATTTTGGCATGGACGAATACGATGGAATCGAGGCTTTTGATGGTACATGGGCCATTTGGGACGAAGAATTCTTGCAATACTATGCACGACAGATGAGTCAAATGAAACAGCCCTTCATGACTGCCATCTTTACCGCATCTAGCCATCATCCATTTCGCGTTCCCGAGCGATATAAAGACGCATTTCCACCTGGCAAACTACCTATTCATCGATGTGTTGGATATACAGATTATGCCCTTCAAAAATTTTTCGATTATGCCAAGGAGCAAGCATGGTATGAGAACACCTTATTTGTTCTAACGGCTGACCATACCAACGAAAGTTATCTGCCGGAATACAACAATGCAAAGGGATTATTTGAAGTTCCCATCGCATTTTATTCCCCAAAATGGCAAACAGGCGAGCTACGCACGAGTGAAATTGTCAGTCAGACAGACATAATGCCATCCGTACTAGCATACTTGGGATATAACAAGCCTTTCTTTGCCTTTGGAGAAGATGCCCTGACCCAAACAAAGACATATAATTGGGCCATCTGCTATAATCACCCTGTATACCAATTATTTTCTGATAGTTTGTTGGTACAATTTGACGGAGAAGCGGTACGAGCAGTATACAACCACCAACAAGATATACTACTACAAGAAAACATATCCAGCCAAACCAATACCACGTTGGAAGAAAATTTCTTGCGAGCATATATACAACAATATATTTATCGATTAACAACCAACCAATTAACCACCACTAGCAATGGAAGTAAGAGTAGATAAATACTTATGGGCAATGCGCATTTATAAGACGCGTTCAATTGCTACAGATGCATGCAAATGCGGTAGGGTGAAAATCAACGGACAAGAAGTCAAACCTAGTCGCACCTTTCATATAGGTGACGTCTTCACCGTCAGAAAAGGTCCAATCACCTATACATATCGAATCTTGCAACTCTGCGAGAATCGCCAAGGAGCAAAAATGGTACCAAACTACCTGGAAGACATCACTCCGCCTGAGCAACTAGAGATACTCGAACTAGCACGTTATGCCGCACAAAGCGGGCGAGATAGAGGCACCGGACGCCCCACAAAAAAAGATAGAAGAGAGATCGAACAATTCATGTCTGACGACTATAACATTTTATTGGATACATACGATGATTTTGAAGAAGAATAACATTGCAGAATACATCCTCTATTTATGGCAAATAGAGGACTATCTTCGTGCTTTTCCACAACAGGCACAAGCCAGTCAAGAATTGCAGGACCTGAACAATATGATGCACCAAGAAAACATCTTGGAAGGTGGACACCTGCAACTAGCCCAAAACGCACTAAGCGAATTGGAAGATCTGCATAATGACCTCTTAGAGCAAGAGGCCACATATCGAGCAGCGATGATTCAACTAACACCGGCGCTCAACCAACTGAAAGCCAAAACCAATCGCCCCACTATGAGCGATATTGAGGCATGCCTAGTATTGCTCTACCAAATCATGCTGCTGAACCTACAAAAACGTACGATTTCAACACAGACACAGCAAGTTCAACTACAAGTAACAAAAATCTTGCAATATTTGAGCAAAACCTATAAAGAACAATAAAATATAAGGCGTCAGTATGAGAGTAAAAGAACGATACGAGCAAGCACTAGCATGGTTCGAAGTCAACATGCCAGTAGCTGAGAGTGAGTTGCATTTTGAAAATGAATATCAACTCTTAGTAGCAGTTATGCTCTCTGCTCAATGCACTGACAAACGCGTCAATCAGGTAACTCCAGCCCTGTTTGCCGCATACCCCAACATTGCTACATTAGCCGAATCCAACGAGCAAGATGTGTTGCAATACATACGTTCCGTGAGCTATCCCAATAGCAAGGCGGCTCATTTGGTTGCCATGGCTCAACGCGTTAGGGACGTGTACGGTGGACATATACCTCAATCACGCGAAGAACTGCAGACACTCTCTGGGGTGGGACGCAAAACGGCAAATGTTGTATTAGCAGTCTGGCTCAACCAACCTACTATGGCAGTAGATACGCATATCTTCCGAGTGGCAGAACGTATTGGACTAACAACCAAAGCTAAAACTCCTCTAGAGAGCGAAAAACAACTGATCCAATACATACCTGAGCACATCATTCCTAAAGCCCATCATTGGTTGCTCCTACATGGCAGATACACATGTCAAGCACGAAAACCAAAGTGCGAAAGCTGCGGTTTACAGGCTATATGTAGATATTTTTCTAAGAAAAAGTAATCTACTCTTGCATAAATGCAAGAAAAATAGTATCTTTGCGCAATTTTTACTATATAGTGAAAAAAGCGCTTATTGTCATAGGGAGTATTATTGGTTCTATTGTGCTACTATCCGGTAGTGCGATAGGTATGTTACATGTAAAGGGAGTACAAAACTTCATCATAGACAAAGTCACCAAGCAGTTATCTGAGAAATGGCAAGTGGACGTTCATATTGACCAATTCCACTATCGTCCCCTCACACATCTTGACATTGAGCATATCTATCTGAGTGACCAGCAACATGATACGCTAGCATATATAGACCGACTGCAATTGCAGTTTGATCCATTATCATTAAGTGAAGAACGCATTGATATATCTCAACTCGTATTAAGCGAAACATATGTCAACATACAGAAACGTGCGGATTCAACACTCAATTGCCAGTTCTTGATCGATGCTTTCAAGAAGGATAGCGTAAACTTCCCATTCGTGCTCAACATTGACCAATTACGTTTAGAGCGTACCCGTTTGCGCTATAACGAACTACTAGTTGATCAGTTGGATATGAATTTTAGTTTGCCCGTATACAGCAAAGATTCGATGCAAATGCGAGTGGAAGAGATGCATCTACGTGCACAAATTGACCAATTAGACGCCACTTTGGAGCTACAGCTACATGGTGATCTAGACTCGCTCTATGCCGACTCTATGCAGGTGGTATTCCGTGGTGAACAATTATTCTCAGGCAACTTGGCAGTCTTCCACCCCACCCAATTAGACTCTATGTACATACAAGCCCAATGTTCACAATTGTATTGTACGGATAAGTTGTTGCAAGATTTATTGACTCAATTGCACATGCATAAAGTCAAATTACCACCAATCATATCCAATATTGAGCATCTTCATTATACGGGTGACATCAAAGGTCAGTTGGACGATTTTCATCTGCATGGCGCATTCCGCTCTCCATTAGGCATTTTGCAGGTCAATGGAACAATGCAATTGGCCCCTTCACTACAGTATTTAGATTTTCAAGGACATCTTTCTACCAAAAATTTCAAGTTGGGGCAATTGGTTGGTCATGACAAATTAGGAGCAATCAGTTTGGAGGCATACATGGAGGGAAGAATTGACTCTACCCAACTTACACATGCCAAAGCCAAGGGAGATATTACCCAGTTAGACTATAACGGATATACCTATCACAATATTCACCTTGATGGATCATGGAGCATCAACGAGCTCAGCGGACATGCGTCTATCCAAGACAAGAATGTTCAACTAAGCATTAATGGTCTGACAGAGTGGGACCAACAAGACATACGCATGGATCTAGATGTTAATCTCGACCATATTCAACCAGCTGCACTACATCTCACAGAGCAATATCCAGACTTATCACTAGGGGCAACCACACACATCACTCTCTACACTTCCGGAGACAAAGATCACCTATTGGATAACCTGAATGGCTATATCACCATAGATTCGATACAAATACAAAATGCAGAGAAATATGCTTTAATAGAGCAATTCAAAGTATTAATTGACAACAAATGGGAAAGCAACTCTCCTCATCATCAACTACGCATTCAATCTGACATCTTAACCGCGAACCTATCCGGAGAATTCCGATATCGTACGCTTCCTGCCACCTTCCAGCAACTGGCTCATAGATATATGCCAGCATTGTTCGATCAACCTAAGAGCAAAACGTCCAATAGTAACTCGCTAGACTTCTACGCATATTTCCGCGAATTAGACAAAGTATCCGATGTACTAAACCTGAAAGTAAGTCTTCCTGCATATCCTACCATCAAAGGACATATTCACCAAGATCAGGTTGGGCTACAAGCATATATACCACATATCAACACGAGTGGAATAAAGATGCAAGATATGACCATCGCGCTTGATAATGATGATGAATCCATGGATCTATCTGTATACGTTCTCAACCACTTGCCACAAGACAACCCCACAGCAGCCAAATTGGGAGACATCAAAACCACCTTCAACGTCTCGGCTGCTAATAACAATATAGACCTAGACATACAACTAGGCAATACTGATAGCGTACGCAACGAAGGTAAAATTAGCATTTCATCCTTGTTCTCCAAGTACATGAACAAGCCCAAGATCGATATACAAATACAACCAACACATATCATACTGAATGACTCGGCATGGAACATAAGTCGCACAAATATCACCTATACACATGCCAATCAAACATTGGACATTCATGATTTGTTGCTCAACACCAACTATCAGTCTATCAAAGCAGACGGTACTGCCTCACCATCTGTCAACGATTCTATCGATGTCGAACTCAACAATATCAACCTGAATTATATCCTCAGTTACACAGAAGCTAACAAAGCTATCTCAATCATGGGACCTGTTACGGGTAATGCCACATTATATAGTGTATTCTCTGCTTGTATGTTGGAGGCTAACGCAAAGATAAAAAATGGTGGACTCAATGGGGTGTATTTTGGAGATGTAGATGCGCAAGCTAGACTCGATCGTGAAAGCAAGAGTATACTTATTAATGGAACAATAGTAGATTCTTCACAAGTCACCGTTGCCGTAGTGGAGGGAAAAGTGATTCCCGCCAAGAAATGGTGGGGGTTGGACATCACCTGCGATAGTATAGATGCTAGTTTCATCAACTTCTGGACGGAAGGTATCGTATCAAACATTCGCGGAAGAGCCTACGGACGAGTCAAAGTAGAAGGAGAGCAACGAGAAGTATACGTCACAGGACGGGCATTAGCCAAAAATGCCTCTATCACCATTCCACAAATTGGAGTGACCTATAACTTCAGCGACTCTGTTTTCCTCGATTCCACCGCCATTATTTTCCCAGGAATACGCGCATACGATCAGTATGGAAATTTGGGAACCTTCTCAGGAGGTGTCTATCATCAGAACTTCACAAACATACACTTTGATTTGCGAGCCCAAGCCAACAAACTGCTAGTCATGGACCTTCCGGCAGAACAACAAGCCTTCTTCTACGGAAAAGTATTTGGAACAGGAGATGTGCACATACATGGAAACGAAAAAGACTGCTTTATTGACGTCAATGCACGTACAGAAGCTAACACGAAGTTTATCTTAAACATCAATAGTGCTAGTCAAGCCACATCATCCAATTTTATCCATTTCACACAACCTGATACGACTAGCCATGGTTTACTGCGCCTACTCCAACCAACCACCAAAGCCACCACGCAGCCAGCACCTCAAAGCAAACTGAAACTTACACTGCAAGGGGAAGTAACCCCACAAGCCGAGATTACCATCAAGATGGGAGGCGATGACGGAATTAAAGGACGAGGTGAAGGCAACCTGAAACTAGTGTATGAATCTCCATCTGAAAACATTCAGATGCAAGGAGCCTATACGCTGCAATCTGGGCAGTTTACATTCTCATTAGGAAATATCGTTCGACGCAATTTTACTATTCGAGAAGGTAGCCGTATCACATGGGATAGCGACCCACTAGCTCCTATGGTAGACATTACTGGATTCTATCACACCAATGCCTCTCTGCACGACCTATTTGGATCGGAGAGCGCGCAAATTGCTACGGACAGAACATCCGTACCTGTGAATTGTGTGCTACAAATGAGAGATCAACTCTTTAATCCCATACTCAACTTCTCTATAGAACTACCACAGTCCGATGAATCTGTACAAAGTCAAGTAAAGTCCCTGATCAATACCGAGGAAATGCTGATGCGACAAATCATTTACTTGCTGGTTTTCAATAGGTTCTATACGCCAGAGTATTTGCAAAACACCCAAAATGTAGGAGTCAACGAGACATACTCATTGCTCTCATCTACCATCACCGGACAGATTAACTCGTGGTTAAGCAAACTGACAGACGTATTCACGATGGGATTCAATTTCCGAACAGACGGAGAAGGTAAAACGGCGAGTCAAGAATATGCGGCGAACTTCCAAATTCACCCTATTAACCAACTGATTATTAATGGTAATATCGGATACCGCTACAACGACCTTAGTAATAGACCATTCTTCGGCGATTTGGACGTGGAATATCTACTTACAGAGAATGGTAAACTGCGCGTAAAAGCCTACACACATACTGTAGACAAATATTCACTGCGCCAGGCCAATACGGTACAAGGCGTAGGTTTTGTGTTTAAACATGATTTCAACTTAAAGAAACCATCCGCACAAAAGCACAAAAAAGAGAAAAAACACAAACGCACACAAGAATAGTGCTACTATTAATTTTAAAATCTTCTGTTCATGCTTATCAAATGTTTCGGAGCCTCTCCACAAGGGATTGATGCTGTGATTGTTACCATAGAAGTACATGCCGTACCTGGCTTTGAGTTTACTCTTGCGGGATTACCAGATAGTGCAGTTAAAGAGAGTCACGAACGTATTGTAGCAGCACTAACTGTCAATGGATATAGCAAACCACGTCATACACTGACAATCAATATGGCTCCCGCAGATATCAAGAAAGAAGGAGCCGCATACGATTTGCCATTAGCCATAGGCATGTTGGCCGCAGAGGAGGAAGTCAAGACACTTTTGCTTGAGCAATATATGATTATGGGAGAATTATCCTTGGATGGAACCTTACAACCCATTCAAGCAGTTCTGCCCATGGCATTGGCAGCACGCAAGGCCGGTTTCAAAGGAATTATTCTGCCAGAATCCAACGCCCGAGAAGCAGCAGTAGTGAAAGGGTTAGAGGTATATGGGTTAAACAACTTGCAGGAGGTCGTACGATTCTTGAATCAAACACAAGCATTCGAACCTACCACCGTAGATACGGATGCTGAATTCGCAACACATGCTTTTACTTCCGACCTAGACTTCTCAGACGTACGCGGACAAGAGAACGTACGTCGTGCCATGGAAGTGGCAGCCGCTGGTGGGCACAATATGCTGAAGTTTTGCTCCTATTTTACGACTGCTGCATAAATAATCAATTTTACCCACTCCCACCTCATTCTTGTATATCCCAACGTCACATGCCCCTCGATCATTGAGGGTGTAGTAAGTATAAAGGGTACACCCTTGTCCTGTTCATCAAATTTTCCCAAAAATTTTTCTATATTTTTTTTCATTTTTTTGTCTTTTTTAGTATAGTTAGACTATTTATTATAGTAGGAACAATAAACAATCCTACTTATATAATATGGAAAATAGCTATAAAAGACAAGAACGTAAAATGTCTGACGAACAAAGAGCAAAAATAAGTCAGACTATGAAAAGCAAAAAAATTAAACACACAGACGAATGGAATAGAAGAATAAGTGATGGTCAGAAGAAAGCGTGGTCTAAGATACCGTACCAAAGAAACCAAGACCTATCGATGGATGCCTACTTGAACGGGAAAGGAGGTCAGGTATGATTACTAATTTTGAACCATTACACATAAACCTCGAAGATATTCCTTATTCAGGATTAGTTAAGAAAATTAATGAAATTCTAAGTTATCATCGTGGTAAGAAAAATGCCATAACAGGAGATAGAATGTGTGAACTAATAGAATCTGATTGGGGAAAAACTCTACACGTTAGATTGCTGCGCAAAGTCATTGCTGATATGCGTTTACATGGTTATCCATTAGGTAGTAGTTGTAGAGGATATTATCTACTTGAAGATAAAGAGGAAACACGTAGAGTAATTCAATCGCTTATAGACAGGTCATGTGCGTTACAAGCAGTTATTCAAGGTATGAGACAAATGTTTAAGGATAATTATGGCGAAGAACCTGACGTAATCTATGATTAAATAAAATGGGTGGTACTCCCACCCATTTATTTCTAACAACCTAATGAACCTTCAAGTCCTAATTGCAAGAACAACTCAAGCATTAAACAGTTCTCAACGTCATTTTCTATCACATCGATATTGGTGCCGTAATCGTCTTGACCGTACCTGCTGAGGTTGTTGGGAGTGTCGATGACCACTATCTCATCATGGATATTGATAACGTCATATCCCTTTTCAAACAGATATGCGAGAACTGCACGTATAACTCTACTCTCCCTACGTTGCATTTCACATGCCAACCAATTTGTAGGGTGGTTGTTTTTTATCTCCATGATTGCTGCGGTGACATGGGGGAAGTAGGATTGGAACATCTTACCATACTTTTGCCACTCTTGTACTTTATCCGTCTTAGAGTAAAATACTTCAGCAAACATTGTACCCTTCGCCACGTCACGTGCAATACCTAACCTGTTGCATACCACGTCCCAAAACTGCCCCGAGATAACCAAGTAGAAATATTCAAGTACATCTATTGGTATTTTTGATATTTCAGTTTTGATTTTCTCTAACTTATTGTCTATCTTATCATTATAGAGATTTCGGTTATCATTATGGTATACCTTATCTTGTAATATATAATGGAATGAATCATTATAATAGAACTTGATTATTTCTTTATAGTTTACTAAATGTAAATTATTTATAATAGAATAAGATATAAATTCTTTAACATCTTTATTAATATTAAAATAATCAAATAATAATGAAGCTATAATTAATGGTTGACAATTGTGTAAATCTCTGACAAATAATATATTGAGATATTGTCTATATCCTTTTGGACAATTACTTACAAAATGATGAATTCTGCCATATTTATCCCATGCGTAAACTTCATGTTTCTCTTTACTTAAACATATATCTTTATGATATTGATAAGACAACTCTTTTCTATTGCTATAATTTCCTTCCCTATCAAGAAATTCTAAAGTGTTAAAATAGTTTAGAAAATCATTTTCATTAATAATATGCAACTTATTCAAGCATTTTACATATTGTTTACGGAATGCCTTTTCTTCTTTAGAGATTGCTTCGTGATTATCTAAATAATGTAATTTATCAAAGTAAGTATGAAGATATAAATGAGGTTCAAACCATTCTATAATGGTATATTTTTCATTAATTCTATAACCATACGACTGTTGATCAACGATATATTCTTCAATAATATATATAATATCACTATCTATAAGGAACCTTCTGACATCTTGGTAGCAGTCTCCAATTATCAAGTTCGCCTTACTGCTCATTATATGTGCTACGCCCTTTTCTTCAGTCTTGCGATCATAATGAGATAACTCCTGTTGAGCAATGAAATGTATAAGTACTTCTATTGCTTCACGCACCTTCTTGTCTCTGTGCTTACGAAGATTATGACTATTCGCATAGTCATTATACATCTTCATTAAGTCATCAAGGGATAACTCTTTGATATGGTATATTTTGCGTTGCTTTTGCTTTCTCATTAGATTATTTCTGCACCTCGCTTATAGGGGTATTAAATCAGTAAAAATACAAATAAAAAATCAACATATCTAATTAAAATACAATAAGTTACAACCATAAATTCGTTAATTAATACTACAAAAATACAGTCATTTAACCTATCTTAGAACAACCCTATCATTTAATTTTCATTGGGTTTCATCTAATACTTCATACTAAAATTCTATTTCTTGTCCATTTATATAGATATGCTTAGACCGTAATAACTCATAATCGATCGAAGGTTCTGTCTTATGAATCAAACATTCTCTGCAAATAGTTAATATTTTTCCCATACAATTAACTCCCTTATACACACCAAGTTGAGTTATTGCATCACTTTCCTTTATCAGTTTGTCTTTGTACTTATTGGCATCTGTAGAATACTCCAATTTCGAGTTAGCTTCTATTTTTTTATACGCCTGCTTCCACTCCTCATTTTTAGATCCCCAAAAGTCTGCAGTCTTACCCGTCTGCATTGCGCTATTCTCAATGATTATAGAGTTCTTGTAGGTTTTCAGTAACAAGTCTCTAAAACTCTCATTTTGAAGGCATTTTTTCCATACCACATACAACATCCATTGCACGTTGAATGTTTCCCAATCTTTGCGCCCACAGATTTCCTCGTAGTTGCCACGTATTTTCTTCTTCGCTGAATACCCGCTCTCCTCCTCTACAAGTTTCCGTTGGACAGTTAAACATTCCTTTGTATTGTCACTAAATAGACCTGCTATATACGCTGATTCAGACGATTTGAAGATCATGCCATTTATTTCCACCAAATATCCTTGGCACATATTTCCAAGAGAATTTTGCACTTCGTCACGCTCATCATCAGCCTTGCGGAACGTCCAACAACAAACCTCTTCTGTATTATATTCCTCAAACCTATATAAGTCTAAATCAGTCCATTGTCGAGGAATAGACTTAACCTTCTTAGCTCGTGCTGCACATTCCTTTATTAGTTGTTTTATCTCCTTTGGACGTTCTTCCAAGTCTCGCATCAAATCATTATAAACCTTTTTCAATTCCTTCCATGAATAGAACTCCTTTATTTCACTTTTACTTACTCTAATAAAACCACGTATGTCCTTTGCCACAGAAGACGTATCAACAACAGAGCCGTTCAATTCTTCGACTGAAACAGAGAATAAATCAGCCAAATCCATCTGCATTTTGGCTGAGATTTTCACTTTACCATTTAGTGCCCTATTTATCACAACGGATTTTTTGTCCATCGCACGAGCCAAAGAGGATTGAGTATATCCTCTCTCCTCCATCAATGCTTTGATATTGTTAATCAACGTGTGATTTTTTTGATTATCTTCTTGTGATTTTTTTGTTATAGAAGCGTCTTCCAAAGAAGTGTGATTTGTTTGATTATGATTCTGTGATTTTTTTGTCATAGAATCATATCCTAAAGGAGACGGTATGTTTTCAAGCGTCATTTCACTAAACAAATCCACAAACGGCTTAACATTACCTTCGGGATTATGCTCCTGTTTCCTGCCCTCCAACACAGCAAAGAACAGTCCCTTATATTTATTCCTAAATTCAGGCTCATCAAACACTTCTGCAAAGAGGCGTGCTATATGTGAAGGGGGTGTATGAAACGCACCACAACCAAACGCACCAAGAACAAGACTATCATGCCCATGCAACAATCCTATACGAAGTATCGTGCGCATCTTATTCTTTTCTCGTTCGATAGCCTTCGGCATTTTTATCTCCAACTTTTCTTTATCGATGGTCGGATCCTTAACCGCTGCCACAGAAATTATTGAAGTAGAATAAGGCTTATCCAATAAAGCATAACCCTTCAAAACCACATCTCTAAAAACAGTCACATTAGGAGAATAAATTCCACCCCAATCCTTATTCATTGGGTATGCTATATTAGCAACAGGTAATCCTATACGTTTTCCATATTCTTCACTATGGATAGGGAATAAGGATTCTGTTAGTGTGGTTCTACGAGATAGTTCTTCCTCTTGAGCACACATGCCTTTATGAACAAACCCACCTGCCGATTTTTCATCTGCGAGATTAAGCACAGCGGGATTCCAACCTTTATCAGACAACGCCTTAGCGACTAACAAGCAATCTGCTTCAAACACACCTGTCTGCGTTTTTTCTGTTACAACAGGACAAGCAGAAACGTCAGTTGGCATCGAATACGCAACCGTCTCCTTCTGAAGACGCTCCTTATCGGCTAAAACCACTTTTTCATTGCTTGAGGTTTGATAACCATTAGCCTTGATAATTTTGCAATTGTTGGCATAAACCCTAACCCTTAGACTTTTTGAAAAGACAAATTCATTGGCTTCTTCTATAGCCTTTTTTTCATCCCAAGTAGGCAAGCTGTTTTTCATTTTACTATCTTTTTTATCAATAAGCGGAATATGAGGAATGCTCAATATATCCTCTACAATAGGAATTCTTTTTGTGTTTGCAGAGTGGACATAGCACCATGGCAATGGTTGATTAGTTTCTCGACAATACTCTACCAACCATTTCGCAATCGCAGTTCCGTTATATTCTTGGAATTTTGGATCAACCTTCACATCGTGGTCGAAAGAAATCATATCAGGCAATCCATGCTTAATTATATAATCTTGAAATTCACTCCTACTTTTAACCCAAACAAAATAAGGATTGTACTTTGGGAAAACATGAGTATTATAATACCCCCTGTTTCTTTCTGCAGAAGAAGAAGTATTATTTGGATTGGTAAAATAGATATTCGGATTTCTATTATCATCCAACCATAATATTGTTAAATCAGGTTTGCTGCTCATTACACATAACAATTTAGTTACAACAAATATAACAAATAAGTTACCTTATTACAATTCGACATCTCTATACTTCTCCCGAATTAACATCAAACACCTACCTGTCGCATTCATGCCAAGGAAACTATCCCCCACATACTCTCCCCTAAATTTCCCATCCTTCAATTTTGCCCCATCAACAGTTCCATAAACCACATCCCACCATGTAGTTACTTCCACAATTGGCAAATCTTGTGTTTCTTTAAGTCTCATACGAAATTCAGGGCACGAACGATACTTCTGCTCCAAACAAATCTGCAACAATCTAAACTTATCTTTTAAGGGGGTGTCGTCTTCTTTATATTGTTTGGAAACTTCCTTAACCTCCTTGCCGTCTTTTGCCTTCATTATTATATTTTGTGCTTCAGACTGCTCTGAATACACATAATAATGGTACATCTGCTCTACCGAATGAAAAGTATTTCCTTCGTATTCAATGTGACATGGGTACATATTAGACAAGATTGAACATTCCCCCTTCTCCCAACTGAACCACCTCACACGACCACACACACTCTCCCACGATGAGCGGAATCCGACACATTCTAATTTGGAGTACTTACGAAGGTCTTTTTCGGGTATATTTTCTAACTTCATATTCACTTTTGTTATTAATGAATATATAAAAAACACATAAGTAACTGATTTTCTTTTAATTAATAACACCGCAGCAAAAATAGGGGTGTATATACATTCACTTTTGTATTTTTTTAACTATAAATGAATGTTTTTTACACCTTCCTGAGGATAACTATATATTCATTGCTCATTGTATCAACCTTATCTCCTGGAACATTTGTAGGACTTGTTTTTGAGGGCATACGCTTATTAGGAATCTCACGAACAATAGTTACCTCATGCTCAAATCCAAATTTCTCGAACGTCTCAGCAGTGAAATAGTCTAATGGTATCTGTACACTTTTTACATTTCTATTGCCAACAACATAGCAAACTACACCTCCACTTCTAATGACAGAAGCAACATGCTGCATTGAAAGGTAATAATCATTCAAGAACGAAATCACTTCCCAATATCTCTTTTCGTCTTTTACCCTTATCTCATCCAATACTTTACTTAAACATTCAGTCGTAAATAATTGTTCTGAACATTTCCCTCCACCCATCAAATGCCTATCCAAATCTTTCGCATGCTCAAACCCAAACCATTCATTTGCCCATCGGGAAAATTGCCCGTATGCTACAGTAGTATGACTATCTCCATAAGGCGGAGAAGTCACTACCATATCAACGCTCCCTGGAGCTACAATGTCTTCAGGTATTCCGTTGGTACTATTAAAATCATATATACCTATTTTAACGTCATGCTTTCGAAGATTATATTCAGCAAGACCTTGTAGATTGCGACTAACTTTGCTACAGAACAACCCAAATACATCAGGATTGAATTTTTCAAGACTTTTTTCCGACATCTTGAATCTCTTAAACTCTCCGTTCCGTGTAAAAGACACTTCACGAACGCTCTCAGATAGACATAACAAGAAAAAGTCTCTTACAGATTCTGAGCAGTCATCAATAATTTGAGAAATATAAGACAAACGAAGTAAACTATCCTCTGTGTACCAAAATGTATAGTTTGATATACGTTCAAAATTTTTATCCTTTACCCTGTCTTCACTATATTGATTCAGATTTTCCTGAATTTTCTTAAAGTCAGACTTTATCACTTCTTCGTCATAGTGAGTAGTTTTAACTTTACTCATAAAACGTGCAAGAGGATTCAGGTCAGTACCAATGGAATTTACACCAACTATAGATGTCTCTACCAAAGACGTACCGCTACCTGCATAAGGATCTAAGAGGGTATCAAGAACCCCGTCTAATGGTCTATACTCTTCAATCAACCTACGTGCAACCTGAGGTATCATCATTGCAGGATAAGTGTGATAACAATGGGTATATTCCTTTGTGTTTGCAGAGCGAAAACTCCACTCGTCATTAATTATTCTTATATATTCTGCCATATACGATTAAAAAACATCATTTTTATAATATTCTCTCATTTTGAGAGTGAATATTAGGAATATTTTAGCTACCTTTGCCCTCAAAATGAAAGTGGGTGCAAAGGTACTATTTTTTTTCCACTTAAACAACTTTTACAAACATGAAATCAGATTTTCAACAAAAAATCATAACTACCCTTAAGGAGTATAGACTAAAGAAAGGTTATACACAGCAAGAGATTGGTGCATTATTGGGTATTAGTAACGGACAAGTCGGAAACATTGAAAGTCCTAAAATGCCTCATAAATACACCTTATCTCAAATTTCAACCTTATGTCATGAATTTCACATTAAGATTGAGGAAGTATTCGTGGAAGATATAGACACTCTCAACAATGATGAACTTATACCATTGTTAATCAACAAAATTATTGAATATGAAAACTGACCGTGAAAAAATCATTGAAGGGTTCTATCAAGTTAAGAACCTTGGTTTTGTTAAAAGTAATCGAAAGAACAACACAGGTATTGGTAAAACTTTTGAAGACTATATTGGTGTTGTGGAGAACAATGAAGACAGACCTGATTTATATGGTTACGAAATAAAATCGCACCGTGAAGCATCAAGTTCGTATGTGACACTCTTCACAAAAAGTCCAAATTTTCCAAAGGGAGCAAATACTTATCTCAGAGACACATTTGGCACTCCATACGAAGATAATCCTGCCCTAAAGAAGTTGCATACCTCAATGTTTGCATCACGTTATAATTCTTATGTCGGCAAATTATCCTTCCGATTAATTAACGATAGAGAGAACAAGACAATTAAGATTGGGGTATATGACTATAACACACAGACATTATTGGATGATTCTGTAGGTTACACATACGAATGTCTCTCAAAAATCCTCAACAAAAAATTGAAACGTTTATTCTACGTTAGCGCACAAAGAAAATCCGATATAGATGGCAATGAAGAATTTTACTTCGACAAAGCAGAGATATTTACAGAACCATCATTTGAACAATTCCTAATGATGATAGACAATGGATTAATTATGTATGATATTCGTATTGGTAGTTATGGTTCAGGAACTAAATATGGTAAACCCCATGACCACGGAAGCGGTTTCAGGATACAAGAGAGCAACATCCATCTACTCTACTCAAACAAAGAAACTATTGAATAAAAAAAGCATCCGATCGGATGCTTTTTCTAATTAGAAGTATAGCATATCATACGTAGAGAGTAACTCCTCCTGGCGTAACCCAAGATACCTTTTGGTAATTGCAACACTACTATGATTAAACAACTCCATCAGTCGAATTAGTGCCATTTCTGCATTTTCACCTGCCATTTCAACAACCTGCCTACCAAATGTTTTTCTGAGTGCATGAGTAGAGAAGTTATCTATTTTTAAGTTGTATTTTTGCTTAATCTCCTTCAAAAGAACATTAATACGTTGGG
>JAZKYJ010000003.1:0-44369 GCA_045612045.1 Paludibacteraceae bacterium | reverse complement strand
TTCGTATGCTTTAGGATTGTCTGTGGATAATCTTTGGCGAATATTTAGTGCTTCTAGGTAATATTCTTCTATTAAATGATATTGTTTGTTGTTGTACAAAAAAACTCCATATTTAAACAATCTCTTTGCCAATTCCTCTTCGGTCAAACTTTCTCTTGTTAGAGCGATGGCTTGTTCGTAGCATTTGCAGGCCTCTTCGAAGCGGTTTGTTTCGCTGTAGGTGCTCATCCAGGTTTTGGCTTTCAGCAGGTATTCATCTACCAAGGAACGGATCTCGTCTTGTGCGGCTTGGATTACTTTTTGCGCAGCTTCTTCCAGTTGTTTTCCTGCTGCTAGTTTGTTCTTCGCACTCTGATAGTCGCGCTCGATCTCTTCCTCATTGAGCATTTCCAACACGCCTTTGTTGTTGCCCTGCTCGAACATCTCGATGGCGGCACGCTTGCGCTCGCTGATAGGTTTATCGCTGCTGATCATCTTGCTGATAGACAGCGCAGTGTCTAGCAGTTGTTTCTCCAACTGCTCCAATTGCTCTTGACATTGGTGGCGCTCATCGGCTTTTGCGTTTCGCTCAATTTGTTTCTCATTCCGTTCTTCAATGCGAGCAAGGATTTTAGGATGATTCTCATCACCAATCAAGTCCATGAAATCTGCTATGGTTTGTTTCAGGCTGATGATTACTTGATCAATTTCTGCGATGCTTTTGTCCAAAAACGCAATCTTCTCTTTGAGGGCAATAACTTCGGTATTGTTGGCAGCGAAGGGGATATTATTGTAATCTGCCACTTTGCGTCCGTGAAGCATGACGCGGCCTTGTTCGATGGAGAGGTTTTGCGTGTCTTCTCTATGTTCAAGGGTATCGTTGATCAATCGCTCGAACTGCATGATAAAGTGGAGCTTCATGGAGTCCTCGGTGGCATAGTTGCACCAGTAGTGTCCCATCTGCTTGAATAGCTCATCCTTGAACTGCTTGAGCTCTTCCTCCTCTATCTCGCCTTCTACTAGGGCGCGCGCATAGACATAGGTCTTAGGGTGATCGCCAGTGCGTTTGTATTGGTCTATGGCATGATGAAACTCCTCGATGGTATATTGACCAGCACGCTTGTGGAAAAGGCAGATGCACATATCGCTGGCACTGAGCACTTGGTTGTATTGATCTTGGGTACGAGTGCCTGTGCAATAGGCGAAGAAGTCCTCCCAACGTTGGAGTTTGATGCGTATACCGCGATCCTCGTAGATGTCATCTAACGAGCGTATCAAATCGCTAAAACTATTGCGGTCGTTAATCAGTTCCTCGCTAGAGGCCAAAAAGATGGTTATTTTTCGATTAGTAGTCATATGTTGTTTTTGTTAGTTCAGTTGTTGAGTTGTTTATGGGTGCTCACACCTTCCCGTATCCCATATCGCCACGAGCATTTCGGGGACCCCATAACCCTTGCGCAAAGGTAGCGCAAGGGTAGCGGGAAATATCCAATATCTCAATATCCAATATCCAATGTAATATGCAATATCCAATATCCCATACCCCAAGACAGATAGCCAGATAGACAGCAGTTTTATATTTCTTGTACCTGTACGTACGCGGGTAAGATTATAAAAAGTTCCGTCTGTCTGTCTATATGCGTTCTTGGACAAGACTCTTCTTTCTAGATTAATCTCCTCATTATCATGTTTATAGACTATCCATCCTCGTTTCTGCTGTGTGCTTTTACGCATAGACAGAACATCTTTCTGGCTAAATTGCCTATCTCTCTTAATTTAGTAGATTTAATATCTCTTATGGTGTCTTTTTTGTTGTTGGTAAGTTTTGAAGGACTGATTGCAAATCTTGTTTTATTTATTATAGACGGAGTTATTATTGCTCACGTAAATAATCTTTTCAATCTTTCCCAGAATGACAATGTTGTTTTAGGAGTTCCTTGATTGTTTTCTTTCAAAATTTGAAGATTCCGTTGTACTATCTGGACATTAGATGCATACACATCAGGCCATTGGGACGCCAATCGCTCATAAATCTCCAATGCTCGTAGAAAATACTCCTCTGCTTTGTCAAATCGTTGTGTATCGGAATACAAATTCGCGAGATTATTCAAGGTCATTGCTACATCCGCTTCGTATGCCTCAGGGTGTGCCTTTGCCAATCTCTCATAAATCTCCAATGCACGCAGATAATACTCCTCTGCTTTGTCGTAGCGTTGTGTATTCTTATACAAAACTGCGAGATTGTTCAAGGTCATTGCTACATATGCTTCGTATGCTTCAGGGTGTGTCTTTGCCAATCTCTCATAAATCTCCAATGCTCGTAGATAATACGCTTCTGCATTGTCGAAGCGTTGTGTGTTGTAATACAAAACTGCGAGATTATTCACGGTCATTGCTACATCCGCTTCGTATGCCTCAGGGTGTGTCTTTGCCAATCTCTCATAAATCTCCAATGCTCGTAGAAAATACTCCTCTGCTTTGTCAAATCGTTGTGTATCGGAATACAAATTCGCGAGATTATTCAAGGTATCAGCTACATATGCTTCATATACTTCAGGATATGCCTTTGCCAATCTCTCCCGAATCTCCAATGCTAGGAGATAATACTCCTCTGCTTTGTCGAAGCGTTGTGTATTGTAATACAAAATTGCGAGATTATTCAAGGTAGTTGCTACATATGATTCGTATGCATCAGGATATGCCTTTGCCAATCTCTCCCGAATCTCCAATGCTCGTAGATAATACTCCTCCGCTTGGTCGAAGCGTTGCGTATCGGAATACAATAATGCGAGATTATTCAAGGTATCAGCTACATATGCTTCATATGCTTCGGGATGTGCCTCTGCTAATCTCTCCCGAATCTCCAATGCTTCTTGGTAGTATGCTTCTATCTTGTGAAATTGCTTATTATCTTGCAGAAATTTTCCGTACTCGTGCAACCGCTCAGCCAATTCCTCTTCGGTCAAACTTTCTCTTGTCAGGGCGATGACTTGTTCGTAGCATTTGCAAGCCTCGTCGAAGCGGTTTGCTTCGCTGTAAGTGCTCATCCAAGTTTTGGCTTTCAGCAGGTATTCCTCTATCAACGAACGGATCTCGTCTTGTGCGGTTTGGATTACTTTTTGCGCAGCTTCTTCCAGTTGTTTGCCTGCTGCTAGTTTGCTCTTGGCACTCTGGTAGTCGCGCTCGATCTCTTCTTCGTTGAGCATGTCCAACACGCCTTTGTTGTTGCCTTGATCGAACATCTCGATGGCGGCACGCTTGCGCTCGCTGATAGGTTTATCGCTGCTGATCATCTTGCTGATAGATAGCGCAGTATCAAGCAGCTGCTTCTCCAACTGCTCCAATTGTTCTTGACATTGGTGACGCTCATCGGCTTTCTCGTTGATCATCGGTGTGAGTGCGTCATTGCCAATACTGCGTAGCGCAACGATGTCTTTGTCCAAGGCGGCAATCTTCTCTTTGAGAGCGATAACCTCGGTGTTGTTCGCTGCGAAAGGGATATTGTTGTAATCGGCTACTTTGCGTCCATGGAGCATGACGTTGCCTTGTTCGATGGATAGGTTTTGCGTGTCTTCTCGCTGCCCAAGGGTATCGTTGATCAATAGCTCAAACTGCATGATGAAGTGGAGCTTCATGGAGTCTTCAGTAGCATAGTTGCACCAGTAGTGACCCATTTGACGGAACAACTCCTCTTTGAATTGCTTGAGTTCTTCTTCCTCTATCTCGCCTTCTACTAAGGCGCGTGCATAGACGTAGGTCTTGGGACTTTGAGTGCGTTGGTATGCAGCTATGGCATGGTGGAACTCCTCTATGGTGAATTGACCTGCTCGCGTATGGAAGAGACAGATGCACATATCGCTGGCGCCGAGCACTTGGTTGTATTGATCTTGGGTACGTGTGCCAGTGCAATAGGCAAAGAAGTCCTCCCAACGTTGGAGTTTAATGCGTATACCGCGATCCTCGTAGATGTCATCCAACGAGCGTATCAAATCGCTAAAACTATTACGGTCGTTTTTTAACTCCTCGCTAGAGGCCAAAAAGATGGTTATTTTTCGATTGGTAGCCATTGGCTAATAGGTTATTATAGGTTTTTTAATTTCTCTTTTGCTTGTGGGTGTCCTTGTTGGGCGGCTAGATTGTAATATTTCTTCGCTGCTGCTAGGTCCTTTGATATACCTTGTCCGTGTTCGTACGCCCAGGCTAGGTTGTATAGTCCGTAGATGTATCCTTTTGTCGCCGCTTTTTTGTACCATTGTACGGCTTTGTAATGGTCTTGTGGTACACCATGTCCGTGGAAATAGCAGTTGCCCAAATCGACGAGTGCAGTAGTGTAGTTGTTGAGTGCAGCTTTGTAGTAATAACGGACGGCTTCTTTGTAGTCTTGGCGATAGGGACTGCGTCCGAAGAAATAGTCGTCAGCTCGTCTGCATAGGTCCAAATCGGACATGTCGTTAGGAATATCGGCGGTGTCGATATTGTCGGAAGAGATATCGGACACTTTTTCCATTGCGGGTTTGACCTTTTTGTCAGCTGCTTTGAGGAAATATTTACGTGCTTCTTCGGGGTTCTTTTCGACTCCTAATCCTTGCTCGTAGCAGCATGCGATTTTGTAGTATGCCATTCCGGAGTCTTGTTCAGCAGCTTTGCGGTACCACTGGAGTGCTTCTGCGTAGTTTTTTTCTACCCCTTTGCCATGTAGGTAAATATCTCCTAAGCCGACTTGTACCCATGCGATATTGGCAAACTTAAGGAAGCATTCTCTGCATTTGGCTAGGTCTTTGATGGGAACCTCGTCATTTTGGTAGTGTGCCATGAGGTTGAATAATGCTCCCTCGGTGTCTCCCTGCATGGCAGCTAGATAGAAGTATTGTGTGGCCTTTTGTAGATCTTTTTGTACGCCGGTTCCTTGTTGGTAGCATAATCCTAATGCATATTGTGCTGAGCGGTTGTTTTGTGCCGCCGCTTTCTGGTACCAAAGTATAGCTTGTGTGATGTCTTTGATAAGTCCAAAGGAGCCATATTGATATGCTTGTCCGATTTTGTGTTGCGCTGCGGCATATCCTTGTGCAGCAGATTTTTGGTACCATTGTAATGCAAGATGTAGGTCTTTCTCGATTCCTTGACCATATTCGTATGCCCATCCGAGGTCGAACTGTGCGTATCGGTTGCCATCGTCTGCTGCGATTTGATACCATTTGACCGCTTCTGCATAGTCCTTGGTAAGTCCAGCTTTGCCATAGTAATAGAAGTTGCCAATAGCTCTTTTGGCGTCTCTATTTCCTTTTTCTGCGGATTTACGGTACCAGAAGAGTGCTTGTTTCTCGTCCGAGACTACTCCTTGTCCGTATTCGTAGGCCCATGCGACATAGTATTGTGCAACATGGTGTCCGTGTTCGGCGGCTTGTAGCCAATACTTGATAGCAAGGTTGATATCCTTGGTTGCGCCTTCTTTTCCGTAGTAGTGATTATATCCTTTACGATATAGATCGTTGATCATTTCAGATGCCATATGTGGTGTTTGGGTTAAAGCGTTTATGATTTGTTTTTCTGTACAAAAGCGATGAAAGCTTCGGCGTCGTTAGTGGCGTATCCCATGGTTTTGAGAATCTTTAGCCATACTTGTGCATATGCGATGGCTTCGGTGTAGTTGGCTATCTTCAGTTGTGCGTATGCCATGCCTCTATGGAAAAGTAAACTGCTGTTGTTGTCAATGTTGGCGGTATGTACATCTCCTTTGTGCAGATTGAGTAATTCAATCGCTTTTTTTGCATCTTCATTGGTTCCGCAGGAGTAAGATAGTTGTGCATAAAAACTGAAGGTCGGTAGGATCGCGTGATTAGCAGCCAATCCAAGTCGGATGATTCTTTCCGCATTTTGTTTAGCGACTACGAATGCCTGTTGTGGTTCGTTTTTAGCTTGATATGCAAGGATTACGAAAGAGTCAACGTGTACGCGTACTATTTCGCTGAGTGTGTCAGTCTTGGCTAGTGCAATGATTTTATCCCATTCTTGTGCCGCCATGAGGTTTTGGTATTTGACGAGTTGTTGCACTTCTGCCTGCTCTTGTTTCCCTGTTATTTCTGTGAGTTTTTGCGCCACCCAATTCAGGTCATCCTTATCCATGAATGCACCTGCGACGATGTTCCAATGTGTATATAGTTGGAATAATTGATCTTTGGTAGGTAGTACCCAGTTGTTTCTCTGGAATTCGCTATTGATAAATTGTTGTAGGTAAGCTTTGCCATATCCGGGTTGTATGCCATAGATGCTGACCATTCGTTGGATTTGTCGAACGTTGTATGGAGAGGCGGATAGTTCGCCGGAGTTTCGTAGGTTGTATCCAGCTTTGTATAGTTGTCTCCAATATCGTATTCGTTGCTCTTCAGAGAATCGTATGTCTGCCCAGATATATGTAGCCCACAGGTAAAGGTCGTTGTTGAGGCCATGCTCGTAATAGAGTTCGGGTAGGATATCGACTTGTCGTTCGAGTTTGAATCTCTCGTCTGTGAGTTGTGCTCCATCGGTTATGCCAACAGCGTTCTTCTGTTCGTAGAATCCGTGTGTGGTATCTTCGAAGTAGTTGGCTAGTTTTTTTACGACGTTCTGTATGCGTTCTCCCATCCAGCTTTGTAGCACTCCTCTGCATCGTTCAGAAGCAGGATACCAGTATGTACCTCTGCATCGGAAGATGCTATAGAGGTATGGTCTTAGCAATGCCCAGTCCATGGGTTTTGGTTTGAAGATTTCTTGTATTTCGCTTTCGGTCAGTCCTTTTTTGACTATGGCGAATGCCGCGATGATGTCGCGAACTACGTCTTGCTGTTCTTTGTTGGGGAATTGGTCTAGGATATGCTTGATCATTACTTCATAGAGTTCTCCTTCGTTTTTGATCATGGATAGTTCGTTGATGTAGTTGCGTAGTTGTTCGTACGATCCAAATCTGACCATGAGTGAAAGAACGTGGTTGAGAAGTAGCGCGTTTCCGGTGATTCCTGATAGCATAAGTCGTCCACATAGTTCTCCTCTCTCGTCTAGCGCTTTGCCGTATTGTGCTAGGTATCGATTGACATAGGTAGCCGCTTGGTTGACGGTGAGGTTTTCCATGGTGAGCGTTTGCGTGCGCGGTTCTGTTTGTAGGTAGACTTGTACTTTGCTATTGCGTGTGGAGGATGAAAGGATATGAATTTGGTCTGTATAATCAAACAGAGTGAAGAATGCGAGGTTGTCTCCCTCGAGGTCGTTCATGTTGTCAATAGCAAGGTAGATGACATCGTTTTTGCTTTTTTTCTTGCTGAAATGTTTTTCTAGTTTTTTGAGTTGTGCGACAAAGGTTCCGGAGTTGAAACTTTCGTAAAAAGCGTTCACCTGTGACTCAAGGTTATGTTGTGCATTGTCCGCTCCGCTGAATACTGCTTTAATTGGCATGGTCATCATAGTGAATATGATTTTGAAGAATCCTCCTATGAAAGAGAATAAGCATCCAGCCAGTTGTTCGTTTTCGACTTGTTTGCGCGTTTTTACTCCCAATTGGAAAAGCATTTCTCCGGTGGCATATTCCATTGCCTTCATGAAATCGCTATGTTCCGAGAGGTCGAGGTAAACGACTTTTTGTCCGTTTTTTCGTAGTTGTCCTACGATATTTGCGAGTAGGTATGATTTGCCGACTCCGGTGTTTCCTGTGATGTGTAGGTCTCGTTTTCCTTTTCCTGCCATCCAGTCATTGATGGTGTTTTGATAGTAAGTTAGAGGAATGAGGCTGTTGGATCGGCTTCGGAGGATGCGTTCTTGATGTTCTGCATCTTGGTCATAAGACTCGGCGTTGGTTTGCGGGAAAGCGTTATTGAGGAATTCAATGACGTCTTTAAGCACCATTTCTGCGAGTTCGTCGACGGAGTTGTAGTCGTATGCAGGGAAGTGCTTTTGTGCTCGTACCGCGTTTTTGAGTTGTTGTAGTTTTTGTTCTTCTTTGGATCCGGGTCGTTCTTTGAATGCTTGTTCAACCTTCATCTTTTCTGATCGGATGTAGAAGGCGGCATTCATATTTTCGTTGTCGGTACGGTTGAGGACAGCGTGTTGCATCTCCATTTCTGTGATGCTCATACGTTGTTGTATGGCGTTTTTGAGCCATGGGTATTGTGCTTGTAGGCTTTGTGCGAATACACCGAGGTCTTTTTCCTCGGGTGCCCATCCGTATCTATTGCCGATGATGCCAATAAAGAATGGTCTGGCATCATCGATTTCTCGTAGACAAGTTTCGATGACTCTTCCCTCTTTGGCAGCCTCTTCAGTGATGCCCCATCGAAGGTCAAGAGGGACGAATTCGACGCTTCGTTTTTCGCATGCTTCTTTGATGCGTGGGAAGATGCGTGTGAGTGCATCTCGTTCTGCGTTCATGTCTACGAAGGTAGAGGAAATGAAGAGTCGCAGTTGTCTATGTGTTTGTGCAAAAGTGTCAGTATGCGTGTTGGTGCTGGGTGTCATAGTCGTGTACTATTTAAGAAGTTTGAACCACTCGGTGAATTTTGTTGTGGTATTGTTGGTGATGGTATTTACGGATACTAGGTCTAGTGGTGTACCGATGATGTAGTATGGCATGTCGCCAGGAATTTCGTTGGATATAGGAATGTATAATTCAGGGTTTAGCAGTCCAGCTTCTTCGATTTTTTTACGAATATGTGCGATATTGCTGGCGATATTGCTGATATTGTCGTAGAAGTTCCATAGGCATGTTCCCGGCATGGTTTTGCTGAAATGTGGATACATGCGGCAGTATGCCTGTGAGATGTTTTCGTTCATTCGTTCGAATCGTTTGGCTGGGATGTTTTTGTGTGCGTTTTTTCTGAGGTGTGGTAGTCCTCCTCGGGTGATGGTTTGCTGTAGTATGAGCGCATAGGTGGTCATCTGACTAGGGGAGAGGTGTATCTTTTTTCCTTCTAGGGTGAGGTTAGAGGTACGTATGTCTATTAGTATGCCTTTAGCGATTTGTTCGCCCTCTTTGGACTGTGCGAGGAAGTCGAAAAGTGCTTTATAGAATCCAAAATATCGGAAGTTGTCTTCTGTTGTAGCCGGTTGTACGTTCTCTTTAGCCGTGATGATGTCTGCGTAGTCTTGTGTAAGTTGTTTGACTTCGTGTAGGATGGTGTCGTCGAGGCGTATTTTGAGGAACTCGGTATGCAGGTTGTTGTCTCCGACAATGGATGTTGCGTAATTGATGAGCAGTGCAGGTTGTGTGGTGATGAGTGTAGGCATTTGCATTTTAGCTCCTAATAGCTGTGTGGTGAAGCCTTGTGTGGTGATAGTGGTGAGTTGTCCGTAGAGTTTTTCCACTTGCTCTAGTGAGAATCGTGGATTCATGTATCGAATGATATCTTGTACGTAGTCCTTGGGAAGGTCGAGCAATTTTTGTGTGATTCGTGGAATGTAGATAAAATCGAAGTTCCATAGTGTGAGTTTGTCGTGTATGGCTTCGTATTCGCACTCGATCTCGTCGTGAATGTCAGGATTGATTTCGTCGGAATCGATATAGACTATGAATTTGTCGTCAATTCTAGAGCCATGTGTATGGCAAGAAATGACTTCGTATTTATTGTCGTTGTCGAGTAGTATGTATTTGAGAGTGAGCAGTATGAGTGCCTCTTTTGCTACGCATTGGTTGTCGGCATTGGCCGTACGTAGTAGCGCCTCTTGTAGTCGTTGTTTGCTGTCTTCGTCCAGCAGTCGCAATTGGTCCATAGCTTTAGCCATGGTGATGTTTTGTGCTTCGATTCGTTGTTCTTGAGATATTCCGAATTCTTGTTGCAACTGGTTGTAGAGGCGGATTTCGCTTTGGTCGATGATGCTGTCAGACTTGATCAAATCAGAGAGCAGTTTGGCAATGGCCGTTTTTTGTGCTTGATTAGGCATGGTGTAGTAAGTTTTAAAATTGTGTGCAAAGGTAGTGATTTTTTTCGGGATTACAAAAAAACAGTCTATTTTTTATTATAATATGGTGTGGTTGGTGATTTCAGGGTGCTTCAGTGGCCTTGATATAGTATGCTTGAGGTGCCGTGTGGGTAAGGATAATAACCTACGAATCACCTACGAATCACCTACGAATCACCTACGAATCACCTACGAATCACCTACGAATCACCTACGAATCACCTACGAATCACCTACGAATCACCTATGTTTGATAAGGGATTGGATCGGGCATGCGCATGGCATTAAGCTGCCTATAGGCTGCTACGCTATAGGAGGAGCAAAACCTTATAGGCCGTCCTTGGGGCTACATGACGGTGCAGAGTGCCTATAGGGAGCAGATTGGTGGTAAGTAGAATGGGTGAGAGACTGCCAAACTGTCATCTGCGGGGGTGTTATTAGCAACGTTGCTGCGGATTGATGCGTCAGAGCGGGCGAGATGGCGGCAAGCTTGCTGCCGGATGAGAAATGGTATGTATATTGTGTGTATGTTTGCATGTTTAACAGATTAACGATTAGATATTATGAAACCTACACGAAACAAGTACTATTGCATCGCTTGCGGACACACAAAAATGCGTTTTGAAACCGAGAAAGAAGCCCTATTGTTTATGGAGTATAATGCGGATGATATTCTAGAAGAGACGGGTAAGAAGCCCGTGCGCGCGTATTATTGTGATGTGTGTATGGCTTGGCATTTGACTAGTCGTGAGACGTTTCGTATAGAGTCTTCGTACGAGTTGTTGTCTCGCCGTCATGCACCAAGCAATGCAGTGGCTAGTCGTGAGTTGTCGAGTTGGCGTGAGGAAGTGAAGCGAGCAGAAATGCTATATGCTAGAGGGTCGTATAAATCATCTGTAGGTGTTGTTGTGAGTGTGCTGAAGGGTGTGGTGAAGAGTACGTATAATGCGTCCACAAAGAATAGCTTTGTGAAGCCCGCCACGAAGGTGCTAGATGATAGTTTAGCGATGTGGACGATGCAGCTTCGTCAGAAGATGGCTGCAGGACAAGAGGATGAAGCATGGTATACGGATGTGAATGCTTGCTATCAGTATTTACAGCGTTTGGAGGATGTGACAGAGTGCTTGGTGAAAGCTGTGTGGGAGAAGCATGTAGCGGCCGTTCGTGCGATTCGTCAGGAGGTCAAAGCTCGTAAGGCAGAGGCAAAGAAGCAGAAGATGCTAGTTCAGTGTCCTGAACGTATAAAGGATGATATAGAGAGTAGTATACAATTGTCGTATCGTGCGTTGCGAGCGGGAGATTATGCTGGTTGTTTGCAGGCTATTTCGGAAGCTTACCAGTTGTTGTCATGTCGTAGTGAAGTAGTGGCAGAAGATGTGAAATGTGATTTGCATCGTCAGTTGTGCGCTGTGTTGGTAGAGTTGGCAATGGAGAAGTTGACTCGTATAGATGCGTTGATAGAGGAAGCAGATTATGATTTGGCCCACTTTAAGTTGTGCAATCTGTCGGACCATTTGTTGTCTGCATTTCATGCGGATGAGTTGGATGCAAGTTTGGCTCAGATACTGAGTGAGTGTCATCGTTTGATTCGCTCTCGTATGGCGTTGGTGGCGTGAAGGGGGAGTTTAGGGTGGAAAATATAGAAAAATACAGGAAAAGTGATTTTTTTTGAGGTTTTATTTTGTACTTTCAAAAAATAATGTTAACTTTGCAAGCGAAATAACAAAAGGTTAATTTGGATTACCTAAAATATCCGAAAAACACGTTAAAATTTTACGATTATGACACTGAATTACAAAGAGACTCGTGCGATGGTATGTATGGCAATTGCAATGGCACAAGCAGATGGAACCGTAGAGGAGAATGAGGTAAAGGCCGTTATGGTCGATCTTAAAGGTTTTGGTAAGAGCGACGAAGAGGCAGTAGAGATTATTAAAGAGGCTGGTGAGATGACACCTGCAGAGGCAGTTAGTTTGATATCAAACCTTGGTATTGAAGAGAAGAAATATGTATGCGCATTCTTGGCAGTGGTAATGGCAGTTGATGGTGATATTGCTGATGAGGAGTTGAAGATGTGGCGCTTGATTAGCCAATTGTGCGGTCTTCCAAACACCACCGTAAATGATGCAGTTGAACTTTGGAAAAGCTATAACAGTTAACACCTAAAATAAAAGTACAATTATGAGAATTGATTTAGTAAAAGAGTGGCTCTCTTCAGAGGGTTATCGTTATGATGTAGATAACGATGGTGATATTCACTTCAAGTTTGAAGGCAAGAATATGTACTTTATCGCCGATGAGGATGATGAGATGTATTTCCGCTTGCTGATGCCAAACGTGTATGATGTAGAGAACAACCGTGTGAAAGTTCTAGAGGCTTGTAACACCATTACTAGTGAGTATAAGGTGGTAAAAGCATTCTTGGTAAAAGACAGTTTGTTCCTCTCAATTGAGATGTTTGTGGATAGTACCCCAGAGGTGGGTGACTTCTTTGAGAGATGCTGCAACATCCTGTTGTCTGCATACAAACGAGGCGCACAAGAAATCTTCAGTGAAGACTAAACAACGTTGCAGGCAATATCGGAAGGTATTGCCTGCTAATTTTTAAAACCATGGCTATACTACAGAATAACGACAGAGTAGGTGAGTACGTTGTACAAAACCTGATAAAAGCGAATCGCTATACCGAAACCTACCGAGTGAAGGATGCGGATGGAAACTTGTATTTCCTCAAGTTGTTTGTTGCAAATAAGGTACCATCCAAGCTCATTAACCAAAAGACGCAGCAGGTTAATGAAATAGGGTATTGCCAACAGATTGATCATCGCAATTTGATGGCGTTTGTTGGTAGTGGACAGATTGAACATGAGTCAGGCCTTTGCCAATACTATATTACGAATTACTGTCAAGGTTCTATCTTGTCAGATTACATACAAACCGAAGGATGTATGTGTGAGGAGCAGGCTCTGAAGGTCTTCTCCAGTCTTTTGTGCGGGTTGCAATACTTGCACGCGAAAGTTCCTGCATTGTGCCACAATGATGTGGATCCTAGCAATATCATGCTATCTCCTGTGATGAATGGTGAGGCGGTGTTGATAGATTATGGTCATTTGAGTACAGTGTGTGGTGGTATTCCTCATTTTGATACCTCTGATTTGGATCCGCACTATCATGGCAAAGAGACGATGGTTGGCATCTTTGAAGAGAGGGGAGATATTTTCTCCGCTTGTGCGGTGCTATACTATATGTTGACCGGTCAGGCTCCTTGGGTGGTGGATGTTCCCGAAGAGGGAGAATACAAGGAGCGCTTTATGGCTATATGGCAATATAGCAAGAGTCATCCTCTGAATCTAGATCCATTGGCGCATGTTAGCAAGAAGACTCAGTATATTATAGAGCGTGGTTTGAAGGTGAAAGCCGCCGATCGCTTTCAGAGTGTGGGCGAGATCTTGGGCATGTTGCAATCGAGCGATGAAGTCCCACCGGTGGAAACTAGCGGTAAGAAAGAGTCGGGCAAGGGGAATAGCAAGGCCTCTGACGAGGAACCTACGGCTTCGGATCCCAACGATATCAATCCTATCCACATCGAGGTGAAATGCGGCGGAGGCAACGGATTCAAGGATGTGGCAGGTATGCACGACCTGAAGAAGTACTTACGCGAGCGTGTGATTCTGGTGATTAAAGACAAAGAACTAGCAGAGCAATATCGTATCACTCCTCCTAATGGCATGTTGCTATATGGCCCTCCAGGATGCGGAAAGACCTTCTTGGCCGAGAAGTTTGCTGAGGAAACGGGCTTCAACTTTATGCTGGTGAAGGCTTCGGATATTGGTAGTAGTTTTGTGCATGGTTCGCAAGAGAAGATCCGAAAACTCTTTGCTCTGGCAGAGAAGAACAGTCCGATTGTGCTCTGCTTCGACGAGTTTGATGCGGTAGTTCCTAACCGTAGTGGCAGGGGAGCCGAGCATGTGGCTTCCGAGGTGAATGAGTTTCTGGCGCAGATGAACAACTGCTCAAAGAGGGGTATCTTTATCATCGCCACCACCAACCGTCCGGATATGATTGACCCAGCTGTACGCCGTACAGGTCGTATAGACAAGCATGTGTATGTGCCATTGCCAGACCTAGAAGCACGCAAGGAGATGTTCCGCCTCTATCTGGACCGCCGCCCAGTGGCTGATGATTTGGATTTTGATGCTTTTGCAACTGCCACAGAAGGATATATTGCTAGCGATATCGCCTTTATCGTCAATGATGTGGCTATGACGGCTGCTTTCGCACGAAAGACGATTACCAACGAACTGATGCTGACGACTATCCAGCAAACCAAGCCATCGCTGAATGCCGAACTCATCAAGGAGTATCAAGAGATGCGCGATCAACAAGATCTCATCCAACGCCGTGTGATCGTACAAGGATTATAACAACCCAAGGTGCCTAGCACCTATCAAAGCAATATTGATTATGAAAGATCTAGAAAAGAAAATGATTGACAACCGAATCATTAACCCATACGTTATTGAGGAGCGTGCGCTGAATATTACTCAATTGGATGTATTCTCACGTCTGATGATGGATCGTATCCTCTTCTTGAGTGGCGAGGTAACAAGCGATTCGATGGACACATTGGTGGCTCAAATGCTCTTCTTAAACTCAGTGAGTCACGATCCTATCCACCTCTATATCAACTCAGGCGGTGGAGAGTGCTATTCAGGTTTGGAGTTGGTGTCAGTGATGAACTATATCGAGTCGCCTGTGTATACTACCGTGTTGGGCTTGGCAGCATCAATGGGTGCTGTGATTGCTAGCAATGGCGAAAAAGGTCATCGCAAGGCTTTGCCATACTCTCGCTTTATGATTCACCAGCCAAGTTCAGGAGTGGGGTATTCTACCTTCCGTGACCAGCAGATTCACCTGAAGGAGATGGAGAGCCTGAAGCAAGATTTGTATCAAGTGTTGGCGAAGAATAGTGGTCAGAGTGTAGAGGAGATAGAGCGTTTGTGTGATCGTGACAACTGGATGAAACCAGAAGAGGCGATAGCTATGGGATTCTTGGATGGCGTCATCGAGAAGAGAGAGGCATAGTGGTTGAAATATCACAGATAGAAAAGCAAACAGAGGAGCGCGATGGCTCCTCTGTTTGTGTTGTATGTTAGGTGTTAGTTTCGCTTTACTTGTTGAAGTTGATCATTGGCATCATGTTGGAATTGCCTTGGATTTGTGGCATTTTTCCGTCCCATTTCTCGATCCAGTCTTCGAGTACGATGTTGTAGGTGAGTGAAGCGGAGATGGTTCGGTTGTAATAAGCTTCAGCGTCGGCTTTGATTTTCATGGCTTGTGCTTCACCTTCTGCTTTGGCGATAGCGATTTTTGCGTTCGCTTCTGCTTGTTTGACTTCGTTCTCCGCCTTTAGGGCCGCTTGAACCGCTGCGTTCTTGGCATCGATCATTTGTCGTAAGGATTCCGGTGGAGTGATTTGTGAGGTGAACTCTGTAACGATGAATCCCTCGGCAGTGAGTGTAGAGTCGAGCATGATGCGCACTTCTCCTTCGAAGCTAGCTCGATTAGCCATGAGTTCGTCGGAGGTGTAGTTGTTGGCAACCACTCGGTATGCATCGTAAATGACAGTGCGCATGTATCCTGCCTCGATCTCGTCTAGTGAGCGACGATACTTGAAGAAAACGTCGGTGGCTTTGTCGCGATTGAGGTAGTAAGCCATGGTAGGGTCCATGGTAAAGATAGCTGCATCTTTGGTATTGACGGTGAATGGGTTATAATCTACACGTTGTACGTAGATGGGGTATGTGAAGACGTCTGTAGTGATAGGGCAGAAGAATACGTAACCTGTAACAGGGCTAGCGTCAAGTTTTCCTTGATCGGTGAGCGAGAGTTTGTTGAATTTGATTCCCACTTCGGATGAATCTACGCGAGTACAGCGTATGAACATGCTGCAGAAAACGGCAATAATGATGATGGCAACTACAGCCATGATGCCTTTGGATTTGATAAGATTTGTCATAATGATAAAAATTGAATGTTTATAATATGGTTAGTTTGTAACTTAAATTCGTTGCAAAGGTAGTAAAAATGTGATATGTATGCAAATTTTGGCAACGTTGCTGTGGATAGTATAGAAAAGTGTGTGTGAAAATCAGCAAGATTGCGAGAATTTTGCTATATGATAAAATTGATGTAATTTTGCAACAAATTTTAAATATGCGAGAAGATGCTTTTGCTAGGAATGATATTAAGTATCGTATTTTATTTGAGACATCGTAAACAGAAGGGTGACGAGGGGTAACTAGATAGGTGCAGTTTCTTGCCGCTATCTCCGCACGAACTCCCCATAAGTAGCTTCCTTATGGCTGCTGATGGGTTTATGAGATAGATTAATCTATCTTTTTTGAAAATAATTACTCGCTTTCTTGCGTATGTGCATTTTTTGTTGTACTTCGAGTGCACCTCCCGCTAGCGGGTCCCTCCTCGTAGCTACTTTCGCGCGATGCCGGACATACTTCAGTTACTCGTATTTATTTTCAAATCCGGTTAGCACCTTATCACACACCCATCAACACCCCATTAGCAAGCAAGCTTCCTATGGCTGCTGATGGGTTTATGAGATAGATTGAATCTATCTTTTTTGAAAATAATTACTCGCTTTCTTGCGTATGTGCATTTTTTGTTGTACCTTTGCAGTCTGATTTAAAATGCATAACTATGGCTACACAGATTTCTACATTAGGAGAGTTTGGCTTGATAAAACATCTTACCAAGGATTTTCCCATCACTCAGTCTTCTACGCAGAAGGCTGTCGGTGACGATGCAGCTGTTTTGAGTTTTGGCAGTAAGCGTACATTGGTTACGACCGACTTGTTGTTGGAAGGGATTCATTTCAATTTGGAGTATGTTCCTTTGAAGCATTTGGGTTATAAGGCCGCAGTGGTCAATTTCTCTGATGTGTATGCGATGAATGGAACTCCAAGTCAAATCACAGTGTCTTTGGGCATTAGTAAGCGTTTTTCTGTGGAGGATTTGGAAGAGTTGTACGCTGGTATACGTTTGGCATGCGATCGCTATGGTGTAGATTTGGTGGGTGGTGATACCTGTGCTTCGATGACAGGTTTGACTATTTCTATCACCTGCTTGGGTGAGGCATATGAATCGGATATCGTATATCGAAGTGGTGCGCAGGTCAACGACTTGATATGTGTGACGGGTAATCTAGGAACGGCCTATATGGGGTTGCAATTGCTGGAACGTGAGCGCATTGTGATGAATGCCAATGAGCATGCGACTCCTGCTTTTGAGGGTAGAGAATATTTGCTAGAGCGTCAGTTGAAGCCAGAAGCTAGGAAAGATATTATTGAACAGCTGCATAAAGCCGGTATTAAGCCTACGGCAATGATGGATGTGTCTGACGGACTGAGTAGTGAACTTAAACATATCTGTACGCAATCAGGGGTAGGTTGTGCTATTTACGAAGATAAGTTGCCTATCGACTATCAGGCTGCAGCTTTGGCGGAAGAGATGAACTTGAATATCGTGACCTGTGCATTGAATGGCGGTGAAGATTATGAGTTGCTGTTTACTTGCAAGTTGGACGATTATGAGAAATTGGTTCCGATAGAAGATGTGTATCTGATTGGTCACATTACAAAAGCGGAGCAAGGTCAGCATCTTATAGGTCGCAATGGTGAAGAGATAGCTTTGCAGGCTCAAGGTTGGAATGCCTTTAGTGCACAATAGCGTGAGCGCTAAGCGCAGTTTTAAAGGTTGAAAAGTTTTAGGCGTTTCGCAGTTTTAAGCGTTTAGAACTTATAAAACCCTTTAGAACTATTAAAACAATGAAACTTTTAAAACTCTATTTATAGACATGGACGCAAAATACAATCCAACAAACATTGAAGCCAAATGGTATCAATATTGGCAAGACAAGAAACTATTCCACAGTACTCCAGATGCTCGTGAGGCATATACCGTAGTTATTCCTCCGCCAAACGTGACAGGTGTGCTGCATATGGGACACGTACTTAACAATACCATCCAAGATATCTTGGTTCGTCGTGCACGCCTTGAGGGCAAGAATGCTTGTTGGGCACCAGGTACAGACCACGCAAGTATCGCTACCGAAGCCAAGGTGATTAAACGTCTTAAGGAGCAAGGTATCAACAAGAGTGACTTGACTCGTGAGGAGTTCCTTAAGCATGCATGGGCATGGACAGAGGAGCATGGAGGGATCATCTTGAAGCAGTTGCGCACCTTGGGTTGCTCATGCGATTGGGATCGTACGGCTTTCACCATGGACGAGACCCGTTCTAAGGCGGTGATTGATGTGTTCTGCGACCTATACAACAAGGGATTGATTTACCGTGGACTCCGTATGGTGAACTGGGATCCAGAGCGCCAAACAGCCTTGAGCGATGAGGAGGTGATTTACCAAGAGGAGCATAGCAAATTGTACTACATGAAGTACTATGTAGTGGAGGGTGATGAGGTTCAGGAGTTCAGTGGTGCAGAAGAGAATGTGATTCACAAAGATGAGAAGGGCTATTATGCCGTGGTAGCTACTACGCGTCCTGAGACCATCATGGGCGACGTAGCGATGTGTATCAACCCTAAAGACCCTAAGAACCAATGGTTGAAGGGTAAGCATGTGATAGTACCAAAAGTGGGTCGTGTGATTCCTGTGATAGAGGATAGATATGTAGAAATAGAGTTTGGTACAGGATGTCTGAAGGTTACTCCTGCTCATGATGTGAATGACTATGCATTGGGTCAGAAGTATGATTTGGTAACATATGATATTTTTACTGCGGATGCACATGTAGATGTAGAAGGATTAGAAGCCGACATTTATCCTAATGTGTCAGTTTACCAAGGTATGGACCGCTTTGATTGTCGCAAGCAGATTGTAGTGGATTTGCAGGCAGAAGGATTGGTAGAGAAAGTAGAGGATTACACCAATAAGGTAGGTTATTCAGAGCGTACCAATGTGCCAATCGAACCGCGTTTGAGTTTGCAATGGTTTATCCGCATGCAACACTTTGCGGACATCGCGTTGCCACCAGTAATGAATGATGATATCCTATTTTATCCAACTAAATATAAAAATACCTATCGCAATTGGTTAGAGAATATCAAGGACTGGTGTATTTCTCGTCAACTTTGGTGGGGACACCGTATACCTGCCTATTACGAGAAGGCGCTTCTTGCCGAGACCGGTGCGGAGAACTATCCTGAGGAGAAGATTATCGTGGCTCCTAGTATCGAGGCTGCGGCTGAGAAATCAGGCTTGAGCGTAGATGCGTTGGTGCAGGATGAAGGTGCATTGGATACATGGTTCTCGTCATGGCTCTGGCCAATCAGCCTCTTTGATGGTATTGAGAATCCCGGCAATGAGGAGATTAACTATTACTATCCAACCGCAGACTTGGTGACAGGTCCAGATATCATCTTCTTCTGGGTAGCACGTATGATCATGGCGGGATATGAGTATATCGGCAAGATGCCATTTAAGCATGTGTATTTCACCGGTATTGTGCGCGATAAATTGGGCAGAAAGATGTCTAAGTCACTGGGTAATAGTCCTGATCCATTGGATTTGATAGAGCGTTTTGGTGCTGATGGTGTGCGTATGGGTATGATGCTTTGCGCGCCAGCTGGTAATGATATTTTGTTTGATGACAGTTTGTGCGAACAAGGACGTAACTTCTGCAATAAGATTTGGAACTCCTTCCGATTGATTAAGGGTTGGGAAGTTCAGGAGTTTAGTAGTTCAGAGGTGAATAAGTGGGGTGTAGAATGGTTTGAGGCAGTACTCGCAAAAGCACAAGCAGAGGTGGCTGATTTGTTCAGTAAGTACCGTTTGAGCGAAGCGTTGATGGCTATCTACAAGCTCTTCTGTGACGATTTCTCTGGTTGGTACCTCGAGATCATCAAACCAGCATACGGTCAGCCAATTGATAAGGCTACCTACGAGAAGACTATCCAATTTATGGATACTATGCTCAAGCTGCTCCACCCATTCATGCCATTTATCACTGAGGAGTTGTGGCAAGCTATTGAGGAGCGTAAGGATGGTGAGAGCTTGATGGTTTCTCCATTGGAGAAAGTTCAGGAGTTTAGTGGTTCAGATGTGAAGGCGGCTGAACAATGCTTCGCAATTATCTCGGCTGTACGCAATATTCGCGCACAGAAGAATATCTCTCCTAAGGAGGTGTTGACCCTTGTTTGCCCAGAGGCATTGCCAGCAGTGGTAGTGAAATTGGCGAATGTAGAGTTGGCAGTAGGTGCTGAGAAGAGCGCAGGTAGCGCATCCTTCATCATCGGTACTACAGAGTATAGCGTGCCATTGGAGAAGTTTATTAATGTAGACGAGGAATTGAAGAAACTTGAGGCTGAATTGGCTCACCAAGAAGGTTTCCTCCGCGGTGTGATGGGCAAATTGAACAATGAGCGCTTTGTGCAAAATGCTAGACCCGAGGTGGTTGAGTTAGAACGCAAGAAAAAGGCAGATGCCGAGATGCGTATCGCTACGCTCAAGGAGGCCATTGCTCAGCTGCGTTGAGCGATTGAAGTTTAAGAGTTCAGGAGTTGAATGAAAGACTTAGCATCACTTCGTGAAGAGATTGACCAACTGGATGAACAGTTGTGGGAGGTTATTGGCAAGCGTGCGGATGTGGTTCGTCAGATAGGCGAATGGAAGCATCAGCATGGTGAACCGGTGCTCCAACCAGAACGATGGCAACAGGTTTTGCAGCATTGTAAATTCATAGCGGAGCAACACGGGTTGGATGAGGCATTCGTTCAAGAAGTGATGCAAACAATACATAATAAAAGCGTCAGGATGCAGTCCTGATGCTTTTATTATGTAGTTTGGCACGGTTTTTGCTACAGACTACACAGGAAATTTGATTCTTTTCTGGCGTGTAAATATATAATCATTAAATAATATGCAAACAACAGTCGATATTCGAGAACTGCAAGAGCGTATAGAGCGTGAGAGTTCTTTTGTAGATGCCCTGACGATGGGTATGAATCAGGTGATAGTAGGCCAAAAACACTTGGTAGAGAGTCTTTTGATAGGTCTTTTGGCTGATGGCCATATTTTGCTAGAGGGTGTTCCTGGCTTGGCTAAGACTTTGGCTATTAAGACTTTGGCACAATTGGTAAAGGCGGATTTTAGTCGTATTCAGTTTACACCAGACTTGTTGCCAGCAGACGTGGTGGGTACGCAAATCTATTCGCAAAAGTCTGAGGAGTTTAAGGTGAAGCAAGGTCCTATCTTCGCTAATTTTGTGTTGGCAGATGAGATTAACCGTGCGCCAGCCAAGGTACAATCTGCTTTGTTGGAGGCAATGCAAGAGCGTCAAATAACTATAGGTGAGCAGACATATCCTTTGGGTGCGCCGTTCCTAGTGTTGGCTACTCAAAACCCAGTGGAGCAAGAGGGTACGTATCCGCTACCAGAGGCGCAAACAGACCGTTTTATGTTGAAGGTGGTAATAGGTTATCCAAAGAGAGAGGAAGAGATGCAGATTATTCGTCAAAATATCACAGGCGAAAAGATATCAGTGATGCCTATTTTGGGAACTGATGAAATCATCAAGGCAAGAAATATTGTTCGTGAGGTGTATATTGATGAGAAAATTCAAAAGTATATTGTAGATATCGTCTTTGCAACACGTGAGCCAGAGGCATATGGTTTGGAGCAACTCAAGCCGATGATTCAATTTGGTGGTTCTCCTCGTGCTAGTATCAATTTGGCATTAGCTGCTCGTGCTTATGCGTTTATTCATCGTCGCGGATATGTGATTCCAGAGGTTGTGCGTGCGGTATGTTATGATGTACTCCGTCATCGTATAGGTTTGACCTATGAGGCTGAGGCGAATAATATCACTACCGAGGATGTGATTACTGAGGTATTGAATGCGGTGCAAGTGCCATAATTTTAGGTTATAGGACGCCCTTTGGGTTATAGAACGCGGCTATGCCGCTATAGGTTATCGGACAGATTATGACTTCAGAAGAACTATTAAAACGAGTACGGAAGATAGAGATTAAGACCCGTCGTCTTAGTCGTAACATCTTTGCAGGTGAGTATCACTCTCAGTTTAAGGGGCGCGGTATGGCGTTCTCTGAGGTGCGTGAGTATCAAGCAGGCGATGATGTGCGATCTATAGATTGGAATGTGACTGCGCGTCTTAGTAAACCGTATATCAAGGTTTTTGAGGAAGAGCGTGAACTGACTGTAATGCTACTGGTGGATGTTTCGGGTAGTAGAAATTTTGGTACGCTTACTCAGATGAAACGTGATATGATAGCAGAGGTTGCTGCAACTCTAGCATTCTCTACGATAGCTAATAATGATAAGGTAGGTGTGCTGTTTTTTTCCGATAAGATAGAAAAGTTTATTCCTGCCAAGAAAGGTAAAACACATGTTTTGCATATTATTCGTGAGTTGTTAAGTTTTGAACCGACATCTACAGGAACGGATATCGCGCAAGCGTTGCAATATTTTTCTAATGCACAAAAACGCCATTGTACAGCATTTTTGATTTCCGACTTTATCGGTAATACTCAGTTGGATCAACCGTTGATGATTGCTTCTAATCGACATGAGTTGAATGCTATACAGATTTACGATCGTCGTGAGCAAGAGTTGCCTAATATAGGACTAGTGAAGTTTCGTGATGCAGAAACGGGTGAAGATTTATGGGTCGATACTTCTGTTGGTAGTACAAGGGAAGCGTATGCTCGTGCGTGGCAGGATAACCTCCTGGCTATGGAACAGCTTTTCACGCGAATAGGCGTCAAGCATGTCAGCGTACGAACGGATGAAGATTATGTAAAAGCCTTAATGCACTTATTCAAATGTTAATGACCCTAATGGCACTAGTGGTGAGTGCCACGATAGATAGCACCACGCTCTTCATTGGAGATCAAACCGATTTGCACTTGCGCGCCACATGCGAACAAGGGGAAGAGGTGAGTATGCCCGTTTTGGCCAATGAGTTGGTGCCTGGAGTGGAGATAGTGGATCGCACATTGGTGGATACGACTCTGCTTAAGGATGGCCGTGTACAGTATAATCAGTACATCACGTTGACTTCGTTTCAAGATTCGCTCTTCTATATTGCCCCCCTTCCATTTGCTTCGGGTGGTGATACCTTGTGGAGTGAAGCGTTGACACTCAATGTGGTGCAACCTTTTGAGATAGATTCGACAGATATGGCTATCACCGATATTAAAGGGATAGAGAAAGCGCCTATTTGGTGGTGGGGAATTTTTAGATGGATATTGTTGACTCTAGTATTGATAGGTTTGGGAGTAGGATTGTACTACTTGGTACGTTTCATTGAGAGTAGGAAACGCTCTTCTATACCTACGCTAGAGCCTGCACAGCCACTACGTCCTGCTGAGGAAGTGGCTTTGGAAAAGTTAGAGCTTATTCGCACACAAAAGCTGTGGCAGCAAGGACAAATCAAGGAATATTATACTCAACTTACTGATGTGGTGCGTGAATATATTGCCCGTAGATTTGCTGTTAGTAGTACAGAGCAGACATCTGATGAGACTTTAAGTGCGATGCGGCCTATATTAAGCGCTCAACGTGAATTGTATGACGATTTGCGCAAGATGTTGACTCTGGCAGATTTGGTAAAGTTTGCTAAGTGGAATACTACTCCTGACGAGAATGAGAAATGTTTGCGAGATGCGTATACCTTTGTACACGAGACTACACCACGCCCCGAAGAAAATCAGAATGCATAACTAATAATTTATAAGTATCGATGACTTTTGCCAATCCAGGATATTTGTTTTTGCTTCTCCTGCTAGTTCCAGTAGTGGGGTGGTATATTTGGAAATTGCATGCAGCGCAAGCTTCTCTGCAATTATCTTCTACGAGTAGTCTGCAACGTCAACCTAAGAGTTGGCGCGTATGGTTGCTGCATGTGCCATTTGTCTTACGTGTGATGGTGATTACATTGCTATCGTTGGCCCTTGCTCGCCCTCAACTCTCCAATAAATGGCAATCGCAATCTACGGAGGGTATAGATATTGTCATGGCATTAGATATTTCGGGTACGATGTTGGGTGAGGATCTCAAGCCTAATCGTTTGGAGGCGGCCAAATCTGTAGCGACAGAGTTTGTGTTGTCTCGTCCAAATGATCAGATAGGTCTAGTGGTGTTTGCAGGTGAGAGTTTTACCCAATGTCCTTTAACTACAGACCATGCTGTGTTGGTTAATCTATTCCAGTCGGTTCGTTTTGGAATGATTGAGGATGGTACGGCCATTGGTTTAGGATTGGCGAATGCTGTTAATCGTATGAAGGATTCTCCAACCAAATCAAAGGTGGTGATCCTATTGACCGATGGTAGTAATAACCGAGGCGATATAGACCCGTTGACGGCAGCAGAGATTGCTAAAACTTTTGGTATACGCGTCTATGCTATTGGTGTGGGTAGTTATAGTAAGGAAGTAAAAGTTCCCATTCATACTCCATATGGTGTGCAATACGGCACGATGAGTTCTGAATTTGATGAAACGACCTTGCGTGATATTGCTCAGATGACAGGTGGTGAGTATTTCCGTGCGACAGATAACAATAGCCTTCGAACAATTTATCAGCAGATTGATCAATTAGAGAAAACCAAAATCCGTGTACGTGAATACTCCAAGCGTACTGAACATTTTGCTCCATTTTTGGTGGCAGCCTTGGCATGCTTATTGTTGGAGTTACTATTGCGCTATCTGGTGTTGCGAACAGTAGCAGAGTAAAATGCATCAGAACTTTTAGAACTAGATATAACTCTTAAAAACTTATTCAAATACTACGATGTTTCGATTCGCTAATATAGAAATGCTTTGGTGGTTATTTAGTATCCCAGTTTTTATCTTGGGATATGTAATCATGTCTCGCCGCCTTCAACGTGCTTTGCAATCTTTTGGAGACCCAGAATTGCTTGCTCAAATGATGCCAGACGCGTCTAAGAGTAGGCCAATTTGGAAGTTTTCAATAATGATGTTAACACTAGCCTTGCTCATTGTAGCAGCTGCGCGTCCGCAGTTTGGACAACAAGAAAAATTGGTTAAGCGTCAAGGTATTGAGGTGATGGTAGCTTTGGATATTTCGAACTCTATGTTGGCGGAAGATGTTGCCCCCAATCGTCTAGAAAGGGCTAAACAGATGCTAAGCAAGATGATTGACAATATGGTTGACGACAAGGTAGGTTTGGTGGTATTTGCCGGTGATGCTTTTACTCAATTGCCAATCACGTGTGATTATGTTTCAGCCAAGATGTTCTTGCAGACTATTAATCCATCTCTTATATCTACTCAAGGTACTGCCATAGGATCTGCGCTACAAACTGCTGTCAGATCATTTGGTGGCGAGCAGAGCGAGGCAGGACGAGCTATAATCCTGATAACTGATGGAGAAAATCATGAGGATGATGCAATTGAAGCGGCTACAAAGGCGCAAGAAATGGGTATTCGAGTTTTTGTAGTTGGTATAGGTAAACCCGGTGGGGCTCCAATTCCTATTCCGGGTACGAATGATTATATCAAGGATCGTTCAGGACAAGTGGTAGTCACACAACTCAACGAGGATATGTGTCAGCAAATAGCCCAAGCTGGCAAGGGTATCTATGTTCGTTGCGATAATACCAACACTGCTATGCGTGCTTTGCAACAAGAGTTGGATCAAATTGCAACGGCAGAACTAGAGAGCACCGTATATGCTGATTTTAATGAGCAATATCAGTCTTTTGTTATTCTAGCCTTGTGTCTGCTGATTATTGATTTCTTCATTATGACCCGCAAGAATCACAAACTGATAAGAATGAATTTATTTGGAGAAAAATAATGTAATATATATCTTATAATGATGCGTAATCTATTATTGATCATATGTTTGGGTTTGACTTCTTTGCTTTATGCTCAAAAGGAAGCCCCAGATGTGCGTCGTGGCAATCAGGCCTATAAGCAGGAAAATTATACCGAGGCCGAGGTGGACTATCGTCGAGGGTTAGACAAGAATGCCTCCTCCTTTCAAGCGCAGTTTAATCTTGCCGATGCTCTTTTTAAACAGGAAAAATACCCCGAGGCTCTAGAGGCTTATCAGCAAGCAGAGCAACTAGTAAAATCTGATGACCAATTGCGAAAATCTGAAATCAATAGGCGTTTGGCAGCATGCTATCACAACATGGGAAATGCGCTTTATGCCCAACAGCAATATGATCAAGCGGTGAATGCCTATCGTCAATCCCTTCGTCAAAACCCTAAGGACGATGACACTCGCTATAATCTAGTAAAGGCTATGCAACAGTTGCAGCAACAACAAGAACAACAACAAAATCAGCAACAGCAAGATCAGCAAGAGGAGCAACAAGAGCAGAATCAACAAGAACAGCAAGAACAACAAGATCAAAATACGCAGCAACAGCAAGAGCAGCAAGAGCAGCAGATGGACAAGGAGACTGCCGAGCAGATTTTGCAAGCACTTGAGCAAGATGAGCGTGAAACTCAGGAGAAATTGCAACGACAACAAGGACAGAAGCGTCGCGTAGAAAAGAATTGGTAAGATTATGAAAAAAATACTATCTATATTATTCTTATGTAGTTTGACTATAGTAGCTTGGGCGGAAGAGCCTGTTGAGTTTAAGGCTCAAGCTCCAGCGCAAGTCATCTCGGGTAAGCCTTTTCAACTTACCTATACTATCAACCAACGTGCCAAGGATTTGCGTGCGCCAGAGTTTGTGGATTTTGATTATATTGCGGGACCATATACTTCGCAATCTTCTTCAACGTCTTTTGTCAATGGTAAACGTACATCTAGTTTTGCTCTTACGTATACTTTTACATTAATGCCTAACAAGGAAGGTAGTTTCACCATCCCTCCTGCAACCATCAAGGTTAATGGTGAGCAATATACCTCTAACGGTGTTCGCATTACGGTTCTGCCGCCAGATAATGTAACTGCTACTACCGGTCAAAATTCGGGTGCTGGTGGTACCACTGCCAATTCCCATGCTGATGTATCGAATAGTGCTTCTGCTGAAAACATCTTTATGCGTACCTTGGTTAGCAAAACCCAAGTTCATGAGCAAGAGGCTATAGCGATTAGTTATAAGATTTATTTCGCAGGGGTGGACGTGGCGCAATTTACCAATAATACACGTTTACCTGAATTTAAAGGATTCTTGAAGCAAGATCTTGATATGGGAGAAATACAGGCGGAATTGGAGCACTACAATGGACGTAACTATCAGACGGCAGTTCTCTATCGTGCTTTGCTTTTCCCACAACGTAGTGGAGATATCGTCATTGAACCAGCACATTTCGAAGCAGTCTTGCGTGTACAGAATCGAGCACAGGTGCGTAGCATATTCGATGATTTCTTTAATAGTTATAGCACTGTAGTTAAACCTTTGGAGGCACCAGGTGTCACTATCCATGTGGCATCGCTACCATCAGGTAAACCTACATCTTTCAGCGGTGGAGTGGGGCAGTTTGCTATTTCTAGCAAAATCTCTGCTACTGAACTGCAGGCTAATGAAGCGGTGACGCTTACAATAACAATCCAGGGTACTGGCAATATGAAACTCCTAAAGACTCCTGCAATAGACTGGCCAGAAGGGTTTGAAACATACGACCCCAAAGTTGTAAATAATTTTAAAAATTCATCTTCCGGAACGACTGGTAGCAAGATTATTGAGTATCTAGCGATACCTCGCGCGGGAGGAGTCTATACCATTCCTGCTGTTGAGTTTGCGTATTATGATACGAAGGATGATGCATATAAGACATTGTCTACCACTCCTTATACCCTTAATATCTCTCGCTCTGCTAATGAGGAGACAACTTCTGCGGTGGTTAATAATTTTGTGAATAAAGAAGATATCCAGCAGTTAGGTACAGATATTCGCTATATCGTTCAGAATCCACCTGAAGCACTATCTAAACCTGCAAACCAATCATGTGCAGCTCTTGCACTCATTTATTGGCTCTGCTACCTTATACCATTATGTCTAGCCGTTGTACTTTTTATTGTTTTTCGTAAGCGTATTCAGGAAAATGCTGATATCACTAGAGTGCGTTATAAGAAAGCGAATAAGGTTGCGCAACGACGACTGAAGGTCGCTCTTCAACTGCTCCGTGATAACAATAAGGAATCTTTCTATGAAGAGATAGAACGAGCTGCCTGGACTTATCTCAGTGATCGCTTATCTATCCCTACCGCTCAACTCAACAAGGAGAATATTTCTCAACTCTTACTGGAGAAGGGGGTTGGTAACGTTCTAGTAGAGGATGTAAAACAAGTTTTATCGCAGGCTGAGTTTGCGCGATATGCGCCAGTAGACCACTCTGCGATGCAAGAGATCTATGATGCAACAACTAAGATTATTAACGATTTAGAGAATCATAAGCTATGAATATACTAGTTATTTTGCTTTCCACTCTTTTCCTTGAGGCTAACCTTCAATACGCAGAGGGCAACTATACTCAGGCATCTCAAATGTATCAAGAAATCTTGCAGGTGACTCCTTGTGCTGAAGTTTATTATAACTTGGGTAATGCTCATTTTAAACAGGGAGAGTTGGCCCAGGCTATCTTGGCATATGAGCGTGCTTTGCGTTTGGAACCATCTATGAAGGATGCAAAGTATAATTTACAATTTGCGCAATCTCGTATAGTGGATAATATTGAAGATACCAATGCATTCTTTCTGAGTGATTGGTTGCGTTCTATTCGTAATCTTTTTAGCGAGAGTACATGGATGGTTATCTCCATTTCCCTTTTTGTATTGATGCTTTGTATGGTGTTTGTATTTGCGTTCTCGTCACAGGTGTCATATCGGAAGATTGCATTCTCGATGGCTGTGTTTTCTCTGGTTTTCAGTGTGATAGCTTTGCTCAATGCTCGCAGTTTGCATCACCGAGATACATTGCGAACAGAGGCTATTGTTACTCAGGGAATCGTGAATGCCAAAGCTTCTCCAGATAGAAGTGGTACAGATCTTTTCACTTTGCACGAAGGTACTAAAGTAGAGATTCAAGAAGTGATAGGTACATGGTGTCGTGTTCAAGTGGGAAATAATATTGGTTGGATGCCTTTGGAATGGTTGGAACGAATTTAGGTGTTCTATATCCATTGTAGAGAATTCTCATGCCGTGTATTCGTCAAAAAAAGCGCAATTTTGCGCTTTTTTTTGCGTATGTCAGAAAAAAGCACTACCTTTGTGCCCAAATTTTCAATAGAAATTTTATCGTACCTAATTAACTCTTAGAACTATTTTAATTTTAAAGATAATGGCAACACAAGAAGAAACCTTCAAAAAACTAGTCGCACACTGCAAGGAGTACGGCTTTGTATTTCCTAGTAGCGAAATTTACGATGGTCTAGGCGCCGTATATGACTATGGTCAAAACGGTGTGGAACTCAAGAATAACATCAAGAAGTATTGGTGGGACGCAATGACTATGCTCCACGAGAATATCGTCGGCATCGACGCTAGTATCTTTATGCACCCTACAACATGGAAGGCTTCTGGTCACGTAGATGCGTTCAATGATCCACTTATTGATAATAAGGATAGCAAGAAGCGTTATCGTGCAGATGTACTGATTGAGGACCAACTAGCTAAGTATGACGAGAAAATAGAGAAGGAGGTAGCTAAGGCGCGCAAACGTTTTGGTGAGAGTTTTGACGAGGAAATGTTTAAGCAGACAAACGAGCGCGTGAGAGCCAATGTGGAGAAGCGTAATGCGTTGCACGAGCGTTTTGCAGCGGCGCTTAACGATGGAAATCTGGAAGAACTAAAACAGATTATTCTAGATGAAGAGATTGTTTGTCCGATTTCTGGTACTCGCAACTGGACTGATGTGCGTCAGTTTAACCTAATGTTCTCTACGGAAATGGGCTCTACTGCTGATGGTGCGATGAAGATTTACCTCCGTCCTGAGACAGCACAAGGTATCTTTGTGAACTACCTTAATGTACAAAAGACAGGTCGCATGAAGGTGCCATTTGGTATTGCACAAATAGGTAAGGCCTTTCGTAATGAGATTGTAGCACGCCAATTTGTGTTCCGTATGCGTGAATTCGAACAAATGGAGATGCAGTTCTTTGTTCGTCCAGGTGAGGAGATGAAGTGGTTTGAATATTGGAAGGAGTTCCGCCTAAAATGGCACAAAGCGCTAGGTATGGGAGATGAGAAGTATCGTTATCATGATCACGACAAACTTGCTCATTATGCTAATGCTGCTACAGATATTGAGTTCCAAATGCCATTTGGTTTTAAGGAGGTAGAGGGTATACATAGCCGTACAGATTTTGACCTGAGTCAACATGCGCAATATAGTGGTAAGAAAATCGAGTATTTTGATCCTGAGCTCAATAAAAGTTATACTCCTTATGTGATAGAAACATCTATCGGAGTGGATCGAATGTTCTTGAGTGTGATGTGTGGTGCGTACAAGGAGGAGGTGCTAGAAGGTGGTGATACTCGCGTAGTATTGAATTTGCCTGCAGTTCTTGCCCCAGTAAAGGCATGCGTGATGCCTCTTGTAAAGAAAGATGGGCTACCAGAAAAAGCTCGTGAGATTGTGGACATGCTCAAGTATGATTTCCACACCAACTACGATGAGAAAGATTCTATTGGTAAACGTTATCGCCGTCAGGATGCCGTAGGTACCCCATTCTGTATCACTGTGGATCACGATACTCTATGTGACAACTGCGTGACAATCCGTCATCGTGATACCATGGCTCAAGAGCGCGTAGCTATTGACGATTTGCATGCTATTCTTTCTAAAGCATGTAATATGCGCGAAACATTCAAAAAACTCAAATAGTTCAGCTCATAGTTTGACATATGCTCCGATATGGCATAGGGGCAATCTATAATGATACAAAAGGCAGCATTGCGGTGTTGCCTTTTGTGTAAACATTATGGTTCTTTTTGATGACGGCGATTTGCTTTATTATCTTTGCTGATGATTATGAGTGGCACGAAGAAGAGTGCTAAAGTACTTAATGATACTAGAATGATAGTGAGATGGTTCATAGTGGTTTTATGGTATAGTAAATTATAATTGTTCTTTATGAGATGGTGCTTTTGATGGTTTGCAAAATGTGTTCTAAATCTTCCCAATTGTGTTTGATAGCGTCTATTTGGCTTTGCACTTTCTCACGTTTGATAACTGTTTGTTCCTGTAGCAATTGCTTCTGAACGTCGAGTGGTTTGCTATCCTGCATCACCGCGTTGCTTACTATTTTTTCGATTGGTCGAACTATCAATAGGCCTCTGCAACCATAGATGATAAAAGCGATGATAAACATAGTTGCTGCAATCACTAGGTATGAAGCCCACATGGGTAGCCATTGTTCTAGCCATGCTGCCAAGGCAATAGCCAAGAAAATCGTTGCAATAATAGCAATGGCAGTCATCGTAAATAGGGCAAGAATGAAACCTACTAACTGGCTTATCTGTTGTATGCTTTGCAGTTGTAAAAGTTGAAGTTGCGATTGGATATATGATTTAATATCAACGAGCAACTGATAGAAAATACTAGTATTCATAGTTAAACGTTTTTAAATAAGCTACTCCTACGTGCTTAGTTAATTGTGGGTTGTTTTTGAATTCATACCGAAGGCGCAAGAGTTATACATTGTGTATGTACTGCGCCTTCGGTAGTAAAATCATTTCTTCGCGGCATCATCCACGGCAGCTTCTAGGTCTGCTTGACAATGGCAGTTGCATAGTCCATTCTTGATGCGTTTCATCACCTTATCTACAATTTTGGTGATTTCATCCAAGTTCATGTGTGAATACTTTTCGCGTGCGATTGTCGCGATTTCAGTGCGCAGTTCTCTGCCACTTTTGGGAGCTAAGAGCAGTGCTGCTGTCGCTCCTACTATGGCTCCGCCTAATAGAGCCAACAGTACTTTAGATACATTTGTCATAGTTGGTTAGGTTTAATAGTTAATAAAATTCAGGAAAGGACTAGTAGTTTCTTTCCTGAATTGTGTTGATACAAAATATGTGCCAAAAATGTGTAAGTTACTTTCGTCTTGCAATAAAAGAGAATTCTTTCTGAATTCTATCCTTGAAAAATCCTAGTATGATATAATATAGAGCTAAGGCACCTAAAGCCGCTGTGCCAATAATTTCTTCTCGAATGTTCATTAGTCCATTGCCTAATGCTATTACGGCAATCATGACAACAAAAGGCAGAATATAGGCTAATAGCACTGCTTTCCATCCCATTTTTTGTTGCACCATGACAACCACTTCGTCTCCAATTTTTATGTCCGAACATTCTTGGTTGATATAATCTTGCATGATATATGCAGTGAGTTCTTTCTCGCTACTTTCTGCACTTGCGCACATTGCTTTGGCTTTGCATGCTGCACAGGCGCTTGTCTGCACAATTCGTACGCGTACCGTACCATCGCCATTCACAGCTATGACAATTCCGTCATGTTTGATCATCTTGTATCTCTTCTGAAGTTATACCCAACGCATATATGCGTGCGTTGTAGTAGAGTTTTGCTTATATGTTGTTTACTTTAAAGGCATTGCATAATACAATCCCAATGTGTCTCCTGCTAGTATTTTCTTGATGTCTAGAAGTATACGTTCAGGATGCACCGTGGCGGACTCCCAGAAGTCATTCGCTCCGCTCGGAAGGGCGCGACGGCGAAAATTATATACTTGTCTATTTTGATAGGCACTAAACCATGTGTGTTTAGAGTCAATGGATGCCAATTCCTTCAAACTATTCGCTTCGCATCCCACCCAAATATCAGCTTGTGAAAAATCTTGAATAGCCTGTTCTAGTGTCAATGGAATGGATGAGGTAGAAGGATTGTCTTCGTATTTATAACTGGCTCCTGCATCTCGAAAGAGGGTTCCCATAAATGTACCTCCTGCAGGCACATACCACGTCCCACGCCATGACATTCCTGACATTATTGTGTTGAGCGATGAGCTTGAATGATTAGGAGAGAGGCGAATCGCATTGTATGTATTGCAAACTGCGCAGTAAATACTATCTGCCTGTTCTTGACATCCTAGTATCGCTCCAAATACCCGTATCCACTCTGCACGTTCGAGTGGGGTAGTTGCGGTCCATTCATTGCAATATAATATGGGTATACCTAGGTTAGTAAATTGTGTCGGAAGAGGATCTCCTTGCGCGTATGTGTATAATATGACAATGTCAGGTTTTAGCGAAAGGATTGTTTCAATGTTCGGATGCATGTCATCTCCAATATCTACGATTCTTGCGCGATGCTCTTCTCCTAGATTATAGATGCGGTTGGGTCTGCACACTCCCAATACCTTATCCGTTTCTCCAAGTTCACTGATAAAGCCAATATGGGTTGCGGAGGTACATACTACGCGTTTGTAGGAATTCTGGAAGACTAGTTGTTGCATCACTTCTCCTTTTTTCCATGGAGAGTAAATGGTGATGGTGGTAGTATCTCCTGCCACCTGAATGTCAAACTGATTCGTATCACCTTGTGCAGGTGATTTCTCGTTCTTGCGTTGACATGCGAAGCAAATCAGACCAAGTGCGCACAATATGGCGTACTTGAATGGTTTCAAATATATCCTGGCCATGTTGTCTGGAACAAAAATCATAGTTCAATCATTCCCATCCTCTACGTTTTTAGATGACTTCTAGTTTGCTCCCAGGAAAATAGTGTGCTAATATCTGTTCGTAAGTAAATCCTTTTGCGGCCATCATAGCAGCACCAATCTGGCACAGACCGACCCCGTGTCCCCATCCTGCACCTGTCAGGATAAAGTCTCCATTTTCGTTTCGATCTACCACAAAGGCGCTACTATATAGGTGAGTTTTGCTTAGCCATTTTCTGATTTCCAGTTCTTTTCCAATCACCATGCTACGTTTAGTGCCGACAATTTTCATTTCGTACAGTCGGGCAGATGGTCCACGTTTGATAGGAACGAGTTCTATTATGTCTCCGAAGTCGATGCCACTACGTTCGCGAATGATGTCGCTGAGCTCCTGTGCTGTATATTGAACAGTCCATCGATAGAAATCCTTCGTTTCTTGGTCGTAATTGTTTAGCACTTGGCTCAACACTTCATGGTCATCCGTATTGCAGTATGCAGGTGGTGCGGTGCGAATAAATTCTTGCGCATTTTCTTCGATGGTCAAGTCAGGCAATGGAGTACCAATCTCATCGCGAACAGCTTCTAGATAGTCGTAATGCTCGTTGGCCCATGCGTTTTCAAACACCTCGGTAGCACCACCGCAAGCCTTATAGAAGCGTGCATCGCACACCTTACCATCGTACATTAGCACTTGTCCGCGGGTAGCATCGATGGCTTTTTGCACATTGGCAGCTGCCTCGGGGTGCTCATCGCGACGAGTGATACCCTCGTAGCGTTGGCAGTGGTCGTCTGCACATACATCAAAACCTTCGTGCGCATCGCGCTCGTACCAGATTACATGACGATCAGGATCGCTCAGATCAGGCTTGTCGGTGCAAGTAGACGGACTGATGATCGGACGCAATACCCAACTGCGAGAGATCACGGCATGCGCCTTCAGCAACTCTAGCGAAGAGGTGGCTGACATCTCTGAGGTAATCACCGAACTGAGATAATCTTCTACATCCAAGCGGTTGATGGCCGTCTGGGTGCCATCGGCGTTGTCGCGTATCTCTAGCGTACCTTCAAACTCTTGGTCTTCCAATCGATCCCAGTGAAAACCAATACCGATTCTCACGTTCTTTAATAGGAACGTAGGATGTTCGGGGGTGGAGTGTGGACCTGGAATAACGGCTTCAATTTTTTGGGCGGTCATTACGCCCACTGCAATTTCGTGTTTCATATTAGTATGGTTTGTTAAGTCGTTCTCTCTAATAGACTGCATTGTAATTTTCCGCAAAGGTACAAAATAATTTTGATATATGCAAGGTCGTGTGAAAATCAGGAGCAATTATTGCCTAATTAAAAAGAAAAAGCCTCCACAACGGAGGCCTTTTCAAATCTATCATTTGTATGAAACTTATTCTTCAAACTCAATGATATAACCACGTGCAATAGCGCGTTTCTTGGTGTATACTACCCATTGCTCAATGGAAGTGGTAGTAGTGATGTTGATAATTTGTTGTGTACCAGTTAGATTAGCGTTCTTGTACATCTCGCTAATGGCGTTGTTGGTCAAAGCTTTCTTAGAGAGACCACCAATACCAAATACATAAGTAGCTGACCACTCACCTTCCACTTGACCAACGATCTTGTAGTTTGCTTCCTTGAGGATGAGTTTTGTCTCTGGCATGTTGTGCTCATAAGGAGTCATGTTGATACCTGCGCAACTTGCGAAAAGTACTGCTACGAGGCAGCCGAGGAAAAATTTGATAGTTTTCATATTATTTTATGTTTTAGTTTGTTGTTTTCGACTGCAAAGGTACAAAAAATAATTCACATATGCAAATAAAATTTACCCCCCCCCCCCCCTGCATGTGTCTGTAAGTGGTAGAAAATCAATGTGTTACAATTTGTATTTTTTTGTTTGCTCAATGTGTTTCTATTTTTTTATTCTAGTGACACTTTTTGTCTTATAATTAAACACGTAATCTGTCCAAAAAATGGGGGTCAGTACACTTGCTTATGTATGAGTGTATAGAAGAGCATATACAGAAGGCGAAAACGTGTTTTTTTTAAAACAAAAAAACAGTCAATACACGGTAAATCGTTAGTTATTCGTTAGTGATTCGTTAGTGATTCGTTAGTTATTAAGCGCTTCGATAGCACACCTCAATAGCAGTAGAGGAATATATTCTATAGATAATTCTCTCCATTTTTCAAAAAAATGCTTGCTTTTGCTTGCGTATGTGCAATTTTTGTTGTACCTTTGCAGTCGATTTTGAGAAGAGGATAAATTTGACTGCTTGCGACCTCTATAAAAGAATGCTAAAAACTTGTACCACAGGCATAAACAGTCGGCTTGTGGATTTTTTTTTACTAAACTATTAGATGAATTATTTATTTACATCGGAGAGTGTCAGTGAAGGACACCCAGACAAAGTGGCAGATCAAATTAGTGATGCCATTCTAGACCAATTCTTAGCATTAGACCCAAATTCCCACGTAGCTTGCGAAACCATGGTAACCACAGGACAAGTGATTGTGGCTGGCGAGGTTTCTAGCGAGAAATATGTGGACATTCAAAACACCGTACGCAAAACCATTGCCGAGATTGGTTACACCAAATCGGCATACAAATTTGAGGCTGAGAGCTGCGGAATCTTGACCGCCTTACACGAGCAAAGTGTGGATATAGCTCGAGGAGTGAAAGGCCAAGGTACAGAAAACATAGGCGAGCAAGGTGCAGGCGACCAAGGTATGATGTTTGGTTATGCAAGTGACGAGACCGAAAACTACATGCCTCTGACTTTGGACTTGGCACACACCTTAGTATACACGCTTGCGCGTGTGCGTAAAGAGGGAGAAGAAATGTTGTATCTTCGTCCTGATTCAAAGAGCCAGGTCACTATGGAATATAGTGAAGAGGGCGAGCCATTGCGTATTGATACGATAGTGGTGAGTACCCAACATGATGAGGATGTTACTCAAGAGCAGATCAAGGCTGATATTCAACGTGTACTATTGCCTCGTGTGGCAAAGCGCGATGCAAGATATGCCGAGTTGTTGAAGGGTGACTTTAAGTTGCTAGTGAACCCTACTGGTAACTTTGTGATTGGTGGACCTCATGGAGATACTGGTTTGACTGGTCGCAAGATCATTGTGGACACTTATGGTGGTCGCGGAGCGCATGGCGGTGGTGCTTTTTCTGGTAAAGATCCATCAAAAGTGGACCGTTCTGCAGCATATGCGGCTCGCTGGATTGCGAAAAACATGGTAGCAGCAGGGGTAGCCAAGGAGATGTTGGTGCAAATTAGTTATGCTATCGGTGTAGCACAGCCAGTGAGTGTCTGCGTGAATACTTATGGTACTGCGAAAGTGTCAATGAGCGATGGCGAGATTGCTAAGAAGGTGAGCGAGATGTTTGATCTACGTCCACAAGGCATCATTGAAGCATTGAAGTTGAAACAACCTATGTACGAGGAGACTGCTCGCTATGGTCATATGGGGCGTACTAATGAGGTGGTGGTAAAGCAGTTTGTGGATGATAACGGACAAACTTTCGAACGTGAAGTAGAGCTCTTTACTTGGGAGAAACTCGACCGAGTAGATGAGATTCGTGCGAAGCTCGGATTGTAGATAAACTCCCATAGATGGGTGGGACAAATAATATACATATGTTAACAAAGAAACATCAGACATGGTTAGTCGTACTACTAGTGTTGATCGCGCTAGTAGTAGACCAACTATCTAAGATCTATATCAAGACCCATTTTGAATTGGGTGAAGCTCGTGAGGTGTTCTCATGGTTTTGGATTGTGTTTGTTGAGAACAACGGAATGGCTTTTGGCATAGAGTGGTTTAGTAAGCTGCTGCTAACATTGTTTCGCATTGTGGCAGTAGGTGCGATTGGCTGGTATATCCATGTGATGATTCGCAAACAGCAGGTTCGTACAGGCTATTTGACCACTATTTCTATGGTGATGGCTGGTGCGTTGGGCAATATTATTGACTGCGTTTTCTATGGTAAGATTTGGGGTTATGCCGGATGGTTTCATGGTAGAGTGGTGGATATGTTGTATTTCCCTTTGATTCGTAATGCGGCAGGGGAATGCATCTTCTTCCGTCCAGTTTTTAATATTGCAGATTCATTTATTACGGTGGCCGTTTTCTTGATAATCTTATTCTATCGCAAAGATTTGGATGAGAGTCTGAATCAAATTTTTCCAAAGAAAGAGAAATCTTGAAACCCTGAAACTTTGAAACTTTTTAACACAAAAATAGCATGCATAGCATGCATCTTGTTGGCGATGATCGGTTGTCGCCCTCGTGGGGTGTTGTCCAATCGCGAGATGCGTGATGTGCTCTATGATTTGCATCGTGCGGATGGCGCTATTCAGACAATAGGTTATAACTACTCTCACGATCATGAGGTGGCAGGGTATTATAAGAATGTGTTGGATAAACATGGAATCACCCAGGTGCAGTTTGACTCCTCCCTTGTCTGGTATACGAATAATCCACAGATCTTCAATAAGATCTACCCGAAGGTTATAGAGCGTCTTCATTCGGATTTTGAACAAGAGAAGTTGATTCGTGAGCAAAATAGAGCCAAACGTACGCAGAACTCTATGAGCAGAAAGTCTGTACGTCAACTTCCGGATCTCAATGTGGTGATGGCAAAACTAAAAAATCCTCCTGATAGTACATGGAAAATATGGCAACCAGCAGAATTTTGCGAAAAAAATGTCATAATATTTGGTCAATTGAAAAAAAAGTAGTACCTTTGCACGCTTTTTTGGGCGATTTGGTAGGATTACCAATTCAACTATTGAAACTTTTAAAACTTTATTTATATAAATCGCCATGTTGGGCAGTGGGGCTCATAGAGCACGTAAAGTTGTCTGTCGATATGGTCTAAAACATTTAAAAACAAATGGATACATTAAGTTACAAGACTGTATCAGCAAACAAGGCAACCGTTCAAAAAGAATGGGTTGTTATTGATGCTGAGGGCCAAATTTTAGGCCGTATGTGCTCGAAGGTAGCTAAGCTCCTCCGTGGCAAGTACAAACCATCTTTCACTCCTAATGTGGATTGTGGAGATAATGTGATTATCATCAATGCAGCTAAAGTGCAATTGACTGGTAACAAGTGGAATGATCGCGTTTACGTTCGCTATACTGGTTATCCAGGTGGTCAACGTGAAATGACTCCTGCTGAGATGCTTGCGAAAAAAGGCGCAGACCGTCTCATTCAAAAGGTAGTTAAGGGTATGCTCCCAAAGAATCGCCTCGGTCGCAAGATTATTGCTAACCTTCACGTGTTTGCTGGTGCAGAGCACAATTTGCAAGCGCAACAACCAAAACAAATTGACATCAACACTCTTAAATAATTGAAGATATGGAAATGATTAATGCATTAGGTCGTCGTAAAGCAGCAGTTGCTCGCGTTTATGTACAAGAAGGTACCGGCAAAATCACAATCAACGGACGTGATTTGGATGTGTACTTCCCAAGCCCAATTCTTCAATATGTTGTTAAGCAACCTCTTAGCAAGCTTGGAGTGGCTGAGAAATATGATATCAAAGTGAACCTCGATGGTGGTGGTTATAAAGGTCAAGCAGAGGCATTGCGTCTTGCGATCGCTCGCGCTTTGGTAAAGATTAACCCAGAGGATAAGCCTGCTCTCAAGGCAGAAGGCTTCATGACTCGCGATGCTCGTGAGGTTGAGCGTAAGAAACCAGGTCAACCAAAAGCACGCAAACACTTCCAATTTAGTAAGCGTTAATATCCAAATAGCAGTGACTCCGTGGTGGCTTATAATAGTTCACCGCGGATTACTCTGTTATTCCACTTGTACGCGCTTCTCTGCGTAGGGGTGGCAGACGGGTAAATTATCATTAAATAATTCAAATTAATCAAACAAAATGAGAACAACTTTTGATCAACTTCTCGAGGCTGGCTGCCACTTTGGCCACCTCAAACGTAAATGGAACCCAGCAATGGCTCCTTACATTTATATGGAGCGTAATGGTATCCACATCATTGACCTCACCAAGACTGCTGTAAAAATTGAAGAGGCAGCTGAGGCTTTAAAAGCAATCGCAAAATCTGGTCGCAAGATTTTGTTCGTTTCTACTAAGAAACAAGGACAAGAGGTTGTGGCACAAAAGGCACAAGAGATTGGTATGCCTTATATCACCGAGCGTTGGGCTGGTGGTATGCTCACCAACTTCCCTACTATTCGTAAGGCAGTGAAGAAAATGTCTACCATCGACAAAATGATGGCGGATGGTACTTTTGATAATATCTCTAAGCGCGAGAAACTCCAAATCACACGTCAACGTGAGAAATTGGAGAAGAACCTTGGTTCTATCGCTGATCTTACACGTCTTCCTAGTGCAGTATTTGTGGTTGACGTTATGAAGGAGCACATCGCTGTAGCAGAGGCAAACCGTTTGGGTATTCCTGTATTCGGTATTGTTGATACAAACTCTAACCCTAACAACATCGACTTCGTTATCCCTGCAAACGATGATGCAACCAAGTCTATCGAGGTTATCCTTTCTGCTGTATGTGCAGCTATTCAAGAGGGTCTCGAGGAGCGCAAAGTAGAAAAGGCTGACGAAGAGGCTGCTGCTGCACAAGCTGCTGCAGAGGCTCCAGCACCAAAAGAGCGCCGTCAACGCGTACGCAAGGCTGCTCCAAAGGCAGAGGCTGAGAAAGTAGCAACTGCTGAGGCTTAATTACTAACTTATTTTAATTATTAAGACAATGGCTGTTACATTAGCAGATATTAAAAAACTGCGCGACATCACTGGCGCAGGTATGATGGACGTTAAGAAGGCTCTCGAGGAGGCTAATGGCGACTTCGAGGTGGCTAAAGACTTGCTTCGTAAGCGTGGTCAAGCTATCGCTGCAAAACGTAGCGAGCGTGAGGCGTCTGAAGGTTGCGTACTCGCTAAAGCTGAGAATGGTTTTGGTGCAATCGTAGCTGTGAAGTGCGAAACTGACTTCGTTGCTAAGAACGAAGACTATGTAAATATGGTTAAGGCTATCCTAGAGGTGGCTATGACCGAGAAACCAGCTGACCTTGAGGCTCTTAAAGCATGCAAACTTGGTGATTTTACCGTTGCAGATGCGGTTACCGAGCGTTCTGGCGTAACTGGTGAGAAGATGGAACTCAGTGACTATGTTTTCCTCGTGGCTCCTAAGGTAGATGCTTATAACCACCTTGGTAATAAGTTGAGTGCACTTGTAGCTGCTGATTCTGAGGATGCTAACTCAGAGATCCTCCATGGTATCTCTATGCAAGTGGCTTCTATGTCTCCTATCGCTCTTGATGCTGATCACGTAGCGCAAGAGATTAAAGATCGCGAGCTTTCTGTAGCTATTGAGAAAACCAAACAAGATGAGATCAACAAAGCTGTTGAGCAAGCTGTTCGCAAGGCGGGTATCAACCCAGCTCACGTAGATAGCGATGACCACATCGAGTCTAACACTGCTAAGGGCTGGTTGACTCCAGAGCAAGCAGAGACTGCACGCCAAATTCGTGCTACTGTTCCTGCTGAGGCTGAGGCTAATCTCAATATGAAGAAAGTCGAGATGATTGCACAAGGTCGTCTTGCTAAGTTCCTCAAAGAGAGCACATTGGTAGAGCAACAATACATCATGAGCGAAAGCAAAGAGCTCGTGAAGGATGTTTTGAAGAAGAACGGCGTTAACGTAATCGACTTCAAGCGCGTAACTCTTAACCAAGAGTAATAAGGGTTATAAAAACAGCCCTCCGCGCAAACGGGGGGCTGTTTCTTTTTATACTTGAAATTTAACATTTCTTTGTATTTATCTTTTACCTCCATTTTGTATACCCTTACGCTACCCTTGCCGAAGGAATACACTATGTTTAAGAAATGCACAATTAACAAACTTTAACACAAATCAATTATGTCACAAGAAGTTCTCACTCCTGCACCAGCTAAAAAACGTCTCCTCTCGTTGGACGTTTTGCGTGGTATTACCATCGCGGGCATGATCCTTGTTAATAACCCAGGTACATGGTTACATATCTATGCGCCTCTCCGCCATGCGGCTTGGAACGGTTGCACACCTACTGACCTCGTCTTCCCATTTTTCGTTTTCTGTATGGGTATTGCTATGTATATTTCTCATAAGAAAACTAGTCATGCGCTGACCTGGTCGGTGGCCCAGAAGGTTATCACACGTGGTTTGCTCATTGTCGTTATTGGTTGGGCACTCAGTTGGCTCGGAATGTTTCTTGGACAAATAACCAAAGAGGGAACAACCCTCTTACAAGCCATTTGGACCTATCCAATCGAGCATATTCGTATTCTCGGTGTATTCCCACGTTTAGGCCTTGTGAGTATCTTTGGCGGTTTGTTGATGCTGGCTGCAAAACCTAAAAACTGCCCTTGGGTGGCTGCTGTATTGATGATTATCTACTGTATCATGCAGAGCGTGACCAATAGTTTCGAACTCAACGCTGCCAATATGGAGTCTATTGTGGACCTCAAGTTGCTTGGCGACAACCATATCTACCATATGACCAATGCAGCTGGCGAGCGCATTGGCTTTGATCCTGAAGGTGTCCTCTCTACTATTCCTTGTGTAGCACATGTGTTGATTGGTGCATGGATGGGACATCTCATCATGAATGTCAAGGATAATTGGGGCAAAGTCACTCGCCTTCTCCTTGCTGGAGCGGTGATGATGCTTTTCGGTTTCTTGCTCGATTATGCGTATCCGATCAACAAGAGCATGTGGTCTGCTAGTTACATCCTTGTTACCTGCGGTTTGGCTAGCTCTTTGCTCGCTATTTTGACTTGGGTATTGGATATCCGTCTGCCAGAGCGCAATGAGAAAGAGGCTATTACCACGTGTGAGAAGGCTACCAAGAAAGTAGCAAACAACTGGTATAAGTTCTTCGAGTGCTTTGGTGTTAACCCATTGTTTATCTTCTGCTTGAGTGCGGTAGCAGTCTATGTCATGCGTAGTATTCGCTTTGAGTTTCATGAGCAAATGTATAATGTGTGGAGCTTCTGGTACAAGGTGTGTATGCAACCTCTTTTTGGCAACGAAGGAGGTTCGTTGGCTTGTGCGCTCAGTTTGATTGTTGTTCTTTGGGGAGTTGCATATTTGCTCTATCGCAAGAAGATTTATATCAAATTATAAAACTTTAGACTGAACTTCTGAGCTCCTAAACTCCTGCCCATTTGCGCTAGCAAATACTCGTTCGAGGCTCTGCCGAGATAAGAACTTCTAAACTTCTGAACTTCCCAATGCCCCGCATAGCAACCATAGGATTTTTTGACGGTGTCCATAGGGGGCACCGTTTCCTTTTTGCTCAACTTCAAGAATTGTCCAAGTTGCTAAATTTGGATTCGGTAATTTATACATTTTCTGAGCATCCCAAGCAAATTCTTGCTGGCAAAGCGCCTGCAATGCTCACGACGGATGTAGAACGTGATGCTCTGCTCTGTGCGTATGGTCAGGTGCATTTTTTGAATTTTTCTGAGGTACAACATCTTACTGCCGAGCAGTTTATGCGCTACTTGCATGATGAGCAAGATGTGGCTGCCTTGCTGATTGGGTATGATCATCACTTTGGTTCTGACTGTCTCAAGGATTTCGCTGAGTATGAGCAGATAGCAAAGCGGGTAGGTTTGCGTGTGGAACGTGCTCGTGAGTTGCTTGTGGATGGGTTGCCTGTGAGTTCGTCTCGCATTCGCAAGTTGTTAGCGGAGAAGCGCATAGATCAGGTCAATCGTCTTTTGGGGTATGCTTATACGCTTTCAGGTTTTGTTGAACATGGCAATGCTATAGGGACTACGATAGGTTTTCCAACAGCTAACATTCGCTTGAATTCTGCCAAGCAACTCCCTGCTACGGGTGTATACTCGGTTGTGGCGCAAGTGAATGGGGTGGAGTATAAGGCGTTGGCGAATATTGGTACGAATCCCACTGTAGGCAATGATCATTTGTCATTGGAGGTGTATCTCATAGATTTTCAGGGTGACTTATATGGTCAACTTCTTACAATTTCTTTTCTCGCCTTTCTTCGTGAAGAAAGGAAGTTTAATTCGCTTGATGAACTTCAAAATCAGATAAGAGTAGACGTTGGTAGGGTTCAACAATAAATCCTGTTGAACCTCGTTTGTTTTATTCTGGGGATTTACGTGTATACTTATCTTACTCATCTATGCTTAGGCTATAGTTGTCTATTGTGTGTCTTTATTTCGCGCGCTCGCGCGTACATATTATAATAATATAATATTAGTATACTGATATGTGTATATTGTCCTGTGTATATCGTCCTAGCTTTTCTCTCTGTTTGGTGTGAGCGTTTGTTGTGTTTTTGTTTTGCCTATGCACTTGCTGAAAGCTACTGTTGATTATCAGTGCTTTACGAGGAAATTTATGTTTTATAGCAAAAAAATCGTTAAAATATTTGCCCATATCATCAAAAAGCAGTACCTTTGCACCCGATTTCGCGCTAACTGCAAGTGAGCGGTAATGAGGCCTGAATGACGCTAAAAAATGTAACACTGAAAATCAGCCACTTACGAAGAAAATGCAAAGTTTTTCAAACAAAGTTGCTTGAAAATTTGGTCAGTCCGGAAAAAAGCAGTACCTTTGCAGCCGATTTCGCGATGAACGAAAGTGGAGCGTGAAAAAACAGTGATCTTTGAAAGAATTATTAATCAATGATGTAGTACAAGCGAGTAGTTATTCTACTCGATTGGGAAACTGAAACGTGTAATACGATTTTTATATTATACGGTTCCCGTTAATAAAGTACACAATAGATTAGGTTATTCT
>JAZKYJ010000002.1:0-1933 GCA_045612045.1 Paludibacteraceae bacterium | reverse complement strand
TCAACAAAGACCTTCAAGAAAAATAAAAATAATGTTTATAGTTTAGAGATTAGAGTATAGAGAGCCTTACGGCATTAATCTCTCAACTCTTAACTCTCAACTCTCAACTGAAATAATATGGAACACGCATTAAGTTTATTTATGAGTTCGATTTTTTCGGACAATATGATATTCGCATACTTCCTTGGTATGTGTTCATACCTTGCAGTATCGAAAAATGTTAAGACCTCTGTTGGTCTTGGTATTGCTGTAACAGCTGTGCTTCTCATCACTCTTCCAGTGAACTACTACCTTTACACAGGCATTTTGCAAAAAGGTGCTCTCACTTGGTTAGGTGAAGGCTTTGCTGATTTGGACCTCAGCTACCTCAGCTTGATTCTTTTCATCGCTGTAATTGCTGCTATTGTACAATTGGTAGAGATGATTGTTGAGAAATTCTCTCCATCTTTGTATGCGTCATTGGGTATTTTCTTGCCACTTATCGCTGTAAACTGTGCTATCATGGGTGGTGCATTGTTTATGCAACAACGCGTTATCCTTGAACCAACAGACCCTAAAGCTCTTACTGGTATCGTTGACGTAGTATTCTATGCTCTCGGTTCTGGTATTGGTTGGGCATTGGCTATCGTTGGTCTTGCTGCTATCCGCGAACGTATGGAGTATTCAGATGTGCCTGCACCATTGAAAGGCCTCGGTATTACATTCATTATCGTAGGTCTTATGGCTTTGGCATTCATGTGCTTCTCTGGCTTGAAAATCTAATTAATGTATAGTGTGTAGAGTATAGTGTATAGAAAATTGCATATACCTACTTTACATAAAACTAATCAACTATTAACTACACGAGTTTAAATTTATGAGAAATAGACAAATTTTTGCTCTAAACTCTAAACTCTAAACTCTAAACTTTTAAAGAATTATGTTATTAGAAATCAATACAATGGCGACTCTTACAAGTTTGGCAGTATTCCTCATGGTAATCATCCTTCTTGTAATCGTGTTGCTTGTCGCTAAACGCTACTTAGTAGCTTCGGGTAACGTTAAGATTACCCTCAATGGCGAAAAAGAGGTTGAAGCTGCAGCAGGTGGCTCACTTCTCAACGCTATGGCAAATGCAGGCGTATTCCTTCCATCTGCTTGTGGTGGTAAAGGTTCTTGTGGTCAATGCCGTTGCCAAGTAACAGAAGGTGGTGGCGAAATCCTCCCTACTGAAACTGTACATTTCACACGCAAACAAGTGAAAGACCACTGGCGTCTTGGCTGTCAAGTTAAAGTTAAGGGCGATATGGCTCTTAAAGTTGACGAATCAGTTCTCGGCGTTAAAGAGTGGGAATGCGAAGTTATTTCGAACAAAAACGTTGCTACGTTTATCAAAGAGTTCATCGTGGCATTGCCTCCAGGCGAACACATGGACTTCATCCCTGGTTCGTATGCTCAAATCAAAATCCCTAAATTCAAAATGGATTATGACAAAGACATCGACAAATCGCTCATCGGCGAAGGTTACCTCGATGCTTGGAAAAACTTCGGTCTCTTTGGCTTGAAATGCGAAAACACTGAAGAAACTATCCGTGCTTACTCTATGGCCAACTACCCTGCTGAGGGCGACCGTATCATGCTTACTGTACGTATCGCTACTCCTCCTTTCAAACCAAAAGAACAAGGTGGTGGTTTCATGGATGTAATGCCAGGTATCGCATCTTCTTATATCTTTACTCTCAAACCTGGAGATAAAGTTATCATGTCAGGTCCTTACGGTGACTTCCACCCTATCTTCGACTCTAAAGCCGAAATGATGTGGGTAGGTGGTGGTGCTGGTATGGCTCCTCTCCGTGCTCAAATCATGCACTTGACTAAGACATTGAAAACTACTGACCGCGAAATGCACTACTTCTATGGTGCTCGTGCGCTCAACGAGGTGTTCTATTTGGAA
>JAZKYJ010000001.1:0-14028 GCA_045612045.1 Paludibacteraceae bacterium | reverse complement strand
CAATCGTCTCAAGCCACTCGTCGCCCTCCACATCCATGAAGATGGCTGGCATTTTCATGCCCCATGCGTCGATGGTAGTGTCAATCTTGGTGATGGTACCGCTGAAAGGAGCGTGGATGTTCGCACTCACGAAGCCACCAGCCTTGGCGATCAATTCACCTACTTTCACTTTCTGTCCTTTCTCTACGACTGCTTGCGCAGGCGCACCGATGTGTTGCACCAAAGGAATGATGGCTTTGGCTGGCAAAGCGCACTCGGTGATGGGTTGATGAACAGAATATTGCTTATTATCATGTGGATGTACTCCACCTATACGGAATGTACTTTTCATGCCTTTACCTCCTCTCCTTCAACCTTTGAAACTTTTAAAACTTCTGAAACCTTTTCAATTGGTTGCTCTGCAACCTTTGGCGCAGCCGCAGGCTCCGCCTTTGGTTTGCGTGGTGGGAAGTTCACTGCGTGGATTGCACCTGTTGGGCACGCATCTTCGCACTTACGGCACAAGCGACATTTGTTGTAGTCGATGTATGCCAAGTTATTTTCGATGGTGATTGCATCAAACTCGCATACTTTTTGACATTTGCTACAACCGATACAAGCGTTGGTACATGCTTTGCGTGCTACTGCGCCCTTGTCTTTGTTGACGCACATCACTACCATGCGACGGCTCTTAGGACCTTTCTTACGCAACTCGATGATGTTGCGTGGACATGCCTTCACACACTTGCCGCAGCTGGTACACTTTTCGTCATCCACCTCTGGTAAACCTGTCTCAGGGTTCATGTGGATAGCGTCGAACTCGCAGGCTGCTACACAGTCGCCACAACCCAAACAACCGAACGGACAAGCCGACTCACCCACATAGCAGTTATGCAGGATTTGACAACTCTTAGCACCGTCGTAGATGCTTGTTTTTGGTCGTGCCTCGCACGTACCGTTGCAGCGAACTACTGCTACTTTGGGGTCAATGTTTCCGACCGCCATTCCCAGGATCTCACCTACTGTCTTCATCGTAGGTGCACCGCCTACAGGGCAGAGGAGTCCATCCAGCGAGTCTGCTTTGACGCAACTCTCGGCAAAAGCACGACAGCCAGCGAAACCGCAGCCACCGCAGTTAGCGCCAGGCAATGCCTCTTGCACCTCATCGATGCGTGGATCTTCTTCTACCTTGAACTTTTGGGCAACAAGATAAAGCAGCACTGCTGCCACTAATCCTGTTAGACCCAAAACAAGCAAAGAGATTACAATTAAATCCATGTTTTTTATGTTTTAAGTTAGTATATTTGTTTCTTATTCAATGATAACTAGTAACTAATTCTACTAGACTACTAAAAAACATGCAAAGGTACAACAAAAAAAGCATATACGCAAGCAAAAAGGCTGTTTTGTGAGAAAATTGTAGATTTTATCTACCTTATTTCTATATCAAGTTCGATGTGAAACTCGTGCAAAAGGTGAGTATAACTAATTTTGATTAAAATAAATTAGTGAATATCGTACGCCTAGGACAATCTTGTGCAAAAAAAATCGCTACCTAAGTCTATACCTGATGTAGCGATTTTGTTTGTGGTTAGATTTTTATATTTATTCCTGCAAAGAATGTTCTTGGACTAGCAGGACCATACACGTAACCTGCATCGCGGTCCTTGCCTTTATCTAGATCGGGCTGGAAATGGTTGAGAATATTTTTTACACCGGCATTAATCTCTAAAGTGTAGTGCTTGTATAGAGGAATATCATAACATAATTTGAAGTCCCATTCAAAGAATGTAGGTGTAACCACTTCTTCATCTTCAGTTATATAGCCGGCAAAATGTTGCACCAACATGCTACCTGTTACTTTACCATTGGTTAAGATATGGAAGTTCTTGACAGGCTCAATATTCAACAAAAAATAGCCATAATGCTCTGGTGTGCGGAACATGCGTGTCTGAGGCTCAATATTAGGGTTTTCACTCCATTGCATAGGCTCGATATAGTGACTATGGTTATAGGTATAACCTGCTTGGAAACTCAATAAGTGACCATAACCTAGTTTGGCCTCTACATTCACTCCCGCTACGCGAGCACCACTAGCATTGGTACGAGTAAGCAGTAAGTTGCCTTGTGTGTCGTGACCATTCTCTACGAGGGTGAATACATCGTTTAGTTGGGTGAAGAATCCTTCAACTGTCAAGTTGAAATCGAACTTTCCAAAGCGTTTATACAAGTCTACGCTACCACTTACAGAATGACTATACTCTGGGCGTAGATTCTCATCAAGAGAGATCAGTGATACCTCGCCTCCTACTGCACCTACGTGCAAGTCTTCCTCGTAGATCTGTGGCGCACGATAACCACTAGCATAACTCAGACGCACGATCAAATCGCTCAAGGGTAACGGATTATCTGTTATGGTGGATTTACCGTTGACGATAGGACTCCATCTTACATTGGCACGTGGAGAGAAAACAGGTTTTTCCAGCAATGAGTGCTGCTCTAGGCGTCCACCGATAAGGGCTGACCATGCAGCAGTTTTCCACTCATTTTGTACGTATCCACCGCCTAGGTGTACTCGCTGAAGTGTATTACGACCATAACCTAAGATCTGGTCACGAAGTTGGTTGTACGAGTATTCAGCACCAGCACTAAGGTCGGCATTTGCGATACCACATGCATAAGAGAAACGGTATTGAGCCCCCGTAACAGATACAATATCGGTGGACTTACCGTATGCATTCGGGTTCATGTTCGTGCCAAAATAACTATCTCGTGCGATGTGCTGAAATGAGGTAAACGCACTTACATAATGACGATTATCTTCCGAATACATATCCCATTTGGCAGTAGCTGCATCTATGTTGTGGCGGAGTTGCTCGCAGAGTAGAGATTCATGGGGTTGTAAACTATCTATGCCATTTCCTCCTCGGCGAAATTCCGTGGTGTGATGATATTCTGCTGTTAACTTGGAGTAAGAGGATGTTTTAAAGAAGGAACGAAAACCTGCTGTTGTAGAATTTAAATGGGGAATATCTGAATAGCCATCGTTATCACGGTCATATTGTTGACGATTACGTTGTACGCCAAAAAGGTAGATACCCGCTTTCTGATTTTCTGATACGACACTGGCGTTGAGATTGGTGTTGATATCATAGGTTCCTTGCTCGGTGAAAGCGGAGGAATTGCTCACATTGAAGAAGTTGCGAGTAGGCTCCTTGGTGATGATATTCACCACACCAGCAATTGCGTTAGCGCCATACAAGGCACTACCTCCACCACGAATAACCTCGATTCGGTCTACCATACCTGCAGGTAATTGCTCTAGACCATAAACCGAAGCCAAGGATGAGAAGATAGGACGAGAGTCCATCAGTATTTGGGTGTATTGTCCCTCAAGGCCATTGATGCGAATCTGTGGTACACCGCAGTTAGAACAGGTTTCCTCTACACGAAGTCCGGTTTGGAAATTCAATACATCCGCCATCGAATTAGAGGCGGTGGATTCGATGATAAGTGGCGAAACGACATTTACGATAGTAGCAACTTCCTTTTGTTTTGTAGCATACTTATTGGCTGTAACCACCACGTTGTCGATGAGAAATGACGTTTCCTTGATAGATACCTTGAGTTCCACGAGCGTATCTCGTTGGAGAGTAACCATTTGTTCAATGGTCTCATATCCTATCATCGAGAATACGACTGTATGTGTACCTACAGGGAGGTTTTTAAGATAAAAATGTCCGGATTCATCGGTGAGGCATCCCATGGAGGTGCCTTTGATTTGGACGTTAACATAGGCTAGGTGTTCTTGAGTGTTGGCATCCAGTACGTGACCTGCAATATGGGCGTCGGTAACGTCTGTCGCCCATAAAGGGGAGCCAATGAACAAACTAGCAAATAGAAATAGTAAAATGTTTTTTGTTTTCATATATATATAGTTTTATGTAATTCGACATAATTCCAAAATCGGCTGCAAAGGTACTGCTATTTTGTGAAGTGGGCAATCCCCAAAAATAGCGAAAAAAGAAAATGGTGTGCCATTTCTGACACACCATTTTTAGGGATATTTAAGAGTTATTACTTAACTTCCTGACCCAAGATATTGAAGAGTACACCCTCACGCATCACCATGATTTGACCCTTGTGGATGAATTTGGTAGCATTCTTTGGGAGTATTACCTCCTCTATATCGGTAGTCTCTGGGCAATCAACAACTGTGTAAGTAGCTTTGCCTTCTCCCGCTGTAATCTCAATGCAAGTGCTCTCGGTGAAAGTCATATCTACTGTTTGGTTGGTATTGCCATTCCAGCCTGTACCGTTTTTGAATATGACATTCATTGCACTGCAAAATTCGCTCACTACATACCACTCACCCTCTTGAACTGGTGTGACTTCTTTACCTGTTTCTTCGGTATGCCATACCCATGCAGTGATTTGGTCGGTCCACTCTGCGGGTACTTTAGCTTTTACAGTGATATCCTTTGGATCCCCTACTGGTGGCACGTTGTTAGGGTCATAGATACTAGCCCATGCTTCTACTACATCGTATTCAGAATAACTGCGATCTGCAATCTCTTCGCCATCCATAGTCTTTTCTACGTAATCCCAACTTGGACCAGAGCAGTATTTGTAAGGCATTGATTTGGCTGCATTCTCAATGCTAATGGTATAATGAGTGTCATCTACTTTGGTCATCTCGGTGTGACTCCAACTAGTCATCTCACCTGCGATATAGCAAGCGAGTGTACCCTCTGGAACGGTAACATTGTATGTCAAGGTACCTAATTCTGGTGTCTCACCACTTGGGCAATCTACATTTGTGTAGGTAGCCTTGCCAGAACCTGCAACAATCTCTATGCAAGTATTCTCGGTAAAAGTCATATCCACAGTTTGGTTGGCATCGCCATTCCATCCTGCACCATTCTTGAAGATGATGTTCAGCTCAGAGCAATTGTGGGTAATCACATACCACTCGCCCTCTTGGGTAGGAATGACCTCTGTTCCTTCGCCACCTGTAGGCCATACCCATGCGGTGATTTGGTTGGTCCATACTGCAGGAACTTTCGCTTTAACAGTGATGTCCTTAGCTTCACCTACTGGAGGAACATTGTTTGGGTCATAAACTGCCGCCCATGCCTCAACCACATCAGCAGCAGAGTATGTACGATCTGCTACCTCATCGCCGTTAGCGGTTTTCTCAACATATGCCCAACTAGGACCAGAGCAATATTTGTACTTCATTGCTTCGGTCGCATCCGCTACATCGATGGTGTAGTGAGTGTCATCTACTTTGGTCATTTCAACTTGGCTCCAACCGTTCATTTCACCTGCGATATAGCAAGCTTTGGTGGTTGCCGGAACCGTTACATTGTAAGTCAATGCGAACATTGACATGGCGCAAATGCATGCGCTGAAAAGAGTAAAGATTTTCTTCATGTTATAATAATTAATAGTGAATAATGGATGTCGTTTATTGGTAGGCGGTTATCCAACATGCGTTGTCTAACCGCCTAGTTGTAAGGTCGTTTTATTTAATCACTTGTCCCATCACATTGTATAGAACACCCTCGTGGAAAATTACAAGTTGACCATTGAGAATGAACTTGGTAACTTGTTTATCTATAACAATATTTTCGACATCAGTGCCTGAGCAGTTAATAATCTTAGCCTTGCCGTTCTCCCAACCATAGCATACATCCTCGTCAGTCCACAAGTCTGCAGATTGTGTGCCACTACCATTGTTGAAGATGAAGTTAACCTCTTTGACATCAGCAGCAAATGTGTGGTAGAATAGACCTTGAGCGTTTTTCTTGGTCATCTCTGCACCTGGCCATTGACCATTGTAGAGAGTTGCTCCACCATCATTCCACGCATAAAGGTATACCTTTGTCCAATCGTCAGGTTTTTTGAATGCAATGGTAAGTGGGGTAGCCTGTGGTGTTTCATACGTGTATGTGTGTGTTTGTACTTCGGTTTCTTTGTCGCCGCTCTCAGCATAAGCCTTAAGGGTCGTGTTTGATTTGATGATGATTGGCTGAGTGTATGTGAGAGGTTTAGCAGCCTCTTTAGGGTTAGAACCATCGAGGGTATAGTAGATTGTTGCATCATCTCCTCCACCAATAGTGGACATGCTAATGGTGAGTGTTTCAGTCTTGAATACTTTGCCCTCCGGACTAACGATGAGTTGGAAAGGAATGTTAGAGAGTGAGCAGTTTTGACTTAGTTTCTCTTGTGTACCGTCCCACTCATAGCATGCATCTTGATCTAGGATAATATCATTAGATTGCTCGCCCGCGTTGTTGGTAAAGATGATACTGACTTCGCTTACATCGCCAGGGAAAACATGATACAACCAACCTTCGCTGTCTTTTGTTTTCCACTCCATACCAGGCCATGCACCTAGGTTGGCACCGCCCCATGCGTAAAGATATACTGTTTCCCAAGTAGCTGGAGGCATGAATTTCACAGTGAGAGGTGTTTTTTGTGGCTCTTGGTAGGTGTAAGTGGCCTCTTGTACCTCAGAATTGATACCATTGAGGGTGGCATAAGCTTTGACGGTGACTGTGCCATCTACTGTAAATGGACCTGTATAAGTCTTCTTGCTAGTTGAAGTAGCTGGCTCACTACCATCGGTAGTGTAATAGATAGTAGGATTACCATCTAGTGACACAGCCTTCATTTCTACTTGGAGAGTCTCTGTCTTGTAGATTGTTGAAGGAGTAATACTGAGGATAGGTGCTTGCGCTTGGGTTGTAGTATAGTACATAGCGAAGTTACCGCCCTTGTAAGCAAGTTTGTATCCTGCAGGAGTTGTGTTGTATCCGCTGTTAGGCCCTAGTAATAGACGAACAGAACCATGATGGCCGGTGATAGTCGCCTTGTAGTAGCCATTGCCAGCTTCATCGCTCACTTGAGATTCGGAGTGTACTCCAGCTGCCTTACGGGCAAGAACCATCTTGCCGATAGCATCTTTGTATTTTGCCCAATGAGGATAGAATACGCATGGTACGCCTGGCATAGATAGGATGAAAGCATTAGCACCTAAAACACGGTCCTTGTTGTAATCTTCCATAGATTTGCCGCAGCCGCCAATCTCATCGTTGTTATCGCGACCGCCTTCACAGCCGAAATAAGTGTCGTGGCTATCTACAAAGGTAACAGCGAACTTACTCAAGCCTGCGCCTAGAAGTCCTGAACCTTTACACTTGGTGTAGTTACCATCTGCAATACCTTGGATAGCAGAATACTTGGTACTGAAGTCAAATGCCAATGTGTTCCAGTTAACATCATTGAGATAACTCTTAATGTTGTTCATGTCGCCATTCCAGAACTCTACTACAGAGAAGTAGTTGGCAGCAGCATTGTTGTACATATCAATGTATTTGCCTTTGAAACCTTGTGCGTAGTCATAACGCCAGCCATCAAAACCAATCACGTCCTTCATCCATTTGAGATAAGCCTTCATCATTTCTTGTACGCGTGGATCAGCGTGTGCCCAATCGCGTGCAGATGCGTAGTTGTCTTGCATATTGTAGCCACCGTCATCGGTTCCAGTCGCTTTACCCTTCCAGTCGCCTGCCTCTGGATTGAAGTTAACTTCATCTGTTTTGCATATCCAAGATGCCTCTGGTTGGAAGGTACCATATTCGCCAAAGTTTTGTGGATAGAAGTCGCACCAAGAGGATTTACAACCCGCATGGTTAATAACAATATCTGCTACGACTTTGGTGTTAGCGGTATGCATACGGTTGATGAACTCAAGGAGGTCTTTTTGCTTGCCCCAATCTGAGTTTTGGTTACTATATTGGGTTTGGTGATAACCAGTACCTCCTTCAGACTTTCCTGATGGTGGCAACCATACTAGGTCGAAATAAGTGCCAATCTCTCCGGATTGCTCTAGAAGGGTAGTCCACTTGGTATTACCGAGTTGTACTCCGTTGATTTTTACATCGCCAGGTGCTCCGTCACGGTACGAGTCGTAGTAGAAGGCTTGGAGCATTACGTCCTCGCACTCGCCAGGAACAGAACTACCATGAGCAGGTTTGATAGGCTCATCCTCGGTGAAGTCACCTTGCAATGTAATGCTTGCGCCATTGAAGTTTATAACCACATTGCCTTTTGCTTTTAGTTTAAATACCACATTACCATCCACATCACCTACTACGCCCACCGGAGCATTTTGGACTGCGCTAAAGCCCCAATTAGATGCCCATGTACCATTGGTGATCTTCATGCGATAAACTACACTTTCAGCCAAATCAGTGAATGTGTGTGTGAAGGTGTTGTCTGCTTTCTTAGTCATAGCAATGGCTGTTTCACTCCATGCTTTATCTGTTCCTACTAGTTCTGCAGAACCTGTTATATAGTAGGTCGTGTTAGGGTCTGGAGTTGGAGGTGTTACATTGCCGCAATTTTGTCCAGGACCAATATATAGCATATCATCCTCGTATTTGAGCTTGATATAGAAATCGTAGGAACCTGCAGTGTTGCATGTTAAATATCCTTGTGTTTTGCCACCAATAAACTTCTGGTATTCGCCATAAGGATCAATAGCACACATCCATGATGCACCACTACCAAAATCATAGAGTTGCACTTTGTCGCCTTGATTCAGTGTAACGCAAGATGCGAGGAATTGTTCGCGGTCTTGAAAATCTTTCTCAGAGAGAGAGGTTGCCTCTATCTTAGTTGTGCCATTGATCAACAAACCATAAGGAGCTGCCGTGGAAAGCACACTACAAAAGAGAGTAAATAAGAAAAGGGTGTAAACTTTTTTCATTGTATTATAATTGATTGATACACATATAATGCGACAAAATTACAACTTTTTTTTGGGTTGTGCAAGCAAAAATGAAAAAACGGCTATTTTTGAGTGCATTTTTTTACGCAAACGGTTGCGTTGTTGACTGTAAAGTCAATAGCCCATTCTGCGTAGTCAAGATGGTAAATGCGTTCGGGATCATTTTGGTAAGCAGGTCGTGGGTCTTGACTTAGAATTTCATGTATAACCTCCCAAGGACATCCATCTGATAATGCTTGGGCTTTTAACTTCTCGTCGAATGTGACCTCAAGATGATAGTCTTGTGTGGCTTCTGCAAAACCATTTTTTGCATCAATATGACAATCTGAGAAACTCAAGTATGGCTTGATGTCAAATATTGGAGTTCCGTCTAGCATGTCTGCGCCCGTCACAACTAATACAATCCCGTCTTCACTAGTTTCTTCTATGCGGATCAGTTTTACACTAGTTAATCCAATTGGATTAGGGCGGAATGGTGAGCGCGTAGCAAATACGCCCATTCGTTTGTTTCCTCCTAGACGAGGAGGGCGAACTGTTGGAGTCCACTCGTCACTTGTCGTCTCACTGCCGTCTCGCCTGATCGCCTCATGGAATCCCCATAACAGCCATAGGTGAGAGTATTCCTCTATGCCTCGCAATGCCTCGCGTACACGATATCTTGGGGTGAAAACAATACGCGTCTCAATGATCGACTCCTCGCGACTCTGACGAGGAATGCCGAATTTTTGCGAAAAACCATTCCGTGCGTAGGCTATGATGTCTAATTCCATAGTATATGTGAGTAAATAGTTGTCCTTATATGCAGAAAAGACTTCAGTGTCCCTGAAGTCTTTTCTGTGTGGTGCCACCAGGAATCGAACCGGGGACACAAGGATTTTCAGTCCTTTGCTCTACCAACTGAGCTATGGCACCATTGTTTGTTACCAAATCGGCTGCAAAGGTACTGCTTTTTTTTGAATTGACCAAATTTTTTGGCGTTTTTTTTCAAAAAAAAGCAATTTTAGGGATATTTGGTATGATTATTCCAAACTTGCGATATACTTTTCTGCTTCCATTGCTGCTTTGCAACCACTAGCTGCGGCTACGATGGCTTGGCGGTAATGAGGGTCTGCACAATCACCGGCAGCATATACACCCGGGATGTTCGTACATGGACTATCACCTTCAACTTTGATATATCCTTCGTTGTCGCGTGTCAAATATTCAGCAAATAAATCGGTGTTTGGTTTGTGACCAATAGCAAGGAAGAAGCCATCTATGCGGATATGACGAATCTCTTCCTCTGGAGTTCCTTTCTTGTATACTAGATCTGCACCCTCTACCTTGGTTTCACCTGTGAGTTGAATAGTGTTGTGCTCAAATAGCACTTCTATCTTTGGATTGTTAAGTACACGTTGTTGCATGATGTCTGAAGCGCGTAGGTAGGGTTTGCGCACAATCATATATACTTTTTCGCACAAACCAGACAGATAATTCGCTTCTTCGCATGCTGTGTCGCCACCGCCTACAACGGCTACAGTTTTTTTACGATAGAAAAAACCATCGCATGTGGCACAGGCGCTTACTCCGCGACCGCGATAATCTTCTTCGGATTGTATGCCCAAGAATTTTGCACTTGCACCAGTGGCAATAATTACGGTATCTGCTTCATAGAGATCCTCATCTTCTACCCATACTCTCTTAGGAGAACATGACAGGTCTACTTTGGTCACCATACCAGACACAAACTTTGTTCCAAAGCGTTCTGCTTGACGACGCATGTCATCCATCATTTGGTAGGGTTCTACACCTTCTGGATAACCTGGAAAATTCTCGACTTCTGTTGTAATCATTAATTGTCCACCCACTTGCATTCCCTCAATGAGGACGGGTTGGAGATTTGCACGCGATGCATAGATTGCTGCGGTGTAACCGGCAGGACCGGAACCTATTATCAAACACTTCATATTCTTATTTTATTTTGCGCTGCAAAGGTACGAAAAAGTTTGCATATAAGCAAATATTTTTTTTAATAAACAACAAAACATTTTGCTATTCCGAAAAAAAGCAGTAATTTTGCACTTGAATTATAATTTTGTTCCTTCTAATGAGGTCTTCTTGTATAATAACAATATTTATTCTGACTGCTAGCTTGATATGTGCGGAATTAAATGCTTCTGTGTATCAGGGGTTTAGTGGCGGCATGATGGCGCATGCAGGATATATGTTTGGAGTGGATCATAATGCACCATCTACTTCTGCTGGCGCTTTGTGTTCGCCCCAGGGTGCCAGTTTTGGTTTGGGTGGTTCCTTGCGTGTCCACCTTTGGAAGCACCTGCGTCTCGGAGGTGAAGGTTTTGTAGCTACAATGAACTCTTCTACTACGAATATGAACAATATCCTCCAAGATGGTAGTTACATTCGTACAGGGTGGGGTGGCGCAGTTATTGATGCATGTTGGCGTCAGGAAAAGGTATGGCCATATATAGGCGCATCTTTGGGTGGTGGCGCACGTCGATCTCTCTATATATTAGAGGGGAACCAAGATGATTGGCTAGCCGAGACAAACGCTGTATTTCATAAGCAATCTTTCTTCTATCTTTTACCCTATGTCGGTATGGACTGGTGTCTCACACAAAAGGTACATATGACTTTCCGCTTAGACTGGATGTTGGCTTTTCATCAGGGAGAAATTCTACAACCTTCTGGCCCTCGAATCCTCATTGGATTCATGTTTTGTCATTAAGAGACATTTTTGTATCTTACAATAACTATCAAAATTCGTCAGGCTACGAGAAAATAAAAAAATCGCAAATTTGCGATTTTTTATTGTTATATATTCCGAAAAAAAATGAATCAACGCAATAAAATATAGACAAGGCTAGCGGCACTAATAATAATCCATAGCAAGATGCCTTGCAGCAAGGGGCGGATGCCAACGGATTTGATGACATCTACGGAGAGGGAAGCACCAATAAAGAACATTGTGATGATAAGTCCCTTGCGTGCAATACCAGCGATGAACTTTCCTACTTCAGGATAATCCACCAAAAGATAGGTGTTGATGAGCATAGCCACAATAAAGAACAAGATAAACCATGGAATACTGATTTTCTTGCCCTCGCTGCGGAAGATGACCGAGGTGACTAATGCCAATGGGATAATCCATAACGCACGGGTGAGTTTGATGGTTGTAGCCACTTGCAGAGCTTCTTCGCCGTAGGCAGCTCCTGCGCCGACTACGGAACTGGTATCGTGGATAGCGATAGCTGCCCATGTGCCGAAGTCTTGTTGGCTAAGTCCCAACCAATGACCTAGAAGAGGAAAAAGGAAAAGACCAATGGCATTAAGGATAAACACTGTAGCCAATGCCATGGACATGTCGGTGTCTTTGGCTTTGATGATAGGACCTACAGCAGCAATGGCACTACCGCCACAGATAGCTGTGCCCGAACTGATGAGATAGGATGTATTGCGGTTGAGCTTCAGTACTTTGCATCCGATAAACATACCGATGAGCAAAGTGCCAAGGACGGATATAATCGTAAAGAGCATACCCTCTCTACCCGAAGCTATTGAGGCCTGGAGATTCATGCCAAAACCTAAACCGATGACGGAGTACTGGAGGAGTTTCTTTGAAACGTTCTTGTTGAAAGTTGGGTAGGCTTGTCCGCAGAGTAGCGCGAATACTAGTCCAATGAAAAGCACTACAGGAGGAGTTACCCATGCCGAGAGAAAACGTAGTGCAGGGTTATAATCGCAAAGCAGACAAAGTGTTAGCACGGATAGCAGTGCGATGTAAATATGTCGGTTGTATTTGCGGCGCACCATGTTAATTTTGAATTAAGAATTTTGAATTAGGATTGTGTGAGTGTACTATATAGTTTCTATCACTATACATGCACGTTCTACGAAGTCCATATCCTTTAATAACTGCTTGGAATCAATACCCATCATTGCAAACAAACGAAGAATACGCTCGTACTGCGTGTGGATATACGTAGTGTCAATCTTGTGCGTTTTATGAGAGAAACATATCGGCTCCTGGTGCGCGATGCGATTACGCAAAGTATTGATATAGTTCAATTCGTTGAAAATAAAAGTATTGTCATATTGCTTGGCAGCCGATGACTTGGGCTTATTAGGGAAGATAGACAACAATTTTTGCCCCGTTACTTTGTATTGGAAATCAGCAAACATATACTTCCACACCCCAAACTCCAATGAAGAAAGCAATTTGGAATGCGAGTACTTGCCTTCCTTACAAAGTGACTGATAGCGTTTGGAAATGACTTTCTTCATCTTTTCACACTGTTTATTGTCAAATATACCTCCCTGCATAACGGAATCTCTTAGCCAATCAGATCCTAATGATTGTTGTAGGCATACATCTATCGCATTTCGCAATGCAACTTCAAAATAATTGATGACAACATACATTTCCTTTGCAAGATTCAAATTGGCATTGTATAAAAGTATTGTTTTCTTTTTTCGGTGCCCTGTAGCTGCGAGGTATCTTTCTGCTCTTTTAGGGGAAATAATATGCTCAAATTGCGAGAATTTCATAATTTTTGTATTTTTTCGTCAAAATATTTGTATGTATCAAAAAAATGTCGTACCTTTGCAGCGCTATTCCCGGTAACCTCTGATGCAAATCAAGTTATCGGGTTTTATTTTTTAGAATAGCAGTCTTAATAGTTTCTTCTGCTTGCGAAAGTGGTATGAGGTTTTTGTTTGCCATTATCTGTTGTTAATTGATGGTTTGCTTGGAAGTCTTTTTTAAGTACATGGTATTCCACCATGTTTTGAATGTGTCAGGTGTCTCATTGTATCCCCAGTGCATGAATCTGCTCCAAATAAGTGCTTTGAGTGCGATAGGAGCACCGTCCTGCTGACTAAAATGAGCTAGTCTAAATTCCTTATAATGCTTAATTAATATTCTAAGATCTGCTAATTTATTTTCATCGTAATGTGCATCTACCCAATATCTTTCGTAGTATGCCAAAAGATGATCCTCGTTGGGCAATGTGTTTTCCTCATCACCACCTTTGTAGTATCTACAGCAGGCTATGTATTCTTCTCGTGCTTTTGGATGGTACATAATGATCTTTTATATGGCAGTTGAAAAATCTTATATACTATCATCTATAGGGTATGTTTCATCGTACACATCAGAAAGCAAACGATTTGAGTCTTTGATAATCCAATGTGGAGTAGGTTGCACATATTTGGCACTGCCGCCTAATAAACTAGCTGTCAAAGGAGATATA